>UQCR01000092.1 GCA_900539655.1 uncultured Robinsoniella sp.
CCTTCCTCAGCTAAACCCCAATATAATGCATTTGATAGAACATTACAAAACGTTCGCTGTAGTACTAGTGTTACGCACATCTGCCAGAAAGCAATTTTCAAACAAGCTCTAGAAAAATAAAAAATTACAAGAAAGGAAATGACTATGGGAAATCTTTTTAAAAGAGAAGAAGCAGATCAGTTTTTGACGAAATTATCAGAATCATACGATGTTTATGCACCCATCATATTCCAGGGGGAAGGCTGCTTTTCAGATACGGATGTCATCCGTTACGGAAAGATCAAATCCTTTGGGGATATCGTATGGGAGAAGAAATCGGAGTACAGTTTTAAGGAGGTATTGCTGCCGATTTCAGATACTATCCTTTATTTTACCGAAAAAGAAATGAAGGTGCCGGACCGGGATGAAAAGAAGAAGATCATTCTGCTTAGAAGCTGTGATCTCCATGCGCTAAAGCGTCTGGATGAAATCTATTTAAAGAACGGGGCAGAGGATTATTATTATAAAAGAATCAGGGAAAATACCCGGTTTGTGCTGATGGGATGTACCGTTTCTTTTGACTCCTGCTTCTGTGCAAGCATGGGAACAAATCAGGCAGATGAATACGATGCATATCTGAAAATGGATAAAGAGGGCGTATATCTGGATTGCAGGGCGGAGGAACTGAAGTCTTTTCTAGCTGGATTTGACAGCGTAGAGAAAGAGCTTCCGGTTGATTATGTAACAGAAAATGAAGAAAAAGTAGAGATACCGGAATCCCTGCCGACGGGAATACAGGATGCAGAGTTCTGGAAAGAGTATGCAGGAAGGTGTATCGGCTGCGGGCGGTGTAATTTTGTCTGTCCTACCTGTACCTGTTTTACCATGCAGGATGTGTTCTACAAGGACAATCCCAAAGCAGGTGAGAGAAGAAGAGTCTGGGGTTCCTGTCAGGTAGATGGGTTCACGGATATGGCAGGCAATATCGGCTTTCGTAAAGATCAGGGACAGAGGATGCGTTTCAAAGTGTTACATAAAGTATACGATTATAAGAAACGGTTTGGATATCATATGTGTGTAGGCTGCGGACGATGTGAGGATGTTTGTCCGGAGTACATCTCTTATCTTGCATGTATCCGTAAATTAGCACAGGAAAAGGAAGGGGGAAATGAAAATGTGTAATGAATATATCCCTTTTTTATCAGAAATTAAAGAGGTAAAGAAACATACAGAAATAGAATATACCTTTCGGATGGCGTACGTGGGAGATGTAAAACCGGGGCAGTTTTTTGAAGTATCAATACCCAAATTTGGAGAAGCGCCAATTTCTGTCAGCGGTATCGGGGAGGATTATGTAGATCTTACAATCCGCAAAGTAGGTAAGGTTACCAATGAGATCTTTGAGAACCAGGTGGGGCAGTGCCTGTTCATGCGGGGACCCTATGGAAATGGTTTCGAAGTGGAAGATTACAAGGGAAAAGAACTGATCATTGTAGCTGGAGGAACCGGCGTCTCTCCGGTTAAGGGTGTCATTGATTACTTTGGCGAGCATATTGCAGAAACGAAAGGCATGAGCGTAATAGCCGGCTTTAAAGGACCAAAAGATATTTTGTTTAAAGACAGTATTAAGCGCTGGGAAAAGCAGATGGACCTTACTATTACCGTGGATAAAGTAGATGAGCCGGGGTATAAAGAGGGCATGGTTACCGCCTATATTCCGGATCTTGAAATCCGTGATCTGGACCAGGTTGCAGCAATTGTGGTAGGCCCTCCTGTTATGATGAAGTTTACAGTCATGGAACTGCTAAAGCGCGGTATAAAAGAAGAACAGATCTGGATTTCCCAGGAACGTAAAATGTGCTGCGGTATCGGTAAATGCGGTCACTGCAAAATGGACGATACCTATATCTGTCTGGACGGTCCGGTATTTAACTATACTAAGGGCAAGAATTTATTTGACTAAGGAGGTGTCAGAATGGATATTAATACAAAAAAAGTAAAGAAAAATGCTTTCCGTATATCAAAGGAGCGTGGAATTACTGCGTCCAGAGTACGTGTACCAGGTGGGAAATGCAATGCCGAGGTTCTGGGAATGGTAAAAGAAATCGCTGACAAATACGGAAATGGAAATGTGCATCTGACAACCCGCCAGGGGTTTGAAATTGAGGGGATTTCCTTAGATGATATTGATAAAGTAAATGAGATGCTTCAGCTGATTATTGAAAATCTGGGGACTAACCAGGTGAACCCCAATACAGGATATCCGTCTTCCGGGACAAGAAATGTATCGGCATGCATTGGAAACCGTGTCTGTCCATTCGGCAATTATAATACGGCGGAATTTGCCAGAAGAATAGAAGATGCCATTTTCCCAAATGACCTGCATTTTAAGATCGCTTTAACCGGATGTGCCAATGACTGTATTAAGGCGAGAATGCATGATTTTGGAATAATCGGAATGACACTTCCCCAGTATGACCCGTCCAGATGCGTAACCTGCGGGGCATGTGTGAAAGGCTGTGATAAACTTTCTGTAAAGGCGCTTTCAAAAGAAAATGATAAGGTCGTGAGAAATGAAGAAAAATGCGTAGGCTGTGGCGTCTGTGTAACAAAATGTCCGACCCGTGCTTTTACCAGGAGCAAACAAAAGTATTACCGACTGACTATTATGGGTCGTACCGGTAAGCGTAATCCCAGACTGGGAGAAGATTTTATGGTCTGGGTGGATGAAGATACGATCATAAAGGTTATATTAAACACCTATAAGTTTGTGGAACAATACATTGACCGCAATGCGCCGGGAGGTAAAGAACATGTGGGATATATCATTGACCGTGTGGGATTTACCGAGTTTAAGAAGTGGGCGTTAGAAGGTGTGGATCTGCTGCCGGAAACCATTGTGAAAGAGCATGTTTACTGGAGCGGAATCCATTATCGGTAATCTTAAGCGGCTTGGATTTTGAATCACTCGCTTACAAACTCTAAAGCATAGATTTCAGGAATGCTGAAATGGAAATATATTGTAAAATAGCAGATGACAAGTTATAATAAAGAGAGCAGCAGGATAACCCGAAGCCACACATGCTTCGGGTTATCCGCATATGTAGTACTCTACCCGGACAGTAGCAATAGTGTCAGCACTGTCACTATCATTACTGTCCGGATGGAGAACCAGGAAGGAGAGTAACGGTTGAACATCATAAAGAAAATCAAATATAATTCGCCTGTAATATTAACATTCACAATTATTTCATTCGCCGCGTTAATACTCAATTACGTCACCGGAGGGTGGACAAACCGCACGTTCTTTTCCGTATACCGGTCTTCCATGGCAAGCCCCTTTTATTATATCAGGCTGATCGGGCATGTATTCGGACACGGAGGTTTCGAACATTTCAGCGGGAATATGATTACGCTGCTGTTAATCGGTCCTTTGCTGGAAGAAAAATATGGCAGTTTAAATATTGGTATTCTGATGATTGCAACGGCTGTGATAACAGGAATTGTGAATATTCTGTTTTTCCCGGGGACTGCTTTGCTGGGTGCCAGTGGGATTGTTTTTGCACTGATCATGCTTACATCTTTAAGCAGCATGAGAGGGGAAGGGATTCCGTTAACCTTTTTAATTGTTGCGGTATTTTACTTTGGCGGACAGCTGTATGAAGGATTATTTGTTAAAAATAACATCGCGAATTTGACCCATATATTGGGCGGAATATTGGGATGTGGTTTTGGATTTATATTCAAACCAAAGATCAGTTATCAGAAATAACTGGGACTGTAACCTTTGATAAGAAGTATTTATCGGGGGAACAGTCCTTTTTTTATGGATTATTTTCAAATGCTAAAATATTGTACATTCGCCTCCCTTTTTTACAAAGACACAGATAAAGACATATAGTAAAGTCTATCTATAAGTAAACCCGGATTAGTCGGATGCCCCGTGGCAGGCAAGGGGCATCCGGCTTTAAGGCAGCAGCCACACGGATTCAAAAGATCTGTCTGGCTGGTTGTCTGCGGGAAGAAAGGAAGGAGAACAAAAATGAAGAGTCGAATGAGAAAAATGAATCAAGTGATTGCAGCAGTCATGGTGTCCGCATTAGTGATGTCTAATATGGGCAGTTATACCGTACTGGCGGCACCGGACCAGGGGGTGGAAGCAGAAACAAATCGCCCGGTTTTGGAAGGTACCGGAGAGCTGTTGTACGAAGAAGATTTTACCAATGCAGACAACTGGAGCACTTACAATGGCTGGGACAGTGGGGCATGGTCGGTAAATGACCATACTTACACCGTAACAGAGGGCAGGGGTGATAAGGCATTAGCCAAAGATCAAAGCTTCACTGATTTTGTCTACGAAGCAGATGTGGCCGTGAATAAACAGCAGACAAATCTGGATGACAAGAGCAGTGCCCAGGCGGGTCTGCTGTTTCGCGTAACAAATCCAATCGATAACCACGGTGATGGATACAATGGTTATTATTTCTGTATCGATGCCCATAACGGCAGGGTAATGCTTGGTAAAGTATCGGGAACTACCTGGACAGAAATAGCAGCAAAGGAGACAACCATTGAATATGAAAAAAACTATCATATAACCGTAGCAGTTTCCGGAAACCATATCGTATGTTATATTGACTATGATGGGGAACACTATGCCAAACTGGACGTTACAGACAGCGACCATGGGGAAGGCACCATAGGATTTCGTAACTGGCTTTCCAGTGCCTCCTTCAAAAATGTAAAAATATCGGAATATACAGAACCGGAACTTGCAGGAGAGACATACCAGAATCCATTGCTGGAAAACTGTGCAGATCCTGACGTGCTGTATTATAACGGTACATATTACCTTTACCCTACCAATGCAGGAGCAGATGAGAACGGGATTAAAGTTTATACTTCCACAGACCTGGTGAACTGGACGGATAAGGGCTGGGCACTTAATAAGGATGATGTCTGGGGAAATACGCATTTCTGGGCGCCGGACGTCATTGAACGGGACGGCACTTTCTATATGTACTATACTGCAGAGGAACACCTTGGGGTAGCAACCAGTAAATCACCGCTGGGACCATTTACCCAGGAAAACCAGGTTCCGATGCATACCGATATAAAGGAAATAGATGCCCATGCATACATGGATGATGACGGACAGTATTACCTGTATTTTGTACGATTTGATAATGGGAATCTCATATATGGTGCAAAATTAAATGATGATATGAAATCCATTGATGAATCTACATTAAAATGTATCATGGTTCCGGAAGACGGCTGGGAGACATCCATGGGAAGAATAAACGAAGGTCCGTTTATGCTGAAAAAGGACGGTGTCTACTATCTCACCTATTCCGGTGCCCATTTCCAAAGCCCGGGCTACGGATCGGGATATGCCACCAGCGATGATCCTCTGGGAGAATATAAAAAATATGAAAATAACCCGATTATGCAGTCTAACAGCCTTGCACACGGGACAGGCCATCACGGAATTGTAGAGTCACCGGATGGCAGTGAATTATTCATGGTATACCATTGCCATAACAACCTGGAAGACGCAGATCCAAGGAAATTCTGCATTGACAGAATACAGTTTACAAAGGATCAGGCTGGGGAAACCATCTTAGAAGTGAAAGGGCCTACTGTAACCAGACAGCATGTGCCATCAGGTGCGGTAAATGTAAATAACCTGATTTCCTTTACAGAGCCGGATATCCAGAACATTACTGCCGAAGTGGGCAGTACGCCGGATACCTGGCAGCTGCCGGACAGCGTAAAAGGCTTAGTTACATCCAAGAGTGAGCAGGGCGTTACCTATACGGCGGGAATCCAGTGGGAGGAGCCTTCTTATGAGACTGCCGGCAATAGCAGCCGGGCAGTGGTACCGGGACATATCCTGCTGCCGGAAGGAATAGCGAACCTTGGAAATATCAATCTGGATGTGGAAGCTGTCGTAAATTTCACTTCCAAGCCAGTGGAAGAAAAAGAAGTAGTTAAAATGGAAGCTGAGAATGCTGTTATTACTGCACCTGCAAAAATAACAGATCGAGCAGATTCTTCCGGAAAGAAAAAAGTCGGCATGATCGACAATGAAAAAGCAACTGTAACCTTTGAGATAAATGCAAAGACTGCAGGAACCTACCGGATTGACGTAGCAGCGGGCAGCGGTACCGACCAGCCTAATGCATCCCATAAGTATTACGTGAATGGAGATCAGAAAAATGCAGGTGTTGTTCAGTATCAGCCATACGGCTGGGATAACTGGAAACTCTATCCGATCATGGTGGAATTAAACGCCGGAAAAAATAAGGTAACATTTACCCACTCCGGGAAAGCAAACAGTTTTAGTGAATTAGATTATATTCTTTTCTATTCAAAAAGCCATTCTATTGAGCAGATCAGGCTGGATGGAGCAGATTTGGCAGATTTTCAGAAGAATACACTGGAGTATGATGTAGACGTGGAAAGTCTGGACAACCTTCCGGAAGTAACGGCTGTATTAGGAGCGCATGCAAGTGAATCATTTGATCTGACGGTTACGCAGCCTACCAGAAATAATCCGGTAAGTGAGATAACCCTTACAGGGAAGACAGATAAAACTTATCCGCTTACTTATACATTGCATTTTTATGACCAGAATGCGTTTACAAATCCAATCGTAAACTATGGTGCAGATCCGTATGTTACCTATCAGGATGGTTATTATTACTACGTAAGGGTCAATAAGGACAGGGCAATCTATGTCTCCCGGGCACCGGAATTAAACCGCATTGCAGCTACACAGCCTGTGGCAGTTTACCGCCCCTCCGGCACAGAACCATCAAGTGAACTGTGGGCACCGGAAATCCATTTTATCGATGGTAAATGGTATATCTATTATACTGCAGGAACAGGTGCTGACCACAGAATGTATGTACTGGAAAGCAAAACAGACAATGCACTGGGTGAATATGAATTTAAAGGAAAGTTATCTCCGAATACAGACAGATGGGCAATTGACCAGACGGTATTGGAGTACAATGACAAATTATATGCAATATGGTCCGGATGGGATGGAATGGTGGATGAGGAACAGCGGATCTATATTGCGGAAATGTCAGATCCCTGCACAATAACAGGAGAGCGGGTATTGATCTCCAAACCGGAATATAAATGGGAAACGGATACTTTCCCAAGGGTTAACGAAGGGCCTCAGGTGCTGATATCCCCGGATGGCATTACCAATATTATTTTTTCTGCAAGCGGAAGCTGGACCGATAATTACTGCCTGGGAAGACTGACACTGAAACAGGGTGGAGATCCAATGAAAGCAGGAGACTGGGAAAAAGGAACAGAACCCGTCTTCCAGAAAAATATGCCAAGTACTTATTCTACGGGACATGCCTGCTTTACCGTATCACCCGACGGAACAGAGAATTATATGGTCTATCATGCAGCAAGAGGAGCGGGACAGGGATGGAACGGACGAGGCGTACGCACACAAAGGTTCAGCTGGAATGAAGACGGTACACCTGCATTTGGAAAAGCAGCAGCTTACGATAGTAAAGTAAACCTTCCGTCGGGAACACCGATTATTCCCCGTGACCGCTACGAAGCAGAAGCGGGCACCTTAAGCGGTGGAGCAGTTATCTGTGACACCTATAATTCATCCGGTGGACAAAAGCTTGCCAATTTAACGAAAGAAAACAGCGGAACCACAATTCAGGTTCAGGTAGAAAAAGCCGGTAATTACAGGCTTTATGTAGGAGCAGCAGCCAGAAATGATAATGTGGGAATGGAAGTAAAAGTAAATGATGGAGTAGCAGCCGTTTGTGAAGTAGTTCCGTTTAATGCAGCTGATGCAGGGGGCTTATGTCCCGATAACTGGATTGGATATGAATTCGATGCAGAATTGAATGCAGGTATCAATACGGTCTATATCGGCAAGACCAAAAATATGGAAGGGGCAGAACTTGATTATCTGGATGTGGAATTCATCAGTGAAAAGATACCTCCTGTAATTGTGGATAAATCAAAGCTGCAAAACGCATATGATGTTCATAAAGACAAAAAGCAGTCTGACTATCAGGAAACAGGCTGGGCAGCATTTGTAGAAGAATTAAAGAAAGCAGAAGAACTATTAAGCAATAAAAATGCAACACAGGAACAGGTAAATGCGGCAATAAAGGCATTGGAAACTGCAGCTTCAAAACTGATCAGGAAAGTTCCCGTGCCGGAAAAAGTAATGGTCAGCCAGTTGCGGTTAAACAATACCAAGCTTAGTATGAAAAAAGGAAGTACGGCTGCTCTGACTGTCAATGTTCTGCCTGTGAATGCTTCTAATAAAAATGTAGTATTTAGCTCGGGCAATCCAAAAGCAGCTGTGGTAAACAGCAATGGACAGATTATTGCAGTCGGCGGCGGAACGGCAGTAATAAAGGCCGTTGCGGCAGACGGGTCCGGATGTGAGGCAAGCTGTACGGTAACGGTAAATTACGACGTGAAGTATTATTTAAACGGCGGAAAGAATGCAAAGCAAAACCCGGCAGGCTACGATGGATCCAAAACAACCTTAAAGGATCCGGAAAGAGCAAAATATACATTTAAAGGCTGGTATAAAGACCGTAAGTTCAAGTCAAAAGTAAAATATATTAGTGGCGGAGACTATACCTTGTATGCTAAGTGGGAAAAGGTGAAAGTAAGTAAGCCGGCTGTCAAGTCCTTGTCAGCCAAGAAAAAAGCCTTTACCGTGAAGCTGAAAAAGAAAGTCAGCGGAGCAAAAGGATACCAGATTGCCTACACCACAGATAAGAAGTTTAAAAAAGGTGTGAAATATGTTACCACAGGTAAAACCACCAAATCTGTTACAAAGTTGAAATCCAAAAAGGCTTATTACGTAAAGGTAAGAGCTTATAAAATGGATTCCAGAGGTAAAAAAGTATATGGAAGTTACAGTACGGTAAAAACGATTAAAGTAAAATAAAGAAAAATAGAATCAGGAAATGGAAAAGACGGGGTATGTGAAAACATATCCCGCCTTTTCCATATTATTTTTATTTATGTTTGGGGTTCCATTCTCCAATTACTTCATTAATGGTTCCCACGGTAACAAATGCTTTTACATCAATCTCGCTTAAATACTCTAATAACTTAGCATATTCATTTCTGGAGAGTATAGTCTGCAATTCCATCTTTTCCTCTTTATTAAATCCGCCGTAAGCAGGATAAAGAGTGACGCCCCGTTTGATTTCCCGAACGATGAACTCCTGAATTTCCTGGTATTTATCAGAAAGGATGCAAACTCTCTTTTTTCGATTAAAGCCGTCTATAAAGTAGTCAATTACAATGCCGTTCGCATAAGTAGCTAAAATACTCATCACAACGGATTTCGTGTCATAGACAAAGATGGAACTCACAGCAACACACATACCCGTAAGCGTCATTGCCTTACCCATTTCAATATGGGTAATTTTATTCAGCAGTTTAGCGGCAATATCCAGCCCTCCGGAGGAGGCATTTACATGAAACAACATGGCAAGCCCGACACTGACAAGCAAAATGTAGCAGAGCGTGTCAATGAGAATATCTCCGGTTAATGATTTGACATTTGGAAAGAATAATTCAAAAAGAAATAAAAATACCGGAAGCAGCGCAGAAGTATACACAGTCTTTGCTCCAAATTCCTTTCCGATAAAAATAAACCCGATAACCAGAAGAACTGCGTTTAAACAAAAAGTCATAACAGATATGGAAAATGGCAGGAAATTAGAAAGTACAATTACCAGACCAGACAGGCTTCCTACAATAACCTTGCTTGGAATCATAAAGAAGTAAACGGATATGGCAATCAGCAGTGTGCCGAATGTGATAGCCGAATATTCTTTTAGTATTTTATTTGTCTTCATCTTGAGATCCCTCTTATCTTTTATTTGTTCACTGGCAGCCCATATGTTTGTGGGCTACTATCTAACATCATAAAAGATAATGGAAGAAAAAGCAATCTACTTTTTATTGAAATTAAGATCGTATTTATATATTAATTATATTTATAAAAGTTCTTTCGAAAACCGGAAATGTCAGATATAATGTAGTGTAGAGAAAGCAGCATAACGCATGTAGTCCATGAATAGCAGTTGTCTGTGGGAAAGAGGAACGGTATGAAAAATTTACTCAGAGAGAAAATTGTATTTAAATTATTTTTCATGTTATTTGTCAGCATATGTATTCCAATCATTATATTTTCTGCAATTTCCTATTACATGTCATATAGAAGCATCTATGACAGCTATATGGACAGCAAGGGAAATTTAAATAACCAGATTGCCCAAAATATAAAAGAAAATTTTAATGTGTTAAAGAGCCAGTCAATAGCCCTGTATAATTTTGAGAATATATCTTATGTCCTGGACACGGATACAGAAAATCTAACCGAGGAATACATCAATAATTACAATTCGGTTTATGGAAGCCTGGTGAGCATTATTCAGGGTAATTTTAAGCTGGACTGTATCAGCATGATTGATCTGGACGGTGAAGTAAAGTTCTTTTATGACCGCAATATGGCATCCCAGAACCTGAAGACGGTGACGGAGGAAAGCTGGTTTCAGGATGCTTTGGATGCCAACGGACGTGCCGTCATTGTGTCGCCCCATGAAAATAATTATACCAATTCCCATGAACAGGTGGTATCTGTCTGCCGCACCATAGTGAATCCCTAC
The DNA here is from genome assembly GCA_900539655.1 of uncultured Robinsoniella sp. Classification (GTDB taxonomy): domain Bacteria; phylum Bacillota; class Clostridia; order Lachnospirales; family Lachnospiraceae; genus Robinsoniella. The sequence goes on from UQCR01000092.1 coordinate 10,677, forward strand.
AATGACAAAACTGTTGGCATATTAAAAATTGATCAGAAAATGAAGACCTTTGAACAGATTTTTGCAAATGTGGAGCGGGAAGAAGGAGAAATAAATATTGTATATGACGATCGGGGAAACGTCTTTTATTCCAATGCAGAACTTGATGAGAAAGAAATGAAGGAAATTTTCCAGAATCAGGGTATTTATGATCTGGGAAGTGAAAAAATCATCACCTGGGGCGAGTCAACGGATCAGTACTGGAAAGTAGTTTCCATTTTGGATTCCCAAAATATAGCGGCAAAGGCAGAATTTATCAAAAGAAACAATACCGTTCTCACCGTGATCCTGTTTTTCGTGTGTACTGCCCTGTCAATTATTGTGTCCGTTACCATTAACACGCCCATCCGAAAACTGATTTCATCCATCAAATCCTTCCAGAATGGAAATATGTATGAGCAGGTAGACATTAAAAGAAAAGATGAATTTGGTTCCATCGCAAATGCATTCAATAATATGATCGCCAACATCCGTAATCTGATTAACAAGGAATATAAATTAGAACTGTTAAAAAAACAGGCAGAATTTGAAAATTATCAGAGCCAGATTAATCCGCACTTTTTATTTAATACCCTGAATTCTATAAAAGCCGAGGCACTGCAGGGGGACAGCGGCAAGACAGCGGATATGATTCAGTATCTCTCCGATAACTTCCGCTATTCCCTGAACCGGGGAGTGTATATCGTTTCTTTCTTAGAAGAACTGGAGTATATAGATAAGTACATCTATTTACAGAAAATCCGGTTTAATGATAAATATACCATTATAAAAGAAATAGACGATGATGTGCTGGATAATGAGATCCCAAGAATGATTCTCCAGCCAATTATAGAAAACGCATTTAAACACGGTCTGGAAAAATCCGTTCAGGAGGGGGAAATAAAAATTGTGGCGTTGAATGTGCGGGACGAATTTAACATCTATATCTCTAATACCGGCAAGACGATTGAAGAAGAGAAGTTAAAAGAAATTAATGAACAGCTTGCGGTGAACGAAGACCAGTACGTGATGAAAAATAAAGATAAGGTCGGTATATTTAATGTACATGCAAGAATCCGTTACTACTATGGCGAACAGTATGGGCTGAAATTTATCAGCAGCCAGGATAACCAGACTACGGTGAGAATCAGATATCCAAAGGTGAAGGTGATAAAGGGGGAAAATAGAAATGAAAATACTGATTATTGATGATGAAAGCCTTGCAAGGGACATTTTGAAAAGTCAATTGAATAAATTTCATTACCGGGATATTTTAACGGAAGACAATGGGCAGGATGCATTAAGGACGCTGGAAAGGGAGCTGCCGGATGTGGTCTTTCTGGATATCTGCATGCCTGAGATGTCAGGCATCGAGTTTATGGAGAAGGCGGACGCTTTACAAAAGGAGTTTATCTATATTATTCTAAGCGGCCACAATAAATTTGAATATGCCCAGCGTACAATGGAGCTTGGGGCATATAATTATCTGTTAAAACCCATCGATGACAAAAAGTTAAAAGAAGCAATGGATGCGGTAGAAGAAAAGCTTGCAATTACCCGGTTTAAGAAGGAGCAGTATGCGGAACTGAACAAAAGCAGGGCAAGAGCCAGGGAGTTATTAAAAAAACAATATATTTTCGATATCATCTCCGGCAACAGCAATAATCCGGAAAAATACGGCAATGCATTTCGTGAGGAACCGGTCCGATTAGAAAAGGAGCTGTTTCAAATCTGCTGTTTTACAATCAAAGACAGAACCGATCAGGGAAGCAGCAGGGAAGATCAGGATATTATCCAGTTTGGAATTGAGAATATCACAAATGAAATTGCCAGAATGAATGGCATGGAGGTATATTTCTTTTCTGATAAAAACATAAACGGCATATTGCTGAATTATGATCCTGGCAGTTACGATGAAAAGCAATTTTACCGGCAGCTATTTGATAATATCCACCGCTATGTCGGCTATTTCAAACAGGCAGAGCTGACCTTCGGGGTAGGCAGGGAAGTGAACGGGCTTCCAAAAATCCAGGCTGCATATACTTCTGCGAAAGACACGGTGAATAAGCGGCTTATTCTGGGAGGCGGAGTCATCTATTACGCATCCGAGGAGCAGACGGGTACCAGAAAAAACAGTGATGTGGGGCAGATGCCGGAAGAAGGGATTATAAAAAGTCTATATCAGGGTGACGTTGGCCTGATTAATAAATATGTGGATGATTTATATGCACCTTTTCTTAACCTAATGCTGGCTGATGTAAAAAAGCTAAATAAAATGCATCTGAATCTTTTTGTACTGCTGCATAAAGAGCTGGAAAAGAAAGAGATTGACAGCTCAAGGGTTTTGGACAATGAGTTTTCCCTCTATAATAAGATACAGGCATTTGACACGATAGAAGAGATGAAGGCATTCCTGCTTGAAAATATTTTACTGTGTATGAAAGCATTGGAACAACAGTCATCCGGGCTTGGGAATGAAAAAATAATAATCCGGGCAAAAGAATATATTGAACAGAATATGGGATTTCATCTTACCCTGGAAAGTGTGGCGGAACATGTGAATTTCAGTCCGGCGTATTTTAGCAAATTCTTTAAAAATGAAGAAGGACTGAATTTTATAGACTACGTGAACAAGGTTCGGATCGAAGAAGCCAAGAAGCTGTTAGACCAAAACGTGAAAACAGCTGATATCTGTGATAAAATTGGATTCGCGGATGTGAAGCATTTTTATAAGACGTTTAAAAAATGGGAAGGCATCACACCCGGACAATACAAAAAAGGATAATATGAATACTAAAAACAGGGAGGAGTTCCAGGCTTTAAGTACCGGGATTCCTCTCTTTTATGGATATCTTTGACATTGGGATAAAATAACCCACTGTTTATTAAAAATGACCTATTTCGGGAAATACCCGTAATTCGTTATAATATGGTTAGATTCAAAAAACAAAAACATTGGGAGGTATTAAAGTATGAGAAAGAAAATCTTATTACTGGTTTTAGCAGGGATCATGGCAATTAGTGCTGCAGGCTGTGCAAAAGGAGCAGAGGGTAAGGGGACAGATGGAAATGGCGGGGAAAGCCAGGCGGTCAATGAAAATCAGTCCGCAGACGAGAGCCAGTCCACAGATGCGAAAAAGGAGACAGGCAGTATTGCAGAGCAGACCACAATTCGGTTCGTGTCCTGGATGACTGGTGGTGAAGATAAGGCATTCATCGAGAAGTTCATGGAAGAGAATCCGGATATCAAAGTAGAGGTTGAGGCAGTGGATGGTACCAATTACGACAAGCTGCTAAAGACAAGACTGATTTCAGATGACGCACCGGATGTCTTCTTAATCCAGCCCGCACAGTATGAAAAGTTCGTTAAAGAAGGATATCTGATGGATGTCAGCGACCGCCCTTCAAAGGAAACCCTGGCTAAATCCAAATCGCTGGAAGACCTGTATACAATAGACGGCAAACAGTACGGTTTTCCTGTCTGCACGCAGGGCGGACCGGATCCCATTTTCTATAATAAGAAGTACTTTGAAAAATTAAATATGGCAGAGCCAAAAACCATGGAAGAACTGTGGGCAGCGGCGAATAAAATAAAGGAAGATGGCGTAGAACCATTTGTGTTTGGAGACAAAGATGCCTGGACTTTTGAAATGTTTTTCAGAAGCAGACAATTTGGAGATTATTTAAAAGACACACCTGAATGGGGGCTGGCACTTTACAACGGAGAAAAACAGGCATCCGAGCTGTTTAAAAAAGAATTTGAACTGGCGGAAAAGATGTGTCAGGAAGGTTATATTGGAAAGTCTTCCCTGACCATGACTTATCCACAGTCCGTTACCTATTTTGTGGAGGGAAAAGCTGCAATGCTTCCACAGGGCACCTGGGTACCAGGGCTGGATGAAATCAAAAATGCAGACCCCGAACAGTTTGAACTGGGATGTTTTATTACTCCTGTAGATGAAACGGGCGGAAAAATCTATATGACCGGATCCTCTGACAGAAGTATTGTAATTTCAGCCAACACCAAAAATGCAGAAGCTGCCGGCAAGCTCTATGACTGGTTTACAGAGGAAGAAAATTTGAGTGAATATCTTACTTCCCAGTCCCTGACCAATTTCCTGCCAATCGACTATAAGGTGGATCCGGTACTGGAAAGCTATGTAGCGGCATTATCCAGTGACAAATATGAAATTATCATGAGTCAGAAAGCAACCATGCCAGCAGGGTTTATGACCATGATGGAAAACGGGCTTCAGTCCATACTTGCAGGTTCTCCGGCAGATACCGAGCTTCAGAAATTGAATACAGAATTTGAAAAAATTAAATCATCGGTAGTCGTGTCAGAATAGGTGATGTATTTAAGAAGGTGATAAGAAAACGATGAATAGGGCAGCATAGTTTCAGGAGGTGCAGCGAGCTACGTAACCTGAATTCGGGGCAAATATACCGAAAAGTGGGGCGTGCAGATAGCGGGATTGAATTATAAAATACGCTCTAATCTCCTGAAACGTGCGCAAGGGGGAAAACCATGAAAAAAACATTTCGTAGATTAATAGCAGTGTTATTAAGCATCTGTGTAGTATTATCGGTTGGATTGACGGATAATGTGACGGCGCTGGCAGGTGAAGCGAAGGTCTTGAAAACCCTTCCCGCAACCCAGGCAGGTGAAGCAAAGACCGGGAAAACGCTTCCCGCAACCCAGGCAGAAGTATGGAAGCGGACGGATATTATCCTGACCAGTGATAAGGAATATGAAAATCCTTATCTGGATGTAGAGATTGATGCAGTGTTTGAACATACAGACGGAACAAAGATTCATTTATATGGCTTCTGGAACGGAGAGGATGAGTGGCGCGTGCGCTTCGCACCTACTAAGACGGGAACCTGGAACTATACCATTACCAGTTCGGATACAGCCAATACAGGGCTGCACAATGTATCCGGGAGAGTAGAAGCTGTGCCAAATACAGGAAATACCGATCTTGACCGGCACGGATTTGTACGTATCAGCGACAATGGAAGATATTTTACATACGATGACGGAACACCTTTTTACTGGCTTGGGGATACCAACTGGCAGGCACCGAACTATGTTTCGACAACTCAGTGCAACTATCCAGACTGCAAATGCCAGAACCAGTTTCGACATGAAGTAGATGACAGACTAAATAAAGGATTTAACGTATACCAGACTTATTTTGACAGCGGAGAAAATGATGGAGGCGGACAGCTGGCAACAACGAGTGAACCCAGTATATGGCTGGATAAATATAATAGGATCAACCCGGATACCTTTACGGATAAGATTGACGGCATGTTTGATTATCTGGCAGATAACGGAATGGTCATTGCACTTGGATATGGAGTCCATAGCCATACTGTAAATGGAATGGGGCAGGAAGCAATTGAACAGATTTCCCGTTACCTGACTGCCCGGTATGCCAGCTATCCGGTTGTGTGGATCACAGCTCAGGAGATTACCGGAGAACCTCAGTATAATGTATGGAAGGCTTCGGCAGAAATTGTAGACCAGGGTGACGGATACAATCATCCTCAGGGGGCGCACCAGTTCCCCATGGATAACACGAATGACTACACAAGAGATCTGGATAATCAGCCGTGGCATGAGTGGTGGGGATTGCAAAACGGACATGGTCCTTTACAGCAGAGCAAAGACTTATACAAGAGCTACTGGGATAACGAAAAAGTGAAGCCTTATCTGGAACTGGAGGCGAACTATGAAGATATTTCCTGTGGCGGATTTAACGGGTACGATGCATCTAGAATATCAGCGTGGCGTACAAATCTTCTTGGCAGTTACGGCTTCACCTATGGTGTAACAGGAGTATGGGCAAATAACTATTCTACAGCAGGAAATATGGGCTGGTATGGAAGCTTTAGCTATGAACCCTGGTACATGGGCCTGGATAAGCCTGGATCAAATGAAATGATGTATCTGCGCAGCTTCTTTGAATATGTGCGTTTTTATGAATTGATTCCACGGTTTAATGACACGGCGTATTCCGATTGTACGGCGGAAAACAAAGTAGTGGCTTCTACTGAAGATGGAAAAACCTATGTGGCGTATTTTTACAATAAGGACTTATCAACCGGTACACTGTCAGCGCTTAATACAGATGAGGTATACACGGCACGCTGGTACAATCCTCTGACCGGGAAATTTATCAATGAGGCAGAAGGCATCACGGCAGCAGAGGGAACATATGAGATTCCAGGGAAGCCGACTGCAGGTGACTGGGTATTTCTTCTGACCAGCGAAAACTTTGGAGATTATGAAGAGGAAATGGTTTATGATGATCCGTTTATTTCCCATAGGGAAAATCTGGCGGTTGGAGCAGCAGCCACAGCAAGTTCAGACAATAGCAGTTCCATAAGCTTTGCTGCGGATTGTGCCGTTGACGGGGATTATGATACCTATTGGTGCGCAGACAGCGGAGAGATGCCCCAATGGCTGGAACTGGATATGGGTGAGCCGAAATCATTCCAGGAAATAAATATTCTGATGCACAGAGGGATGAGTACAAGAACAGAGAAAGTTTCTTATAGTATCCAGGGTTCCCTGGATGGGGAAAGCTGGGAAGAGATCTTTGCGGCAACCGATCAAAAACCAACAGTAGTTAAAAATACGGATCGTTTACGTATCACCCGGGAGGGGACTTACCGGTACCTCAGACTGGAATATACAGATATAACATCAAACTGGGCAGCAGTCTATGAAGTTGAGGTATTTGCAGATAAATCACCGGAAGATGAAACTGATGAATTGGAAAATCTGGCGGATCTTAGTACTGCAGAGGCTAGTTCACAATCCGGAACTTCCACAGCAGATAAGGCAGTGGATGGGAATTCCTCCACCTGGTGGTGCGCAGACAGTGGCAATATGCCCCAATGGCTGAGCCTGGATTTAAAGGAAGAAAAAACATTTAATATGATCAGGATGTATATGTATGGAGGTACGTCTTCCGTTGACTATACAATTCTGGGTTCCAATGATAAAGAAGACTGGCAGCCCATTTATACAGGAATAGATGAGATACCGGAACAGGCGGTGAATTCACAGTCCGTATTTCTTAATATACCCGCAGCAGGGACATACAGGTATCTGAAAGTAGAGTTTAGCAAGGTGGAAGGAAACTGGGCTACGATTGTGGAATTAGAGGTATATAATGATTTGGCACTTTCTAATGTCAATCACGCTGCCGATGCATCCGTAACAGCAAGTTCCGTTTCAGCCCCGATCAGCGCCCCGTCAAAATCGGTAGACGGAAATATGACTACCTATTGGTGTGCAAGCAGTGGGGATATGCCCCAGTGGATTCAGTATGATCTGGGAGAAAGTAAGAAAATTGGTTTTATCAACATGTACATGGTTGGAGGCACATCTTCTGTCAGCTATCAGCTGGAAGGATCAGTTGATGGCAGCAACTGGAGTCTCATAACAGAGGAAGCAGACAAAAAACCCATAAATAAAGGCGGTCTGTCTCTAGTGGAAATTCTAACAGATTGTAACTTCCAATATTTGAAACTGACATTTTTGGATGTGCAGGGGAATTGGCCAACTATGTCTGAGTTTGAAGTTTACAGTGAGGCAATAGCACCACCGGAAGATGATGAAGTACCAATTTATGAAGGTGTTATGCAGACTCCGCTGGTGAAAAGTGTCGGCAGTGCCGTTTACACGGAAGACGGCGTTTATTCAAATACCGATTCCAGTTTATTTGATGGTGATACCAGTACAGAATGGATACCATACGGACCGATTGGTTCACAGACAATTATAATGGATCTGCTGCAGGAAAACGTACTGCATGGTATTGTGGTGAAACTTGGCAGCGGCGCCTATCTGCCAAAGTACCGGATTGAAGGGTCAAACAACAAAACAGACTGGACCATACTGGCTGATGCAACGTTACGTGATCCCCAGGTTTACCAAAAGGATGGCGGACAGGCTGTATACGAATCACTGTCAGGGCAATACCGGTATGTGAAGCTGTTGTGGCTGAATGCACCAGGCAATTCCACAAATAAACAGATTGCAGAAATGGAACTGTATGCTGATCTGGAAACTCCGGATCATCCCCAGACAACACAGACCGATGAATTGCAGTCTCTGTACAATGACTGGAAAGTAAAGAATAATAGCAGGCAAATCTATACAAATACCAGCTGGAGAGCATTACAGGCACAGCTTCAGGCAGCAGGCAGGCTGCTGGTGGATCCCTATGCATCCCCTGCGGAAGTGGATCGTGTTACAAATGAGCTAAAAGCTGTTGTAAACGGATTAGAGGAAAAGAGCGACAAAAAAGAACTCCAGGCGCTTGTAAACACAGCAGAAGGAAAACAGGAGAAAGATTATACCTCCCAAAGCTTTAGAGTATTTGCCCAGGCCCTTAGAGATGCCCGTGATGTACTGGCTGATTACGATGCAGGAAAGCAGACCGCGGATCAGGCATATGCAGCCCTTTATCAGGCGCAGAATGCACTTGTTCGTATCACTCATCCAAATCCTCCGGCAGAACCGGTGAAAGTGAACAGTATTAAATTGAATAAGACAAGGGAGAGATTGTTTGTCAAAGAGAAGCTGAAGCTGAGCGTTTCTGTAAGTCCTGCGGATGCCAAAGACCAGACCGTTACCTGGTCCAGCAGCAACCCCGCGGCAGCGACGGTAGATGCAGCCGGGAATGTGACAGCGAAGAAAAAGGGAACCGCTGTTATTACAGCCAAAGCAAAGGATGGAAGCGGGAAAAGTGCAAGCTGCAGCGTAACGGTAGTAAAGGCAACGGTAAAATTAAATGCAAAATCAATACAGCTGCAATTGAGAAAATCAACAAACGTAATCAAAGTATTCGGCTTACAAAAAGGCGATAAGATTAAAAGCTGGAGCAGTTCCAAAAAGTCAGTAGCATCCGTTGATAAAAAAGGAAAGATTACGGCAAAGAAAACAGGAAACGCAGCCATCACGGTTAAAACACGGAAGGGAGCTTCGGCAAAACTTACCGTTAAGGTGGTTAAGAGTAAGGTTACAACAAAGAGTATCAGGGCAGACATATCAAAACTGACCTTGACAAAGGGCAAATCCCGCAAACTGCACGTGACCAGAACCCCGCTTACGGCAACGGAAAAGATTACATATGAGACTTCAAATAAAAGGGTAGCAGATGTAAATAAGAGCGGTAAAATCACGGCTAAAAAGAGGGGAAGAGCAGATATAACGGTAAAGACAGCCAATGGGAAGTCTTATAAAGTGAAAGTGACCGTAAGATAGGTATGTATCTATACATCAGGTATCTTAAAGATGGATCAGGCAGACATGAGACAGATTGCTTTTTCTTAAATATGTAGAAGATAATGCGACCACTTTGCTGGTCGCATTTCTTATGGGAATTAGATTGCAGAGTCTGACTGATCTTACAGAGTCCGTTTTAAAGTGCCACAGATTCTCTCTGTGATAAAATAACCCACCGTTTATTAAAAATGACCTATTTCGGCAGATGCCTGTTATTCGCTATAATATAAGCAGATCAACAAATACAAAAAAATAAAAACAGGAGGTATTCAGAGATGAAAAAGAAAATCATATCAATCATTTTAGCAGCGATTATGGTAACCGGTGTTGCTGCTTGCTCAAAAGAAGCAGATACAAATAAGGGGAGTGAAAGCCAGGCGGCAGGAGAGACTCAGGCTGTAAAAGAAAACGGCGGTGCTGGTGAACAAACCACAATCCGATTCGTATCCTGGATGACTGGCGGTGAAGATAAGGCATTCATTGAAAAGTTCATGGAAGAAAATCCGGACATCAAAGTAGAGGTTGAGGCAGTGGACGGCACGAATTACGATAAGCTGTTAAAAACCAGACTGATTTCAGATGATGCCCCGGATGTCTTCTTGATTCAGCCGGCACAGTATGAGAAGTTTGTAAAAGAAGGGTATCTGATGGATGTAAGCGACCGTCCTTCTAAGGAAACCCTGGCTAAATCCAAATCCTTAGAAGATTTGTATACAATCGACGGCAAACAGTACGGATTCCCTGTCTGCACACAGGGCGGACCAGATCCCATCTTCTATAATAAAAAATATTTTGAAAAGTTAAACTTGGAAGAGCCAAAAAACATGGAAGAATTGTGGGCAGTGGCCGACAAAATTAAAGCAGACGGTATAGAACCATTCGTATTCGGTGACAAAGATGCCTGGACCTTTGAAATGTTCTTCCGAAGCAGACAATTTGGGAATTATTTAAAAGATACACCGGAATGGGGGCTGGCACTTTACAACGGAGAAAAACAGGCATCCGAGATGTTTAAACAGGAATTTGAACTGGCGGAAAAAATGTGTCAGGAAGGTTATATTGGAAAGTCTTCCCTGACCATGACATATCCACAGTCCGTTACCTATTTTGTGGAGGGAAAAGCTGCAATGCTGCCACAGGGCACCTGGGTACCAGGGCTGGATGAAATCAAAAATGCAGACCCCAAACAGTTTGAACTTGGATGTTTTATTACTCCGGTAGATGAAACAGATGGCAAGGTATACATGACCGGTTCCTCAGATAGAAGTATAGTAATTTCAGCCAACACAAAAAATGCAGAAGCTGCAGGGAAGCTTTATGACTGGTTTACAGAGGAAGAAAATTTAAGTGAGTATCTTACATCCCAGTCCTTAACGAATTTCCTTCCAATTGAATACAAAGTAGATCCGGTACTGGAAGACTATGTGGCTGCATTATCCAGTGGTCAATATGAGATTATCATGAGCCAGAAAGCAACTATGCCGGCTGGATTTATGACCATGATGGAAAACGGACTCCAGTCCATACTCGCAGGCTCTCCGGCTGAAACGGAATTACAGAAGTTAAATACAGAATTTGAAAAAATTAAATCATCGGTAGTTGTATCCGAATAAATAATGTTTGATAAGAAGGTGAAAAGGTGAACAGTAAAAAAGAAAAGCTTTATGGAGTATTTGCAACAGTACCGGCATTGATACTCTTTTTAATATTTACATATATTCCATTGCTGATGACTTTAGGATATTCGGTGACAGACTGGAATGGATTCAGCAAGAACTTTAATTTTGTAGGGATTGACAATTTCGTGCAGGTATTCAAAGATGCCGAAGTGCTTCAGACTTTTGGAAATACTTTGTATTTTACCATTTTGGTAGTGGTAATCGGACTGGCCATACAGCTGATGCTTGCTGTATTTCTGTTTGAAAAATTAAAGGGCAGAAATGTATTGAGAGCGATTATCTACGCCCCCTGTATTATCAGTCCGGTAATTGTATCCCTTACCTGGGTTAACTTTTTCCAGTATGCCGGAATCATCAATGAAGTGCTGGCGAAGATCGGACTGGAAGGGCTGCGGATAGATTGGCTGGGAGATGTCAACATCGTGAAAAATGTGTTGATTTTCATCAATACGTGGCAATGGGCCGGATACGGAATGATTATTTTTATGACAGGCTTAAGCAGTATATCCCAGGATGTGTATGAAGCCGGAATGTTAGATGGTGCCTGTGGATTTAAAAAGTTCAGATATATTACACTTCCTCTGTTGATGCCGTCCGTTACGGTCAATGTATTTATTTCTATTACAGGAGCGCTGAGGCTGTTCGACCTACCCTTTGTTATGACTGGAGGCGGACCCATCAATGCCAGTAAGACGATCAGTATGACAATTTATGATAATGCTTTTCTATATGAAAGATTTGGATATTCAAGTGCCATCGGAGTTATTTTCTTCCTGATCATAGCAACCGTTACGGTCATCCAGTTGAAAATAACCAGAAGCAGGGAGGTGGAATATTAAGATGTTCAGGAAAAAAACAATATTATCAGTTTTAAAATATATCTTCATCTATATGATTGCATTATTGATAATTCTGCCGATTTTATATATGTTTTTATCCTCCTTCAAGAATCCGGGAGAGGTAAATAAAATGGTTTCCCTTCCATCAGGGTTCTATCTGGAGAATTACAAATCTGTATTTCAAAATGATACGGCAGTGAGAAGCTTCGCCAACTCCGGTATTATATCGGTATTTACCATAGGCATTGATATTTTTCTTTGTGCTTTGGCTTCCTATGCAATGGCAAGGAGAAAAGAAAAATATTTTTCCTTTTTATATTTGCTGTTTCTAAGTGCCATGATGATTCCGGTAGTTGCCAATCTGCCGTCCATTTACAGCATCATCCTGAAATTTGGCTTAAAAGATACCAAGACGGCGTTAGTACTGATTTATGCAGCTACCCAGATTCCAATGGGAATCCTTTTATTCACAGGATTCATTAAGGGCATACCAAAAGAGCTGGATGAGGCGGCAATTATTGACGGATGCGGATACCTGCAGCGGTTTTTCAAAGTTTTGTTTCCTCTCATGAAACCGGTTATGGTTACTTATGCACTGACCACTTTGGTATATGTATGGAACGATTTCTTAATGCCCCTTATGGTCATATCATCTGAGAAGAAAAAACCGATTACCCTGGCTGTTTACTCCTTTGTAAATGAGCATCAGACGAATTTTGGTGCAATCTATGCAATGCTTGTTGTTGCGGTAGTGCCTCCGATCCTGCTTTTCGTCCTGCTTCAGAAACAGTTTTACCAGGGTGGGGCAGCAGGAGCAGTTAAGGGGTAGAAGCTATAAACATACTTTTACAGGAATGAAAACAATAAAATTTAAATTGAGAAAGGAATTACAAAATGAAGAAACAATACGAAGCAGCAGCCTATTATTTTCCAAATTACCACTATGATGACAGAGTGCAGGAATGGCACGGAAAAGGGTGGAATGAATGGGAGCTTGTAAAAAACGCCAAACCCAGATTTGAAGGGCATGTACAGCCCAAGGTACCTCTCTGGGGATATGAAAATGAGGCAGATCCCAAAGTGATGGAGAAAAAGATTGAAGCTGCAGCAAGCCATGGGTTAAGCGCATTCATATTTGACTGGTACTGGCATAAGGAGGGGCCATTCCTGGACAGATGCCTGGAAGAAGGATATCTTCGGGCGAAGAATAACAGTGATTTGAAATTTGCAATTATGTGGGCAAATCATGACTGGCTTGAGATACATCCCGCAACCAGATTTCAGCCGTATCCGGTGAGAATGAAAGGGGAGGTTTCAGAAGATGTATTTATCCAGGCAACAGACCATATAATCGATACCTATTTTGTACATCCATCCTATTGGAAAGTAGAGGGCAGGTTATATTTCTCCATCTATGAAATGATGAGCCTTGTAAAAGGGCTGGGAGGACTTGAGAACACAAAAAGGGTATTGGAAGAGTTTCGTGAAAGAGTGAGGAATAGAGGGCTTGGAGAATTGCATTTAAATGCCGTAGTTTGGGGAATTGAAACGCTGCCTACGGAAAATACCCTTACCAATCCAAATGAAATTATACAATACCTGGGAATAGACAGTGTAACCAGTTATGTATGGGTTCACCATATGGAATTTGAACATTTTCCGGATACTTCTTATAAAAAGATGCGGGAATTATGTAAAAATGAGCATGCCAGACTGCAGGATCTGTATCCCCTTCCCTATATTCCAAATGTGACCGTGGGCTGGGATTCTACACCGAGAACAGTACAGACAGACCGCTTTAACAGTATCGGTTATCCATATTACCCTGTATATGTGGACAATTCGCCAATGGAATTTGAAAAAGCGCTGAAGGATGCAAAAGATTTCTTAGATAAATCAGAGAAAAGTTTAAATATCTGTACGATTAATGCATGGAATGAATGGACAGAAGGAAGCTACCTGGAACCGGACACGGTGAATGGAATGGCTTATCTGGATGCCATAAAGAAGATTTTTGGTGATAAATAAATGTATGTATCCCTCCTCATATCCGAGGGGGGTATATATTTTCTATAAGTTTTTCAAATAAGATTTTTCTACAAAGTTAATGATCTTATAGAGCCCCATGGCAATAATGCAAAGTATAACAATGCTCATGATAACCCAGTCTAATTTAAAAACCTGGCTTCCATATATGATCAGGTAGCCAAGTCCCTGCTTGGAACCAATAAATTCACCGATTACCACACCCACCAGGGCAAGACCGATATTTACTTTCATCACACTTATGATGGTTGGAATCGTACTTGGCAGGACGACTCGCAGCAGGACGTCTTTTTTCGTGCCCTGCAAAGTGTAAATCAGTTTAATTTTATCCGGAGATACTTCTTTGAAACCGGTATATAGATTTAATATTGTGCCAAAGATCGCTACTGAAATCCCGGCTACAATAATTGTTTTCATATTTGCACCCAGCCATACGATTAAAAGAGGGGCCAGCGCTGATTTTGGAAGGCTGTTTAATACGACCAGGTAGGGTTCTAATATTTCAGATAGTTTTTTGCTGAGCCACAACAGTACGGCAGTTGCGATTCCCAACAGAACCACTAAAGCGAAGCTGATCAGTGTTTCTGCTAACGTAACACCAACATGGAGGAAGATTGTTTTATCCTGAACCATGGAAATAAAGGTATTTAATACCCTGGATGGGCTGCTGAAAATAAAGCTGTCGATGATGCCGAGTCTTGCAGTGATTTCCCAAAGCGCAATAAAAAGTACTAAAATAAGAATCCGCATGATAGTTACCATGCGTTTGTGATAAAGCCGTTTTTTTAAATATTCTTGTTGATTGACAGAAGCGTTATTCATTTACATTCAGCTCCTTCCAGATTTGGTTAAAATAATCTTTAAATTCAGGAGCGTTTCGGGATTTCATTGGAGTGCGGTCCTCAATACTCATGTGAACCGGGACAATGCTTTTGATCTTTGCCGGCCGTTTGGTAAGAACGATAATGCGGTCTGCAACGCTGATTGCTTCTGACAGGTCATGAGTAACCAGAATAGCAGTTTTATGGGCTTTCTTCAGAATAGAAGAAATATCGTCACATACAGAAAGGCGTGTCTGATAATCAAGAGCAGAGAATGGTTCATCTAAAAGCAAAAGTTCCGGCTGAAGTGCCAGTGTTCGGATCAGTGCGGCACGTTGACGCATTCCACCGGATAATTCGGAAGGTTTTTTATCCTTAAATTTATATAGTCCATAATCTTTCAGCATCTGATCAACCATTGCCTTGCTTTCGTCTGTAATTTTTTTCTGAATCTCCAGACCCAGGAGAACATTGCGGTAAATAGTACGCCATTCAAACAAATGGTCTTTTTGGAGCATATAGCCTATATTGGTATGAGCTTCTTTTACATCTTTCCCATTTAGGAGAATGGAACCGGATTCAGGTTTTAAAAGTCCGCTGATTAAGGAAAGCAGAGTAGATTTGCCGCAACCGCTGGGACCGACAATTGCGATGAATTCGCCGTCATTCACCTGAAAGGAGATATCAGATAAAGCATAAGTTTCTCCGCTTACACTATGATAGGAAAAGTTCACGTCTTTTAGTTCTAATAAGGTCTGCATTTCGTACCTCCTATATTGTTATATCATAGTGTATGAAAATGCCGGCGAAATGTTCAGGAATTCAGGGAAAGAGAAGCCTCAATCAATTGTTTTGCCCCATAGGAACCAAGGACTGGCACATCTTCCGGATGGGTACAGTCTGTAATTCCTTTATCAAACAGCACATTGATATTCATAGGGAATTCCTCATCACCCTCCCATAGAATATATGTAATGGCAATCAGGGGGAACAGCTGCAGGCGTACCGATGCATCCCCATAGGTACATATGGTGCCGTGAAGTGCTTTTCCAGCCTGTATAAACCGGTCGGTTTGGCCTTCAAATGCTTTTTTCAGGGGTGGAATGGTCTCACGTATAAAAGCAGCCTCAAAATGGCTGACTCCGCGGATGGAATGGAATGGTATCTCCTCACCTGTCACTGCTGCAGTGTCTTTGGCATAGATCAGATAGTGGATCAGCAACAGCCGGGTATGCACCGGAACTTCTTCATCCGGATGTGCCGGGTCTAAGATGCTTCCGTCAGAGGTGCTGACCATGTAGCATTTATCCAGAACAGGCAGCAGCAGATATGTTCCGTCAGCGGAAAAGGAAAGCCCGGTTCTAAGCGCAAGAGCTTTAAAATCCATGTCCAGAAATATCAGTCGGTCATGTTCATAGACCAGTTCGTAATTATCGGTATGATTTTTTCTTATTTCCATAAAATAGTTCCTCCAAAATTCTGGTTGAAAATTATTGTTGTAATATAAAATATAGTTTAGTTTATCATAATAAAAGATATGTGTATATACTATACATGGACGTTGTGTTTATCTTTTCTTACCTTATAAATTCATTAATTATGGTTTTCTTAAAACGACCTTAAAACTTTTCAGCTTTCTTGCCCTTTCCCGGTAATAATGTTATAATTGCCAAGTCAATTAATTGGTAAATGAAAATTGGAATGGAAGCATTCCTTGCCCCATAACTACATTAGAGCCTGTTTGAAAATTCATTCCTGCCATCT
>UQCR01000093.1 GCA_900539655.1 uncultured Robinsoniella sp.
CGGATACTAAGCGGGCACTGAACCGAGAAATGCATCAGGATTTCTCGGTGAATGCCCGCGTGCCGCCAAAAAGCGCTCCGCAAAGGTTAGAAAATACCAGTTCTGCGGCAAGCTGACGGAGTCCATATCAGTTTCCCACCCCCATCTTTCCGCACACTACCTATATTACACAAAGCGTCCCTTTCTCAGCTAAACCCAAATTTATACGTAATAGTATGCAATACATCACAATATGTAGAAGATTTATACTGAATAAAGCCGTGCATAGCAGGCTATATAACCCGAATTTGGTGTTAAGCCCCGTAAAGTGAAGCATGCTAGATGACTGAAAATGCAAGATTATAAGAATGAAAGGTGTAACATATAATGATTACATTAAAAGATATTGCCGAAGAGGCGGGCGTCAGCATTATGACTGTATCCCGCGTAATGAATGGAAATACCACAAAAGTATCGGAAAAAACAGCCGATAAAATAAAGGAAATTGCCGCGAAACGAGGCTACGTTCCCAATTCTTCTGCCCGGGCTCTGGCGGCGAAATCTTCCAGGCTGATTGCCCTTCTCATGCTGTACCATGGTGACGGCAACCCGCTGGAGGATTCTTATCATGCCATTTTTCTGGGAGAAATTACCCGTTATGTGCAGGAAAAAGGGTATTTTTTAATTCTGCGCTATGTCAGCGACTACAAAGATGTTACTTACAGCCTGCGCTCCTGGAATGTGGAAGGTGCTATTTTCGTAGGCGGTTTTGACTCTGTCATGAGCGAGATTCTAAGTGCAAATAAAATCCCACTGGTGTTCACAGACAGTTACAGTCCCATAAGCCAGATCACAAATGTAGGGATTGACGATTATAAAGGCGGCAGGCTTGCCGCGGAATATTATATAAAAAGAGGACATACTTCCCTTGCTTTTATCAGTCCTGAGATTACCCAGAAAAATGGAGTTGTGGATCAGCGCTTGAAGGGATTTCAGGATGTGCTAAAAGAACACGGATGTCCATTAAAAGAGGAACTTATTTTTACCTTCCGCGATCCGGTAAATGATCCCTCCCTTGCACTGAAATTAAAGCCCGTTTTATCTGAAGTAACCGGGCTTTTCGTAACGGCGGACCAAATTGCTTTTTCACTGATCGAAGGATTTAAAAAGTACGACATCCGTGTCCCCGAAGATATCTCTGTAATCGGCTTCGATGATTTCCCCTTGAGCCGGCAGATTACACCGCCGCTTACCACCATCCGCCAGGACATCATGGAAAAAGCCAAATCAGCTACAAGCCAGCTCTTTCAGCAGTTAGAAGACAAAGATGCCTCTCCCGGACAAATCACCCTGGATGTGGAACTGGTGGAACGTGCCTCTGTAAAAAATCTGATATAACCAGTGATACCATCCCTAACAGCGTACGGCCTGTCCTAAATATTTCAAAAGGTACTATTCTTCAATGTCCGTAGAGACGAGACAGTAAGTCTGCCGATACTCTTTGGGCGTCATGCCACGGTACTTTTTGAAATTCTTACGGAAATAATCCGCATCCGGATAACCGCACTGGACTGCAATTTCATTTACATTGGCGGTAGTCTCTATAAGCAGCCTGCTCGCCTTATTCAAACGGTATGTATGAATGGACTCGGTCAAAGTTTTATTATAAATCTCGTGATAAATACGTCCCAGATAATCCGGATTACAGGATAATGCCTCTGCAATGAGATTCGAAGACAGAGTCTCATTCAAATGCAGGCGGATATACTGGTCTGCCTGATTTGCCAGAACCACTTTAGTTGTACTGATTTCCAGGGGATATGCCGAGTCGGATAATTCGCATAAAATCTCCAGCAAGATTAAATTCAATACGGTCCGGTCTTCACTGTAACGTTCCTGCCGCTTTATAAAACGCCGGAAAAGCTCCACAAATTGTTCGGGCTTTACAAGGCGCACTAATTGAGGCAATGACATCATATCATCCCCCGCTTCTGATTTCTTATCAATCTGGAAATGCATCCAGTAAAATGTAAGGTCTTTCTCAAACTGTCTGCTTCCCCAGTGATGCCTGCCGGGGAACAATATCAAAGCATGCCCTTTTGGCACTTCAAATTGCTTCCCTTCTTCATAGATTCCAAGTGTACCTGAATTCACATAAATGATTTCAAAGGAATCAATTGTCCTGTCTGCATGGGTACCAAGTCCCCTGCTCTTAAAATATCCGGCGTTCCATGCCGTAACCGGAAGAATTCCCTTTAAGTGTAAAAAGCTTTCCATCATTTCCTCCCATGTATTTTGAAAAGTCGGAATTTTCATGTTATTATTGCCATTTCTCTTCTTGTAGAAAACGCCTGTTAATGACAAAATAGAGTTAATTTGATGGCACATTGTGATTCACAGGCAAGCCTGGAAAGAGTAACACCACATGCCCATTTAAAGCCTCCTGCAGCGAAGGGCACGCTCACCTGTTGTGTTATGCCGTGGCAATGGCTTATCCGTGAGTGATAAGAGATAGCGTGAACAACATCACAAAGCATCAAATTACATACAGAATATCAAATAAAGCGAAAAAAAGAAAGGGTATTTTTATCATGTATGCTATAACTCACATGAGAACGTTTATTTCTGATACCTATTACAGCCGTCAGCCAATGAATGAAGCCGATTTTAAAAGAGCCCGCAGCCTCTTCGTTCTGGAGGGAAGCATGGCAAACGGGGTGCTCGCCCTGACCAGTGGAGCCTTCCTTTCCGGATACGCAAGTATGATGGGAGCTGATGACTCCTTAAACGGTATAATCGGCGCAATCCCCACATTACTTTGTGTGGTACAGCTTTTTTCTACGGTAGTTCTGGAAAACCTCCGAGAGAAAAAATTTATCATTGCTTTTCTTGCCCTGATGCACCGCCTGCTGCTGACCCTGATTTTCTTTGTGCCTCTGTTTGTCAGAGAACCTGCCTTCCGGCTTGCCGCAGTGGTAGGCATTTTCGCAGCAGCGCATGGGTGTGGAGCATTTATCGGAACAGGTGCAGGAAACTGGCTGAGGAAACTGGTACCGGGAAGAGAACTTGGTTCTTATCTTGGTAAAAGGGATGCCAAGGCATTGGCTTTTACCACCATCGTTTCTCTGTCCATGGGAAAACTGCTGGACTGGTTCCGCGGACAGAATGCCGAACAGGCAGGCTTTTTAACAATTGGTTTGGCAGTCCTTGCCATGACATTTGTTGATTTCTATTGTTTTTCCTCCGCTAAAGAACCTGTGGAAAAGGAGTACAAAGAACGAACCCGCCTGAAACACGTTTTTACAGAACCGTTAAAAAATAAAGGTTTTCGTAAAATAATCGGATTTTATGGATTCTGGAATCTGGGACTCCAGATTGCCGCTCCATTTTTCAGTGTATATATGGTTACCGGGCTGAATCTGGATTATACCTATATGACATTTTTAGGTCTTATTGCCTCCTTATCCAGAGTATTTGCCTCCGGCATCTGGGGAAGACTGGCAGACCGCAAATCATGGCTTTGGGTTACCAAAACCTCCATGCTGCTTCTTGGATGTGTGCACATCAGCT
This sequence comes from uncultured Robinsoniella sp., assembly GCA_900539655.1. Classification (GTDB taxonomy): domain Bacteria; phylum Bacillota; class Clostridia; order Lachnospirales; family Lachnospiraceae; genus Robinsoniella. The sequence continues at coordinate 3,550 of UQCR01000093.1, forward strand.
GGTTCTTTATGACGAAAGAAACCTGCCTGGTTTTGCAGCCTGTTCTGCAGTCGCTGTCCGGAATTGCCTGGGGTGGTATTGCCATTTCTGTATTTAACGTTCAATATCAATATGCACCGGATAATAATCAAATGCTTTTTGTTGGTGCCAACAGTGCCTATGCCGGAATGATCGGTTTTGCATCCAGCCTTTTAGGTGCTGCCCTTTTAGCCATACTGCCTTCCGGAAATCTGTTTGGCATGGCTGTAAACGGCATGCAATTCCTGTTCGTGCTGTCAGGCTGTCTGATTATTGGCTGTTCCTTTTATGTACATTTTGTACTGAAGAAGATATAGCGGTTCCTGTAGGGAATAAATACAATGCAGCAATACAAAAAAGTCTTTTTTCCATAGCTTTAGGAAAAAAGACTTTTATTTTTTTACCATATTCATTTTCAAAACATCTCTTATAATGTTTTGGCTCTTTCCTGAATATTTCTCTTGAAGTTGATGACCTGATGATTATACTCACTGTCCATAAATTTAGAAGTGATCATAAAGTCTGCGGTAGCCTTGTTATTTGCGATAGGAATGTCATATACCTGGGCAATTCTAAGAAGTGCCTTAACATCCGGATCATGGGGCTGCGCTTCCAGAGGATCAGAAAAGAAAATTACAAAGTTAATATTGCCTTCTACAATTTTAGCACCGATCTGCTGATCTCCACCTAATGGTCCGCTGTTGTAGCCTTTCACAGGAAGTCCTGTCTTGTCTGTAATCATCCTGGCTGTCGTGCCTGTTCCACAGAGAAAATGATTTTTCAGGATTTCTTTATTCTCCTCACACCATTCAATTAATTCCTGTTTTTTTCCATCATGGGCAATCAGGGCAATACTCTTCTGCTTACCGATGGTGAATTCAATGTATTCATCTTTCATAATACAATGCTCCTCTCATGATTCCAATTTAGTATTCATCCGCACGCTGAAAATGTTTAAATACAAATGTGCATTTTCTTATGCTTTTCCTGTATTTCCTGTATTTTTTTAATTTCCTTTATTTCTTGAATTTTCAGACATGCTCAAATTTATTATAATATATATTTTCATTATTTACCATCCTGAAAATATTTTTCTACTATTTGCCCTGTCTGCTCCTTAATTTCCATGTATAGCCAGTCAAATTGGCATGCCACCATGTTCCTGCTCCATGTTCCCAATCATCCTTCCATTCATGTTCCCAATCATCATTCCATTCATCTTTCCGTTCATTTTTGCGTTCATCTTTCCATTCTTCTTTCCATTCTTCTTTCCATTCATGTCCCCTCTGCATTTCATTTAGCGGTCACTATGCGGAAATGTTTTAACACCATTCCTGGGGATCATCCCCGGATAAAACTTCCTGTCTGCGATCTTCATACATCCGGCTCACGGTGCATATGATAGATAGAATACAAAATGCCCATAACAAAAGATGGGAAACCTTGGTATCTACCAGATTCATTGCCGGATTACAAAAATCAAGTACCAGAAATGCACTGAAAACACATGACAGCACCAGTACTATTACCGGAAATAAGTGAATCAGCCGCTTCATATAATCGCCCCCTTTTCTCTTTGTTGCTGCAAAGAAAAATTGTCCTGTATAATATATATGCTGCGTTAACGAAATATATTCCCTGTATCACACAACGAATCCTGCCTGAATTCGCCCTGTCCTGACTGAAGCTTTCATGAAAGGCTGTCTACGTCTTCTAATTCTCTGCCCTCCGGCAGCTCATAATACACCACATCCTGATTATGGCAGTTTAGAACTTTTTTCCCGCCTGTATCGCCGCTAAGACTCATCAGTTCTTCTTTATATTTCCAGTGGAAGATCACCGGATTACCGGTTTGTTCCTGATATTTCAGACAGGCAATGCCTTTTTTAGACAACTGCCAGGTTTCAATGAGCTTATCAATGGTTTTTGCTGTTAGCCAGGGCTGATCACATACCGCAAAACAGATTCCGTCAAAAGGCTTATTTTCTGTTAAGAGTGCTGTTATGCCTAACTGTATAGAGTGTGATATCCCCCAGTCACTATGCGCATTATAGATGGTACAATACCCTTGTTTATCCATTTCCTGCTCTATCCTGGGATACTGGGTCACTATAATTTTTGATTCAAACAGATCGGCGGGCAATTTTTCTATTTCCCTCACAATATGAAGATACATAGGGATTCCCTCTATCTCATGGAGCAGTTTATTGCTTTTAAAACGACGGCTGTTTCCAGCCGCCAGTAAGATCAATGCCAGGTTCATGAATCATTCTCCTGCATTTGAAAATATATTTTTTCGGAAGTTATTGGAAGTGTGCGAATCTGCACTCCCACCGCATTGTATACTGCATGAGCTATCGCCGGAGAAGGTGTATTAATAACGATCTCTCCAATGGATTTCGCTCCGAAGGGACCGGTTGGCTCATAGCTGCTTTCGAATTCCACCCGAACATTACCCACATCCTGTCTGCCAGGAAGCTTATACTGCATAAATGAATTCTGATACATCTGCCCTTTTTCGGAATAGGTAATGTCTTCATAAAGCGCCATGCCGATTCCCTGGGCGATTCCGCCCTCTACCTGTATTCGGGCGAGATTGGTATTTACCACAGTTCCGCAGTCTACTACCGCCACATAATCGATTAATTCAATATGCCCGGTTTCCTTGTCAATTTCCACTTCCGCCATTCCCACCATAAACGGCGGCGGAGATACTGGAGAGGAATGTGCTTCAGAAGCCGTAAGCGCCTCTTCGTTATTACACATAACGAGGTTTCCAATGTCTTTTAACGTAATGAATTTATCTCCATCTGTCTCATAGACTTTTTCTCCGTCAAAATCCACCTGTTCTATCTTAAGACCCAGATAACCTGCACCCTTTTCACAAATTTTACGAATCAGGCTCTCACATGTTTTCACCACAGCCATTCCCGTGAGATATGTGGTGCTGGATGCATAAGAACCGGAGTCATAAGGTGAGATGTCTGTGTCAACGCCATGCACTACAATGTCGTCCATCTGGCAGTTCAGACAATCTGCCGCCATTTGTGCCAGAATAGTATCACATCCTGTTCCCATATCGGAAGCTCCGATCATGAGGCTGTAAAATCCGTCATCGTTGACTTTAATGGAAACTGATGCCGTGTCTACATTGGAAATAGAGGAACCCTGCATAGCCATTGCTACGCCTACACCCCTGACCTTGCCATTTCCCATGTCCTTACGGGGATATTTCTCATTCCAGCCGATCATCTCCCCAGCCCGCGCCATACAGCGGTCCAGTGCACAGCTGTTAGCGGTTTCACCATAGTACGCAGGCATAACCTGGCCTTCCTGTACCATGTTTTTCTGCCTTATAACCACAGGATCCATTTTCATCTGCGCAGCCAGTTCATTTACTGCCGACTCCACCGCAAAGATTCCCTGGGTAGCCCCATAACCGCGGTATGCACCTGCTGACATTACATTCGTATAGACTACATCATAGGCGAATTTAAATGCATCCAGCTTTCCGTAGAGTGGGATGGATTTGTGACCGGACAGCCCCACCGTAGTAGGTCCGTGTTCCCCATAAGCCCCGGTATTGGAAAGGGTATAGACATCAATTGCCCTGATAATTCCTTCCTCATCCGCACCCAGCCTCACTTTGATTTCCATTTCATGCCGGGGAGAAGATGCGATCTGTGACTCATAACGGGAATAAATAATCTTAGCGGCTCTTCCGGTCTGCATGGTTACAAATGCGGGATACACTTCCGCCACAACTGTCTGCTTAGCACCAAAGCCTCCCCCGATTCTGGGCTTTATAACACGGATCTTGGATTTGGGTATATCCAGTGCATGGGACAGAATTCTTCTTACATGAAACGTAACCTGGGTGGAAGATACGATATTCAGCCTTCCATAGACATCCATATAGGAGAATGTCCGGAAAGTTTCCATCATCGCCTGCTGGTTTGCCTTAGTATGGTACGTCTGTTCCACACGGTAGCTGCATTTTTTAAGAACGCCTTCCACATCGCCATGTTCATCACTTGCCTGGGCACAGAGATTCTGCCTGTTATCAGCTCCCACCGGACACAGGCTTTTCCAGTTTTCTTCCGGATGAACTAAGATAACGTTCCCTTTTGCTTTTCGAAAATCCAGTACCGGCTCACAAACCTGATATTTTACCTTGATCAGGCGCATTGCCCTGTCCACGGCCTTTTGCGTTTCACCTGCAACAATTGCAACCGCATCTCCCACAAACCGGACTCTCTGATCCAGAATCAGCCGGTCATAAGGGCTGGGCTCCGGGTAGGTCTGTCCCGCCATTGTAAATCTTTTCTTCGGTACATCCTCATAGGTATAAATGCCCACAATGTCCGGAACTTTAAGCGCCGCTGCAGTATTAATTTCTTCAATAAGCGCATGCGCATGGGGGCTTCTGAGTACTTTTACAATCAGACAGTCTTTCGGCGCCAGATCCTCTGTATATACCGGCTGTCCGGTCACCAATGCCATGGCATCTTTTTTCATTACCGGTGTATTCACCAATCGCTGTTTCATTTCCATACATTCCTCCCGTCTTTGTGCCCATCTTCCTCCCTGTTCAGATATTTATGGATTGCCCGCAGCTGCCCCATGTATCCTGTACATCGGCAAAGATTACCTGCCAGGTATTCTTTGATCTCCTCTTCGGTAGGCTGTTCCAATTCCTTTTCCATAGCCAGCACATTCATAATAAATCCCGGACTGCAAAATCCGCACTGTTCTGCACCTTCATTGGCCAGATATGATCCGAATGCCTTTGCTTCTTCCTGCATTCCCTCAAGTGTCGTGACCCTTCTTCCATTTGCCCGCGCCGCAGGCGTAGAACAGGACAGCACAGGAGTTCCATCTACAAGGACAGTACATAAACCGCAGTTTGCCGTCTCACACCCGCGCTTAACGCTGTAGCAGCCCTTTTCGCGAACGACATCTAATAATACGTCTCCTGCTTCTATAACAGCCGTTACCGGTTTTCCATTTAAATGAAATTTAATTTCCATGCTTATGCTTCACCTCCTGTAATTTTACAGACGCAGCGCCTGATACAGACCTCTGCCAGATGTTCCCGGTACTCTGCGCTTCCTCTTAAATTGCTGCCAAAAACAAATCTCCTTGATGCTTCTGCCGCCAGTTCTTTAGCAGACATTGCCTCATCTGAGCAAATAGTCACCTGCACAGCGCGACCGGGCCTCGCTCCCACTGCCACATACCACCGTTCATCATCCTTAGCCACGCAACAGGCAATTACCGGAAAATCCGTCTTCGTCTGTCTCTCTGAGAGATAAGCTGCTTCTCGTCCATCCTTTTTGATTAACACTCTTACCAGAATGTCGGAATCCTTTGGCATATTTACAAAATCTCTCAGTGGAATGATTCCGCCTTTATAGAGCTCCACATAAGTATCCAGTGCCATCATGCAGGTAAGAATATCGGAAAATCCAAATCTTCCGAAGATGCTGCCTCCCACCGTGGCACAATTGCGAAACTGCACGCCTACAATATGACGCGTACACTCTTTAAATATATCTCCAAAAGCTTTTTTCAGCCCCTCATGGGTTTCCAGCATCCGAAGCGTACACATCGCTCCTATGGAAAATTCACCCTCCTTTTCTTCAATTGTATCCAATCCCAGCCCGGACAGATCAATTGCCGCCTGCTTATTCCTGTCGCCCATCTTCAGCCATGCAAATCCGCCCAGCACAATATTGCTTCTCTTCTGGTTTAACGCATATGCTTCTTCAAGACTCGCTGCTTTCACAAATTCCTTTGCTCGAAACATGTGTTTCCTCCTTCCAGTAATAAAAATGATAATCTTCTTTTTCTATTAATTGTAAATGACCTTCGTATGATCTGTTTAATATCCCGGTCAGCTTATTTTCAAATCCATCTTCTCTGCGGCTTACTATGCCATGTATCTCACCTTGTCCCATCACAATCACCCGGTCCGCATAACGCAGAGCAAAATTCGGGTCGTGAACGCTCATGAGAATTCCCTGTCCATACCGCTTTTCATATTCTACCAGGCGGTGCATAAATTCATGCTGCCTGTTATAATCCAGGGAAGCCATTGGCTCGTCTAAAATCAACCAGGGTGTATTCTGCATTCTGGCTCTGGCAAAGTCCACCATCTGCTGTTCGCCGCCGCTTAAGGTTCCCATCCTGCGGCTTTTAAATCCGTCAAGCCCAAGTTCTGCCAGTATTTCCTTAACCCGCCCCTTCTCTTCCTTACCGGGAAGGGAAAAATACTTCAAATATGGGGTAACCCCTAAAAGCACGTAGTCGAATACTTCATCATCTTCCATCCTGCGGGGATTTTGAGGCATATAAGCCATTTTTCTGCTCTTTTCCAGCACCGTATGGTCCGCAAGCGCTTTGTCATCATAAAATACACTACCGCTCTCAGGTTTCTGAAACCCCATGAGCATGCGCAGAAAAGTCGTTTTCCCGCATCCATTCGGACCAATCACCATAACCAGTTCTTTTTCCGGAAGAGAGATACAGATTTCTTTCAATATTACTTTTTTACCAATTGATACTGAAGCATTTTCTACTCTAATTTTCATGTCTGTTTTTTCCTCTGCATAAGAATATTACCAACACTGCTGCCCCAAAGAACGAGGTAAAAATGCTGATTGGTATCTCAGACTGTGCAAGGCTTCTGGCACAGATGTCAGCCAGTAAGAGAAGGATACTTCCCAATAAAATACTCTGGAAAAAATTCTTAACATAATCATCACCGTTAAACATACGGATCAGGTGCGGTGCAATCAGTCCGATCCAGGATACCACTCCTGCCTCGCTTACCACAACCGCTACCAGTATTGTAGCACAAATCAAAGAAATATTCCTTACCAAATGTGGGGAAATGCCCAGGCCATCCGCTTCTTCATCCCCCAGAATCAGTACTTTCATTTTCCAGCGGAACAAAAAAAGTAAAAGTCCGGCACCAGCCATAAGCGGCAGCACCCGGATAATAGAATCCCATCCGGCATTTTGGAAGCTTCCCATCAGCCAGTATTCGATTGCAGCCAGTTCCCGGTTCGGATCTGCTGTATATTTCAGAAAGATAATCACCGAATCCGCTAATGACCCTGCAATAATCCCTGCGATGATCATGAGATACCTTTTATTTCCCCGCATCCAGGAAACAAGCAGCATCGCCAGTGCCACAGTGCCCATTCCAAATATAAAAGTCACTCCCTGGGAAGCCAGAACCGAATGTCCCAGAAATAGAATTCCCAGTATTCCGCCTACCGAACACCCGCTGCTCACCCCCAGAACATCCGGTGACACTAAAGGATTCTGAAATACAGCCTGATATACCGTACCTGACAGGGCCAATGCCCCGCCGGATAAAACGACAAAAAAGGTCCTGGGCAGACGAATCTGGTAAAATAGTTTCCGGTCCATTACACTTCCACCCTGCCCGGTTAAAATAGCGAAGATATCCGACAGGGATAACTCGTATCTTCCCACGCAGCAGGACAAGAGTATGGCACAAACTAATATGATCGTCAAAATCCAAAACCTTTTTCTCGTATTCATATAACTCCTTTATAAATCCTGATACTCCATCCGGGCAGTAATGATAGTGACAGTGCTGATGGATTACCAGGCATTAAATTTCAATCACACCCCCAGATCAGATGCCTCAACCTGAATGCCAAAGAAATTCTGATAAAAATCCTGGGCTTCCTGAATATATGCCTCTTTTGAATACAAATCCGGATGAAGCACATGGGTCAGCCAGAGAATGCCTAACACCGACGAAGGCGTGGGGTAATCCCAGGGTTCTATATTAGACGGGAACGTCTGAACATTGCCGTCTTTTACTGCCTGTACTTCTGATAATTTCACATCAGATGTAATGTCCGTTAGATTATACTCGGCATAGCTCACTGCAAATATATATTCAGGATTCCATTCTAACAGCTGTTCGGGTGATACTTCTGCCCAGTATCCGTCTTCCAGCCCCTGTGACACATTGGTGCCGCCAGCCATGGCAATCAGATCGTTCTGGTACATTTTTGAAGTACAGGTGCTTAAATAACTGCTTCCAGCAGCTAAGTAAACAGTCGGTTTATCCGTCAGATCCCTGGTCATTTCTTCTACTTCATCCATCTTCAGCTGGTAGTAAGCATTTAACTCGGATGCCTTTTCCGATACTCCGGCAACCGCACCAATCAGTGCCACGCAGTCACGATAGTTATCCAATGTCTCCGGATCCACTACCAAGACCGGTATATCCAGCTTTTCAAACTGCTGTGCTGAGTCCTTTAACTTCTTGGGTAAAATCACAACATCCGGTTCTAAATTAGCAGTTTCCTCTACATTGATCCCTTTTCCGGAACCAACGGCCGGAAGCTCTAATAATTGAGGCGCCGCTTTCTTATACAATTCCCGGCTATCCGCCTTCATTTCAATTCCTACCAGATTATCTTCAAGCCCAAGGGCAATCGCTATGGCTGTAGATATATAATAGGAAGAAACTATCTTCTTAACAGGTCCTTTCAAAGTAACTTCTCTGCCGGCCTGATCTGTTACGGTAATTTCCTCAGACTCTTTCGCATTTTCGGTCTGCGCAACAGATTCTGACTGGGTTTCCGTTCCTGACTGGATTTCTGTTTTTTTATCAGCTGCTGCACCGCATCCAGCTAAGGAACTCATTGCCAGCGCAGCCGCCAGTACGATTCCGGTAATTTTATTTACAATTTTATTCTTCATATCTGCCTCCATCCAGTATTACTATACACCTATTGATCAAAAGCTTATTGATCTGCTTCTTCTTTTTTTGATTTTGGAAGTACCAGATTCAATACGGTAGCAATTACAAAGGTCATAATGATACCATTTTGAGCAAATATATTGCCAACCCAAGCCGGCATCTGTGCCAACACTTCCGGTACATTTCCGATTCCAACGCCAAGTCCGATAGCCATGGCTATAATCAGGCCATTTCTATCATCAATTTTCTCACGCAGCAGGGACTGAAGTCCGCTTACCAGAATCATCGCAAACATAATAACAGCTGCTCCACCCAATACGGACTGTGGCATTACAGAAAACAGTGCACTGAGCTTCGGACAGAATCCGCAAAGAATTAAGAATACTGCACCGGTCATAATAACAAAACGGTTAACTACCTTTGTAACTGCAACAAGACCAACATTCTGGCTAAAAGAAGTATTAGGAAGAACACCAAACAGTGCACCCAGAAAACTTCCGAAACCATCTGCAATTACACCACCCTGAAGTTCCTCATGTGTAGGTTCTCTGTCCAGACCGCCGTTCGTAATACCGGAAATATCTCCCACAGTCTCTACTGTTGTGGCAATAAACATGATACCCATTGCAATAATTGCCTGCAGGTTAAATTCCATTTTCACCGGCATAAAGGTGGGGAGGCTGAACCACGCTGCATCCTGTACCTGGGTAAAATTCACCATTCCCAGACAAATTGCCAATATGTATCCAACAATGATACCAATTAAAATGGAAGCTGTACTCAAAAAGCTTTTCTTAAACTGTTTCAAAACAATAATAACCAGAATAACAACAGTTCCCACAAGCAGATGCTGCCAGCTTCCGAAATCTTCGCTGCCGGCACCGCCGCCAAAATATTTAATGCCAACCGGCAGTAAGGACAATCCAATTGAAATAATTACAAGGCTGGTAACAACCGGTGGAAATAATTTCCGTAAAGGCTTAATAAAAAAGCCAAGAAGAATTTCAAATATACCACCCACAAGGGATGCCCCCATCAGCGCCCCATATCCAAAGCTTGCGCCTACCGCTTTCGCCGTTCCGATAAATCCGGAACTGGTTCCCATTACAATGGGGAGCTTACTCCCTACTTTCCATATGGGATACAACTGAATTAACGTTGCCACACCAGCTATAAACATCGCGTTCTGGATGAGGCTGGTCTTTAAATCCAAAGCCATATCCAGCATACCGCATACAATGATCAGCGGGGAAATATTTCCCAGGAACATTGCCAGAACATGCTGAATTCCCAATGGAATTGCCTTTCTCAGAGGAACCACTCCGTTCAGTTCATAGATACTGCCGTTTTTCTTTTCCTTCATCTTTTCTCTCCTGTAACTTCTTTTTTCTCATATCTGTACGCCTTACAAAACTGTACTGTAGCATTCTAACATATTGTTACTTTTCTGACAACCGACACTTTAACAAAAAAAGATATTTCCACATAAAAACAGATTTTTCTACAATAAATGATTGTAATACCCTTTAGAATATTGTATGATAAAATAACATCAACCCATTGGAGGAATTATAGAAATGCAATTATTAAAAGATCGAATTTTAAAAGATGGTGTGGTAAAGCCCGGTCATGTATTAAAAGTGGACAGCTTTTTAAATCATCAGATGGACATCCAGTTAATTAATGAAATAGGGAAAGAGTTTCGCAGACGCTTTCCAAGCGATAAGATTACCAAGATCTTAACCATAGAAGCTTCCGGAATTGGCATTGCCTGTATTGCAGCCCAGTATTTTAACGTTCCGGTTATTTTTGCAAAAAAGGCACAGAGCATTAATATTGATGGAGATGTATACCAGTCCAAGGTAGAATCCTTTACCCATAAACGTACATACGATGTTATTTTATCAAAACGTTTCTTAAATGCTGATGACCACGTATTAATCATTGATGACTTCCTGGCTAACGGATGTGCGCTGAGAGGACTGATTGAAATCGTGAAACAGTCCGGTGCAACCATTGAAGGTGCAGGTATTGTCATTGAAAAGGGCTTTCAGGAAGGGGGCGCCATGATTCGGGAACAGGGCGTTCATCTGGAGTCTCTTGCAATTGTAGAATCCATGACTGATGACGGGTTAACGTTTTGCAGCTAATCGTGTCTTATTAATAAGGGTATTTAAAAAGAATGGCAGCCCATAACGAGATTTAGTTATGAGCTGCCGTTTTTATTGCTTAGCCGGAAATAGAAGGCAGATTACTCAGATTATTATTTTCTGTATCATCCGGAAGGGATTTCAGATACTCAGAACCATTGCGGTGCGCAATTCCCACACCACGGATTCCTCCTTCTTTGGCAAGGAATACTCCTTCTTCTTTGGAAACGGTTGATCCGTCCGATAATTGGTAACCGGTTACGCGTCCTCCATTTTTAACAAGCCCTATAATTGTTTGTGCATCACTTTGAGGATTGGGAATTTCATCTAAGGCATTACGTGCCAGAGCAATACCCAATGTATTATTATCTTCCATTGTATGACACCTCCTGTCAGAAATAGTGTCTGCAAATCCCCTCAGGATATACAATGACAGGTATATATACAGAAATTACTATAATTCATTCCCGTTCTTCACTCCGTTTAAAAACGCCATTGCATTTTCCACCGTTGTCTGGCTGATTGCATTCAATGCCTCTTTTGTAAAAAAGCCCTGGTGTGATGTAACCATTACATTTGGAAAGGACAACAGCCTTGCCATCGTAGAATGACCCAGAATTCTCTCAGAGAGATCTTCATAAACACTTCCATTCTCTTCCTCATACACATCCAGTCCCACTGCAAAGAATTTCCCTTCCCGGATTCCTTTAATGAGATCTTCCGTTTTAATCAGTCCGCCTCTGGACGTATTGACCAGAATGACACCATCTTTCATTTTATTGATGGTTTCCGTATTAATTAAATGATAGGTATTCTCGAACATCGGACAATGAAGGGATATTAAATCCGATTCTTTTAAAAGGGTATCCAAATCCACATATTCCAAGAAATCCAGCGTATTATTGGGATAGAGGTCATATCCGATCACCCGCATGCCAAACCCCTTGCAAATCCGTGCCATTGCAATTCCAATTTTACCGGTTCCTATAATTCCGGCTGTTTTTCCGTGAAGATTAACACCCATCAGTCCACTTAAGCTGAAATCATTTTCCCTGCCTTTGATATAGGCCTTATGGGTATGCCGGTTAGCGGTAAGAACCAGCGCCATAGCATGTTCCGCCACTGCTTCCGGCGAGTATCCCGGTACATGCATAACGGTTATACCATGCTTTTTAGCCTGCTCAAGGTCTACATTATTATATCCGGCTGAGCGCATCAGGATTAATTTCACACCGCATTTATTCAACATATCTATGGCAGGCGCACTTAAATCCATATTTACAAATGCGCAGACTGCATCATACCCCCATGCCAGACTTGCCGTCTCCGGTGTCAGATTTGGCTCAATATATGTGATATCAAGATCTTTGTATGTTTTATCCCGGAGTATTTTCTCAAAAAACTCTTCATCGTAATTCTTAGTACCAAAAAATAAAATTTTCATGTGATATCTCCTCTTCATATTAAAAGGTAATAGAGCATCCTGCAGCAATAGTCACAGGATGCTCTATTATTATAACACTTTTTACTAATGGGTGATAGGCTCCACCATTTTATTTATCAGTTACTTGTCAGCTATTTTTCACCAAATCTGTCCTTGATACACTGGGGAATATTATCATTATACAAGTACATATAGCTGCTTATTGTATCACCCTTTTCATTTTTATAAGTTACCGTTACATCGTATAGAGAAGATTGAGGATACAGGAAATAGTCATTGACTGTTGAACTCACCAGTTTATCAGCAATTTCTTCGAAATCTTCTTTGGAACTGAAAACTTCTTCCCGGCTGCCCTGTTCTTCATACTTCAGCACTCTCATAGAAATGACCTTATCCGGATCCAGTTTTGCATCCACATTATAACCATATTCTTTTAACAGTGCAAGGGTTTTTTCGAAACAAGGATACAAGCTGTAGGATCCGCCGGGAACTTTTTTGTTAATGCCCTCCAGGCGAAGGCTGACCATGCTGAATGCTTTCATATCCTCATATTTCATAGCTGCAAGTTCTTCACGGAAGGTATCTACCAGTGAAATCAGCTGCTTGCTGCTCAGGTTCAACTGAATGGATTCATCCATTTTAACCAGCTCTACCTTACCGATCTCATCTCCCGTCAGATTTATAGCCGGATACAATCCTTCTTTATATTCAGGCATCTGATATAATTCTTCTAAGCCTTTTTCAATCACACTGTGTTCTGCCTGATAAGAACGGATCTTTTCTTTTCCATTTTTCAAATGATACTTTACGATCACATTATTTGTTAATACACCATCTGGTACATTTAACGCAGACTCTACGATATCATAAATGTTGTCCAGCTTTGTTACCTGCATATGATCCATTACATAAGATTTTGTATCGGACCCGTAAATGTAGCTGCCATTGTCACTCCATTTTTCATATACATTCATCGCAAGTCCGTCAACCCAAATTGCTGCGCTTTCCACATTTTCTTCTTTTGGAATATTGCGGTCATAGCCGAATACATCAAATCGGAAAACTCCAATAATTGCAAATGAAACAATCAGGGATGCAAACATGAGTTTCTTTCGGTCCAGTACTTTCGTAAAGTCAATTTGATAGATAAATTCTATAATTGCACTGCTGATAATTCCACCAAACAGCACACCAAATGCCAGCCACAGATCTTTACCTTCAATCGCCATCATATGTGCGATGAATCCGCAGGCGATGGAAATCGGCACTACCAGCATAAATTTAATAACAGATTCTGTTTTCGGAAATGCGATTGCCCGCTCCGATGCTTCTGAAGAACGCATACGGTACAAATAGATCACAAGTACAAGCATTACCGCAAAAGTCACAATTGCAATCAACAGTTCTTTTAAGAACATCGATCCATCACTTGCTGCCCCAACCGTCAGTCCGTAGAGAAACAGCGGTGAGAAATACTCAGCCAGCTTCATCCAAAAACTTTCATTCTGATAAAATGTTTTAAAGAATATGCTGAATAATCCAGTTGTGAGGAAAATAACTCCCGGCAGATACATAAAAAATACTCCGACCGCAAGAATTCCCACCACAATTTTTCCAGTGAGCATCATTGCAAAGATTACGGTGATATAAACCAGAAGGTAGAATACAATATGAATAAATCCACCCAAAAGTACCTGGCCTACCACACCTCCGGTGGTAACACCCCTAAGTGCCCCGATAAATAGCACAATTAGTATGTTTACAAAAAACGGTACCACAAACTGCAGAATGCCGCTTAAAAACTGCACCCAGAAGAAGTTCTCCCGTTTAATGGGAAGACTGTGGTAAAAATCCAGTTTTGTTGAAGAATGCAGATAGGAAAATCTGGACACACCGCATAAAACTGCACTTGATACTGTCAGGAAAATGATAAAGCCATTATAAGACAGTAGTCCGGCAAACTGGGTGATAACTTCTTTTAACGTCCATCCTCCATTTTTCATTGTCGCCAGCATCTGATCCAGGGTGAAAATTCCCCTTACCGTTAATAACAGGAAAAATGCCAGGGATATAATCGCAATTATGCCGCCGCTGCGTTTCAAATCCTGTTTCAATAACTTAGAGAATGAGATTTTTGATGTCATATCCTGCCACCTCCGTTTCACTTATAAATATTTCCTCAAGCGACAGTGGAAGGATTTCATAAAACAATGGCTTCTTACTTCCAACCAATGCCAGAATTGTCTCCTTCTTGCCACGTACGGTCAGGGATACCAGAGAGCCTCTTTTTTCATACTGCATTACATCCAGCTCTTTTAGAATTTCCTCTTCCGCCGTAGGATTTTGAATTACATACTGCAGCTTATGGATTTCAAATCTCATATCTTCCAAATCTCTTGACAGCAGGATACCGCCTTCATGCAACAGTCCTACGTGATCGCAGATATCTTCCAGTTCCCTTAAATTGTGGGACGCAATAATCGGTGTAAAATCCCTGTTTAAAATCTCACTCGCAAAGATACTCTTTACTGCCTGCCTCATAACCGGGTCAAGCCCGTCAAACGTTTCATCACATAGCAGATATTTCGTGTTTGTACAAATACCCAGCAATACAGATACCTGTTTTTTCATACCTTTAGAAAATGTATTAATTTTACGCTTCATATCCAGACCAAATTTTTCAACAAGTTCAATAAATCGAAATTCACTGAATTCCGGATAAATAATTTTATAGTATTCCATCATTTCCTTTACCGTAGCATTATTAAAATAATACGGAGTATCGGGAATGAAGCAAACTAGTTTTTTTGCCTGAATATTTTCAAAAACTTCCATATTATCAATTTTAACAGAGCCTTTGTCTGCCTTTAATATCCCACTCAGAATTCTCATGAAGGTACTTTTTCCAGCTCCGTTGGTTCCAACCAAGCCAAAAACGGAACCCTCCCGAATCGTGGTGCTGATATCCGTAATTGCTTTAATGTCGCCAAATGACTTACTAATGGACATTACTTCTATCATAGTTTACCTCCCCATACACCTCATCAACTTTAATGTAAAATTCATCCCTCGTGATTCCTAATTCCTTTCCCTGTGATACAACTGTCTGAAAATCATCGAATGCGACTTTCTTCTTTTGTACCAGCAGATTTCTGTCTCCTGTGACAAAATTCCCCTTTCCTTTCACAGGGTAGATAAATCCCTGCTGCTCCAGCTGAGTATAAGCTTTCTGAATTGTATTGGGGTTAATCGATAAATCCATTGCCAGCTTGCGTACAGAAGGCATTTGACTGTCAGGCTCCATTACGCCTTTCACAATCAGCATTTGAAACTTTTCCACAATTTGCTCATAAATGGGCCGCCTGTCTTTGTAGTCAACAATAATCATGAGACTCTCCTTTCTGAAATACTGCCATATTATCTGTACTATCTATATTAGTACACGTATGCCTCTATTGTCAACGCCATAATTCTTAGGAAAATCTGAAGCTGTTAACTATCATTGATCTAAGCAAACGACCACATTCTATACCAAAATTCAGATTCATTCTGATCAAGATGCCCGATTCTGTACAAAGAAATCCAGGCCATTCTCACCAATACGTGAAAATGACCCGGATTCTGCACACTTCGTACCATTTCTTTCAATTCTTTCCCTGCTGACTCTTACTGTCCACATACTCAATACAATAACCTTTTTACTCCCTTTTATGTTGAATTTATATAATTCTGCTAACTATGCTCCCTCATTGTATATAAAAATCATTCTAAACTTTTTAACAAATGATCTCTTGCTTCTTCGGAATTCTGATAGTCTGCATCTTCTTCTAACATATAGTTTATGGTAACATTCCATTCACTTACGGGAAATTGCAATGCTGGGATACCTTTGATGGCTGCACATATCTTTGTCTTATTGTATTTCGTATTTACCTGGCGCAAGTCTGATACATAGCAATCCAGCTCCTGCGCTAAAATATCCAGTACAGACTTTTTAAAGTTTTCCATAATTTGTGCTTCCTTTCCGAACAATATGATAGCAACTGTCTAGAAAAGTAGACTTTTTTTGACAGATTAGAAAGTGGTAAATTATAGCATTTTACCCTACATTTAGTATTATACATAGTATGTCAAAAAAAGTCTACTTTAACTGGCAAAAAAAGTCTACAATTTTTGATAAAAAATTATTTATTTTCCAATTTTAACCAATTAAGAAACGTCTGATGGGATATTCCCATCTTTTTCGCTGCTTTACGACTGGATATTTCTCCTTTTATCCAGAGTTTTCTCCATTTTGGAAAATCCGGATGAATGGGTTTTGGCGGTCTGCCAAAACGAACTCCTTTCAAACGTGCAGCAGCTATCCCCTCCGCCTGCCGGGTTCTTATATTCTGTCTTTCATTTTCCGCAACAAAACTCAATAACTGCAACACCAGATCAGCAATAAAGGTTCCCATCAGATCTTTTCCCTGCCTGGTATCCAGCAAAGGCATATCAAGTACATAGATATCTATCTTTTTCTCCTTTGTCAATACCCGCCATTGGTAAATGATTTCTTCGTAATTTCTTCCCAGCCGGTCGATACTCTTAATGACCAGCAAATCTCCCTCTTTCATTTTCCGCACCAGCCTTTTATATGCCGGCCGGTTAAAATCTTTCCCACTGAGCTTATCCATATAGATATTTTCCATTAAAACAGGCAGTGCCAGTAGTGCAAGCAGCTGCCTATCCTCGTTCTGATCCTTGGATGACACTCTGATATAACCGTATGTTTTCATAATCTCATCTTATCCTTTCTTCTTTCGTATGAAAATATGATAACGGAAAATCGGCGGAAAAATATTTCCAATTTTTGGCAATTTCAGTTTTAACAGTAAAAAACAGTACATTTTCATCTATTTCAAAAAGAAATAGCGGAAAATGTACTGTTTTCACAGGTTTCTATTTAAATATTATTATCATCCAACTATCTTATAATATGTCTTTGCCGTCATTGCAAAAACAAAGCTGTATATAATAGCAAAAATAATTATGGTACCGATCGTACATATAACAAAAAGATTTGTATTAAATAAACCAAACATAAATAAAAGTTTACTCATCATGTTAAACGCAGCCGCTACATGCAGAATGGCAACTACCAATGGAAGGAAAAAGACTGTTAAAATCTGACTTCTTATACTCTTCTTAACCTCTCCTTTACTCATCCCTACTTTCTGCATAATGGAAAAGCGCTCTTTATCTTCATATCCTTCTGAAATCTGCTTGTAATAAATAATCAAAACAGTTGCCATCAGGAATAATACACCTATAAATACTCCGATAAACAGAAAACTGCTAATAGATGCCCGGAGCATAGACGCTCCACTGTCTCTGTCGCTGAAGTTTATAAATAGATTTTCACTTTCTTCCAGCATTGCTCTCATTCTCTTATGGAGTACATTAGTATAGTGGTCCAGTGTCTTCTGATCTCCCTCTGCATCAAAGCCGATAAAGGTATCCGGCTCTTCACTTTGGCTATTCATGTTTGTGCCAGACCCAGCACAAATATTATCGACGATCTCCTGGTTTGCAAAAACTACTCCATATCCGTCCAGCATGTTAAGCGTAAGATTTGCTATCAAATCATTATCTTTGATTTCTTCAACCACCTTGAATTCCTTATTTCCCATTTTTACTGTTGGATAATTAAAACCTTTCTTAAAATCAATAATTAATACTTCATCTTGTGAAAGTTTCTTATCCGTACCCATTACATCATTATAATTGCCAACAGTCATTAACATACAGGCGCTGAAATTCCCCTGATCCGCTCCCTTTACCTGTAATTCATTGTCTATCTGCGAAACGGCCAGTGAATTATAGCGGTATTGAAAATAATCCTTTACCTGAATATTGTTTTTTTCTGCCTCCTGGTAGATAATATCCTTCATCTGGCTTACCTCTTCTCCCGTTGCACCGTAAGAGGTCAAGGAATATTGCTCCGGATACATATTATGAATTAGCTCTTCAATCCCTATGTTTAGTGAAATAGTTGTCGCTATGCTAAGCAGTACACCCGTACTTAAAATACAGATATTCGCAAGCCCCACTGCATTTTGCTTCATCCGGTAAATCATACCGGAAACAGACGTGAAATGCTTCTGCTTATAATAAAATGCCTTATTCTTTTTCAGTATTTTAAGAAGTGCTATACTTCCAGTTATAAACAGCAGATAAGTTCCTACAATGACAAGTATTACTGCAATAAAGAACTGAATCAAAGCATCAATCGGAGATTTCACTGTAATTGCCATAATATATCCGATAGCTGTACAGATAAATCCAATAAGGGCTGTGATCCATCTTGCCTTCGGCTCTTTTTCACCCTTATTTCCGCCGTACAAAAGGTCAATAGGGTTACTTTTACCGGTGGTAAAAAGATTTGACACCAGCGTACACACAAATATAATTCCAAAAAGAATCAATGTACTGCGAATCGCATCACTACTCATAATAAATTCAAACTCAACATTTGTCTGAATCAGTTTAAGCAAAATCAAAAACATCAGTTTACTGATTAAAAATCCTCCCAAAATACCAATTCCAAGAGACACAGCAGAAGTAAAAATACATTCGTAAAGCAATATTCTCCCTATATGGCGCTTTTCCAGCCCCAGGATACTATATAACCCCAATTCTTTCTTCCTGCGTTTCATCAGGAAGCTATTCGTATAAAACAGGAAAATCACTGCAAAAATAGCTATGATTGACTGACCCAGCTGCAATATCATCCGCAGCGACTCACTTCCACGCATCTCATCAATTCCCGGATTTCCCGAAATTGCACTCATAACCAGGTACATGATAATTGTGCAAATGCAGGTAAGCATGTAAGGCAGATACATCCTGGCATTTTTGCGAATATTCGTAACTGCCATTTTCGGGTAAAAAGAATTACGCATTCTCTTCACCTCCAGACGCTAATACCGTCAAGGTTTCCGTGATTTTCTGGAACATGGTATCGTTATTCATGGAACCTCTGTACAATTGATGGAACACCTCACCATCCTTAATAAACAGTACGCGCTGCGCATGGCTTGCTGCCCTGGTACTGTGAGTAACCATAAGAATTGTCTGTCCTTCCTTATTAATGCGGGAAAATAACTTTAACATCTGATCCGATGATTTTGAATCCAGTGCCCCTGTAGGCTCATCTGCCAATACAATCTGAGGATTGGTTATTAAAGCCCGTGCCGCTGCAGCCCTCTGCTTCTGCCCTCCGGATACTTCATATGGATATTTCTTCAAAATATCCTGAATGTGCAATTTCTCCGCCAAAGGCTCCAGCCTCTGATGCATTTCTTTATAATTTTTTCCGGATAGAACCAATGGCAGATAAATATTATCTTCCAGGGAGAAGGTATCCAGTAAATTAAAGTCCTGAAAAACAAACCCCAGGTTCTCTCTTCGGAATGCAGCAAGCCCTTTATCTTTTACCGACAGCATACTTTTTCCATTAAGCAGAACATCTCCGCTTGTTGGTTTGTCCAAAGAAGCCAGAATATTCAGCAACGTAGTTTTTCCGGAACCGGACTCTCCCATAATTGCCACATATTCTCCCTCCTCGACTGAGAAATTAACATTTGTCAGGGCCTGAACCTGATTCCCTCCAAAGCGGGTCGTATATATTTTTTTTAAATTCTTTACTTCTAAAAGTGCCATAGTATTCTTCCTCTCTAACTTTTTCTGTCCTTATTGTAATAAAAAAAGAATCGGACTGCCATAATATTAGCTTACATTTTCTATTGGATAGCTTACATTTCTGTAAGGTTGTAAGGTAATATATAACTCCTTATATCTTCAAATATGCCCATATTAGAGGGGTTTCAGCATTTTAGCTTTCAAATAAATCCTTATAAAACCTTATATCTCCATGGTCAAATGGTGTAAAAATGGTGTAAATCGTGGTTTACATAAGTGCGGAAATGGTGTAAACTCTCATATGATATATACATAGCAACTTACATCACTTCTATATTCTTCATATTGATAGTAGCTCTCTTAACACTTACGTGGTTATACACATCATTTGTTATTTGAGTAGTACTATGTCCCATTAAATATTGCAATACTTTTAGATCTATTCCCTTTTCAGCATATCTAGTACAGCCCGTATGTCTTAGTACGTGTGCTGATATGTGACCAATTTTGTGAACTGCCGTTTCGTTGTATTTATCAACAAGTAACATCAATTCACCATTAAAGTTGGGGCTTGTGATCAGCTTGCCTCTTTTACTATAGAACAAGAAATCGCTATATCCATCTATGACATAATCTTTTTTATTAATAAAGTAGTATTTCTTTTTTTCCTTTATAATATTATAAACTCTATCTGTCATTGGAATGGTTCTGAATCCGCTACTAGACTTAGGTGGTGAGATATAATATCTATCCCGGTACCTTAATTGATGATTAATTGTAATCCATTTATTCCCCAAATCAATTTCCTTGAACGTCAATCCCGCAAATTCACCAAGCCGGCACATTGTATCTACAAGAAACACAATTTTTGTATACATTGGATAATTATGTTCCCTAGCGTATTGTATAAGCCCTTCCTGCTGCTCAACGGTAAGAGCATCCCTTAGTTTAGCTTTACCCGCTATTTCGTTCATACACCGCTTTGTTGGATTTTTTAGGATCAAATCATCGTCCAGAGCCATATTGAATATTGCTGATAAAATCTTGTTGTAAAATGAGATTGTTCCATATGAAAGATTATCTGCCTGTAGTGATTCGTATAAGGAAACTATATCATCTTTTACAATATCGGTTAATCTCAAATTAGCTTCCTTTTTATTACGAATGTTTTTGTTCCACATTAATAGATAGTTTGATGTTGTTGCATCATTCAGAGGTTTGCCTTTATATTTTTTCCGAGTAATATACTTATCAAACATATCATTTAATGTAAGCTTTCCTCCCAACACGTTTTTGCTGTGGCTCAACATATTTTGGATTTCTTCTTCTTTTTCCCTTAAAGATATATCACTCTTTTTATCACTGGGCATTCTATCCGTCTCAGTCAATCTCCAACTATATATTGTTTGCCGTTCTCCCTCTGAATCAAAGTACCTGTATTGATATTTTCCATCCTTTCTTTGACTTTCTCCAGTTTTTAATAATCTGCCTCTGCTGTCTTTACGTTTTTCTGCCATTGTTTTATCTCCTTTCTTATAAAAGAAAAGAGCCTTGATATGATACTTTCATATTATCATATCACTGCTCAATTCTCAACTATATCGCCTTTAATCTATCGTTATATTCTTCAAACTGTTTTCTTTTAATAAGTTTATGACTGCCTTTCCAAAGAACAAATTTGCAATCAGGATCTTTCACTAACTCTTCTAACTTATTGATTCCGATCCCTGAATAAGCAGCTGTCTCCTTAATTGTTAAATTTAACTTGCACCAAAATGGTATTTCTTGATTTAAATTTTTATTTTCCATACAACTTTCCCCTTCATAAGTCATTTTTAGTTTACATATGTATTTATTTGTTGATTTGGTTAATCATTAGAGGCTACCCCATATTACAGAGCAGCCCCTACAACTATCTACGCAACCAAATTTAATCCTTTCGAATATTTCTCTTTCGCTAACTTTAACGCCATCTCACCAGCAGATTTATGGCTCCCTAGACAACTTTGTAATTATAAAACTCATCCGTTGTAGAAAAGCTAAAACTAGGGACATATCTGCAATATTCTTCTATGTCTTGATATGTATCTTGTACTTCTTTTAGCCATTCAAAGCAATCTTTATCACGTACACGTATAAAACTGCAACTCAAAAAATCATATACACTATAATTTTTATAATGTTCTATTTCTGGCTCATTGTCTTCCCATCTATTCGTAAAATCAAAAACTTTCAATTTAGTGTTAAAATTACAGCATGTAGCTATCTGTTTCATTCTATTCATATCTTCTTTTTGTGTATAATTATGCTGATATTCATCATATTCCACAAATATAGCTGAACCAATTGCTATATCTATTCTATATTGCAAACACCGAACTTGTGTTTTTACCTCAAAAATATCATCTTTCATAAATATTTTTTTCACTTTATTTGCAAAATATAGCTCGGGTCTATCAATAGTTGTACATATGCCTTTCATAAAAGCAGCTTTAATAGCCCCTATAAATCTATCAAAAACCTCCAATTTTAAACAGATATAATACCAATATGAATTTGATCTGTTAGCATTTTCAACTCTCATTTTTATAACTGACAAATAATTTTCTTCTCCAAAGGTATCTAACATCTTTACTAATTTATTTTTTTCATGCGTCCAAGTACCATCTTTCCTCACTCTGCCAAGCGCCAAAAAAATATCCTTTAACACAAGCCACTCACCATTCACTACTCTGACATCATTTCCCATAAATTCCATTACTGCTACATTTACTATTTCCATAAATCAATCTCCGCTTTTTCATTTTTTCTTTTTCAATCAATGAACAACTTTGCACAATAAAATAA
Organism: uncultured Robinsoniella sp.; assembly: GCA_900539655.1. GTDB lineage: Bacteria > Bacillota > Clostridia > Lachnospirales > Lachnospiraceae > Robinsoniella. Next base: position 26,447 of record UQCR01000093.1, read on the forward strand.
GGCTTCCCCACTACCCTTGAGTAGTAAGAAAACCTTAGTTTCATTTGATCAATATATGCGACACTCTTCCATTGGCACTCCGTATTCCGCGACCCACTTGCCTATGTAATTCTCGGGATCGCACAAAATCTCTTTTAATATCCTTAATTCATGTGGCTTTAGCGTCTCGTATTGACCATTCGAATCATCATAATTGAAGATCTCCTCAATGACTTCCTCCATTTGTAATTTTATATCCATATTTAACAGGGCTGTCCACTCACGAATAAATATATCATTCAGGCAGTCAGGAATAATCGCATTACCCGCACTATCCGCAATCAGTAAGCGATGAATAACATAGCGTATAGACTTTCCCAACGTTTACTAGTTTTCAA
>UQCR01000094.1 GCA_900539655.1 uncultured Robinsoniella sp.
ATAATTTATTTCAATTTATATTTATTTTTTATCTTATTGTTTTATTGATTTTAACCCAGAATAAAAAACCTTGAACTGAACACATATAAGAACGTGTCAGCGCAAGGTTTTTATTTGCATCTATACTATATTAATTCTAAGATTCCCCGAACATCTTTTATCACACAGTCTGCACCTGCATCTTCATATATTCTGCTTACCCTGTCCAGTTCCACCTGTTTTTCTTCTTCGGACAACGCCTCGTATTCCTCCTGGGTAAGTGCCATTTCTGAACTTCCTTCCAGTATGCCAACCGTATATACTCCGGCATTTTTTCCTTCTTTTATGTCAGATACGGTATCACCCACTTTTATAACGCTTTGAACGGATGAAATTTTAAGCGTCTCCATGTTTTTGAAAATCATGAAGGGATACGGGCGTCCCATGCTGCCCACAGAATCGGGACTAAACCATGCATCCGGTTCATATCCGGCTTCTTTTGCCTTGTTGGTGACGATATCCATCATAATATCTGTATAACCCGTTGTTGATCCTATTTTGATTCCTTTTTCTCTCAGTTTTTCTATTGTTTCCAGCGCGTAGGGTTTGGGCTGTGCAAATCCATCCAGGATTCCCAGCAATTTACTTTCGAACAGCTCATAGAGCTTTTCCACATCACTTTCCCGGGATGGCGCCTGATACTGTTCTTCCCATAATTTCTGTATGCGGGGCATCGCAAGCATGGTGCGGATATGATCTCTTTTCAGCATACCCATCGGCTTTCTGACCTCTTCCATTGTAGGTTCGATCCCAAAGTGCCTAAATACTTCCACAAATGCCTGTACCGGTGCAAAACAACCATAGTCTACGGCAGTACCTGCCCAATCTAAAATAACTGCTTCTATCTTATTCATATTACGATCTCCTTTTTCTGTTACTATGGATATTTTTAATGCTGTTCAAAGAAAGCTTCCATAATCTCACATAATTTTTCGATATCTTCTCTGTAAATCTCTCCGATGTTTCCAATGCGGAAAGTATCTGCTTCTGTTACTTTCCCAGGATAAATAGCATATCCTCTTTCTTTGATATAGAGATACATTTCCTCAAAGGAAAATTTGTGGTTATCCGGATAGAAAAAGGTTGTGATAATTGGTCCCTGAAGCGCTCCTCCGATATATGGCTGAACCCCCATTTTATCTAATTTCTCTATTAAAAACCTGTTATTGTCATAGTAACGTTTGCTTCTTGCTTCAATTCCGCCTTCAGTCTGTAATTCATCCAGCGCTTTTGAAAATGCCAGTACTACATGGGTCGGTGATGTAAATCTCCATTTTCCGTCCTTGTTCATCGTTTCCCACTGATCGTATAAATCAAGAGACAAGCTTCTTGCCTTACCCCTGCTTTCCATCAGTTTTTCTTTCTCAGCTATAATAAAGGAGAATCCCGGAACTCCCTGGATACATTTATTTGCACTGCTCACGATAAAATCAATTCCCCATTCACCTACCGGAATTTCCACACCGCCAAAACTGCTCATTGCATCTACGATAAAGGTACGTCCTCTATCTTTTACAACCTTTGCAACTGCCTGGATATCATTTAAGATTCCGGAAGTTGTTTCGCTGTGTACCATAGACACATGCGTGATCTGAGAATCTGCATCCAGCAGCTCTGCAATTTTTTCAGGGTCCGGAACCTTATCATAATCCTGCTGATATAAAGTATAAGGGATTTTTGCGTGTTTGGCAATGTCTCCCATACGTTCCCCATATGCTCCGTTAGATGCAATTAGCAACTTTTCCCCATCACCGATTACACTGGTTAGGACAGATTCCACTCCGAAAGTTCCACTTCCCTGCATCAATACTACCGTGTAGTCTTCATCGGAAACATGTGCCAGTTCAAGCAGTTGTTTTCTGATCTTCATTGTAATCTGTTTGTAATCGTCATCCCAGGTACAGTGGTCAAACATCATTTCCTTTTTCACCGTATCTGTTGTTGTTAATGGTCCCGGGGTTAATAATTTATAGTTATTCATTTCTATGTATCTCCTTAATATAATTGTTTTATTTTTAGGCTGCATTTAGATCATGTATTAATAATTCATTTCATATTTGCTTTTGATTGGTCTGATGTTGTGTATAATATTTTGTTTTTAAATTTCAGGAAGATGCGGTTATATTTTTCTTTATTTCGCTTTACAGCTTTCTGATAATTCCTGATGTTTCTTTAATACATCCACGGTCAATGCCTCTTCATATATTTTTGGATTTCCAGACATATTTTCACTATCAGCCGTTTCCCCCTCATAAATAGGAATCGGATATGTCTGAATTAATTCGGCTCTGCCTTTATTAATAATGCAGTCAGCCATCTCCATTGCCATTTCGTTTGTTTTATCGCCCTTATCAATTACTGCAACTGATTCCGTCAGAGAAAAGTTACCTTCTTCCGGATCTACAAAATCAACAGGAAGTCCGCTTTTTTTATCTGCCACTGCCTGGTGTCTCAAACCAAATCCAATGGCTACTTCACCTGCACGCACTTTTTTAATAGGTCCTGAGCCGGAGTCTTCAATATGAGGTCCTGCATTTTCGTAAATCTTTGTGAGAACATCTTTTGCCCCATCCTCACCATATGCCGACACTAACGCCTGAATCAGCAGCCATGCTGTGGAAGATGACGTGATATCCGTTACAGAAACCATATCTTTATACTGGGGATCTGCAAGGTCCTTTAAGGACTTCGGCATCGGAAGGTTCTTCTCTTTCATCAGTTCCGTGTTGACGATGATCGCACCTTCCTGGGCTGTAATAGGTGTATAATAGGATGGATACTCGGTTACTGTTTTATGGTCAAACGTCAGATCTTTGAACATGCTGTTTTGCTGCTGAGCACTGTCAATATAGAAAGAACTCATGGTTACCAGATCTGCTTCTATATTCGTTCCTTCTGCCAGAAGCTTTCCACCCAGTTCGGATGTTCCAAATGACTGCAGTATGTATTTGTCTTTAAATCCATTGTTATCCAGTGCATTTTTCATGGCTGTCATAGCCTCATCATCTGCATTAGAGTAAATAATTACCTGATCATTTTTTTTACCGCACCCTGCCATCAAAGTGCCTGATGCCAGTATAACTCCTGCCATAAGTGCAGCTGTTGCTCTTTTCCATCTTTTCATAATATTATTCTCCTTTTGAATTTCTTTGTTTGCGATTTGCAAGCCATTTAAACAAGATTTTTCCAACGATATTGGTAAATAAAATTAACAGCGATAACACAAAGATTTCATTAAATTTTGCATAGTGCTGTAATTCTTTGATTTTGGTGGTGATAACCATCGTCCGGGCTCCTGCAATAAAAATCACCGCACTGATTGTCACCATGGCATTAATAAAATAGTAACTGAATACTTCCAGTATTGTGGAAACTGCATTGGGGGTTACAATCCGGATGACCGTTTTAATCCAGCTATCCCCCATGAGTTTTGCAGTTGTTTCCCAGGATGCATTCATTTTTGCCAGAGAATTTTTCATCATTAAATAGGGTGTAGAGAAGAAATGAACGATGTTACATATAACAATGATAAAAAATGTATTCTGCAGGCTGCTTCCTGAAAAAGCAAACAGGAATGCAAGGCCCAAAACCATCCCGGGAATAGTATTTGTAATGAGGGCAATGCTCTCGATTACGCTTTTTAATTTGCTGTTCATTGTACTTCTGGCTGTAACCAGGGCAGCTCCATAGGCAGTCAGCGTTCCGCAGACTGCTGTAATTACAGCTACAAATAACGAATTCGTATATACATTCGACAGATTTGGATCTGACAGAACATTCTGAATGTTTTTCAACGTAAATTGTATATTGTAAGGCCATTCTTCCACAAATGGTATAATAAAGATTACCAGGAAAACAGATACAATACAGAGCATAAAGATTCCACTGAAAATGCCGCATGCTGCATCCCTCTTTCTGTTTCTTTTAATCTCTATTGCCGATATTTTATTGTATCTCACATTGTATTTTTCCAGATAATGCAGCACCAGGATACTGACAATGGAAGGGATCAGCATTACTACCGCCACGACTGCCCCCTTGTTAAAGTCCGGTATGCTTCCAAGCATCTGGTTATAAAGCACACTTGCTATTACATCAAATTCTCCGCCTACCGATGCCGGTATACCGAAATCCGTAAAGCACAGAAAAAACGACTGGATAAAGGATGCCGCCAAAGTCCCAAGCAATGGCCTCACAACCGTAATCCAAAAGGTTGACAGTCCATTGTCTCCCATGATTCTGGAAACGATCATATATTTTTTATCAATAAATTTCATGGTATTATCGATCAGCATAAAGGAAATGGGCAGGGTGTATATCACATAACCCAGCAGCAGTCCGTTAAAACCATATATCTCAAACAGCTGTGTTCCAAATAGTTTTGTGAAAAGTCCCTGTTTGCCAAATGAATAGATGATGGCAAATCCGTATGTAATCGTAGGCAGCAGCATTGGGAGGACCGCTACACCTCTTATTATTTTCTTATAGAACTGTGCAATGTTTGTATAATGAATGGTATATGCCATAAAAAATGCCAGCAGCGTCGTTACAAAGGCGCTGACTCCCGCAATTAAAAAGCTGTTACCTACGGCCTTTCCGAATCCCCTGCCTGTAAATACCGCCTTATAATATTCCAGGCTTATACCGGAACCGCCCAGAATGGACTTTAATAAAAGCTGTACCACCGGCACTGCCAGAAATATCAGAAAAAGCAGCGCCAGCAAAATAAATACAACTTTAACTTCTCTATTTTTCTTCATAACCCTATACCGCCTGTGAAACGAAATTGTTTTTTCCCGGCATTTGGAATAAAGTAAAAATATTATTTCTCTTAATTTCTAACTGATTCAATATGAAGTTTTTTACAAAGTCATTTTCCGGTTTCTGAATAATATCTTCCGGCTTACCATACTGGGATATGCCGCCTTCATTCACAATCAATACCCGGTCTGATAAAGTCAGGGCTTCTTCCGGGTCATGAGTGACAATAATCGTTGTGAGATGGTATTCTTTTGCAATGGTTTTGATCCGTTCCTTTATGGACTCTTTAATTACCCCGTCTAAGGCACTCAGCGGCTCATCAAGCAGCAGAATCTTAGGTTTCATAACCATAGTCCTTGCCAGCGCTACTCTTTGTTTCTGACCGCCTGAGAGCTGGTCAATCTTCTTTGAGAGATGCTCCCTTAATCCCAGCAGATCGATTAATTCTTCCACCTCATTCTTAGAAGCGATCAGCGGTTTATTTTTTAAGCCGTATGTAATGTTCTTATATACATTCAGGTTTGGGAACAGCGCATAATCCTGAAATACAATATTGAATCCACGTTCCTCCATTGGCACATAGGTAATATCCACATCATTAAAAATAATTCTTCCGTTATCTACATCGGTTATTCCCAGAATTAAATTTAAAAGCGTTGTTTTTCCGCATCCGGATGGTCCCAGAATTGAAACAATCTGTCCATCTTCTATTTCTAAACTGATATCCTTCAAAATACTGACTCCATCATAGGATTTATTTACCTGATCTAATTTTAGCATTACAATACTCCTTTACTTTTCAACACTGTTTTCCTTTGAACATCGCCATTATAGCAATGCCCTCTCCAAATAACAATAAAATCCAGTTCAATTCTTTGTAAAGTTATTGTAAAATAGGCACAAAAAAAGAACTGTAACCTTGTAGTTTTTCTACAAAAATCACAGTTCCTTTTTTATGCTTCACAATCCAGCCTGCACACCGTAAAATCTATTTTAAGTAATCTTCACAAATCCATTCGAGCAAGTTTCAAAGAAATTACATTTATGCATCATATGCCTTATCTCTTATAATGCGCCCGCTCTTATCCAGCTGTCTGGAATATTTATCATAATCGCTTAAAATAATCCCAAGATAGATCATATCCACTAATGCCAGCTGGGAAGCCCTGGAAAAAATGGCATCTCCGTACAGCAGCTGATCATGGGTGGTACACAGTGTAATATCCGCATATTTACTGATCAGTGCATTTTCAAAGTTTGTAATGACGATAGTCTTTGCCCCGCTTTTTTTGGCGATCCGCATAACATCAACCGTATCTTTGGAGCAGCCTGAATAGGAAATGCCGATTGCCACATCCTTTTCTGTTAAGTTGCTGGCGCAGATTCTCTGCAGGTAATAGTCGTTAAAGCTGCGGCATTTTAACCCCAGATATAGTAACTTTGTATACAGGTCACTGACGGTAGTCCCTGAATTTTCCACACCATAGACATCAATTACGTCCGCTTTGGCTATGAGTTCCACTACCTGGCTATATTTGGCGGTAGATATGCATTTCAGGGTATTTTCCATCACTTTGATCGTGGTAGCGATGGTTTTCGCCGGAACCTTATCTACAGAATCAGCCGCATTCAGCCGATATCCGTACATAGCTGAAATTCCGTCTGACGGTTCCTTTACGTCCTGTGCCATCTCTTCCACAACGGCATATTTAAACTCCCGAAAACCATGAAATCCCAAAGCTTTTACAAAACGCAGAATCGTAGGCTGGCTTACCCCTGCATTTTTAGACAAATCCGTAAGCGACATTTTACCAACCCGGTTTAATGACCCTAATACATAATCTGCCGTCCGCTTTTCTGATGTCCGCAATGATGCATATACTTCTTCGATACGAAAACTGATTGTTTCTTCCAAACGCATACTTCCATCCTTCTTCCTGGAGCGTGTTTAAAAAATCGTCTTTTGACAACTGTACGTCACTATACGCTCTTGATCTTAAATTTCACACCTTGTAGAAAAACTACAATATTCAGTGGTGTTGCATACTCAAATAAATTTTCCTGCCTGTCTGTATTTTACATGAATCCATGGAAATGTTGTGTAAAATCTTTGTAAAATCTGCTTCCTGTCCTGTTTTGATCCGTATATTCAGGGTTTCATACAGATTTGTCCTGCTGAACCAGTGTTCCATCCAGACAGTAATGATAGTGACAGTGCTGAATATTTTGTCAGTCTGCAAGGCGAAGGATGAAGCACAAGGCTTTTAATTTAAAAAGTATCCCTTCATTTCTCCTGGTACATCCCTGAATTTTTATCAAAAGCTATATTTTCTCATATAATAGAAAAAACGAATGAGTTGGCAATATGGTTACTGTGGAAGATTTTTTACTGGAAGATACCATGTATTTTGAAAATACCCCAGTTCTTTCTTATACAATTAATTACCCGCAGCTAAAAGACGGCTGCAACGCTGAGGCTCTCAAAAAGATTAATAAGTATTATGTAACAAGGGCAAGCGTCTATGAAAATGAATGCCGCACCAATCTGTTTAAGGAATCCTCTATGCAGTTGCAGTACACAAAGGAGCACGGATATCCTTTTCTTCCGGATGAGGTTGATATCCGGTATAAAGTAACTTTTAATGAGGACTGTATTCTGAGTCTGTATTTTGACCATTATATGTTTACCGGCGGCGCCCACGGCTCTACAAGGCGCTACTCAAACACCTGGAACTTAAACACCGGCCATCTGATCCGCCTAAAGGATTTCTTTGAGCCGGGAAGCGATTACAAAAGCTATGTTCGTAACCGGATCAACGAAATGATCAGCAAGCAGCTGGAAAGTTCTGTTTCCCATCCGGATTATTTTAAAAATCATGAGCAGAATGTATCTATCTCTTTTTCTCCCGATAACTTTTATTTGACACCGGAAGGAATTGTAATCTATTTTCAGCAATATGATATTGCGCCCTATTCCAGTGGTATTATCGAATTTACCATTCCTTATGAAGAAGGGATGAAGTTTTGGGAGAAATGATAAAAACTGCCGTATCATGATGAATACGGCAGTTAGTAACTCAACTTTTTTCAAACATACATCCTATGAATAGCGCAAGAAGGCTTATGCTACTCCTAAATTAATCGTATGAAAACAAACTAAGAAATGGTTATGGACTGATTTAAATTAAAATACTCATCCTGGCACATCATATATATGTTATATGTATCACTTTCAAATTCTGTTAACGGGATGGGAATTGCATAAACAAAGGAATACTCAATTCTTACCTTTATATCTGAAATGTCATATATATATGTGTTATTTTGACCAGAAAAAATAACTTGTGTATAACAATGATTTTTAGCTGTAAATAACAATATATCTTTTAACATAGCCATACTGATCTGCGCTTTTGAATCAGCCTTTAAATTTCTAATAGGTTTATTTACTTTAGCATCTACTTTAACCGGAAAACGAATTTGACCCTTTAAGTATGTATCCTCAACATTAACCTTTTGCAAACAACTGTTAAAATCCAACTCTATGTTATATGCCCGATAATAATTATGATTTATTTTATATTGATTTAATACTTCTTCAGTATCAAAATCATACTCTGTAACAGTGCCATAAAGCCCGGTCTTTTTACTTCCTGAATATGCAGATGCTGCAAACACCCTTTTATTTTCATAATCTAACAGGTAATTTGAGGTAACCGGTGAATATTCACATTCGTAAATATGATCTTGTCTTACTGTCATTTTTTCAGGATCTATAGTATATAGTTTTACATATGAATAGCCTGTATTTTCAAAGCCTTCCACCTTACGATTCTTATCATTGTGATTATCAAACAGCATTACATGGATCGTATTCGGATCATTGTCCAAATCTTCCTCCAGCTGATACACTGTATGCGGCTGATAATGCCAGTGAATATCTCCTTCAGGCTGCAGAACCTTCTCTTCTAATCCCGTACCTTCCCAGAATTTCGGATCGCCCAGTATCCATTCTATTTCGTCTGTACTCCAGTTAATTTTAACTGCGGAATGCAGATTTCTTGGATTTACTATAATTGAATCTGTTGCTTTATCATAAGACAGAGTATTTGTATGTGCCCAGTCTGCTTTGTTAACGTAGCCGGTTTTTTCGAATAAAGGACGCAAGTTTAATTCCTTAACAATTTCCCCTGTCTCACGATCATATTCCTGCAAAAGATCTTTTAAGTAGCCATTTCCTGAATCGGATAAGACAAGCAGATTACCATCTGGCTCTTTTTCCTTTATTTCATGGTGTGCCCCTGAAGTAAAGAAGTAATCTTGATATACTCTTCCTAAATAGTCTACCTCGTGATATTGGGTAGATCTGGGTTCTCCGGCATTTGCCATCAAAGTATTTTCTGATTCAATCAGAAAATGTCCATTTGTTAATGGATATCCTCCAAAGTTAGCCCCCTTGGTATACAAGAGTGCCCATCTAATGTCACCGCTGGAATCAAATCCATATAAGTAGGGATTTGCACCTCCTGTAATAACCATCAGTTTAACAGACGATTCAGTGGTCTTCTGTTCCATTTTCACTGCATCTATGAATACATCCGGTAAAGAATCTGTTTGAATCTTCAGAGTAGTGGCGCGAGTCGTTTTACCATCCTTATCCAGTTCCTCCAGTACAACATTGTTTTTTGTCTCAGCATATAAACCTATTATTGGTATAATATGCTGCCTTGTAGCACCTATTGTATCCGTGATATCATTTTCTTGTGTTCTTCCCTTCACAGTTACCTTAATCTGACTCTCTTCTTTTGTAGAAAAAACTGCCACTGCTGTAAGCGGTGAATTTTGATACGGATTTTGTATTACCAATGGTTCTTCAAAACTATATTCTCCCTTATCTAATTCAGCCCGAATCATCTCATCAATTTCAACTGTTTGTTCCTCTAATGACTGTGTCAGCTTAATCCCCTCAGATACAGATATATTCTTGCCGGATTCTTTATTACTCTCAATGATTTTTGTTTCACTGCCATCCACTTTTACTTTCACGTATTGTGGCCCCTTGTCCTTCTTGCTTACTCTGGTATCAATAAAACGAAAATCAGGCTGAGTTATATAATAGATTGCAGCACCAGCTAATAATACCAGGAGCACGGCTACAATACTACCTATCGCTATATACTTTTTTTTCTTACTCATTATTTCTCCCCTCAAAATCACTGAACTGTTATACTTAATTTTTCTCCTTCAAATGGATATTCCAGAGTAAGCTTATTTGCAGATTCATCAACTTCATAACAAATCCATCCTTCATTGGTTCCAAAATTTAAATTAGTACCCTGAAGACGTTTCATTCCTAAATCACTTAAGAAAGCATCATCCATTCTACTATATTCATTTCCATTTTCATCTACTAAATTTAGCTTTGTGAAATCAATCTCCTCCTTGCTGTCTACCTTTTCAAAAATTAGTTTTATAAGGCAGAATTTCATACCTGCCGCTGCTTCTTTATGATACTCACTAGACTCAATACTTGTATATCCCAATTGTGTGGAAACATTTTCAAGCTTAGTATCCGACATTGAATCTTCATATGTAACCTTCCATCCTCCAACCTCAGATACACTATTTTTATCTGAATTGACAGAACCTTCATCCAATTTCTCATCCGTTAATCTTATAGTTTCTGAAGTAGATGCAGCTTCTGTCAGTGTAGCTTCCTTCGTACTGTTATCACCTTGACACCCTGTTAACGAAAGAATAGTTGCGCTTATGAATGCAGCATATAACAATTTTTTCTTCATTGATTTTCTCCTCCAACTTTAATCTAAAACATTTTAAGTTAGAATTTTAGCATAAAAATACGAAAAAAATATGATAAACTGGTTTCTATTGTAAAAATTCTCCATTTTCTAATTTCGACACCGGTTGGTACTGACAGCAAAAAAGCCAATAACCCCATTGTTTATAAGGGGCATCGGCATTTTAGGAGCATTCTGTTATGAACTCTTTATTTTTGTATCGTTCGTTTATTTTATGGTAAAGGATTGATCTATTGATACATACCGATCCTGCCACATTACATAAATCTCATATTCATCAGGAGCGAGCTTACCCAGCGGAATCGGAACGGAGTACACAAATTTTGTCTCTGACTTGGTTTTCAAATCTGAAATATCGTAAACGTATGTATGATCTTTTCCTGCCAGAATAACCTGGGTAAATGCATGATTCTGGGCTCTGAACAGCAGAATATCTTTATAAAGGGATACGCTCATCTCTTTCATATCATCGGATGAAAGGGTATCCGTGGGTGCTTCTGCCTTCTCGTTCACTTCTACCGGAATTCGAAGGGTTCCTTTCAAATAAGAATCCGCTACATTTACATCATCAGTACAACTGTTTAAATCAACCTTTATGGAGTAGCCGCGATAAAAATTATGGTCAATATAATACTGATTTAACTTTTCTCCGCTTTCATAATCATATTCAATGACTCTTCCATATAATCCGCTGTCCGAATCACCTGCATATGCACAAACTGCAAATACACGGCTCATGGCTCCGTCAAACAGAAAATTGGAAGTTACTTTAGATCGGTCACATTCGTACACGTGATCCTGCACAACCGTCATTTTCATAGGATCTATCGTATATGATTTTACATATGAAAAACCTGTATCATCAAAATAATCTACCTTTCGGTTTGCCGCATAGTGATTATCAAACATCATCACATGAATTGTATCGGGATTTCCATCCAGGTCTTCATCCAGCTGATAGACCGTATGCGGCTGATAGTGCCACTGAACCTCTCCCTCCGGCTGCAATACTTTATCTTCCAGACCGGTTCCTTCCCAGAACTTGGGATTCCCGAGAATCCATTCAATTTCGTTTGTGCTCCAGTTAATCTTCACTCCCGAATGCAGATTCCTGGGATTTACGATCACAGAATCTGTTTTAGCATCATAAGAGAATGTATTGGTATGCGCCCAGTCGGATTTGCTGACATATCCACTGTCTTTAAAAAGTTCTTTTAAATCCAGTTCTTTTACAATCTCCCCTGTTTTTCTGTCGTACTCCTGGAGTAAATCCTGCACATAACCAGCTCCGGAATCCGATAATACAAGTAAATTGCCATCCGGTTCTTTTTCTTTAATCTCATGATGTGAGCCTGAATTGAAGAAAAAGTCCTGATATACTCTTCCTGTCAGATCAATTTCATGGAACTGGGCAGCTCTCGGCTTACCACAAGTAGGCATTAACGTATCTTCTGCTTCAATCAGAAAATGTCCGTTGGCAAGGGGATATCCCCCAAATGTAGCACCTGGCTTATTCAAAAGATACCACCTAATATCTCCATTGGAATCAAATCCGTAGAGATAAGGTGCTGCTCCGCCAGTTACAACCATTAATCCCATTGCAGAAACAGTTGTCTTTTCTTCTAATTTCACAACATCCTTAAGCTCATCCGGAAGGGATTCCGTTTCTATATTTATAGTGCTTGACTTTATTACCTTGCCATCAGCATCCAGCTCTTCCAGAAGCACCTCATTATTTGTATCTGCATATAAGCCCACGATAGGCACTTTGTGCTTTATAGCTGCATCTAAAGTATCAACAATATTAACTTCTTCATCCTTTCCCTTCACCGTAACCCGTACCGAGGCCTCCTGATCGCCTGTATATACCACATACGCAGTCAGCGGTGCATTCTGATATGGATTTTGGACAACTAAAGGTTCATCAAAAGTATAGTTACCAGACTCCAGTTCTTCCTGAAGCATTTGGTCAACCTGATATGTATCTTCTTCCAGGCTCTCAACCTGAGGAATATCAGTTGTTATATTTTCCCCTGTTTTATCGTTCCCCTGGATTAACATGGTTTCCTGTTTATCAATCTTATATTTTACCAGCTGGGGACCCTTTTCTTTTGCGTTGGTTCTCGTATCAATAAACTGCTCTTTTTGTTCATCTGTATACCCTGCTTCGTTGGATTCAGCCTGGGTATTCTCTTGCTGCTGCGTCTCGTCCGGGGCTTTCTTGTCTGTTTTGGCACTGGAGCAGCCTGATATTCCAAGCGCCACAGCTACACTAATGATACACAGCATATTTCTTATAAATTTATGCTTCATCGCTTTTCCTCCATATAAATAACAAAGAGTATATAACCTCCAATCAGGCATATACTCTTTGTCTGCTTCATACTAAAACTTCACCTGATATCCAGTATCGTATACATTGCCATCTGCCTGAATATAGACATGATAGGTCTTTCCTTCCATCCCTTTAGAGGAAACAGTTGCAGACATGTTTAGAAGTGTGGAACCATCGTCCTGCTTTACAGGCATCTGTCCTAAAGTATATATCTTCTGATTTCCCTCTTCGTCTTTTAATACTACGAAGCCAGGTTGAACCTCTTCATTTTTACTGGTTAATATACCGCTGAACATCATACCAAAAGGTTTCTGTACAATACTCCAGGACGCATCACCGGCTACCGCATTATTACAGTCTACTTCCTGCTCTACAGTCTGAGTGACTCCCAGATCTCCAAGCCACTGTCCCTTAACAGTCAGATCCAGGTAAGGGTTGTTTTCCTGGTACATAGAAGCTCTGATACTACGGTAAACAAGATTTGGAATTACCATTTCAAATACCAGCTTGTCATCTTTTACCTGATCAATATATGCCTGTTTTGTTACATTTCCGGAAAGCTGGTTCATCGGAGAAACATCATATGTATTATTCTCAGTATCAAACATATTTCCTCCGGAAGTTATCCAATAATCATTCTCTCCGATACAATCAGCTCCGCTGATAAAGGAGGAGAACCATTCAGCACCTCTTTCTTTTCCATATTCCCATACCTGTTCAATGGTCATATCTGCCGTATTCAGTTGATATACAACGGCTCTGGAATATACCTGGTCACCGGTTACAGCAGCATCCGGATTCGTTGCTTTAGCTCTGGAAGCACCATTGTCAAATACCATTACATTTCCGTTAGGAAGCATTGTGACATTATGCTGTGCATACTGCCATTCAAAGTTTTCCCCAATTGGTGTAAAGAAGTATTTTGAGTCAACTGTAGTCCAGCCATCGGGATTACCCATAATCCAGCTTAAGGATTTATCGGTCTTATTTACTCCTACTACCGCATCTACATGGCGACCGGAAAGTAAAATAGTATCCGTTGCCTCGTCATACCACAAAGCATTATTATGGAACCAGTCTTCTTCTGTCCGGTTTAAGGAACCGCCGTCTTCCGGATTCAATATATCTTCCAGCTGAAGTTCCCATACAACTTCTCCCGTTGTTCTGTCTAGTTCTACAATACGGTCTTCCACTTTTGAAAAATCCGTACTACAGCTTCCAACAAGCAGATTCCCGTTTGGCATCTCAAACATTGCATGATGGGATCCACCCGGAATGCTGTATTCGTTATAGATCTTGCCAGACAGATCAAATTCAGTCAGACCTGACATATAGTATAACGGATGAATCAAGGTATCCGTTAATGCCATAAAATGTCCATTGGACAGCTGCTTAAACGGAAGGCCTGAAATCTTAAGGTACCATCTGATATCACCTTTGCTATCGTAAGCTGCTATTTCATTATCTCCGCCACAGGATGCAAATGTAAGTTTTGAAAAGTCATATGCCGTATCATCAAGGGTTTTGACCTCAGCTTTGTTCCCAATAGACGTTTCTAACGCTTCAGTCGTAACTGTTACCGTTTTCTCTGTTCCGTCATCCAGCGTAAAGGTTACCTCATTATCCTTTCCTGCATATAGTCCGTAGATCGGTATAATATGGGTTGTCTCTTTTGCAAAGGTTCCTTCTATATTATCCTGTTCCTGATCTCCCTTTACCAAAAGTTTTACTCCGGAAGCTTCTTCCGTATTAAAGATTGCCACAGCTGTTAAAGGAGAGTTTCCATAAGGATTTACAACGACAAATGGTTCCTCAATGCTATAACCCTTTTGTGCTTCAGCCATAAGCTGCTCATCTACCTTCGCCTGTTCCGCTATTTTGTCTTCTACTGCTACGGTCTTCATATCCGTTGATCCTTTCGCCTCAGATTCCGTTTCGCCTGCTTTTTCACTTTCCTTCTCCGTTGCCGCTGCTGTTTCTGACTGAGCCGCTTCCGTCTGTGTTACTTCCGTTGTCTTTGAATCCTGCGTTTCTACAGCTGCCGGTGTCTCCTGAGTCGGCGTGTTTTTACCGCTGCAAGCAGTTGTCAGGCATAATGCCCCTGTTAATATCCCTAACATTACTAATTTTCTTTTCATCTTCTCCTCCTGCTAAGAAATCGTGATTGTTTGATTCAGATTAAAATAATCATCCTGGCACATAACATAAATCTGGTACGTATCTGCTGCCATTTCATTTAATGGAATTGGTACAGCATAAACAAAGGATACTTTTGACCTCATCTTAATATCAGAAATATCATATACGTAGGTATGATTTCCACCAGAAAAAATCACCTGGGTATAAGTATGATTCTGTGCTCTGAACATAAGAATATCCTTTAATAATGACATACTAATCTGCGCTTTTGAATCTTCCTTTAAGTTTCTGAGCGGCTTGTTCACTTTCTTATCTACCTGTACCGGTGCACGAAGTTCACCCTTCAGATAAGTATCACTGATATTCACCTCTTGCAGACAGCTGTTCAGATTCACCTGTAAGGAATAACCCCTGTAAAAGTTATGGTTAATGTAATATTGATTCAGCATCTTTTCCGAATCATAATCAAATTCCATTATCTTTCCATATAATCCCGTCTCGGAGTCTCCTGAATATGCACTGACAGCAAAGACTCTTTTTTTAGCATAATCCAGCAAATAGTTTGATGTAACAGATGAATATTCACATGGATATATATGGTCCTGTGTGACAGTCATCTTCTTCGGGTCAATAGTATACAGTTTTACATAAGAACTGCCAGTCGCCTCAAAGTAATCCACTTCTCTGTCCGAATCATTATGGTTGTCATAAACCATAACATGGATTGTATCGGGATTGTTATCTATGTCTTCCTCCAGCTGATAGAGGGTATGTGGCTGGTAATGCCATTGTATATCTCCCTCGGGTTTTAACACCTTATCCTCTAATTCTGTTCCTTTCCAGAATCTGGGATCACCAAGAATCCATTCAATTTCATCTGTTTTCCAGTTAATTTTAACACCAGAATGCAAGTTCCTTGGATTCACGATGATTGAATCTGTATCCGGATCATATGAAAAGGTATTCGTGTGTGCCCAATCAGATTTGCTGACATAACCGCTGTCTTCAAATACTTCCTTTAAGTCCAGTTCCTTTACCAGCTCTCCTGTAGCACGATCATATTCCTGAAGCAAATCCTGAACATAACCTTCTCCGGAATCTGAGAGTACCATAAGATTCCCATCCGCTGTCTTTTCCTTTACTTCATGGTGTGAACCGGAAGCAAAGAAATAATCCTGATACACTCTGCCGGTTAAATCAATTTCGTGAAACTGTGCCGACCTTGGTTTGCCGGCAGTAGGCATCAGTGTATTTTCCGCTTCGATCAGAAAATGTCCGTTAGAAAGAGGATATCCACCAAAAGTTGCCCCCGGTTTATTTAGCAAATACCATCTGATATCGCCATTTGAATCAAATCCATAGAGATATGGTGTTCCTCCTCCGGTTACAACCATAAGTCCCATAGCTGATTCTGTTGTCTTTTCTTCTACCTTTACCGCTCCGCGCAAAGCATCCGGAAGGTCTTCCGTCTGGATCTTCAGTGTGTTGGATTTTAACACTTTTCCATCTGCATCCAATTCTTCCAAAAGCACTTCATTTTCCATATTTGGATAAAGACCAACAATTGGAATAAGATGATTACTTGCAGCGTCCAGGGTGTCCACAATATCATTTTCTGTTTTTCTGCCTTTTACCGTAACTCTTACAGAAGTACTGTCTTCTCCCGAAAATAAAGCAACTGCAGTTAAAGGTGAATTCTGATATGGATCCTGAATAACCAGAGGTTCTTCAAAGGTATATCCTCCATTCTGCAGCTCCTGCTTAATCATCTGGTCTACCCGATATGTAGCCTCTTCAAGGCTCTCTGTCTTAGGAATATCCGTTGTAATATTTTTCCCGGATTCTTCATTCGCAGCAATTGGCATGGTCTTTTTACCATCCACTTTCACCTTTACATACTGCGGTCCTTTATCCTTATCGCTCATCCGGGTATTCGTAAACCTGAAATTGGGTTTCGTCATATAAATATAGCCAAAACCACCCAGACAAACCACCACTGCTAAAGCAGCCGCTCCTATTATTAAAGATTTTTTCTTCATTATAATAGTCCCCTCTAGAATACCTGAACACTCATGGTGCCCGCTTCAAAAGGATATTCTAACGTTAGCTGGGTTGCTGCTTCATCTACTTCATAACAGATCCAGCCTTCATTTGTACCAAAATTAAGCTTTGTACCCTGCAGGCGTTTCATTCCCAGATCGCTGATGAAGGTATCATCCATACGGTTATATTCTTTTCCATTTTCATCGACTAATTTTAATTTTGTAAAATCTATCTCTTCTTTACTGTCTACTTTTTCAAAAATCAATTTAATCATGCAGAATTTCATCCCATCTGAAGCCTGCTTATGGTATTCACTGGTGCTGACGTCTGTATACCCCAGCTGTGTGGATACATTTTCCAGTTTTGTATCTGACATTACATCTTCATAGGTAACTTTCCATCCGCCCTCCTCATATACAGAGTTCTTTTCAGCCGCGCCGCTTCCTGCTTCTGCCCCTGTATTTTCCGAGCCAGCTTCAGTCTCCTCCGCTTTGGCTGATTCTGTTTTACTCTCTGTTTTCGTTTCTGTCACAGCTTCTGTATGCACGCTGCCTGCCTGTGTCTCCTTGGCAGAATCATTTCCCTGACATCCGGACAATGCAAAGACAGCAAGTCCCAACGCAACAATATATGGTGCTCTTTTCTTCATGTAGATTACTCCTCCTATATGTATTATTATCACCTATAATAACCACCAGTTTATTATATTATCAAAGAATTGTGAGTAAAATATGTATTTCAATTTTTTTAATTTTTCCTTACAAATCTATTGCAAAAATAAGAATAAATAAGAAAGGAGCAGGATACCATGGCAATTACCAGTCCCTGCTCTTTCTATAATAAACACTCTGTTACTTTTAGTCCGATTTCCTTCATCCATACATTCTTTTAATAATCCTCTATAATAATTCCCCATACCTCCGAATATACATCTTTTTCATCATCGTTGCCAATCCCATATAACAAACAATAATTGCTGCCAATATAACAAAATACACCGCCGGCAATGCTGAAAGGCCAAGTACGCTGCCTAATCCCGTAAATGGAATTGCGGTTGCAGCCAGAATTCCTCCCAGGGTCAGAATCGTGACCGGAGCAGATGCATGGCTCTGGATAAATGGAACCTTTGCTGTCCGGATCATATGGATAACCAATGTCTGGCTCCACATGGATTCAATAAACCAGCCTGCCTGAAATACTGCTATAAATGTGTCCTGCATCTGGGGATCGGTGATCTGATGATACATTAAGCCCCCACTCATGAGCGGGCAAATTACAAAATACATAATCAGATAAGTTGCAATATCAAATATCGAGCTGGTTGGTCCTATCCACAGCATGAATTTGCTGACAGAAGATGCATCCCACTTTTTCGGCACAGCAAGGAAATCGCTGTCTACATTATCCCAGGGAATCGCCGTACAGGAAATATCATAGATCAGGTTCAGCAGGATTAAATGGATCGCTGCCATTGGAAGGAACGGCAGAAATGCACTGGCTGCAAGTACCGAGAACATATTTCCAAAGTTTGAAGAAGCCGTCATTTTTATATATTTGATCATGTTGGCATAGGTTTTTCTGCCTTCCAGAATACCTTTTTCCAATACCATTAAGTCTTTTTCCAGGAGAATGGTGTCTGCGGATTCCTTGGCAATATCCACTGCTGTATCCACCGAGATGCCCACATCCGATGCCTTCATGGCTGCCGCATCATTGATCCCGTCTCCCATATACCCTACGGCATGCCCGTTGCCCTGAAGGCTCTTTACAACTCTTGCCTTCTGAGCAGGAGATAGTTTTGCAAATACCGTTGTCTTTTCTGCTTCTTCTGCCAGCCGGCTGTCATCCATGGCATCCACCTGTGTTCCTAAAAGGAGATGTTCCGTTGACAAGCCTACCTGTTTACAAATGCAGCATGTAACCTTTTCATTATCCCCGGTCAGGACTTTTACTTGCACCCCATATCCGTGGAGTGCTTTTATTGCTGCTGCAGCCGTTTCCTTCGGGGGATCCAGAAATGCCAGATAGCCGATTAAAACCATATCTGCTTCATCTGCCACCGAAAAAGCACCTTCCGGCGAGGGATTTGTCTTTTGTGCCACCGCTATGACACGCATCCCGGTTTCATTTAATTCTTCTACCTTCGTAAGGATTTTATTGCGCATCTGATCTGTAAGCGGTTCTACTTTGCCTTCGTATTCTGCAAATGCAGATACTCTTAGCATCTCCTCTACGGCACCTTTGGTAATCATCTGTGTCTTGCCATTTTTATCGGCTAACACCACACTCATCCTGCGTCTTTCGAAATCAAATGGTATCTCATCCACTTTCGTGTAGTTGGACTGTATGCCCTGTAGCTGTGACTCTTGCTCCTGCAATTCGTTGGTTCTGTCTATAATTGCAATATCCATCAGGTTTTTAAGCCCTGTCTGATAGTAACTGTTTAAAAATCCATGGCGAAGTACCCTGGGATCTTCATTTCCTTCGATGTCAAGATGGTATTCCAGCACTACTTTATCCCTTGTAAGTGTCCCTGTCTTGTCGGTACACAGGATATCGATAGAACCCAGATTCTGGATTGCATTCAGATTCTTGATAATGACCTTCTGCCTGGACATGGATACGGCACCTTTTGCCAGACAGGTAGTGACTATCATAGGCAGCATTTCCGGCGTCAGTCCTACCGCTACCGAGATGGCAAACAGCGCTGCATCCATCCAGTCATTTTTCGTATATCCATTGATGAAGAATACCACCGGAACCATGATCAGCATAAATCGGATCAATACCCAGGAAACCGAGTTCACTCCTTTTTCAAAAGAGGTTTGTGCCGGCTTATCCGAGAGGGATTTTGCCATCTCCCCCAGCATCGTATCATTTCCAACTGCAACAACAACACCTGACGCACTGCCGCTGATTACATTACTGCCCATAAATGCCAGGTTGGAATAGTCTGTCACTGCATCCGTACAGCCGGTTAATTCACTGCATTTCTCTACCGGTTCGCTTTCCCCGGTAAGTGCCGACTGGCTGATAAACAGGTCTTTTGCTGAAATGATCCTGATATCAGCAGGTATCATGTCTCCTGCTGAAAGCAGTACTACATCCCCAACAACCACGTCTTCCAGTAGAATCTCTCTTGTTCCTTCTTCCACTCTCTTTACGCAGGTAGTAGTCCGTATCATCGCTGATAATCTGGCTGCCGCATTTCCGCTCCTGGTCTCCTGTATAAAACGGAGCAAGCCGGAAATCATCACCATTGTGGTAATAATAATAACCGTAATAGGATTTTGCTCACCCGGATCCGCAAAAATAATATCAGTAAATACAGAAACAGCTGCCAGTACAAACAAAATTGCTGTAAAAGGATTGATAAAAGCCCCGCATATTCTTTTAAACAGGGACTCTTTCTGTCCGTGTGTTACAATATTTTTTCCATAGTATTCTTCTGAAAGTTCTAGCTGTTCATTTGTCATTCCCTCTGATGATGTCTGAAATTCTTCATAAAACTGATTCCATTCAAGAGTTGCTGCATATTTTAATTTGTCGTTCACCGTTTCACGGCGTACCATATTTTTCATTCTGTTTTTTTTCATTGTCTTATACCTCCTTTTTTTCTTATAACCTTGCAATTTCTTAAAAAAGGGCATAAAAATCCACCGCTATTGTTTTATCTACATAGCAGGCATAAATGCAGGGAACAAGTTTATCGTCCCACAGGCAAATATATCAAATGTATAAAAACAGCAGCGATGGCAACCGATGAAATATTCACGAATCCAAAAATGATATTGTTCTTATATACGAATAACAAAACCATCCTGGAAGCCCAAGAATGGATACCTGATCCACACCCGGCAATCCGGAACCTCATCTGTGCCCTCTTTGCTGATAACATATTGCTCATGACTGCCTCCACTATCCATTCTTACCACCTCCTTCATTTTTCATAAAAAAATCCCGTACCAAAGGGCAAACTATGGTATGGGAATTATACATTCTACTTCAGCCATATTAAATAATTAATATAGAAACTGCCACCGTTTGAGCTTTAGTATCACAGGGCGATGAAATTGTATTATGCTGCACCTTGTTTTTCGATGCGGCCTGTTCAAACCAACTCATGATGTCTCCATCATTTCGCGGCAACAATCCGTATCCCTGTGGTAACCTTACCTACCGGAACTATTTAATTTTCTTCAGTGTACACCCCTGCGAGGTGTTTGTCAAGGCTAACTTTTTATTTTTTTATCTGGCAATGATCGAATGTTACAATCTATTTATCAGCCTTCATCAAGACTTTTTCCATTGGTTTCGATGACCCTTTTATACCAGTAAAATGATTTCTTCTTATATCGTTCTAATGTCCCGCTTCCATCATCGTTACGGTCTACATAGATAAAACCATAGCGTTTTTTCAATTCTGCTGTTGAAGCACTAACCAGATCAATACACCCCCAGGTTGTATAACCCATTACAGGGACACCATCTTCTATTGCTTCTTCTACCTGTTTTAAATGGTCCCTCAGATAATCGATGCGGTAATCATCTTCTACGGTTTTATTTCCATCTTTCCCCGTCACCAGCTTATCCACTGCGCCAAGTCCGTTTTCAACAATAAAAAGCGGTTTCTGGTAGCGGTCGTAAAAGGTATTTAATACATAGCGCAGACCCTTGGGATCTATCTGCCATCCCCATTCGCTTTCTTTTAATAAGGGGTTTCTGACTCCTCCAAGAAGGTTTCCCTTGCCTGCTTCCCCCAGGCTTTTATCTGCAGTTTCACAAATGCTCATATAATAGCTGAAGGATATGAAATCTACGGTATTTTTCAGAAGCTTACGTTCTTCCTCTGTGATCTTGATCTCAATTCCATGCTCTCTGAAATACCGGTTCATATAACCCGGATAAGCTCCCCGCACATGTACGTCCGCAAAAAACATGTTCATATGGTCTTTTTCCATTACAGCAATTACATCATCCGGATTCGGTGTCAATGGATATATTGGCATACTAAGTACCATACAGCCGATTTTAAAATCCGGATTGATGGCATGTCCGATTTTTACCGCTGAGGCACTTGCTACAAATTCATGATGCACTGCCTGAAATAATTGGGACTGTGTCAGCTTTTCTTTTGGTGTCGGTATGCCACCGCTTAAGAAAGGTTCATGCAGAATGGAATTTATTTCGTTAAAGGTAAGCCAATACGTTACTTTCTCTTTATACCGCTGAAATACGCAGGTAACATATTTTTCATAGAAGCCGATCATTTTCGGATTGATCCAGCCATCATATTCTTCCGCCAGATAGAGCGGCGTCTCATAGTGGGACAGGGTAACCAGTGGTTCCATGCCGTATTTGCGGCACTCATCAAACAGGTCATCATAGAATTTAAGCCCTGCCTCGTTTGGCTGTTCTTCATCGCCCTTTGGAAAAATACGGCTCCAGGCAATGGATGTCCGAAATACTTTAAATCCCATTTCTGCAAACAGTTTCATATCTTCTTTGTATCTGTGGTAAAAATCTATGCCCACTAACTTCATGTTATCAGCAGTTGGTTCTTTTGTTCTTGGACCTGTAATCCCACGCGGTGTCACATCCTGTATGCTAAGGCCTTTTCCGTCTGCCAGATATGCACCTTCGCACTGGTTTGCCGCAACTGCGCCTCCCCATAAAAAATTCTCCGGAAATCCCATTTATACTGCCCCTCCTTTTTTATTTAAAAAATGATATAGTGCTCCGATTAAATTTGCATCATTATAGAATTTACAATTGGTCACAACGGGTCTTGGAATATAGGGACTTAAAAATCTCATGGGGTGATTTTCCATATATTCATCAATGCTTTTTTCCAGATACTCATGCAGCAGAGGCTGGCAGCTGATGCCCCCGCCTACTGCCACTACATCCAGATCCAGCAGCATATTCAGATTACATACCTGCAATGCAAGGCTGTCGGTGAAATCCTTCAGTCCCTTTAACACCTTTTCATCACCTGACATGGCACGTTCAAATAATTGCCGCCCGTCATATTTTTCCCAGTCTTCCCCGGTATAAAACGCCACTCTTTTGGCAAATCCCTGGAATCCGCTTTTCATCCCCCAGTAGCCGTCCAGTTCATATTTTTGTTCTTCCTCTACCGCTACATAACTGAATTCACCGGCAGTCTGCCGCCTGCCTTTATACAGCTTTTTATCAATAATAAGTCCGCCGCCTACTCCGGAACCCAAGACCAGGACCGCACCATTGGTACATCCCCTGAGGCTTCCCTTCCAGAATTCAGCCAATGCGGCACATTTTCCGTCATTTTCTATCGTGACCGGAAATTTGTATTTCTCACATAGAATCTCAGCCAGCGCAGTACCGCATAAATATGCCAGATATCCGGCAGTCACGCAATACCCTGCATCACTGTCCAGCATGCCGGGCATACTGATGGCAATGCCCTCGATTCTGTCTTTATACCCTTCAATAACATCGCTGATCATACAGATAAATGCTTCTTTTGTTCCCGATGTATAATCCGGTGTAATAAATTTCCCACGCTCCAGAATATCTGTTTTTTCATTCATCAATGCATACTTCGTAAATGTCCCGCCTGCATCAAATACCAGATATGCCATGTATTGCTCCTCCGTTTCCCTTATTTAACGTAAAAGGCGTTCAGCTGCCTGCACCAAAATTAATCGCCAGCTTTGCATAGAAATCTTCCATTGTCATCCTTGCATCCAATGTATGGTAGACTCTTATTTCACGGTTCTGCTGTCCATGGATATATGTCATGTCATCCGCTATTGCCGGAGCCGGCTTTAAATCATAATTCATTTTTTCCAGTTCATCTAAAAGCAGTGTAACGGTTGCCTGATCGCCAAGTCCCCAGGTTTCTCCATGGGGCCATGGTGCGTAATCAGCAAGCTTGTTATTAAATGACACCATTTGTTCAAACAGATATTTCCCGATTTCACCGCAGGGCTTTACCCGAAACTGTAATTCCGCCAGAGAAACTGCAATCTGCTTATACACATCCATGGGAACCTGCCATAAGGGAACTTTTGAACAAAATAACAGATTTGCCGCCTTAACGTCCATCATCAGATTAAATTCAAATCCTCCTTTTGGCCACACGCCTCCGCCAATCCAGATAACCGTCATATGCTCCGCTATTTCCGGCTTCATAAGCAATGCGCTTGCCAGGTCTGTAACAGCACCCTGGCAGACTACGAAAAGGGGACGGGGATCATCTTTTAATGCTTCTTCTATAATGAATCTGGCTCCCTCCGATTCTATGGGAGTATTTTCATCCTCCAGAGAGTGGGGTGCCCCAAGCAGCACCGGATATTTATCTTTTACTCCCATAAGCCCAAGTACTTTTTCCACTTCCAGAAAGCTGGCTTTTGCGGTATTCTCTTCCCCGTATTCCTGAGGATTTTTGCAGAAATGCCCTGCCACAATTCCTTTTACATCAAATTTAGGCGTCATAATGTGATGGGCAACTGCAAATTGGTCATCTGCTTCATTTTTACAGTCCGTATGGACAATGACCCGGTATTTCTTCTGATCCGGTACTTTGAAATCATACTTCCACATACGCATTCTCCTCTTTTGCATTTAATACTCTTCGCTCATCCATTTCTCTTTTGATCTTAGGATAAACTTTGTCTAAATCATAGAAAAATAAGATTACAATACATGCCACATTACAGACAATCGGTATTCCGATAAAAGCGATGGTAATTGCAGTGTTGGCACTTGCACTCTGAACTGCAGCCGCTCCGTCATATGCACCCCAAGCCAGAAGCCCTGCCGCAATCGCACTTGCAGAAGCGCTTGCCACTTTGTTGATAAACCCGGAAACAGCAGTCTGAGTGCCTGCCAGATTTTTGCCATTTTTCCATTCTCCATAGTCTACTGTATCTGCAAGCATAGAGAAGAACATAGTCTGACGGAATCCCATTCCAAAGCCAATTACGCCGATACTGAAATATATCATAGTAATTGATTCCCTTGCAGCGAACAATATGATGAATCCAAGAATCTGAATTGCAGTTCCCAGAATGGAGATATTTTTCTTGGATACTTTCTGGTTCATTGCACCTGATAAAAGCATAGAAGCAATCGGTACAATTGTTAACAGGGATACTGCAACAGAGGTGAGCATTTCATCTCCCACAATATATTTAAAATAGTAAGCGATGGTTGCAAACATCCCCAAGTAGCCGACAAATAAGAAAAATGTCTGGGCAAGCATTAACATATAAGGTTTATTCTTTACAAGACTGCCAAGGTCTTTTACAATGCTTGTCTTTTTCACAACCTTTGGTGCCGGATTAATTTCCTTGATATTGAAAACACAAATGAATAAAATGATCACAACGATGATTCCAAATATGATATTTGTATTTCGGTAACCGGTTGCCACATCTCCTCCACCCAGTCTGGAGATCAGAAACAGTGCCATGGATGCAGATGTCAGGGAACCAAGATTGGAAAAAATGGTTCTGGAGGTTACAATTTTGGTCCGCTCTGTGGGATCGGAACTCAATGTGGGAAGGATGGATCCCATAGGGATATTTACCAGGGTATAGCCAAATGAAAAGATGATATAAGTAACATATGCCCAGATCAGTTTTCCGGACTGTGAAAAGTCAGGGCTGGTGAATACAAGCACCATGCCAATTGCAAGAACAGGAGCACCTGCCAGCATCCATGGACGGTTTCTTCCCATCTTGGTATTGGTTTTGTCAATTAACGTACCCACTACATAATCGGTAAAAGCATCAAAAAACTTAGTCACTAAAAACATAAAAGCTACCGCAGACGCATTCAACCCTGCCACATCCGTATAATAAATTAAAAGATAGGTATTGACCATCAGATATGCCAGATTACAGGCATAATCAGAGATTCCAAAGCCAATTCTCTGCCGCCACAAAAATTTCTTACTATAAGTCTTTGTCATTCCGGTATTTTGTTCCATTTTCATTTCTCCTTTTATAGAATCAAATTCTCTTGATCTGTTGTTATGCTTATCATAACTTGTATTTCTCGATTCTTATATCAAAATATTTCAATATTTATCATAATATTCAGGGAAATAGTGGAATGGAATAAAGTATATTGGGGTTTTGCTGATTAATGACGCTTTGTGTAATATAAGTAGTGTACAGAAAGATGGGGGTGGGAAACTGATATGGGCTCCGTCAGCTTGCCGCAGAACTGGTATTTTCTAACCTTTGCAGAGCGCTTTTTGGCGGCACGCGGGCATTCACCGAGAAATCCTGATGCATTTCTCG
>UQCR01000095.1 GCA_900539655.1 uncultured Robinsoniella sp.
CATCGGATTGTAAGCGGGCAGTGAGCTGCGAAATGCATCAGGATTTCGGAGCGAATGCCCGCGTGCCGCCAAAAAGTGCTCCGGGAAGGTTAGAAAATGCCAGTTCTGCGTTAAGCCTTCCAAACCAATGTCCTGGTCCGCCCCCTTCTCTTTCCGTACACTACCTCCATCTACAAAGCGTCCTTCCTCAGCGAAACCCCAATATAATTCATTTAATAGAACCCTATAAAACGTTCGCTCTAATACCATTATACTAATAGATAAAATCAATAAACTTCATTTTAAATTTAACTAATAAATTCTTCTTTTTCAGAATATTCCGCAACGTCTCTTCCTCAAATCGCAAAATCATATCCCGCTGTTCTGCGGTAACTTCCAGATCTCCGTATACTGCCCCCTGTACTACATCCAGAGTTTGTCTGAATTTTTCTGCAGATTCAGCCGAATATTTTTCCGCAAGTATGTCTGCATAATCATAGTGGGAACCCTGCGGCGCCGGCAATTGGTCAGCCCTGTACAAAAACAGGATATAGGCATAAATATGCTGTACTGCAAGTGAATAATCCGGAATAAGAAAATTCTTTTTAAGTCTGGCGATTTTTCTCCTGTGATAAATGAAATAGATCAGCCAAATTAAAACGGCTAGTACTATTAAGATTATTATGACAGTTAAAATAATTTTCTTCACCGGAACTTCCGCTTTTTTACCTGTTTTTTTCTTCTTCAATTCCTTTTCTTCATCTTTTATCTTCTCCGACTTTCCAGCATTGTCTGACTGTCCGCCATCTCCGGTAAGCGCAGGCGCCTGGGAGAACTCCGGCCTCTCCATGATTCCCAGGTAAGGAGGTGTTGTTTCCATGGGAACCCATCCGATGCCATCCTGGTAGACCTCCACCCAGGCATGGGCATTTTCTCCAGTGATCTCTATTGGTTCATAAGCATCCACTCCTTTTACATCATTCGGTGTCACGAGGTAACCTTCCACATATCTTGCAGGTATCCCCAGATAACGGTACATCAGGGCTGCAGCAGTCGCATAATGAGTAGAGTATCCTTTTTTTACACTCTGTAAAAACCATTGCAGAAAGTCAAACTGCCCGGAAAATGTATCCACTTCTTCGGAATACTCCATATTCTTGTCCAGGTATCCCATAATCAACGCATTTGCTTCTTCGTAAGGATAATGGGTATTTCCTTCCACTGGTTCTTTTTTCAGGAGGTTTTTTAGAAGCTGCTTCTGCTGGTCCGGTATATCTAAGTAATGGTCATAGATAAACGTATTGTAATAGCTTTCGTTTCCGGCATACTCTTCTGCCATATTGCTGTCTCTGATTTCGTAGAAACCTGCCGCCAGTTTGGGATAGTGTTTCACCAGGTTACTGTTGGATGTATAATGATACAGGCGGTTTCCAAATACCCCCTCTGCCTTTAAGGAGACATCTCCCAAACTATGGCTGCCTTCTATTGTGCCGGGATCTTCCTTTAGTTCATATGGCGTATAGAGGTATTTACTATTTGCATTTACGTTCTGTATGGTGATATCTACCGTTTCATTACCTGTATTTCCATTTTCCAGCTGATTTACCAGGGATAGCTGGTTTAAACCATTAAAATTCGTTTCATGCAGCCAGTAGAATAAATCCTTCGCTTTATAATAGACAGCTTTGTCTAATTCCTTCCAGCCTTTTTCGGTATAACTACTGCCTACAAATCCCCGCAGATACAGTGATTCCGGTTTGTCCATCAGAACCTCCAAAGCAGTTTCATCTTTCAGTGTCAGATTTCCCAAGCCGGTAAACTGCCCCTGGGTAAAAGAATTTGTCTTCTCTTTTTCATAGCGGATATTTGATATCGTTTTCCCTATCCCCTCTTTAACTGCCTGGGCAAATCCAGCTTTCGTATAGCCATTTACCGGTATCATAGTGATGATGACAGCCAGCAGTACCCCAAAGGTAACAATCATAATTCCCGATACCTGAAGTACAGCCACATATTTTCCGTTGCCAAAAGACTGCCGTTTTTTCCTTCCATGTACAAAAAACCACGACAAAACCACCAATACTCCCAGCATCAGAATCGCGGGCAGTAAACCATAGTCCCCACCGGTGCATAACTCCAGAAGCAACATCGGCAATACACTTATGCATAAGAGTATTATACTGCGCATACGGACTATAAACGTTACGACGGCTCCGGTCAGCAGACAGATCAGTAACCAGAACATGCTGTAGGATATTATGTATAATTCTTTTGGTATGCCTATGTCGTATACTTTGAGGAAGATGCCAAAATTTCTGCCGGCGGCTTCAGCCACTTTGTTCATGGTAAGTAAAAAACCATTTAGCATCAGTTCCTGGCGTACTATGATCAGCAGGATTAACACCACTGCCAATATTGCCGTCCCGGCGTGTACATAGCGTCTGTATTTTCCCTGTATCTGCAGTATCACCAGTATCAGAAGTCCAAATACCGCACTGTAATATACCTGTACCGGCAAATCCAGCATGCCAATAAAGGACAGAGAGATGCCCAGATAGAATAAAACAGCCGGAACCAATCCGGCGACCAGGCTGAAGATCCCTGCCCTGCCGTTTATTTTCTGATTCTCCAATTGAATGGTTATCTGAGATTTTTTCTTAACTGCGTTTTGCTTTCTATTCTTCATATTATTGCATCCCCTATATTACCAGCTGGCATAGTTCTTCTGTCATTGTCTCCGGGGTGAATTCTACCATTGCATGATCCCCGCTCCCGGATACTTCCTGCTTATTTATCCGGCATTGTAAAACAGACGCCGAGCAAATCTCACTTAAGCATTTCAAATCCTCTCCTCCATCAGACGCCGTAATATAGACCACATGGGCATAAGGATTGTCTATACAATCCTCTAAATAATAATGGATGCTGGTCTCTCCCTGCTCCTTATTCTGAATGCCCAGAAATCCCGCCGTCATCTCTGCCAGCTCATCCACAGAGGTTACATCCTGGCGGCGGAAGATGCCTTTTTCCTGATCATACCACCCTAATGCATGAAGATGCCCCTCCTGAATCAGAGACTGGGAGACCGATAAAAAAGCTTCCATCATTGCATCCCTTACGGCTGCTGTTTCTTTCCGGTTTCCAAAGGATGCCGTTTCATATAAAAGCAGGATGGAATTTTCTACCGGGAGGCTGAGTTCCTTGACATACAGCCCATCCAGTTTACCGGATACCTTCCAGTGGATATTCTTCTGGCTGTCCCCCGGCTGATATTCCCGTAGGCCGAATATCTCACTGGGGTCATCCCCTCTTTTGCTGTCTGAGTAAGTAATACTGTCCCAATTGGCACAAAGACTGTCACTGATCTGTATATTTGCCGGAAAAATATCCGGTAAAATTACGATGTGTCCATGATGATCCGGATTTTCCCGGCATCTGAAAATCCCCATCCAGTCATAAATCACAACTTTTTGAATTGTGACCTGTACATTTCCGCAATATTTGCTTTTCAGATTCCAATTCAGCTTTTCTGTCTTTTTCGCGGGTACGGCGCAATAAATTTCCTGATACTGACGTTCTCCCGTAAGCTGATTGAAAAACTGAAGGCAGCAGCACACTTTCATTACAGGAATCATGCTGTTATTCCGGATACAGAGTTCACCCTGCGCCT
Source organism: uncultured Robinsoniella sp. (assembly GCA_900539655.1). Lineage (GTDB taxonomy): Bacteria > Bacillota > Clostridia > Lachnospirales > Lachnospiraceae > Robinsoniella. Next base: position 3,650 of record UQCR01000095.1, read on the forward strand.
GCTGTCCTTTTCCCGCCATAGATGCGGACTGAAAGGAGTAAGACAATTTGCGGCGCACTGCCAGTATTGCCGCCGCACAGACCGGAAGAATTGCCGCCGACCCAGCCAGGAGAAAAAATGCCCAGTATGAATCTGAATAAACGTACAGCATAACCGTACCCAGCATCCATGCTCCATAGCATATTCTTGTCTTTAACATAAATTCCTCCTGCTTATGATATTTCCGGTACTAAAACCGTCTTTGTAATCTCTTCCATAATGGACATGGATGATACACCGGATACCTTTGCCTTTGGGTGGAGTATCACACGGTGGCTGCTAACTGCTGGGAAAATACCAATTACATCTTCCGGCGTCACATATCCGCGTCCCGCCATATATGCGGATGCCTTTGCCATATTGTTCACCGCATAGGCACCTCGGGGACTCACGCCTAATTGAATGTATTCGTGTTTTCTGGTTGCTTCCGCAAGCCTTGTAATATAGCGCAGGATCTCATCTTTTACCTTCACCCTTGAGACTTCCATCTGCATCTCTTCCAGATCTGCTTTACCAATCACTGCCTGAATGGTGTCCAATGGCTGGATTTCCTGACGGTCCTTTAAGATATTCACCTGACTTTCAAAATCCGGATATCCCATTTCCAGCTTTACCATAAACCGGTCTAGCTGTGACTGGGGAAGCATCTGTGTACCGGCTGAACCAAATGGATTCTGGGTAGAGATTACTACAAACGGCTTGGGAACCTCATAAGTATGCCCGTCAACGGTAACATTTCCTTCCTCCATAACTTCCAGAAGTGCAGCCTGTGTCTTACTGGAGGTTCGGTTAATCTCATCTGCCAGTAGCAGATTGCACATAACCGCTCCTGGCTTGTATACAAACTCTCCTGTTTTCTTATCATACACCGTATATCCAACTACATCCGAAGGTACAACGTCCGGGGTAAACTGGATTCTTTTATAGTCAAGCCCCAGCGTTTTGCTGATTGCAAGCGCCAGTGTCGTCTTACCCACACCCGGAATATCTTCCAGCAATATATGCCCCTTTGCCAGAATTGCCATAAGCACCTTTTGAATAACTTCTTCTTTTCCTACGATTACCTTTTGTATTTCCTGAACTAACTGTTCTGTATGTTTCATGTATGTATACCTCTCCTTCTTAACCATAAAATATTCCATGTTTGATATTAATTCTCCTCAATAAAATATCCCATGTTTGATATTAATTCTCTTCAATTTTCTCCCGATCGGACCTACTCCCAGCATTAAAAAAACCACATTGGATACGGCATATTCCATGCTTACCGGAAGTGCGGCTGCCAACACCGTCAAATATCTCACCAAACTGAAACTTCCGTCAAAAGAAAGCACGGACCATATATCCATAATGGCTGAATAGCCAAACCCCGCTAAGAATCCGTATACTGCCAGAATTCCTCTGTTCTTTAAGATCTTCTGCATCACCGGCAGACCAGCAATCAGCCCAAGGCTTCCCCAGGCAAGCATCTGAAAAGGCGTCCAGGGCCCCTGCCCATAAAACATATTTGAAATAATGGCCGACAAGGATCCGATTAAAAAACCGGATTCAGAACCCATATAAATTGCCGCAATGACTACAATCGCCGTGACCGGCTTAAAGCCGGGGGTAACTACGAAAACCAGTCTGCCGGCTACGGATACAGCCACCATTACAGCCAGGACTACCATTCGCCGGATACTGCCCTCCCGCTTTTCGTAAGCCATATAGAATGGAACACAGGACAGAAATGCCATCGAAATTGAAATCAGATTATATTTTCTATCCTGAAACAGCCGCACTCCCATAAGAATCACTGCCGCCGCTGCCAGAATCAGCAGGATATTCATGATAAGGCGCTTTTTACTCATTCCTGCTTCCTCCCGTTTTTCCTGCACATGGCGATTACATCTTCACAAATAACCACGTCGCTGTACATGTGCCTGGCTATCCGGTTGGCAGCAGTGGTATAAAAACTGTTATTGCAGAAAAAGTCTCCTGGAGCATCAATAGAAGTCACTTCTTTATCAAAAAACATACCGCATCTGTCGGATGCCTCTGCCGCAAATTCCACGTCATGGGTCACCATCAGTATGGTAACTCCACTTTTCTTTAAGTCTCTCATAATTTCCAGTAATCGATGTTTGGAGGATGCATCGATTCCCTTTGTAGGCTCATCCAAAAGCAGGATTCTGGGCTTTAACAAAAGCATTTTCCCTATTGCCGCTTTCTGCTGTTCTCCTCCGCTTAAATCATATGGATGCTTAGAAAGCAGATGCTCGATTTCCAGCAGCTTTGCTGTCTGGGCAATCATACAGCTCATCTCTTCCTTTTTGTAGCCCATCACTTTCCCCATCTCTTCATAATCTTCCCTAACGGTTTCTTTTAAAAATACCGTCTGTGGATTCTGAGGCAGTGCAGCAATTGTCTGGCGGTATAATTCATTGCCCTTATAAGCTTTCTGTTTCTTGCCGAATATTTTAATCTTACCTTTATACGCCCGGTTCACATGGGAGATCACACTTAGAAGCGTAGTTTTCCCGGAACCGTTGCTCCCCAGAATGCTAACAATTTCTCCCTTATATAATTCCAGATTTACTCCCTCCAGGATATCCGGAAGTTCCCGTTCATAGCGAAACCACACATCTTTCATAGACAATACCGTTTCCGGCTTTATTTCCGCTCCCGCTTTAGGGGCATTATCTCCCCGAACTGCGTCACACAGAGACCGGTATTCATTCCGATACCAGGTACTTAAAAACTGACGCCCCTCCCGAACCGTGAGGGGACAGGCACAATCCACATCCAGTCCATTATAAATCCTGACTGCACTGGGCAGCCCCATCATCATTTTATGGTTTCCCTTTATTTGCTTTAGTTTTTTACCGGCCTCACGTGGATGCTCCCATAACAGAAGCTTTCCCTTTTCCATAATTCCGACTTTATCAGCCGCCGGAAAAACATCTTCCAGGCGGTGTTCCGTCAGTATAATTGTGGTTCCAAGCTCCCGGTTCAGTTTTACCAGAGTAGCAATAAAATCAGAGGATGCTATGGGATCCAGCTGGGATGTCGGCTCATCCAGGATCAGAAGTCCCGGCTGCATTGCCATAATGGAAGCCAGATTTAATAACTGCTTCTGACCTCCCGAAAGCTCAGAGGTATTTCTTCGAAACCAACCGTCTATCCCAAAAAAGCAAGCCATTTCTCCAACTCTTCTGCGGATTATCTGATTATCCAGTCCCATATTTTCCAGACCGAAAGCAAGTTCATGCCACACTTTATCCGTTACGATCTGGTTTTCCGGATTCTGCATGACATACCCGATATCGCAGGCACTGACCCTGTCTGCCAGATCCTGCTGCCGGATACCCAGATAACGTACCTCTCCGCTTTTTTCCCCATGAGGTGCAAGTTCTCTTTTTAATAATCGCAGCAATGTGGTTTTACCGCAGCCGGATTCTCCGCACAAAACGACAAACTCTCCCTCTTCGACCTGAAAGTTTACGTGATCCAGTGCACATGACTCCTGTTCCGGATAAGTAAAACTTAAATCTTCGACCTTAAGTATTTCCATTTTATTTTCTCCTTCAATTCCAGTAATCCCGGCAGTATCATAAATAATAAGACAATTCCATACCCCAGAATATCTCCGATTTTCGTCCCAATCCCCGAGATCACCGGATAGTAGCTAAAATCAAATCTCCCCGCTAAGTAGCTTCCCCCTATAAATAAAGCCATTATCCCAATCGCTGTCATTAAAATCCCATCTGCCTTCCGAAACCGGAAAAGTGAAAAATTCTTTCTACCCGGCAGTCCGTATCCACGGGCTTTCATGGCATCTGCAGTTTCGATGGAATTTTCCAGTGACCAGGACAGCAGGCTGTCAAAAACCCGCATAGAACTGCCCATCTTGTCAAACATACTGTCTCTGGCATATAGTCCCATCGCCTTCTGAGCCTGATTTATTTTTTTGATCTGTACTTTAAACAGCGGAATGAAGCGCAGGGCCATGGACAGAACCAATGACAGTTTAGGAATTGTTTTTCCAAATAAATACAAAAACTTATCCGATGTCATAATCACGTTCAGGCATTTGCACCAGAACATTACCCCAACGATCATGACGGCGATGGCTCCGCCGAATATGATTGCTTCCATAGTTACTGGATTATCATTCATAAAAAATAATATCGTCTCTCCATTATGAGAAAACAGAGGATTAGTGATTGCTACCAGAAGGAACAGAAAAAAATAGAATACCAGGCTGCGCGCCACGATATGCGCAGGATGCAGCATGGAAAAAAAGAGAATTGCCCCAAACAGCGTACACAGTAAAATCACCGGCTGTGTGGAAAACATGGTAAATAAAATAACACAGACATAATATAAAAATAATACAATCGGATGGAATTTTTCAAAACCGCTCATGTCTTTCTCCTTCACTTTTATCATTCTGCTGTATCCGTAATTTTGCTGTCCTTTTGCGTATCGAAACTTCCTCCAATATCCCGTCCAAGATCACAGGTATAAACAAACTCTATTACATCATTATCCTTTGGTTTATAACGGCTGCACCCATAGTCCGGAAATACTCCATTTACTCTGTACATCCATCCGCTTAGCGGACCGCATGAATATTCATACAAATAATGTATCCCCTGAATGTAGGCACTTCCGTACACATTATCCTGTGCCCCCTGATATTCCATCTGTATTTTTTCATGGCGCGTGGCACGGTTTAAAATATCTAAAACGCTGTCCTTAGGACGCAATACATATTTAGTCGGAGCCAATATCACACCGTCTGCCGGAACATATTTTTCATCCTGCAGCTCCGGTGCCAGCCGCTCCCAGTTATCCAGGATCGTATCACACCGGATGCTTAATGTAACAGTCTGGGAATCTTCCATAATATCGTCCACATGGGTCAGGTAATAATCTTCCACAGACTGGATCTTCGTACCTCTAAACAAAACAATTATCATAAGAGCCGCAAAGGCGAGAATCAGTAAATCCTTTTTCATTTATCTACCCATTTTCTATCACAGATTTCCTGCGATAAATCATCTTCATCATTATCTTCTTTTTCGTTGTCTTCTTTTATTCGTTGAATTCTTATTCGTTGTCTTCTTATTCATTGTCTTCTTCATCACTGTCTTCTTCGTCATTATCTTCTTCATCATTGTCTTCTTCGTCATTGTCTTCTTCGTCATTCATAAATTTCTCATTCTTTTGCCTTTTCCGCCTGGTCATGCGGATTACAACTACCACAACAAGGACAATTACACAGACTCCGGTTACAGCTGCCACAATCATAGCCGTTATCTGATTCTTGATTCTTACATTTGCCTGGAGGATATCTTCATACTGCAAGATCTTCGTCTGGTCATATGCACTGAGGCTTTCGATTTTACGCTGAATACGCTCCACTTCTTCCCTGTCCTTTAATGATATTTGATCCAGCGGATAAAGCTTCTTCGTAACTTCTTCATTAACCGACTTTATCGTTTCTTTAATCCGGTCGATCTCCTCTGATTTTTCTTCCAGTTTTTCTTTATACTGCTTATAGTCCTCTTTATTATCAGACTTACGGTATTTGTCAAGGAGCGTAACTACTTCCACGTAAGATTCGCTGGTGATGGGATTGGGCAGACTGTCTGCCTTTTTTGCATCTTCTTCTGTAAATCGGATATTTGAGGACATGTTCAGGTCCTGTCCAAACAAGGATGTGATTGTCCCATTTCCTTTTGTGTTCAGATCCATATGTTCTGATAAGGGCTCTGCATTATTTGCAATACCTTTTTCAGCCATTTTATCAGCCAGAACAGAATAGGAGTAAACATAGCTTCTTTCTTCTGCCGGAATCTTTTCATATGCATCGTAAACAGCAGTGATTTCTTCTGTTGCTGCATCTTCCTTCAGGTTATGTATCCTAGTCTCCAAATCGGTTATCTGCTTTTTTAATTCATCTGTCTGTTCCGGACGGAAATCATAGAAAGTCCTCATTCCTCCATAGTTGCGGCACAGTGCCGTCAGTGCGCATAACGCCTGGTCACTTGCCATAGTATTGGATTTATCCGGGTCGGCATTCGGGTTCTCTTCATCATATTCTTTGGAATGAATAAAGCCGCCTTCTTCCATATGATACTGCATCAGCCCGTCAATGACTGTATTTCCATTTTTAATAAACCGCTGATCATTTCCAGGATCAATGCCCAGACTTGACAATGCGATCAGAACCTGAGAACACCCTTCGGAATTTTCTACCCCCCAGCTTGTGAAACCTCCCGATTCCTGCTGGCTGGACGACAGGAATTGCAATGCCTCGTCCACCACCTGGCGGACACTTTTCACCTGTTCCTCCTTCGTCCCCTGCTGCACATAACGATAGGTCTTCTCACTGTTATAATAGGGTGCCAGTGCCTGAATCGCCATGGCAGTCATATCCACATCGGATTGTGCATCTATGGACGTCAGATTGAACCCGCCATCCTTGATCTGGCTACTAATTATCTTCTCTAACAATCCCTCTCTCGTATCTGCCGCATCTGCCGGGATATCATAACGCATACTATCCATCAGGAGCAGTCCGAAGATCAGTCCATTCGTCCCCTGCATTCCCAATGACATTACCTTGCCCCGATTATAAGTACCATCCGCCACCAGGTCAATTGGATTGCCCTCCTGGTCTTCTCCTATAGAAACAGGATCTCCTCCGGCAGCTAATACTGCCAGACCGATTCGCTGCCATTCCGTAGCCTTCGTACGGTCCAACTCTCCATATTTCTGATAGGAATTACTGATATAGGCAGCCGTTACTGCAAGATAAGCATTGTAGTCATCTGCATATCCGCTTCTACCTATGCCGATTGCCGCCCAATCCCCTGCGGTAGATCCCACACTGTCTAAAAATGTTTCTGACATCAGAGGTTCGTCCAGGCTGACGCCTGAAATGGCTTTGCGCCAGTTTATAATTCCTTCCATGACATTTAGCAGTTCATCTGGGGTATAATCTTTGTGGGAAGCTTCTGCAGTGATGGTGAAAATACCTGTAAGGATACAGCAGGCGGTACATATTAACAGAAGCTTCTTTATTAATTTATCTGCGTTCTTATTTAATCTCATTATGATTACCACTCCTTATCCCAGACAACTGATCCGGTGTCGGTACCGTTTTCGCTGCCATTTGCAGGATTATTGTTGCCGCCCATTGCAGCGGCAGCGCCAATGTCACTACCGTATGCAAGAGTAAAGCGGATGCGTACATCATCACCGTCTTTAGGATAATACTGCGCAAATCCCAGATTCGGGTACTCTCCATTTACCATGTACATCCACCCTGAGCCCTTTGTGAAATCAAATTCACCAAGGCTGTTATTTCCAAAAAATCTTTCATGAAATACCTCTCCGGTTCCATCATCCCATTCCATTAGTTTTTCTTTTAAATCTTCCGGAATTGCAGGTTCGCTGAATAATTCATAATCCGTACTGATTCTTTCCAGATAATAGCTTTCATCTAATGATCCCGAAGCTTCAACCTCAATATTGTAATTATGTAAAATAGCATCTATTATATGGGCTAAATTTACTCCTTCTTTTATATCAACCGTTTCATCAAATATATTCGCTACTCCAACTGTTGTTGCTTCCATGGATACATGGATTGTGCCTACGATCTTCTCACCATCCGATGGGAGATTATAGTCTGATACAATGCTTATTCGTCTAAAACCTACTTTATTATTGTTAGTATCATAGGCATATATTTCTATTGTATTTGGCCCAGGATTTAAATTAGCATTATATGAAACCTTCTCCACATTGGGATAAGCATACATTATTTCTTCACCATTAACCAAAACCTTGATATTTTCTACAGATATATAATTTCCTTGATAATCCTTACAGGACAGATAAAAACTAAATTTCCCCGGAACCTTCATTCCGCTTTCTTCAATTTCGGATAAATCAGTTATAATTGTAGGTTTAAAAGGATCAATCTCTCCCCCATCTTCATCTACAGCAAATGCATATTTCACATCATAATACTCAGGTTCCGTTTCTTCATCTCCGTCTATAACACTTAAAGCAAACGTGTAACTCCCCTTATCTTCAAAAGCAACCGTATAACTACCATTCTCATCGCCAAAGATTTCAGTTCCCTCAAATAACACCCGCATTCCTACTTCTTGTGATCCTCTCAGACCACGTGCATAAAATGTGAGTTCAGGCATATCCACTACTTTAAAATCTTCTAAATTTGTACTTATAGTCAAATCGCTAATGGGTTTATCATAGGTAATGGTATACTTTTTTTCCGCACTGCTCTCACCGTTGACTGCAGATACAACGAACTGATTTTTTCCTTCCTGAAGCGTCACCTGATATTCACTGGAATCTGAAGTAACCGATTTACCGTTCACTGAAACCGTAACCGGAATTTCTTTTCCGCCGGCTTCTGCATAAGCAGTGAATCCGTAATTGCTCTTAGTAACAGTATCTCCGTCATTAATGTTACAGTGTAATTGAATTTTTACCAACTCCAAATATACCGTGTAAGTTTTGGATACGGTAAAGATCTTATTTTCTTTATCGCGATAAGTGACAGACACTTTTATTTTATTTTCTCCAGGTACAAGTACAACATCTCCAGTAAATTCCAAATCCTCCCCGCGGTTTACCTTTACAGATACATTTCTTACGTTAAGTTCCTTATTTATCTGAGTTATAGCAAATGAATAGCCACTCCTGGTAACTGTTTCACCGTCAATAATTGTCGTCTTGAAATATTCATTTTGCTGCTCACCTTTTGGGCCCAGCTCTTTATTTCCATTTTCTTTTCCTTTATCACCAGTTCCATTCCCATTGTTTACACCGCTGCCATTTCCACTTTGTCCATTAGATCCACCTGAATTATTGTTTCCACTATTACCGCCATTGCCAATTGATCCATTACTGCCTGTTGCTTTTACTCCATCCGTCTGCCCCTGCTTTTTATCCGTATTGTTTACACTGTTGTTCTTCTTACTTTCTGCCTTATTTTGTTCTTCATCAGAGTCAGAATTTACAGAGGATGTCGTTGCCGCCGCTATGCCTTTGGGTAAAGTTGGTACCACTTCATTTGTACTTGTCAATTTTACCAGGGAGCTGTCTTTAGACAGCCCCTGAATTGGGTTCGATGGAACAGCTGAAGCCTGGCTGCTTAGGGCACTAATAAACGTAGCGGATACTAAAATAATTACAAGAAAAGTTGTAACACCCGTTGATGCGCTTCTATGCTTCTTTATGCAGTCCTTAATGTATGACCAAAGTTTTCCCATCTTTTTCACCTCTTTACTTCTTAATCTTCAATTTCTTAGTTAAGCTATAAGAACCATATATATTTTTACCCATAGAATCCTTACGGTATGCCCGCACCCGAACATAATATGTCTTTTTCTTCTTAAGCTTTTTGAGGGTCTTACTTGTACTTTTCATTGTTGCTGTTTTCACACTTTTTCGAAAACGCTTATCCAATGCATATTGAATTTCATAGCCCTGGGCATATTTTACTTTCTTCTTAAGCACTATCTTTAATTTTTTTGCACCAGAATTCGAAATACTTTTTATAACAGGCTTTGCAGGTTTCTTTACTTTTTCCCATTTTGCATAGAGAGTATAATTGCTGCCTTTTCCTTTTTGTATCTTTTTAATTTGTTTTTTGAACTTACGGTCCGTATACCAGCCTTTAAACAGGTACCCTGCTTTTTTAGGAGAATTTAACGTAACGGCACCAGTTCCATTATAGACAGCAGGGTTACCCGAATGGTTGCTTCCTCCTGCAAGAACATAGGTCAGGCTGTAATTTGCAACCGAAACGTTACATTTGATTGTGTAATTGCCTACTTTTGCGGTAATAACTGCGGTTCCTGCTCCCTGAGCAGTAACTCTTCCTCCCGTAACTGTTGCTACTTTATGATTACTGCTGCTCCATACTACATTTCGATCCGAAGTTGTATTCTCAGGAATATAACCGATGGATAGTAAACTGCTTTGTCCTTTTACAAGAGCAATATTCGTCTGATTGATTGTCAGTCCTTTAAGTGGGGATTGTACCACCACCCGGCACATAACCGAGAATTTACCTACACTGGCAGTAATTGCTGCCTCTCCATTGCTGATTCCCCTGATTTGGCCATTTTGTACGCTCACTACTTTATTGTTACTGCTGCTCCATTTTACCGTTTTGTCATTTATCGTATTTACGGGATTATAAGAAACCTGTAAATTAGCACTGTTTCCTACGTCAACGGTTAACTGATAGCTATTTAGTCCTATGCCTTTTAACTGAAGACTTAAAATTCTCTCATATTCTTTTTCTGCATCTGTTAAGATTTGATACTCCTGCTGTGATATATAGGCAAGCTGTTCCACTTTCAAGTTATCATATGCCGCTCTGGCCGCTAAAATTGCATCTTTACTGCCAATTGATACAGTACCGATAGCCGTAATTTTTTCCAGTACTTCTTTTGCCCTTTTAGAGTTGTATTTCATATTGGAAAGCACCATCTCAGCCTGAACTAATACCTGATAATTTTCTACCTGCTTCTTTTGATTTGCAGTCATCCTGCCAAAATCCCGGCGGATCGATACCAGCTCACTTTCTTTTTCTAACGTAACTTCTCCTATTGCATCAATTCTCACCATCATTTCAGCTGCCAGCGCTTTATCATTTTTTATAGTGGCAAGATCCATCTCAAGCCTTACTAAAGTATAATAATTTTCAACCAGGACTTTCTGTACATTACCTGTTAGTGCTTCATATGATGCCCTTGCAGCCAAAATATGGGCTTCAGCCTCCAAAGATGCAGTTCCTCCCAAACCTGTGATCTGATTTATGACTTCGTTTGCTGCCTTAAAATCTTTCTCAGAACCCGATTCCTGTGCCATATCGTAAAGAATTTGTTCAGACCATATTAGCCGGTCGAGTATACCTTCTTCCAACTGTAAAATTTCTTCTTCTGTAAGCGTTAAATAGGCAGCATGTGCTTCTATGACCCGTTGGAAACTGTCATCTTCCAAACTTAACTCATCTATATTTGGTATTGCCAGGATTTTTTCCTGTACCAGGGCAATTCTGGCTGCGCTTTCTTTTAAAACAGAAAGGGTTTCTTCAGCAGTTTCCAGTTGCCTCAAGGTACGTTCATTTACAAGGGCTTTCTGTTCTTCATTAAGATTATTGTATGCTTCCCGTGCCTGCTCAATCGATTCCTGAGATTCCATGCTGACATTCCCAATCGAATTAATAAGCTTTTCAACTTCTTTTACCCGATTATCATTTTCAACTAATTCTGCCAGTTTTGCTTCAGTATCAATCAGCTTACCGTAGTTTGTAATCATCTCTTTCTCTTCTTCTGAAAGGGCATCATACGCAGCTCTTGCCTCCGAAATAGCTTTTGCATCCTGCAGTGAAATTTCATTTCCCAGATTATTAATCAATTCAATAACAATTTTACTTTCTTCCATACTCGCTTCTAATGAAGCAAGTTTCTCCTCTGCTCTCAACAGTTTCTGATAATATTTGTCATCTACCACTGCCTGCTGTACTGCATATAGTCCGTCATAAATTTCTCTTGCCCTCAATATTTTAGAACGGTCTGAGATAGTAATTGCCTGCACATTTAACTTATTAACAATAGCAAAAAATTCATTTAAGCCCGAAATATAATCAACAATCCACTTTGCATAAAGCGTCATATCTCCATAACTGCCCTTTGTTATTTCAGTGACCGGGCTGCCTGTAAATGATGAATTCCGATACCATCCTTTAAAGACACATCCATTTTTCAATATCTGCTCCGCTGTTGGCAAAATAATTGTTTCTGTGTAAGGAGTATAAATGTTTGGTATTACAATACCCGGTGCAAGTTTACCTTCATTTAAAACTGTTTTTATCGTATATTTATTTTTACCGTACTGTGCATACAACGTTATATCCTGCTCAGGCATAGACAGTATTTCTCCAGGCTGATAAAAACTTCCGGTTCCATCCTGCTTCGTATTCCAGCCTATTAATTCTTCATCGCCTGTAACGGATACTACCGGCATTTTCACCTCAGCGTATGGACTATGCTCTTCCACCAAATTCTCGGCATGATCATTACCGTCAAAATTTACCGTATAAGATGCCGGTGCCATTTCCTGATAACTGCCGTCAATCATATCTGTCATATCATATAAAGAGTTTTCACCATTTATAAAACGATCATATGCGATTAAACCATAGACTGCCTGATCTGTAGCCATCCCGTTTACAACAGTTCCGGCACCACCGCCTCCGTCATCTCCTGCGGTTACGTGCTTGAATCCTCCCGATCCCGGTGAAGCACCACTTCTGGAAGCCCAGAAGGTTAGAAGGGCATCGATCATATTATTTGTATAAACTCCATCCTGAATCATCCCTTTCTGAATAAAGCTGCAGCTCTTACCGATGTTCGGCAGTTCTACATCAGATGATTTGGGATCAATACCCAATGCTGTCAATGCCACAATTACCTGAACCGTAGATTCTGCATTCACATTCCCCCACCCTTTAAAGGCTCCATTTGCTGCTTGTAATTTGCTTAATTCAAAGATTCCCCGTTCTACCACTTTCTTAAATTCGGTATAAGAAACTGCAGCACCGGTTTTCTCATATTTAGCCTGATCCAGATAGTAAGGTGCCAATGCCTGAAGAGCCATTCCTGTCATATCCGGGTCTGGAACATTTCCATTCAGGGCAAAACCTCCTTTTGATCCGTCCTTCTGTTGTAATTCTGACTTTATGATGAATTCCAGCATTCTGCCATAGTTATTTACGTCCCCGGCTTCTGCATGAACCGGATTTTTAATAAAAGAATATTGCCCGGTGTTCATCGCAATTACTTCCCAGATAGGACCATTAAGCCCCTGCAAATACGAAAATTGGTATGAGGAAGACAATTCATCAATAAAGTCATATCCCCCCACATTCGTAATATCATATCCAAGTGCACTCAGAGCCAAAATCAACCTGGACCATTCTGTAGATTTCGCAAAATGTAATTTACCATTCTTATCAATCACATACTGCTCAACCCGTTTTATATAATCACTAAAATATCCATCTCCAATATAATTCATATAATCCGCGCCAATATACATCCCACGCAGCAGATCCATCACCGACCATTCCCCATTATTGGTTCCCACGCTGGGTTCTTTCACACGCTCCAGAATATAACGTGCTCCTGCATTGATATAGAATCTTATCCCTGGCTGCTGGTCTTCCCAGAATCGAATTTCCAAATTTTCATTTGCTTTATTAGGGTCCCACGCTTTTGCCTGAACTTTCAGGGACGTAACCGGTACTATGCCAAGTACTAATACTACTGCTAATATCAGGGCAAGCGCCCTCTTACAAAAAGCATTCCACTTCATAACCATCCTCCTTCTTCCCGTGAGTGCGCTCGTGCATTTCAATATTGCCTGCGTCCAAAACCGGCACGCAATTCTGCGCTGGAATCACGAAACGCACTCTGAAATCATTTTTATTTGATAACCTGTACCCTTACCGTTTTTGATTTGCCATTTTTGCTGCGTACCTTAATCTTGCATCTTCCTGTTTTCTTTGCACGCACTACTCCTTTGGATGTAACAGTGGCTATTTTATTATCTAATGATTCAAAATAAATTTTTTCTGTTGCTGTTATTGGTTTTCTGACAACGCTAATCGTTGCCTTTTTCCCTTTTTTTAATTTGATACTGCTCTTATTTACTTTGATCGACTTCGTAACAACTTTACTTTTTTGGACCGTTACCCTGCATACTGCTTTTGCTCCGCGCTTTGTTTTAACGGTAATTTTAGTAGTTCCTTTCTTTTTCGCCGTAATTTTACCGCTTTTTGTCACTGTGGCTACTTTTTTGTTGGAACTGGTCCAGGATACCACTTTGTCTCCTTTTCCAATGCTCTTTACTTTCACTGCCCTGGTGGATTTTTTAACCTGCAGCGGTATGCTGCTTACATTTAATTTCACATAGGGCTTTGGCTGTGGTACCGGTTTTGGTGGCTGTGGTTTTGGCGGTATTGGAGTTGGCGGCGTTGGCTTTTGCTCCGATTTTTTCTGAACGGTTATTTTACAGGAAGCTGCCTGATCCCCGGAATATACCGTAATATTCGCCGTACCGGTTGATTTTGCCGTAATGGTTCCATCTTTGACTGTTACGATACTTTCCTGATCGGATAGCCATATAAACGGATCGGTAGTATTTGCCGGAACTGTGTTAAGCGGTAATGTTAAAGTTTTTCCCTCTTCCACAGATATTTCAGATTGGGAGAAAGAAAGTTCTCTGATGGGAATTGCCTTATCAATCACTTTTACCAACGTACTGGCACTGACTCCGCTTTTATCTCCTGATGCCGTTATCCAAACTGTGCCGTTTTTATATGCCATTACCAAACCATTTTCCGACACACTTGCTATAGAAGGATCCGATGAATTCCACTTGATGTTTTCTGTAAAGTCATTCGGTGATACGGTTAATGACAAGCTTTTAATTTTACCACCGTTCACACTGGACAGGGAAAAACACAGTGGACTGATACTGATTTGCTGCAACGGTATTTCTACTACGGTTACTTTGCATGCTTTGCTAAACTTTCCTGCCGATACCGTAATCTCTGCCTCTCCCTGGGAAACTCCTTTTACAATTCCTGTCTTTCCCACGGATGCCACTAAAGGATCGGATGATACATATGACCAGGTAATATCGTCTGTTGTATCCTCTGGAATACAATTTGCCTTTAAAGTCATCGTGGCACCTTTTGTTAATTCCATGGATTCCGTACCGAGACTCATATCCGTCATAGGTATCTCCCTGACACTTATCGTACAGGAAGCTTCAAAACCATTACAGACAGCAGTAATGACAGTATCCCCGGCTGCTTTTCCCACAACCAGACCTTCTTCATCTACTGTGGCAGCATCTTCATTAGAAGAAGACCACTGTACTACCCGGCTGTCCGAAGTATTTGATGGCAGATAGATTACCTCCAGTTTACTTTTTTGGTTTTTCAGAATGTCTAACTGATCCGCAATCAGTTCAATTCCGGTCATGGGGCTTTCCGGTACAGTAATGGTACAGGAGGTCTGCAGATCTCCATAACTGGCTGTAATTTGTGCCACACCCGGGCTTACTGCCGTTACCACTCCGCTTTCTACTGATACCACTTCCGGATCACTGGATGTCCAGTGGAGATGTACCGGATAATGAGTTTGTTCCGGTTCTACTGCTACCTGCAGTTCTTCACTGTCATTAATCATAATCTCTCTATCTGATGTCAGCATTTTTATAGCGGTGACATCTCCAATCAGTGCTCCTTCCAGTGCTTCTGCTGCCTCATCTACCGCACTTTGCTCTGCTCCTATATCTCTCATGATCTGGTTAGCCTGATTCCACAATGAGCTGATCTTCGGATCATTCAACAATTCTTCTCTGTTTGCTGCAGAATTTACACTGGCTAGAAGATATGTCAGACGGTCTTTGTCTGCTACCAGATAATAGTCATCAATATCCCCGCCTCCCATAGCACCGGAGCCGCCGATCTCAGAACCATATCCTACCGTAAACTGTACACGTACCACATCCCCCTCCGAAAGATAAGTATCTGCAAATCCTACATTTGGAAATACATTATTCAGGCAATACATCCATCCGCTCATTCTGCTAAAATTAAATTCTCCCAACTCTCCGTCAATAAAAGCAGACGGATTAAAAGCATTACGCACTTCATCAACGGTCGCCACCGTAGGCTCTAAAGCTACATCCTTCAAAAATCCTGATGGAAGATTTTTAATTTTCGATAAATAAAATCCTGTTTCCAGACTTCCTGTGTACCCCATTTCATATCCATATTTTTCAATCAGCCTCTGAAGAACGCGGGCTGAATTTTCTCCTTCATATACAGGAACGAGAACCGGCTCAATCAGATAACCTTTTGATATGGTAAAAAGTTCAATATCAAAGGCTGCATATCCTATACAATCGCCTTTATTTGCTGCCCGGTATGTAAAGTGATATTGAATTTCATTCTGAACTCCGTCTGACCTAAATCCCCTGACACCAATTACATAACTGCCATCTGACTTATCTGTCATGTTCAATAGATAGCTGGTTTTTTTGTCATCATTCCAGCTTACCTTCAGCGACTCCCTGTCACCGGGCGTATCTTTATTGTATAGAAACGCCTCTGAATCCACTTTTTTATCTTGGCTGTCCCTTGCCCATACATCAAATGTTCGTTTGCTCGACCTCTGGATAAACCCATCCTGTAAAGTAGTTTTCAAAGTAATTACTTCTTCAGAATCAGAACCGACTTCAGATGCCCGCACAGTAATTGCCGGAATCTCTGTAAGCAGCATCATTATTACGGCCAGCCACACTAAAAATTTCTTAATAACTCTTTTCTCCCTCATTTTTTTCCTCCTGAAATTATTTGTTATTTATTTGTTATCTCTTTTTTAATTCTTTGCACAAAAATAAAAGCCTTCCTGTGTGTAAACAGAAAGGCTTTTATATTATAATCAAATCGGATTCCCATCCTCTTTATTCCATCATTCTAATGCACCAAACATTAAATCGCGGTATAAAAACAAATCTGCTTCCTCATCCCGGAAATACAGCAATCTGTTTTTACGGCAGGTATCCTGACTCCGCTTCGACCTTAGAAACGCCTTCTCAGCAGCTATCTGTACAGCGCCAATGGCATATTGTTTCCTCGTCCACGTTACAGTAGAGGTGACTGTGCCGGAATTGAACCGGCTTCCCTATTATCATTTTCATAGCAGATTCTGAAAAACTGCATGAAAAATGACCGCAATTAATATTTTGTTTTATGAAATAATACTATCGCATTGATATGGCAAAGTCAATGAATTTCTTTGGATAATTGGTATCTTTTTTATATTTAAGATCTTTTTTATTTAGAAAACCAGCTAATTCATCTATATTTTTATATATAAATTTTCCATCTGTATAACACCATTTACATATTTTTATATAGTATTTCATATTTTTAGCTTCCAGTTTTGACACTACAGCTGTTATTTTCTTATTGAAAATCACATTGTATGTTGACTGAGATCACCTCCCTCATTTATTGTATACACAGCATGTTTTACCCGGATATACAAAAACTGCACGACCCAAACTGCAGAGTAAAATAATATGGACAATGCCATATAGATTTCATATGATTCTCTGCTGCCAGATCGTGCAGTCAAATTTTAGTTTCGTGTATAAATATTATTTTTTAATTTTATTTATTACTTTCACACTAACCGTTTTCTTCTTTCCGTTAGAAGTACGGATCATAATCTTACATTCTCCTTTTTTCTTTGCACTTACCACTCCACTTGGGTTGACCTTTGCAACACTAGGATTCGAAGACTTAAATGTTATCTTATCTTTCGCCGTAATGGGGTTAAGCGTTACTGCTAATTTTACTCTCTTACCTTTTTTCAACTCAAGCTTTTTCTTATTCACAGAAATGGAGGTTGCTTTCACCTTTCTTTTCTGTACTTTTACTTCACATGTTGCTTTGGCTCCATATTTTGTCGTTACGGTAACGATCGTTTTTCCCTGTTTTTTTGCTGTTATTTTACCTTTACCCGAAACCACCGCATACTTTTTATTGGAACTCTTCCAAGAAACCACTTTGTCTCCGGATGCCACTCCAGATACCTTAAGCGTTACCCGCTTTTTTACCTGTAATGGCAATTTTGTTGCATTAAGTTTAACTTTTGCCTTTTTAACCGTAACTTTACAGGTAGCTGATTTACCGCTTCCATCTTGTGCCGTTACTGTAATGACAGCTGTTCCAGCAGCTTTTGCTGTTATTTTTCCATTGGCATCAACAGTGGCTATTCTTGTATTACTGCTCTTATAGGCTACTGCTTTGTTAGCTGCATTAGCAGGTGACACAGTTGCTTTCAGCAATTGCGCCTGTGTTGGATACAGGGATATCCCTGATTTCTCTAACGTAATTCCGGTTACTTTTATAACTTCCGGAGGTACTGGTTTTGATAATTCAGCCAGTGTTTTTTCTGCTTCTGTTAAGACACTGTAGTTGCTGACATATTTTTTTGCTGCTTCTGCAAGTGAATCATATGCTGCTCTTGCTTTTTCTATTGCTGCTTTGCTGTCTTTTGTTACTGTACCGATTGCGGCAATGAGCTTTTCTACAGGTGCTGCTGCCTTTTTCAATTCGTCAACTGTGGCATTTTCTGCGTCAAGTGCATCGGATAGCTGCCAGTAGTTTGTGACATATCTACGCAGAGATTTGTCATTTAATTCTTTGAAGGTACTATTATATGTCTCCATAGCACTATTTAAGGCATCGTAATATCCATCCGTTCCTTTTTTCGCTAATGCATTGTCAATCGTTGCTTTTAAGGTGTTTATAACGGATGTATCCTGGGCTGAGAACTCTGCACGATAGTCATATATATAACGCATTCCATTCAGATATCTCCAGGCAGCAACCAAACCATAACCTCCCTGATCTGTTGCCATGGAATTATATACGCCGTTAGATGCCCCAACATTATCCGGATCATAATCAAAGGTATGGCAGAATCCACCAGACTCTAATTTATACCGTAAAACACCGTCAAGCAGGGTATTACCATTTTTAATAAAGCGCTGGTCGGTCAAAGGATCTACTCCCACAGAAATAATAGCGAGCAGCACCTGAGAAGTACTTTCCATGTTTCGTGTTCCCCAGGATAAGTAATCACCCAGATCTGTCTGCAATGTCCCCAATCTGTTCAATGCTTCATCGATTGCTGTGCGAACCGTTTTTGTAACAACCTCACCACTCGTCAGATTTGTGTAAGTATATTCCGTATCATCCCAATAATAGGCAGACAATGCCTGTACTGCCATAGCTGAAATATCAGGATCAGATACCGCTCCCCACAATGCCCATCCGCTGTAGCTTCCATTTTCACCGTCCTTCAGCTGTCTCTCCAGAATATATTTGATCAGATATTCATCAGAGTATTTCATTTCAGCGGGACGGGAAAAGTCCTGTATATTCATTGCTATCAATGCAAAAATCGGTCCGTTAATTCCCTGCCTTGAGGGGTCTACAACAGCATTAAAGGCTCCATCACTGATAAGATTAATCCCATTGCCATTATAAGTTCCAAAATCAGTAACATCGCCTCCGATTGCTGCGATTGCAAGTGCGGCACGATGCCATTCTGTCACTTTATTATCATCTAATTTTCCATCGTTCTCCGCATACCTTTTTTCGATATTTGCTTTCATTGCTTCCATGTACGCGCTGTAGCCTTCATTATTTTCACCATCTTTATAATTCAGGTTTACGCTTCCATCGGAATTAACTGTGCCAAAACGTCCCATGGTAAATGCAGCCCAGTCGGACCAGGTTGAACTGGCACTCTTCAGGAATGGCTCGCTTCCCAGTACCAAGGTACCATCACCATCTCTGTCCCGGCGTGCCTCAAATGTCTGTGTAATCCATCCCGGCAGATTTTCTTCCAGGTGATTCCGTATAAATTCTACGGACACTGTATATTTCTTTGTTATTCTGCCATCCTTGGATATGACCGTATAAACAACCGGCTTCGTTAAATCCACTTCTTCTTCCGATTTTGGGGAAACTGTAGCACCATCACTTAATTTGATGACCGGTTTCAATTTCGTAAGATCCGTATTTTCAGGTACACTTACAACAATTTTATCATTTGTAATATTCCCTGTTCTACCGTTAATCGTAAAAGATGAAATATCCGCCAGATATCGTTTCTCCGTTGTTTCTGTGTAATGCTGCCTGATCTCAACGTTATCTTTAAATTCGCCATTTTTAAATTCTACTTTACCATATTTGCAGCCATCTGCATCTTCTTTATCCGGGAAGCTGATAATCACATTTCCGGAAAAATAATCGGTATTTGAGATCGTCTTTGCTTCGGTATAAGTTTTTCCGTTAATGGTAAAGCCTTCGAATTTGTAATAATTATCTGCATTTTGGTTGATCTCACCGGACATGCCAAAGTATATACGATCTACGTTGCCTTTTGGCATTTTGCCATTTTTAGCTCCAGCTTCCTGAGGAATAATTCCTGCGCCTTCAGGACCATAGCACCATTTTGCAGATACATTCCATACGTCGGTACCTGCATCAAAGGTATAAAACGCACTCCACTGGGCAGTAAAGGTTACGTCATGATCCGGAATCGTATAATCATCACCCGGCTGGTAAGTCTGCGTTCCATCATTCCATCCATCAAAGTCATAACCTGCTTTTGTAAATGGATTTTCCGGTATTTTTACTAGGTCGCCTGGTTTCTGGTTTTTTAAAACGATTGGCGTTCCGGAATCAGCTCCACCTGATTCGAATTTAATATTAGATGTACCGGACTGCGCCCACTCTGCCGTGAAAGTGATACCTCCAAACGGCATGTTGTATACAGACCCCGGCTTATAAACATCTTGACCATCGTACCAACCTAGGAATCGATAACCGTTTAATGTAAAGGTATTTTCTGGTAAAGTAATTTCAACTGCTTCTTTACTGGTTATTTTTTCTGGTGCTGTTCCAACTGCTCCTTCTCCTCCGGTAAATACGGCATCGAAAACGGCATCGGGGTCTTTTTCAAAGTATGCATTTAGATTCACACCACGATTAGGCATCTTAAATAACTTTTCCGATGATGTTAAATTCTGTGAAAGCTCCGGATCAACAGGTAAATCTGGTCCCATTGAACCTGAAGTTGATATATCCCACGTCTTGAAACGATACCCTAAATTGGGTAAAGCCTTTATCGTAACATCGGTATTATACGGGTTATACCATTCAGTTTTATTTCCATTCACATACTCTTCACCGGTTATTACTATTGTTCCGCCATTTTTTGGTTCCATATATACATTTCTAACACTATACTGCCTCATTAGATAAAGATCAAATGTAACATCATTATCCGGCATTATAAATGAAAAAGTACCATTTGTAATCGCTTCAATCATATTGTTTTTATCAGCTTCTGATAATTCCAGACCTGTCACTTCCGCACGATTAAATACGTTTTGCGGATAGTTCCTGTAATCAAGCTGTAAATAGTATGTTTCACCAACTTTACAATATTTTGCAGGATCATAAATAACATTATGATTACTATCTGATAAAGCAAATGCAAAGCTATAAAAGTCCTCATCAGGCTCTACTCCAGATTCGCCGCAATAACCATTAATCGTAACCAATCTGGTATCTGCATTAGTTTTTTCACTCATACTGTCATAATCTGACTCACTCTGTATATTCTCTGATTCTTTTACTTGCGCCTGTACATTTATCGGAACCATTGTTAAGCACATACACATGGACATCAATCCAGCCAGATAACGTTTTGCCTTTTTTATCATAACCTACCTCTTTCTAACATGAAGCAAGGCATCCGAAATGGGATACCCTGCTTTCTCACAAATTGTAATTAGAATCCAAATCCAATATCTGCACCATAGTTGCAGGTATACTGCCAATTAATTTTTTCTCCGCCTTCCAGATAATACTGAGCTGCACCATACATTGGTAAAAACTCTTCTCCACCTTGAGGAATTACGGTATACATCCATCCACTCATACCTCCGCAGGTAAATTCTCCCAGAGTATATGCACCTTTAGAAATTTTTGAGATGTAATTATTTTCTGCTCCAGTCAATTGAATCCCAAACTTATTTGCAGCCATTACTAATGCATCCATAACAGTATCTCCTGCATTCATAGTAAGTTTAATATAAGAATTCTTATCATTTGAAGGAAGCATAATTGCATTTGCTGCTGCCTGATATTCTGTACCATAATTATAAGCATTAATAGTACGAATTCCAATTTCAACAGTAAGTTCTGTTGCATCCACAGTAGCCGTCAATTCATACGCTCTGGTTTTCCCGCCATATGTAACGGAAATCGTAGCAGATGACGCAGACACGTCAACATTATTAAATGTTCTTGTAGTACTTCCTGTAGCGCTTGTCTGACTATCAATGCTGACAGCTGCATCAGAATTTACACCAGTCAGAACAACTTTTAATTTTTTAAGATCACTTGTAGCTGTTCCGGATGGTAATTTTGCATTATAAGTATAGCGGGTTACACCGCCAACGGTTACTGTCTTTAATTCTGCTACTGCACTATTACCGGATGTAGGCGCTGTTAAAGTAACAGAACCAATCGCCAGGTTATCACTTGCTGCAGATGCTGTAATTGTAGTCATACCTAACACTAATGTTAAAGCCAATACCAATGCGGTCAATCTTTTAAAAATCTTCATAAATTAAATCCTCCTTTTCATCCTTCACTCTTTTAGTTATGCTGAGTGGAACTATAACTTCACTCTCCTCCTCTCAATCCTTTTTATCAGCTGGTACTCCCTTTCTATAGATATATGGTCTTATTCGCCATAGAAATGGATCAGATGTTACAAAATATCTGATATATAATATAAATTTCCATAAAGAAAACCTTCCTGTACTCAGACAGAAAGGCTTATTATCTCCGTATATAATTGAATTGCAGCATAAAAATAAACCTATTTCCTCAGCCCAGAAATAAATAATGTGCAACACGGCAGGTATCCTGACTTCGCTTCATCCTTAGAAACACCTTCTCAATAGTCTCCTATCAATGGTATTCGTCTCTT
>UQCR01000096.1 GCA_900539655.1 uncultured Robinsoniella sp.
CGGATACTAAGCGGGCACTGAGCTGCGAAATGCATCAGGATTTCGGAGCGAATGCCCGCGTGCCGCCAAAAAGTGCTCCGGGAAGGTTAGAAAATGCCAGTTCTGCGGTAAGCCTTCCAAATCAATGTCCTGGTCCGCCCCCTTCTCTTTCCGTACACTACCTCCATCTACAAAGCGTCATTTACTCAGCTAAACCCCAATATAATTCATTTAGTTGAACCCTATAAAACGTTCGCTGTAATATCACACGGTGTTTTTATTGCAGACCAACAACAAAAATTAATAAAATCCCATACATAGTTATCCCAGACAAACACACGATCAAACGCCAATGCCTGTTCATTTCTGTTTCAGTCCATTATACTATCACGCTTTCCACTCCGTTAGGATCAATTCCTTTCATGGAAAAGGTATTATTTGCAAGATCTGCAGAAAGTGTTGCTGTATATCTATTTTTTTTCCATACAAAATTCATCACGGATCCACTGCTATCTACTGTGATATTACTGTCAAAGGCAAATGCTGGGAATGTAGCACGGAAGCGGAGCATTTCAAACTGTTTTTTCACTACGCTTTCTTTGATTTTTTCTTCCATCTGATCAACGCTTAAATTGGAACGGTTAATTTCCTTGTGTCCGCCTGCACCAGCACGTTTTACAGCCTCATGATCATTTTTTCCTGCAAAGAGATCCAGATACCATACCTGAGGTTTTCCTGGCATAAAGAGCTGTAAAGCACGAGCTAACAGCATTTTTGTATCACTTTCCCCAAGTGCGCTGTAATATGTTGCATTTACCTGGTAATAAACATTTTTTTGTCCATGAAGATCTTTCACAAAACCTCCACGGGCTACAACTGTATCAATAATTGACTGTATTCTTTCTTCCGGAATAAGTCCTTTTAAATCAAGAAGTGGAATACCATCATGACATCCCAACATATTTACAACATGAATTTCTTTTTCAATCAACTCATTTGCCCATTTTGTGAGAACATCACCACATCCTCGTTCCAGTGCATCGATTACAAGACCTGGCAGGAAGAAATCATATGTCATATATCCTTTTTGGGAAATCATCTCATAATTTTTCTCACTGTAACTTGCGTGAATCTCTGGAAGTAAGGTAAGTTTATATTTATCGGCAAGCTGCCTTACTTTTTCAAGCACTTCCCAGGTTCCAGGTTCGTTTAAGAAATTTTTCTTACCTGGTTCTTTTGGAGCATAAGCAAAAGCATCAAGACGAATAATCTTAGCGCCATAAGAAGACAATGTTTTTAATGTTTCATCATAAAATTCCCACACTAATGGAGATTTTATATTTAGATCCATCTGACCTAAATATTTTTTGCAGGATTCTAACATCTCGACGATAGTTGCTTTTTGTTCTGCAGAAATTTTTATAGCAAAATCGTCTAAAAGAATCTCTGACGGCTTTTTGCCATCTGCAAGTCCCCTGTTCATAAGTTCTGCAATTTTTTCTGACGTTGCATACTGTAAGCCCTCTACCTGCATGATATCCTGTGCATTGAGAACAGGATATTTTACTTCCTGGTAAAAGGTATTCCAGTAAGGTACATTTTTTCCATCCGGGAAACGTACCATCAGAATTGGAAGTCCTGGTTTACGGAAAAACATATGCTCAATCATCTCTGAATCCGGCTGGATATAGCCTTCCTCTGTCATGGTACCATGTCCTTCCCAGAATTTATTCCAGTTAATGAAAAAGTCTTTGTATTTGGATTTTTCTCCATTTTTTATAATATCCTGAAACTGACTGGATAATACAGAAGCGTGGTTCAAAATGAAATCCAGCTTCAAATCAACACCAAGCTGTTCGAATCCATTTAAATCCTCTCTTGTAGCAAGAAGATCATTTAAAGTATAGTCGATAACTGAAAATCCACGATCAAGATCTGTGTTAAATAAACTTGGCAGTATATAAAAAGATTTAAATACATCTTTTAATTCTGGTTTTTCTAAAAATTTTGCAATATCTTTTAAGGTTCCACCCATGCTGTCCGGGTAAGCATTTAACATTGGTTCATTATTTGCAGAAATATTCATATTATTTATTATTTTCCTTCCTTTTTACTTTCTTCCATTACTTTTAAATATTCCTCATAAGAGAGCAGGTCTCCACTCTTAGAAACGATAATCTTTGCTTTGTGAGCCTGAGACTCTAACATACCCTGTTCAATTTCCAGTACCATAGTTGTAAATGGGCTGTCTGTGGCACCATCACGATTTCTTGCTCTTCTGTGTGCTAATGTTTCCTGTGGTGTAGAATTTAATAAGACTGGAATATCTACACCTTTATAATTATCACTATTTCCATGTGTCCATTCTATTACCAATACCTGAATATCTGAGAAATCTACTTCTTCATACCAAAGTTCCGTATCTTCTCTTCCCATTCGTTTCAGCCAGATTTTATCTGCGCCTTCTTTGAACTGGTTTAAGATACTTTCCACTTCATCAAATCCGATTTCATTTGATGTTCCAAGATAACTTTCCAATCCTTTACGTCCATTACGAAGATAAGACTCATACCAATCATATTCGTCTGCATGTGCTTTATTGGCATCATCTCCTTTTAACTGAAATTCATGAATAATATCAAAGCGCTCTTTTGTAAATGTTCCTTCGCAAACCATTCCCTTTAAGGCATTTTCACGGAACATATGAAGACGTTCTGCATCATTATATTTTGGAATCTTGTGTGGATAGTTATCACCCGATAACGTATAGCTTCCAATTCCCATCTGACCAAAATAAAAAGAAAGCAGGGATGCAGTCTCAGATTTACCAACACCTGATCCACCACATACAGCAAAAACTGCTCTTTGATTTTTATTTCCCTTCATGATTGGCACTAACTGTTTTAATACTTCTGGAAAAATCTTGTTTGCCTTTTCTATATGTCCTTCTCCAATTTCTACTTTATCTCCCGGCATATCTCCATATGAAATTTCTGCCGGTACCACTGGTGCCTCCCATTTCTTTGTGTTTTCAATTATTTCTAATACATTTACAGCCATATTTTTCTCCTTGATTCGTAATTATTTATTTCTATTCTGCTATTGCCCAGACAATTGCCTGTTCTATATACGTATTCCAGAATTTCCAGTCGTGAATACCTGTACTTTCTTTATACGTAACATTTACATTGTTCTCTAAAAGGAAATCACGGAATTCATGATTTTCTGCTAACAGAAAATCCTCTGTTCCACATGCCATGTAAACTGGCTGAATCGTATCTCCCGCTTTTATACGCTCTGACACTAAAAACTCTGGATTATTTTCACTTTTATCTAATTGATGCAAATCTCCAAATACTTGATGATAATAATCGTAATCTGCAACTTCATTTTTGCTTCCTGGTTCCATTCCCCTAATTCCATTCACAATTAATGCGGAGGAAAGTCCAAACATTTTCCCAAAAGTTTCCGGATATTTTAAAGCTGTATGAATTGCTCCAAATCCCCCCATGGAAAGGCCACCTATAAAAGTATCTTCCTTTTTATCTGACAAACCAAAAGTTTTTCTGCAGTAATTGATAAGTTCCACTCCTGTGAAAGTCTCATAGGCTCTTCCCGTACCCAATCCATTCAGATAAAAACTGTTCTCTCCGGAGGGCATGATAACTGCAAGATTGTATTTTCCGGAAAGTTCCTGAATCAGGCTTCCCATCATCCAGTCATTACTATTTCCAGAAAATCCATGTAATAATACTAACGTCTTTGTTTCCCTGTCATAATTAGGGTTATTTATCTTCATTTCCGGCATAAGGTCATCCGGTAAAATAACATTAAATGAAACTATGCGGCTTAGTGCCACAGAAAATGTGCTTACCTGTAACGTAGACATAACATACTCTCCTTTTTCTCTTTATAAATACATAAATGGCTCTTTTGCATCTATAAACTGAACTTCAATATCCCCAACAATGGATTTCAACCATTCAGGAAGATATTTCATTCCTGGTTCTTCACTTCTCTCATGTCCAAGTACGAGCATTCCTTTATTCATACCAAGCTGAGAAGCATCGCGCACATAAGCGGGTAAGGTCCACTCTGTGATATCTCCACAAATCGCAAGATCAATGTTCTTTTCTCTCATCAGTTTCATTGGCATATTTTCCACACCAAGTCCCAAGCTTCCGCCTCCAACTAATACGGCGACACGTTTTACCTTCATTTGTGGATCGCCGACAATTTGAACGACCTGCATATCGCTTTTTTCTTTAAAAAATGCACATAAATCTTTTAAGGATGTCTCTGGAATCTCATAACACCCACCAAAATCATCCATTGGATTTCCTGAATTTCTATCAGGCATTCTGTATTTTGCCCAGTCATATTCCTGCTCAAATCCACGATAAATCCCATCTTCGCTTGCCATATGCATATGATCATGGAATCTCCAGATAGAAATGCCATGTTCTTCAAGTAATTTCTTCTTTTCCAGATAAACAGGATCTTCTTTCACCCATTCCGTATCATCCATGCCGGTAAACCAGGTAGGCTCATGGGTAATAATAAAATCAATATTTTTATCAATTGCTTCTTTTATTACATCAACAGTTGCCATAAAAGTGGTTCCTATCTTTTTTACTTCCCTGTTTCTATCTCCAATTATAAAAATGTCACATGTCTTATCCACTGGAAGGGGACTTACACCTGTCTTTTTTATAATTCCATCAATTACTTCCTGTACTGTCATTGCTAATCCTCCCATTCGTTATTTAAATGAATAGATGTCTCCTGTTGGAATATAATGTACTGAAATCTTAGGATCAATCAATTCCGGAATCCAGTCTGCTGCATATTTCATTCCTAATTCTTCTATATTAAAATGTCCTACATTAAATACTGCTTTTGTCTTACCAAGCTGTACTGCATCACGAATATAGGAAATAACTGTCCAGTCAATTACTTCACCAGGAATGATCGCCTCCACATCTTCCTGTTCTAAAAGCTTGATAACCTCTGTCGCATATTCTGGGCAAAAGCCTTCTCCTGTTGTTGGCTGATGAACAAAAATATTCGGAAGAAGATGTCCAACCATGGCAACTCTATTTATTTTACTTTCAGGTCTGCCAATATAACGTATTCCATTTAAGGAAAGCTTATCCATTAAAAGCTGATTCATTTTATCTACCGTCATATCCGGGAATTCAAAATACATGTTCATTCCTTCCTGTTTGATCTGATAGTCTTCCCAGCCCAGATATTTAATTACTCCTGTGAAAATTCCATCCGGACGATGTGCATGCGTGTGGTCATGATCTCTAAAAATTACAATTCCTGTCTCTTCTAACAGTTTTCGTTTTTCTTCATAGACCTTATTTTCAAATCCTGCTCTCCAGTCTGGATAGTCCGAAGTAGAATAATAAGAAGGTTCATGTACGTATAGCAGATTACATCCCAATTCTGCTGCTTTTTTTATTACATCTATCGTTGGAACCAAAGCAGATGCAATTCCGGTACACTCTGCCTCTGGATCACCTGATTTATAACCATCACATCCATCGTAATCCTCCGGAAGACTCGGATGATATTCTAAAATTTTATCAATTACTTCACTAACTTTCATTTTGTCTGCCCTTTCTGTTAAATCTAAAAGCTGTATAAAAAGGACTGGGAATTTTCCCAGTCCCATGTTTCTTTATTCCTGCTTCACTGGGCCCCCTTATCCTTTGACTGCTCCGACTACTACACCTTTGACCAGATATTTCTGAACAAATGGGTATACAAGCATAATTGGTAAAATTCCTATTACAGCCATTGCCATTCGTATAGAGGTTCCTGGCAGATCAACTGCTCCTGTTCCTAACAGAGCCGCATTGGAATTCGAACGAAGTGCCTGAATATTATTCATGATTTTCATCAACAGCTGCTGTATACTAAACAACTTCTGATCATCTATGTAATACAGCCCATTGGTCCAATCATTCCAATAACATAATCCTGTAAACAAACTAATTGTTGCTACTGTAGGAACTGCCAGGGGAAGCATGATTTTGCCAAAAATAGTCAGCTCCGATGCTCCATCAATTTGTGCTGCCTCTAATAAGGACTCTGGTATACTGTGCGAATAGTAATTTTTTACAAGAATTACATTAAAAGCAGTTACCAGATAATTTGGGATAATCAAAGCCCAGATCGTATTTTTAATAGCAAAGATTTTCGTCCACATGATGTAAGACGGAACAATACCACCATTAAACAACATTGTAAAAAATACAAAGAATGCTAATATATTACGATATTTAAATGATTTTCTTGACATAGGATAAGCTAGCATTGTTGTTAACAATACACTAATAGATGTTCCTACGATTGTTACGAAAAAGGACACGCCATACGCTCTTGCAATAGTTACTCCCTGTTTCACCATATAGTAATAGGCATCCAGGCTCCATTTTTTTGGCACATAGGAATATCCAAACTGAATCAGTGAATTCTCAGCAGTAAATGAAGCAATTACAATCAGTACGATTGGCATTAATGCAATTACTACAGCTATAGTAAGTATGATGGTTGCCACATGATTAAACGGCTTACTTTCTGTCATTTCATACCTCCTTAGAACAATGCATTTTCTGCATCGTGCTTACGAACAAATTTATTTGCCAATAGAACTAATACAAAACCAATGAGGGACTGATAAAGACCTGCTGCTGCAGACATACCAACATCATTTAATTCCATTAAGCCACGATATACATAAGTATCGATGGTCTGTGTCACACCAAACAAAGCTCCAGAATTCTGTGGAACCTGATAGAATAATCCAAAGTCTGAGAAGAAAATTCTACCAATAGACATCAATGTCAGTGTGATAACAGTCGGTTTCAACATTGGAAGTGTTATATTCCAGATTTGGTTTAGTTTTGTTGCTCCATCAACTGCTGCAGCTTCATAAATAGATTTATCAATTCCAGAGATTGCTGCTGTATAGATGATAGACATATAACCAATATTCTTCCAAAGATATACAATAATAATGATTGCCGGCCATGCACCAGACTGCGCATACCAGGAAATTGGTTCTATACCAAGTCCTTTTAAAATTGTATTATTGATAAAACCTGTATCCGCATTTAAGAATGCGTATGCAATATATCCGATCACTACCCAAGAGAGCATATTGGGGAGCAAAAGTGCTGCCTGGTAGATTTTTACTCTTTTTCTTTTTCCAAGTTCGCAGATAAAAATTGCGACCAGAATAGATAACGCTGTACCGATTATTATAAATGCAACATTATACAAAATCGTATTTCTTGTCATGATCCAGGCATCGCTTGTCTTAAATAAAAATTTGAAGTTGTCAAATCCACACCAGTCACTTTTGAAAATGCCCTTCATGAAACTATAATCCTTAAATGCCAGGAAAATTCCCAGCATTGGGATATAGTTGTTGATCAATAAATAAGCAATTCCTGGCAAAGCGATTAAAAGTAATGACAGATCTTTAAATTTTTGTTTTTTTCGTTTCTTTGTAATTGCTTTCATTGTCATCCTCTTTTACTTATTCTGTGCCATCCAAGCGTCTAATTGTTCTTGTTTTGCATCTAAAATGTCCTGATATCCAGCATCATTTAACGCATCTACAAATTTTTCAATTCCTGTATCCGGGTCTAAGCTTCCGCAGAGAAGACCTGGTAAGTACTGGGAAATTACATTTCCAACTGCTGTATACTGTGTTTTTAATTTTCTGGAATCAAATGTGAATCCCATAGCCGGAGATGTCTTTGCTGTCTTATTCTGCTCTAATTCCCATTCGATAGACGCAGGATCTGTACCTTCCATAGGAAACATTTTAAAGAAGTTTCCGAGTGTACCGCAGCTTAACTGAGCTGTATATGGAACTGTTGTAGCATCTTCACCTTCTGGGTAGCTAACCGTTCCATCATCGTTCTTCACATAATCTCTTCCTTCAATACCATAAATCAGTAAGTTGATAACTTTTTCATCTGTATAGGTTAGATCTAAAAATTTCATTGCTGCTTCCGGCACATCTGTTGTAGATGCGATCATCCAGCTTACAGCGTTGATATCGCCTGTTGAAAGATAAGAATCACCGATCATTTTTGCACCAAGTTCATATCCACCACACTGCGATTGCAGGTTTGCTGCAGTATCTGCTTCTGGATAGCTATATGATGCAATAAATCCAAAATAATTTCCTGATGCAAGACATTCCTGTGATGTACTTGTTGTAGTTGCTGCATCTTTCATAACAAGACCTTCGTCGTACCATGTTCTTGCAAGTTTAGCTGCATTTTTGAAATCTTCAGATGAATAAAGATCTTTAACATCTGTGTTGTCGCCCTGAAGTACTCCGATTGGTTTATAATAATCATCTGTCAGGTAGTCTGTATTTTCAAAAGTCAAATTTAGTCCAATTGTTCCCTGCTGTACCGGAGCTAAAGGAGTCATATCCGGATAAGCTTCCTTTACCTGTTTTAAAACTGCTGTAACATCTTCAGGTGAATTTACAGCTGAAATATCGATTCCAAGTTCATCTGCAATATCCTGACGATATACAAACATCGGTGTTAAAGCTACTGGTTTCATTGTAGGAACACCATAAATTTTTCCATCTGCGCTACATGCTGCAAGCCACTGATCACCAACAAGTTCTTTTGTTGCTTTGCCTTCTGTGTCTAAAAGACCTGTCAGATCATAAGTCATATCCTGTGCTACACAGTTATTAAAATCACCTAATGACTGGAATATATCAATTTTTTCTCCACCCTGTAATGCCAAAGATACTTTGCTGGAATAATCTGCAATTGCAATTGGTTTTAATGTAACTTCTGTACCAATTTTATCTCTTGTGATTTCATTGATTGCTTCTTCCACTTCTCCAAGATCTTTCTCCGACGGAATATTATTAAATGTTGAGTATGCATATACGACCTGATCATAGGTACCACTGTCTTTAGATGCATTCTCTGTAGAACCAACTTCTCCACTTGAGCTATTCGATCCACATCCTGTAATTCCAATTACCATAGTTGCACTCAATAAAGCTGCAATCATTCTTTTTTTATTTCTCATACATTTTACCCTCTCTTTTTTTGATAATATCAGTATATCTTTTCTTTCATTTTCATTCTTTAAAAAATAAGACTTTGATTTTAAAAAATAAGAGAACAGTCAAATACTTGACTTTGTTCTCTTATTATACTTAAATCCTCTTAAATCTATTGTTATGCTTCCAGTTTGCGATACTGATTTGGGGACATTCCCGTATACTTTTTAAATATAGTTGAAAAATAAGTGAAATTATCAAATCCCACTGCTAATGCAACGTCTCCAATCTGCATTTCTCCTTTTTTCAGCAGAATTTTTGACTGTTCAATACGATATTCACTGATATAATCCTTCAGACTATTTCCCGTCTGCTTCTTGTACATTTTTGAAAGATACTCTGGTGCCAGATAGAAACGGGAAGCAATTTCATTCCTGCCAATTTTTTCTGCGTAATGGTCACGAATATATTGATTGATCCGGTCCACCACGGTATGGCTTTTTTGTACCTGACTCTCATATTCATACATCTGATCCAGAAAGTAGTTAATCCAGCGCAAAATATCAATCACTGATCTGGACGCCTTTTGTGTCATGCTCACAAAAGCTTCTTCACGAAAAAGACCGGATGCCTGAATATCGCGTTTGGCAAGATATGTATATACCGCCTGCAAAATTTCCTGTTTTGCCTGTTCTAACATATGCTCGTCTAATTTTTTTTCAAAGACTTTTTCATTGAGTCTTTTCTTTAAATATCCTAAGAATTCCACTTTTTTTCGTTCAGCAAGAAGTTGATCCATGATATTTAATTCCAAAAAGAAAGCTTCATCAGGACTAGTTTTCGTACTCTGGCTCTCCAAAAAGCAGTCTCCATAATAAACAACATTTAATGAAAACAAATTCAAATTGCGATGGAAGGTCTCATAAAAATCAGGCATTTTACATACATTGCTGATACAGCATGTAATCGTCGAGGTGAGCACTTTTTTTAACCCCAGAATAAGTTCCTTGGTAAGTGCTAACAGTTCTTTTTCATTTTCCGTCTTACAAATCGTGACAAGCACATAATAATCTTTATACTCATAACAGACAACATTTCTATTTTCCGGATTTCCACATAGAATCTCCGAATGGATATTTTCCATGATAAATACCATCAGATTAGGATTTATACGCTCCCTGTCACGCTCTATATTCGTAACCTTAGAAATAATTAGATGATAAGGATCATTTGGATCATCTTCCATTTTCCGATTGCGTAATTCTGATTCAATATCCTTCATTTGAGAAGTAGCTATGCTGCCATCCAGAAGCATATTCCAGAAATTCAATTTCAACCGGCGTTTATTATTTTTCACCCATTTACCAGCTTCACTGTCTTCCTTTAAAAGCTTTTCTTCCATTCTTTTTTGAATGATCTTTTTTAGTGCTGCTTCCATGACAAGCGGTTCAAAGGGTTTTAGCAGATATTCAGCAGCATGAAGCTTTACAGCATTCGTAGCGTAATCAAATCTTTCATGACAGGTTAACAGCAAAAATTCCCCATCCATCTGATTTTCTCGAAACCAGGTAAGCAAATCAATTCCCGTTCCCTTTGGCATCTCTATATCACTTATAATAATATCTATGCTGCTCTTTGTAAGTATGGTTTTCGCCTGATCAATATTATAGGCTGTAAATACCTCAACTATTCCAAGTTTTTCCCACCCCACGGTACTTTTTATGACGTCTACCGTAACTATATCATCATCCACAATTAGTACTCTCATAATTGTTCTTCTCCTGTTTATTCAATCTTACTTTGTATTTTCTCTGGTTCCATCTCATGAAGTGCATGTTCTGGAATCAGAAAACGGTTCAAGCAGCCATGTGGTTCAATATTAGAAATTTCAAACAGATTCTTTCTTTCATACATGATTTCCAACATGCGCCTTATGCTATACAGACCAACTCTCGTTCCATCCTTTTCTATTTCCACATGTTCTGTCTGAAACTTCTCTAAAAATTCTTTTGGATATCCATCCCCATCATCTTCTATGTCAATGGAAAGCATCTTCTCACCATTTACCTCCACACAGCCAGCCTTGACAAGAATCGTAAGGTTGGCATCCAAAGAAACAGCATATTTATATTCATTTTCAACAATCGTATGAATCAGCATCTGTGGAATATTCCAATTTCCCACCTCTGGATCAATATCCATAAAATAAAATACACAGCCCGGATATTTCAGTTCCTGCATTTCAAAATAATTCTCAACATGGCGAACCTCTTCCACTAACGGAACCGTATGAAGTCCCGATTTAAACATATAACGAATATTTTTCGTCAGTGCATCAATATAAATTTTAATCTGTTGATTTTTCTTTTGCATGCTTAAACTCGATATTGTGGTCATAGCATTTAAAAAGAAATGAGGGCGTATCTGTAATCGTATCGCACGAAGTTCCGTCTCCTGAAGAACTATCTGTTTTTCGTAACTTTGTATCTTCAGTCCTACAACTTCGTCCATCAAATGATTAAATGTATTTTTCAAGATTACAAATTCATTCGTCTCGAATTCTTCCCGGATACGATGTTTGTAGTTACCAGCCCGAATCATTTCCATGCTCTGCTGCATATGTTTCATTGGAATCAGAATATTTTTTCTCAGAT
The DNA here is from genome assembly GCA_900539655.1 of uncultured Robinsoniella sp. GTDB lineage: Bacteria > Bacillota > Clostridia > Lachnospirales > Lachnospiraceae > Robinsoniella. The sequence continues at coordinate 11,698 of UQCR01000096.1, forward strand.
AATTTACAAGTATAATTACAACAACAAGAGTAATGTTAATAATTGCAAAAAATATAATCATCGTTCCTTTGATCTGTCCCAAAAATCCCCGGCTATTCATATAACAATGTACGATCAGATTTCCATCGGCAACCTCAACCTTTCGATCATTGTAATTCTTATTCTGCATGAATTTTTCAATTTTTTGTCCAATTTGTAATTCCTCTTTGGAATCACCATAATATCCATACAACTGATTCTCTTTATCAGTCAAAAGAATTGTCATATTCTCCAGACTGCTCTTACCGGCTGTATCCATAAAGTTATCCACTGGCATGAACACACCTGCCGCTTTACCATTCCAGACATACATTTTATAAAGGAAAGGCGTCCCCTCTAAGATTTTAATACTCCAGAATGCCTTCATATGCCCCTGGGCTGCACAATCCATTGCAAAACCCCTTATGGTTTCTCTTTGAGACCAGGTAATATTGTTCTTGTAACTATCCATGCAGTTCTGATACGTAGACTCCGCTATCACAATCATATCTACATTATTATTATTCGTTATAGATTCTTGTAAAAGATTTGACAAATCAATACCTGCTTCATACCGGTCCGACTCGCTTTCACTTTGGAGCATATCGTATTTTGTATTCTTATAAATCAAACGCTGCAACAGCATATTTGCATCTTCAATCTTATTATTCAGTTCATTTCCGTATACGTGAAGAAAATTATCCAGAATCTGGTCTACATTTTCTACACTTGAGCGATATGACGAATACAAAAAGACAAGCAAAATTGAAATCATCAACACCATTTGTAATAACAACATTACAATTGTTCTGCGAATAAAAGATTTATTATTCATCATTTGTCTCCATTTTGTACATAATGTTAAGGTTTATTCTTTATTATAGCATAAATCCATACGCTTTCATTTTAAAAAACCGGATATAGTTTTTTAAATATGGTACATTTTGTGCATAATTCTATATTTTTATATCTGAAAAATAACCGACCCTTTCATAATATTATGTATTACCACATGATTGCAATACTATTTTTCTGGAAACAAAAAAAGAGAGCCTTAAAGTTCTCTTTCTTTCAATGCTTATCGCTCTTACTGTCATTTCTCCGGCAAGAGACAATGGTTCATCTGTCTGTTAATCTCTTCTACAAGCTCTACTGCCATTTTCTTATGGGTTACCACATTTGGATGTCCGCAGGCTCCAATTGGGTCTAAGGCACTCATTTTTTTCAAACGCAGGCAGCTGATTTTTCCATCCTTTGTTTCTTCCTTGTATTCCTCTATTATCTTAACGATATCGTAATACAAATAGTAGTCCATGCTGCCAAGTGCACATATAATATGAGTATCTGGTCCATTACAGACGCGTACCATCTTTAAAAATTCTTTATATCCTTTACAGAAATTCCTTAATTCTGAATCCTGATCCTCTGTTAAAATAATACCTGTGGCATCGTTTGTTCCCAGATTTATGACTACATAATCTTTTGGATTTTCCTTAAAATCCCACTTTGATAGTTTTGTCTCTTTTTTTACTTTTTCCTGCCAGATTCGATCCGTATATAAATATAAATCCTTCATTCCATAATCCATTGGCATTCCAGTTCTTACTTCTGTGCAGATTCCAGACATACTTATCATATTCCAGTCCATATCCAACATTCTTGCTGCAATGGCCCCATAACTCATCCAGCCATTTTCATCTTCTGAAAAAAACAATCTGTCTTTTTCCTGAGCTTCATTTCCAAATCCACAGGTAATGGAATCTCCGATAAATTCGATTGCAGGTCTTTTCCCCCATTCCTTATCTAAAATATCTCCATCCATGTAAAATCCCTTTATTCCGGCAAATGTTTTGTAATTCTCGGTAAGTTTCACAATACGAATCATATGTTTTTCTTCTTTATCACTTGCAAAAATTGTCTTTATCTGATTTTTTCTGCCAATTTCAAATTTGTCTGCCGGTTCATTTTCTCCATCCATAAATACTGCCACCCAAGGCCAGGTTTCTCTTCTTGGCGCACTCTCATCCCAAGGTAATCCTTCAATTTCCGTACCTGGTTCAGCAACAAATTCTGCCTGAAGTGAAGTTCCACAGAATGTAAATTCAATTCCGGCACATGTCCAATTGAAAAAAAGCGCCTCGCTTTCTTCGTCATAAATTGTTCTTCCGTGTAATTTTATATTTGGCAAAAACTCTTTTATATGCTCCATTTTCAATTTTTGTACACTCCTTATTTATCTGTCTCTACTTTATTACTTTAGAAGCTGTTTTTCAGTTCCTCTGCAATACTTATTTATTTCTAACCATTCATCACAAAGTTCTACCCAGTGGCGGATATGCGGTGCATTTATAGCTAGATCGTTCTCTCCATCAGCAATGCCCAGTCCATGTACTCCTCCGTCCATAATATGAAGTTCGTAAGGCACCCCTGCATCCTGCAATTCCTTTGCAAGGCACATGCCAAATCTTCCATCATCACTTAATGTCTGCCAGATGAACATTGGCGGTGTCTGTGGTGTTACATTTTTTTCCGGTGCAAGATAATATCTCTCTTCTTTGCATTTTCCCATCATGTCATGTTCAAAATCCGGTTCCATGCCAAATGGCAGTGGGAAAGACACGCCTGACATTGCACCATAAGCAATAACTGCTGCATCTGGTCTGGCAGAAAATCTCTCCACAAAATCCTCATCATTTACTTTACCTTCATCAAAATGTGTAGCACTATTGGCACAAAGCATTCCACCTGCTGAAAATCCCATGACAATGATACGGTTTGAAATATGAAGTTCCTCTTTTTTAGAACGAAGTAAACGAATTGCTCTCTGCAGATCTTTTAAGCTGTCCATACGGCTGTATGGTTCTATACGATAACTTAAAATTGCCGTATTGTAACCTCTTTTATGAAATTCAAGAGCCACGTTTGGTCCTTCACATCCTGTTCGCCAGCGAAAGCCACCGCCATGGCAGACGATAATGGTATCTTTTACCTCTTTTTCTTCCCCAGGTACAAAGATAAGATAAGGTTCTTCCTGTCTTAAATCTCTGTCATCAAATCCAGGTGTTGCCTCCCAGAGTTTCATTTTTTCAAAAGGCTCCATACCTTTATTCCACATTCTTAAATTTCCGTCAAAATCCAATAACCCATCCACATTTCTGTGTTTTGATATATTTCGGATAAAAGCATGTTCTTTTACTGCCTGCTCCAGCAATGCTATATTCTTTTGCTCTTTCATAGACATTCTCCTTTTCTTTCTAGAGCGTGTTTTAAAATTGCTTTCTGGCAGATGTGCGTCACAGTTTGTGGGAGATTTGTCCCGGATGAAGGGCGCGTAGCGGGCTACGTAACCTGAATTCGGGGCAAATATACCGCAAAGTGGGGCGTACAGATGGCGGGAATGAATTTTCAAACACGCTCTAGACCGGCCACCAGCTCCTGCACTAATTTCTCAGCAATTTTTATTCCACCTGCTTTATTTGGATGAATCCAGTCTCCTATGTGCATTCCATCACACATCATATGGGGATTTTTTTCATCTCTCATAAGCAAATCCAGGTCTATAAAGCCATCTGCCAGATTGTGATTCTTACGAATCAGTTCATTTGTTTCCCAACGGATCTTTTCCGCTGCATCGCGAAAGCTCTCACCGACAAAACCAAATGGAAGGATCGTACTGATGACAACTTTACTTCCACGTTTTTGCCCCTTCACAATCAGCGTATGTATTGCTTCCCACAGCAATTCCGGCGTTGGAATTTCATTTCCTTTATGAAAAGTAAAACCATGTGTACAATCATTGATACCTTCCATAATAAATACGATATCCGGACAGGTGTTAGAATACACATCTCTCTCAAAACGATCGAGTGCACTCTCCCCGAACAATTTTCCTTCACCTGGTATTTCAGAAACTTGTACTGCATGATAAGCTAGTCTATTCCCCCCAATTCCACCATTTAATACCGTCACTTCCCCTGGTCTTTGTTCCCGTACTACTTTCATAAATGCATCCGTAAAATAAGACATGTGTGTAATAGAGTCTCCAAAAAAAGCAATCGTCTCTGCTTCCCGGCCACTCTCTATATCTAACGCCACTGCCCAGATTCCTGCCTCGGCATCTGCATTATTCTCTTCATAGTTAAAAACCGTAAACGTCTCTACACTGTTCTTTCCTTCAAACATCTGCTCTTTTGTGCAATCGCCATCCAAAAATCTACTCATCCATGTCTGTTTTGACCAGTTGCAGCACACACTTTGAACCGAAAAAGTTTTTTTAAAATAACAGGACACTACAAGATCATCTTTCGGCGTTACCACAAATGGAATCTCATCACTCCAGAATGAATCCCCTGGTGCCACCTCAATCTTTGTATTTTCCTGATAAGTCATTACAGAAATATCTGTAATCATCTCCGACCATCTTTTCTTTTTTCCTATAGTCACATGATCTAACTCCATAATGTCTGCCCCATAATAATTGTGAAACTTTACTTTTACTTTATTTCCATAAAGATTGTTTGGAATCAGGAACCTCTGTGTTTTATTTTCCAATACACCGATTTCTACTTCGTATGGTACTGGCACATACTGCCATGCTAACTTCCAATTATTCATTTTATTTCTCCCTGATTTTAAATATCGTAAAATCCCACTGATTCTTTTTATCTCATGAAATTTTTTCCCGTTTTTCACCTCTTATCAATATACGCTTTGAAGCATCGCACTGCTTTAAAAAAGCAGACTTATTTTTTCAATTTTAAGACCACATGCCAGGTACATTACTAATTTATGCTACCCCCTTCACTCCAGAGCCGGCAGCCACATCTTGTTTGCCTCTATCATTTCATCGCACATCGCCCTGATATCATCCAGGCTTAATTCCGCCGCCGTATGAGGGTCTAACATAGCCGCATGGTATACATGTTCCCTGCGCCCTGTCAAAGCTGCCTCTATCGTCAGTTTCTGCACATTTATATTGGTTAGATTCAGTGCCGCACACTGTGGCGGAAGGCTTCCCACATGGCAGGGATGTATTCCCGTTCCGTCTACCAGACAGGGTACTTCTACACAGCAGTGATCCGGCAGATTGGTGATATACCCCTCATTTTGTACATTAGCTGCAATCTTATACAATTTTCCGGTTATAATTGATTCCAATATATAAGATGCAAATTCTTTCGTTCTTTCATGATTTACTTCACGATTATCAACCAGTTCTTTTTTTGCAGTCTCCCAATAAGCCGCCTGAGATTTACCCCAATCCTTATACATATCCGTATGCAGTCCGAATTGCTCTATTAATTCCGGATAACTTTTCTTAATAAAGTAGGGCAGGTATTCTCCGCTATGCTGTGTGGATTCTGTCACATAATAACCAAATCGTTTCATAATCTCATAACGGACCATGTCATTGTGTTTCTCTGTTCTTCTGTTTGCCCGCTCTTTAATCTCCGGGTAGAGGTCCTGGCCATTTCTCTTTACTCCCAGCAGCCATGCCTGGTGGTTAATCCCTGCAATTTCATATTCCACCTGATCAGTTTCCATTTCCAGTCCTTGCAGAAGGTCATGTGCGCATACCTGTACGCTGTGGCATAAGCCGATTGCCTGGATAGGGGAATTGTTCTGGATTGCTCCGGTAACAATAGCCATTGGATTTGTGTAATTTAATAACAGTGCATCCGGGCAGCATTCCTCCATGTCATCTGTGATTCCTTTCATAACGGGAATGGTACGCAATCCCCGGAAGATTCCTCCGATACCCAGGGTATCTGCATAGGTCTGTTTTAAGCCATATTTAAGGGGAATCTCAAAATCATTTATCACACAGGGGTCATAGCCGCCCACCTGAATGGCATTGATAACAAAATCTGCTCCTTTCAGGGCTTCTCTCTGGGATTCATAAGCTTTTACCTTCGCCCTGCCCTGATTTACGTTCTGATTCAGATTCTGCAGCATCTTTTCAGCCAAATAAAGCTTTTCTTTGTCTATATCCAATAGTGCAAATTCACTGTTTTGAAGACATGGGGTCATCATACAGTCTCCAATCAGATTTTTTACAAAGATTATGCTTCCGGCTCCTATAAATACAATTTTAACCATCATTAAATTTCTCCTTTTTGTTTCCTGTTTTTATAATAACAATACAAATTTCACAATAAAATCATCCTTTTACAATACAAATTTCACAATACAATTCATCCTTTTACAATATTAATTTTACAATACAATTCATCCTTTCACACTTCCTACCACCAGTCCTTCTGTAAAATATTTCTGCAGGAAGGGATAGACACACAGTATCGGCAGGGCCGCTACAAATGCCTGGGCTGCTTTCTGGGTACGGTTGGATACCTCTCCCATGGTCAGGATATCACTTGCGCTCATAAGGGACATATCCTGATTGACAATCACGGTCTGCAAATAGCTCTGCAGCGGATATTTGGAAGGACTGTTCATTAAAAGCAAGCCGTCAAACCAGGAATTCCAGTTTGTTACTATACAAAATAATGCAATGGTGGCAATTGCGGGCTTAGACAGCGGTACCACGATCTGAAATAAGATCCTCCAGTGGGATGCTCCGTCTATGGACGCCGCCTCCTCCAGTTCAACCGGAAGCTGGCGGAAGAAATTCATCAGAATCACAGTATTATAAGCAGATACTGCATTGGGCAGCACCAGCGCCCAGAAACTGTTAATGAGCTTAAGATCCGATATCGCCATATACCAGGGAATCAGGCCTCCGCTGAACAGCATGGTGAACACCAGGATGCTGGTATATACTTTTCTTCCCCGAAACTTATTGTCTGATTTGGACAGGGGGTATGCCATCAGTATCGTTAACAGCAGGCTAAACGGTACTGCCACCACAACTCTTTTTACCGCCACCCAGAATGCCTGCCAGAATTCTGACTTTTTTAAAACAAATTCATAAGATTTCAGGCTGAAGTCCACCGGCAGAAAGCTTACCATGCCGCTTCCCGCGGCTGAACTGGAGCTAAAGGAGATTGCAAGAATATTTAACAGCGGCAGAAGACACAGCAGTGCCAGCAGGATAAGAATCACCATATTGCAGATATTGAATATTTTTTTACCAATTGATTCTTTTTTCAAGATCTTCTCTCCTTTCTAAAAAATTCTGTAATCGCTGGTTTTATTGGCTAGTTTATAAAAAAATATTACAAGTACGGTAGATACAAGTGATTTAAACAATCCTACTGCAGTAGCAACTCCATACTGTGCATCATGCATACCAAGACGATATACCAGGGTATCCAGGATATCTCCTGTTGCATAAACCTGAGGACTGTACAAATTGTAAATCTGTTCGAAACTCAGATTGAGTACGGATCCCATATTCAATATCAGCATGAGTGTGGCGATGGGCATGACAGCAGGCAGTGTTACTACAAGCGTCTGCCTCCATCTTCCCGCCCCGTCAACGGAGGCCGCTTCATACAGCGTAGGGTCAATCCCCACTATTGCCGCAAGATATACTATGGTTCCAAAACCAAATTCCTTCCAGGTTTCTGTAATTGCCATAGTATATGGGAACCACTTTGGATCTCCTAAAAAGAATATGGAATCTATGCCGATACTGTTTAAAAAGTTATTTAGAATACCCGTAGATGGTGATAATACATCGATGAATATTCCGCTTAATATAACCCAGGATAAAAAATGCGGGAAATAAATAATGGTCTGTATGCTTTTCTTTAAGAATTTCTTTCGCAGTTCATTTAACATCAGTGCAACAATCACAGGAATCACAACGCCCAGCACCAGCTTTAACAATGCGATAAAAAAGGTATTCCATATTACTTTTTCAATATCCGGGATATCTGCCAGGTACCTGAAATTATCAAGTCCAACCCATTTAGAACCGAATATGCCTTTACGGGGTGAGAAATTCTGAAAGGCCATAACAATTCCGATCATGGGCTTATAGCAGAATAACAGTACCAGAAGCATTCCCGGAAGCATCATCAGATGCAGCGGCAGGTCTTTTAACAATTTATATTTCTTCATCTTAGATTCCTCCCAGAAGTCTGTCCGGTTCTACCGGTTTGCCAGCCATTCATTCACTTCTTCTGTAATGGTACTTCCCCCCAGGTTCTCCCAATTCTTTACAAAATTATCAAACTCCGATATGTCTGCATTTCCCGTAATGATTTTTGAAAAAGTTTCTAATTGCAGTTTCTCTAATGTTGCATTTTTTTCAGCCATTCCATCCGTAGGTGCCCCATAATACTGGTCTACCAGCACATTGTCATTTGCTACATATTCGTTGATAACTGCAAGTCCGCTGTCGGGACCATACATCATATAATTGCCCCAGGAGTTCATATCCCCATTCAGATAGCTCTCGCAATTGTCGTAATATCCTTTTTCTTCTACATTCAGTTCAGACGTATCCTTGCTATCTAACGCTGCCGTTACCTTTTTCTGGGCATCCAGATTTTTCATAGGCGGTTCCCCATAAGTATACGCATAGTTAAAAATGGCCACGTTATCCTTATCTACATTATAGACAGATGGTTCTGCCGTTTCGCCAAAGTTCTTTTCCAATACCAGATTATACATTTTTATAGCTGCTTCCGGGTTTTTACAGTCTTTGCTCACAACTGTATAGTAGGTCGTTGCAAATGGCGCCATGACTTTTGCCGGCTTTTCATCCACAGACATCACCTGGTATGCCTGCCACTTTGCATCAGGATTATTTACCACACCATCCTGCAGCCAGCCGTTTCCGCTGTTCCAGAAGTAACCATACAGCATACCGGTTTTCCCGCTGTTCACATCCTCACTTACTTTTGCAGCATCCTTTACCCCAAACTCCATATCGATAACACCTTCTTTATATAACGCCTGAAGCTCTGCCAATGCTTTCTTCATCTCCGGCTGTATACCGCCATATGCAAGTTTCCCGTCTTCATCTTTGATCCAGATAGTAGGATAAGCATGATACCCGTTAAAAAAGCCATCCAGTACTGCATATGGAAGATTATTTTTTGCTACTATTCCTTTATTTACCGCCAGCCCATAAGTATCTTTCTCTTCATTTCCGTCCGGGTCATCATTGGCAAATGCCCTTGCAATCTTCAACACATCATCCATATTTTTTGGTTCTTCCAAGCCCAGTTTTTCAAGCCAGTCTGTGCGGATCCAAAGTACTTCTGCAGATCCATAACCGGACTGGATATGGGGCAGACCATAGAGTTTTCCATCAAAGGAAGCCGATTCCATTGCGCTTCCCCCATCATCGTGAAGCACTTTATCCGTAAAATCCGCTTTATAGGCATCATAGACATCCGTCAGGTCTGCCAGCATATCATCTTCTACCATACGTTTCAGCTGACCTGCATCAACCCACATCAGATCAGGAACCTCTGTAACTATGGAAGCGTTTAATTTCTGAGCATACTGTGACTGAGGAGTTGTCCAGAGATAATCCAGTTTTATATTCAGATCATCGGCGTAGGCCTTGGACCACACATTATTATCAATGGACTCTCCTTCTGCAAACTCCATCCCATCCGGCTGATATCGAACAGCTGTTAAAGTAACCGGCTCCGTGTACTTTCCTAAAGGCTCCGCTTTCTCGGCTGCCAGGGATTCTTCCTGTTTTTCTGTTGTGCCCGAACTATCCTTATTTTCCGTTTTTTCAGAACATCCGGTAAGTGCCGCCATCATGGTAATCCCCAATAACATACATAACATTTTCTTTTTCATGAACATACCTCCATGCTTTATATTTTTCTGTCATCAATTAATGACTTTTTTCATATTCACATTTTACTGAACCCTTAAATAAATGTAAATGCCTCAAATTGACATTCCTTGCTGTAAATATACTTAAATCCAGCCATTTGCAAATAAGTAAAAAAAGAGCAAGATTTCAGGTAAATATCAGGCAACCGCCAAATTGTTTTTCTATCCTTCCTATGATAAAATGAAGGCAGTATAACCCGATTATTTGAGCAATGCTGTCCGGTCCAGGAGGACTCCACTATGAAATTACGAAAGCCAGCCCCCTCCATCTCCTTAAAAATAATCCTTGTTTTCCTGCTGCTGTTTATTCCTGCCATACTTATGGGCAGTAATATTTACGGCAGCGGCTACCGGATAATCAAAAATGAGATAGAAAATTCATCTAATGCCCAGCTTACCCTCTACGCTAAGTCACTGGAAGACGAAGTTCTGCGGATTCAAAAGCTGCAATCAGAATATGTAATGGAAAAAGATCTGGATTACCTCATCAATACATATTCTATTTTAGACCAGTACGAACGCTCCAAATACCTGCTGCAGATTCAGGAACGCCTGCGGATTCTCAATGAGAGCAGTAAATTTATCGACACCATTACCGTACATATTCCATCCCTGGAAAAAACAATTTCCTCTTCCAGAGGAATTGATCCTCTGTGGGCAGACTGGGAAGCAGCACATACCCGTCTGAATCATATCAGCAGTTCCGGGCTTATTTACGACAACGGCAGTATCTATCTGAATATGCAATATCCCATAAACGTACCGGAAGGCAGGCAGCCTCTGTTTATTATGGAAATATCCCTGTCAAATGGAGAAATCCTGAAAATGCTGGAAGGATTTAACCAGTATCCGGACAGCATCATTTTTTTGACAGATGATTCACGGCAGTATCTGCTTGCCACTGATCCCGCTGCTATGGATGCAGGTCTGTCTGGCTCCTTGCCCGAGGAGATCAAAAACAGCAAAAATCAGGTCATCACCGCTACCACGCTAAAGACCTTAGGGCTTCAGCTGGTATCTGTGGTTCCTACTGCACATATTTACGGCAAGATAACGAATTACCGGTTTTTCTTTCTCTGTTATGTTTTTCTGGCTGTAATGATTATTATTGCATTTGGACTGTTTATTCACCGCATGATTCATCGTCCGGTAAACAATCTCATTCAGGCAATCAAAAAAGTAGAACAGGGCGACTATTTGGCCACGGTAACAAACAAAAATAATGATGAATTCCATTACTTGAATCATTCTTTTAACAAGATGACGCAAAACCTACAGGAATTGATCCATCAGGTCTATGAGCAGAAAATATTAATGCAGCGTGCTGAGTTAAAACAGCTTCAGTCACAGATCAATCCGCATTTTTTATATAATAGTTTCTTTAATATATACCGGCTTGCCAAAGATGAAGACTACGAAAACATCACCGCATTTTCCCAGTACCTGGGAACCTATTACCAATACATCACACGAAATGCAAATATGGAAGTGATGCTTGCAGATGAATACAACCACGCAAAAACTTATTGCAATATTCAGCAGATGCGTTTCCATAACCGTCTTACTCTGCGTTTGGATCCACTGCCTGAAGCTTATCACAATTGCCGTGTCCCCAGGTTAATTATTCAGCCGATCATCGAAAATGCCTTTGAACACGGATTAAAAGAAGTAGAATCACCAAAGCTTGAGATTACATTTACAGAAAATGAAAAGGAATTATGCATCTGCATTTCTGATAACGGGCCTCCATTGCCAGAAGACGTCTGCCAGGGATTACAGCAAAAGCTTGTATCAACGGATACTTCCCTGGAAACAACGGCAATAATTAATATTCACCGGCGGCTTCAGCTGAAATTTGGTTCTGCCGCAGGTCTAAAACTATCCTATGGGGATTTGGGGGGACTTCTGATTGTATTGCATATTCCGGCATGGGAGGGTGATTGAAAATGGGGCACTTACAAGTCTCTTGCGCATGTTTTAAAATAATCTTCTGGAGGAAACACATATGTATAAACTTATGATTGTAGACGATGAGGCATTTATAGCAGATGGCCTTTACCGAACCTTTCTGAATCTGCCGGATATTTCACTGGACGTATACCGTTCTTATTCCGCAAAGTCAGCTCTGGCAACTCTGGATCAATACCGTATGGACATTGTCATTACTGATATTAATATGCCCGGACTCTCAGGACTTGACATGCTAAAAGAAATAAAGTCCCGCTGGCCGGACTGCCGTACCATAATACTATCCGGTTATAATGAATTTGACTATGCTCAGACCGCCCTCCGTTATGGAGCTGAATTTTATATCTTAAAAAGTGATGGCGACCAGGTTCTGATCGAAGCAGTAAAAAGCTGTATTTCAAAAATAGAGGCATCCATTAAAGAAATAAAATGGAAAGAGGATGTAAATGCAGCTTTAAAAAAAGCAGCTCCTATTCTACAGCAAAACTTCCTGCGACAGCTCTTATCCGGAGATACGCCCTCCCTCCTCTGGATTACAGAGAAATTAACAGAATTACAAATTCCTCTTAATCCGGATGCTCCCATACATCTGGCTGCCGCACGCCTGGATACTCCGGATAACAGAGTTTTGGAAGCGTCCGGGACCACAAACACAGCTATTGACAGCATTTTCAGGCAGACAACTGCTGCACGGTTACAAAGTGTACCTTTCGTCCTGGAAAATACCAGATATATGCTATGGATCATACAAGCCCGAAACTCTAAAATTTCCACGGATATTACCGTGAACTATATCAATGGCATCCTGGAAACCGTTCAAAATTACTGCCGCTATGCTTTAAATCTGTCTGTGTCATTTCTCCTGGAGCCAACCGCCATCCCATTTGAAGAATTGCCCAGATATTATCAAAACCTGCATTTCATCCTGATGCACAAATTAAATCCGGCAGAAGAAATGGTACTTGGCAATACCATATTTTACCTTACACCCTCCGAAGATGATTTTCACACCAATGAGCTGCTGCTGTCCATAGGCAAACTCTCCCAATTGCTGGAATGCCAAAATAAAAAAGAGTTCCTCGATCTCTTTCAGAAACTCCTTGCCCACATGATGAATTTTTCCGATACAGAAACCCAGATCCTGCTATATCATAACTTAAGCTCTATCCTGCTAAATCAAATAATACAATCAAATAAATACGATGAATTTATAGCACACTTCCACAACATTTCCATATTCTCCCTTCCATTTGGAAAATGGGATATAGATTTATACGAAAAATTTCTGGAAGTGGCTGATTGGATCTTCTTTACCGATGAAGCCGAAAACAGCTTGCGCTACAAACAAACGCTGGATACAATACATACCTATATCGACCAGCACTTAAACGATGCCATATCCCTTGCTGACCTGGCAGAGCAGGTATATCTCAATCCGGTATACCTGTCCCGCGCCTACAAGCAAATCACCGGACAAAATATATCAAAATATATATCTGACCGCAGAATGGAAAAAGCACGTATTCTCCTTGCCAACAGTAATTTGAAAATAAATGAAATTGCCTGTCAGGTGGGGTATGAATCTCCGGCACATTTTTCACGGATATTTAAGAAAATGACAGGGGTTACCCCCCAGGAATTTAGAGAGCATAGTTAGTGGGGATTCCGTTAATACGGAATCCCCTGCTTTCTCAATAGAAGTATTTTACCCTCTTATAAAGAAGTCCGAACAAACGGTTCTGCGTCCATTTCCGGCCATTTGGACAATTTCCGGATTTGATGCAGCAAATCAAAACTTCCCACTATATCTTCCGCCGTAAGATGTAAATCCTTCTGTTGCTGCTGTAAAAATGGTTTATTGGATTCTGCACAGCACAGCATTTGCGCCGAAAAATAGTATGTCAGCAAATGGATTCTCTTTGTATCATTCTGCATCATCCACATCTTCTTCTGTTCTTCCCACTCTTCAACCGATTGAATATGGTCCAGCCGGGGCAGAATATATTCTGAAAAATCCCTATGTAACATTTGCTTGATATCATCTATATCCATATCCTGTGGCTGATAATTTTTATACGGATCAATGCAATATCCCATTCTTCCATTCCTGTAAGGGTTCAGCATTCCGCAGTCCGGCAATAGAATATCCTCCTGTACCGAATCGATTCCACCCCACCATTCTTTGAGTTTCTGCCGGTCCTGTGCTTCCTCCTTTGGCAGAACTCCGATATGAAACCAGAAGTCATAACCGGTTGCCTGAGAGTTAAATCTGGAGTTCTGCATCCGAAGCATCATGCAGCACTCCCTGCGCTGCCGGTAATATGTCTGACCACATTTTGAATAGCCTGCATTTTTAATGGCTGGTATAATAGTTTCACGTAGTACAATATCCCTTTTTTCTTTTCCTGTCATAAATAACTCCTTTCATCTTGATCTAACATCAACACATCATGCTCTACAAATTGGACTATTAGCCGTCTTGATGCATATTCCTTACATCTATCTTAGTGCACCTGCTCACTATGCCTAACTATGCCTATCTATGCCGATTACCTTTATGCCAAATTTTTCTCATCCGCTGATGAAACTAGAGCGAAGGTTTTGTGATGTTCTATTAAATGAATTATATTGGGGGTTTAGCTGAGGAATGACGCTTTGTATATGATAGGTAGTGTACGAAAAGATGGGCGTGGGAAACTGATATGGACTCTGTCAGCTTGCCGCAGAACTGGTATTTTCTAACCTTTGCGGAGCGCTTTTTGGCGGCACGCGGGCATTC
>UQCR01000097.1 GCA_900539655.1 uncultured Robinsoniella sp.
CACAAAGTTGGTGTTCTCTTATTTTTCTTATATCCTACAAAAATTTTACGCTAGCCATGCATTTGACAGGATAAACTTATAAACTGTTATTCGAACCAGCACCGCATGGTGCTGGTGTAAAAAATAATAAAGAAATGCCTTATTTTTCAGGGGTTTTCCTGTTTGATCCTAATACTTTTTTATTGTATCAATATTCAACATTGCAAACATCCTCTCTACTTCAGTTTCATAGTCGAGGGTTAATTCGTACCGGATACGCTTCATACTGATCTTATAACTTTCAGCCTCCAAATCAGGCTCAAATCCTCCCAAACGAATACCCACCACAAAATCTGAAGGGACTTTCTCTTTAATAGCTCTTAAAATCTCAACCGCAAATTTCTGGGGATACCTTTCATACTCATCTTTTCTTCTATTTACCCTGCAATTAAAAACTCACACATCAGATATTGTGGCAGCCATGTAATTCCACTCCGTCATATCCCGCTTTATAAGCGCGGACTGCAGCATCCACAAACGCTTGCTGGGTCTTATGTATTTCCCCCAACGTCATTTCTCTTCCAGCGTTTTCGCCCCCGTTTTTCTGAAAGCGATAATTGCTAGGGCACAAAAGTTCCTTTTCCACACCTGCATGATGTATCTGTATAAATATTGGACAGGCGGCCTAATTCATCTACGCAGGTTGCTTCCTGAATAATTAAGCCAGTCCCTCCCTTTGCTATATTCCTGTAATGTTCAATGTGCTGCTCTGTAACAGAACCATCTTCCCTCCCTGCACTTTAACATACTACAGGCGGAAAACAGATACGATTTCTAATTTTGAGATTTTTTATATGAAATGGCTGGAATAATTGATCCATTTTGGTACCTCTGCTTTCATTTTAATTACTGAGATAAATGCTCACTGCTCGTACCACCAGATTCCATAGCCCTGGTTATTGGCAATCTGATACAGGGGTTCGATTGTTTGTCTAAGGGATGTGACAAAGGCATCACGTCCCCTTGCGCAATTATCGATGTGGCGTATATCACGGTTGATTGTAAGAAACTGATCCATAGTCTTTTTGTTAATCTGCGGTATCTTTTTTGCAGCTAGAAAGGCCTGAAACTGATACTGACAAAAGCCATTAAGATACCGGTCCAAGTCCGGCAATTTATTTCCCTTCTGACTGTTTACATTTTTAAACGCCGGATATAAATTCCATATTTCATTATGTAAAACAAAGCTCCAGGGTATAAAATGGTCGATGCTAACCGTTCCAAACCGTTCCTTATTTTCTTTCGTAAATGGCTGCCCAGTGTATAAGTCCGGTAAATGTTCTCTATCCTGTACCAGTTCCCAATATTTTGACGCTTCAGACAATTTCCTTTGTATAGGTGGAAATATTTTAAACGGAATTGCAGGAACATTCAAATTGCGTGCCTGAATATACTCAATTAATTTGTAATGCATCCACCCTTCTATCACTGCTGCATTGGTCTTGATATAATCAGACCAGCTTTTCGAAACCGTAAGGGTTCCATTTATTCGATCCATTACGTATAAGGCATGATTGTGATCATTCTTATTATACTTTTCAATCAGTCCGTTTACATCTTTATCTTTGAACGTATGATCCGTTTTCTTTTCGAATTCAATTTCTCGTTGATAAAATGGCCGGATTAATCTATAAGGTACCATATTGGTAAAGTCTTTTACTTTTTTTAATAAAAGCTTATCTTCACTACAATAAACAAACTCTACGATCTTTTCTTCCTGCTCTTCTCTGGAAACCTTTAATTCTCTGTGAATATACCAAATAGCATCTGCCAATTTATCTGAATGCCCAAGACTTAAATTAAAATACACTACAGGATACCATGCCACAGCTATCATTCTAGCTACAAGTCTTTTGTATTCCAGAATTCTTGCACCTTTTCGTATTTCTGTGAAAATTCCTTTGAACCAATAAATTTTGTAACTGGAAGAGAACTTATCCAGCATACTTTCCAAATAGCCGGATTCCATGGTTGTAGATGGTGGGAGGATTTGATGGATGGGTGAATTGGGCATTATTATCCCTTCTTTCTTTAGTAAATTAAACTATAAAGATATAACACAAATACTTTAATTACATGTTTCTTTTTAATATATGAACGATCTCAACATCTGCTGGAAGCCAGTTTATTTTATCTAATTCTTCTTTGGTTAACCATTTGGCGGCTTCGTGCTCTAATAAGGTGAATTCTCCCTTTATTATTTCACAAATAAAGCAATGCATGGTTAAATGGAATTGGGGATAATCATATTCTACTGTATGCAAAAAATGGTTTACCTTTATCTCCGCATCTAATTCTTCTTTTATTTCTCTTATAATTGCATTTTCTAGTGACTCTCCATTTTCTACCTTTCCACCTGGAAATTCCCAACCATCTTTAAAATCTCCATAACCGCGTTGGGTTGCCAGAATTTTATCACCGTTTTGTATGATAGCGGCTACTACCTCGATTGTCTTCATAAAGTTATCCTCCTAAAATTTCTTTAACTTACAATATACTCGAAAAGATCATCCCTCACAGGCGTAAGCAATTTATAATGTATTTCTACTGCTTTTTTAGATGTATTTGGCATAGTAAACTCTTGTGCCTCACCTGTTGCTCTTATTTTGCCTAAATAGTAAAATTCCTTAGAAATTTTATCATCTTTATTCTTTCGAACGAACAGTTCCATTTGTACCCCTAGCTCTTTTGCATGTAAAGCTGTGTAGACATCATCAGACAATAGATTTCTACCTGATTTTGAAATTGCAATTAAATTGGATGGATCGATCAATCGATCCTCATACCTAATTGTATCTTGAATTCCTTCTGATTTATCATAATTTATAAATACAGGATAAGTTTGTGTTTTTTTATCATATTTGTATCCGCCTATATTTAACGCCACATCTCCTTTTTCCCACTCTAACAGCCGGCATACATCATCATAAGTATATTTCTGATACAGTTGAAATTCTGTATCCATATAGCGTTTCGAATAATTCTTGTGATAACGATTTAATCCAAATTCGATTATCTCGTTTATCATTAAATTAAATTCTCTATCTTGTATTAAATCATGAAATTTCTTACTTACTTTATAATCATATCCGTCTTCTTCTATAAAAATACAATCTTTATATGTAACTTTACCTGTTCCTGCCACAAACTTATTAGTCAAGATATTTTTTAAGTTTTCTTTTGTTTGTTCCGTCACATCAATCTCATAATCATTTTTTAATTTTTTCTTTAAATATCCAAATAATCCCTGATTATATAATAGTAACCTCTTTATTACCTCTAACTCATGTACTCTTTTTCCTGAAGCAAATTTTTTAGAAATAAACTCTATGAATTTTTCTTGTTGCTCGGAAAACCGTATATTATATTCTTTTTCATATTTAACTAGGAATTTATAATAAGATCCTAACGAGTTATTATCAAAAATACGTAGAATATCCATTTCCCCATAGTCATCAAAATCCTGAATTTTAGGTATTCTGCCCAATTTATTCTTTAAATGTTGGTAACTTTCTTTAATAAGCCTTACTTCATTAAAATTCGCAACATCTATTGATTCATAAATTCTCTTTCTGGTAATTTCATCAAAATGAATTGTGGAACATCCTGGTATCACTCGATTCCCTTCAGCAATATATTTTCTTATTGTGTCTTTATTATAAGTTCGATCTCCAGATAAAGCAATTGGTATCAAAAAATTCTTTTGATAATTACCAATAAAGTCAATTATTACAACGTACTCTTTTTCTTTTGCCTTGCGAAGTCCGCGCCCTAATTGCTGCACAAAAATAATCGCCGACTGGGTAGGTCTCAACATTACAATTTGATTTACTTCTGGTATATCTACCCCCTCATTAAAAATATCAACCGTAAAAATATAATCTAAAGCATTCTCATATTCAGCCTGTTCTAATCGCTCAATCGCGTCTTCACGTTCTTCTTGGGAATTTTGGCCGGATAGAGCAATGGTATGATAACCTCTTTCATTGAATAAATAAGATAATTCCATTGCTTCTTTATTGGTACTGCAGAATATTAACCCCTTTACCCGACTCCCACTGTGACCATAAAACTTAATTTGTCGAATAATATTTTCTACACGATCAGAAGATATTAAATAACGAAATTCGGTGTGATCATCTACTATTTGACCATCTATTATAAGGTCCGTAATTCCAAAATAGTGAAATGGACATAATAAATTTTCTTCCATTGCTCTTTGCAACCGAATTTCATAAGCGATATTATGGTCAAACAATTGAAAAATATCAAAACCATCCGTACGTTCAGGACTCGCTGTCATTCCTAGCAAAAACGCTGGTTTAAAATAATTCATTATTCTTCTATAACTATCTGCACCAGCTTTATGCGTTTCATCAATAATTATATATTCAAAGTAATCCGGCTCATATCTTTGAAGGTTTGTTTCTTTTGACATAGTTTGTACTGTGGAAAATAAGTAATCCGCATTATAATCCTGCCTATTTCCTGTAAATAACCCTGCATCAATATTCCAACCTAAGACTTTTTTAAAACTTTCCATTGCTTGCTTTAATATCTGCTCTCTATGTACTAAAAATAACATTTTTTGAGGTTTTACATTACGAACATCAAAAGCGCTTAAATAAGTTTTTCCTGTTCCAGTTGCAGATATTAATAATGCCTTATTCTTCTTTTGGGCTCTAAGATTTGCTAATGATCTCGTGGCCTCTATTTGCATACTATTAGGCTTTAAAACGGACGTTTTTATATTTTCTTCCTTTTGTTGACTTCTTAATTTTCTATTTTCAAGGTAAATTACTTCATAGTTTAAGATCCAGTCTTCACATAATATTTCTGCTTCGTTCCACATCCTCGTAAACTCGTCATTGCTTTCTTTTATCAACTCACCATTTTCCATAGAAGTTATTTTTATATTCCACTCTTTATTTGACTTTAAAGCACCTTGTGTCATATTTGAACTGCCAACAATAAATACATGATTTTCGTCACTTTTAAACATATATCCTTTAGTATGAAACATTTCTCGTGTATATACCCGCACTTCAATACTAGAAAACTTCAATAAATCCCTTAATGCATCTGGTTCATTAAATGCCAAATAATCCGTAGTAAGTATTTTCCCCACTATCCCCCTATTTGTAATTTCCTTCAAAGTTTCCTTAACTGCTATTAAGCCACTTTTTGTGACAAATGCTACTGAAAACCAAAAAGAACTACATCTTTGTAACTCACTTTCGATACAAGCCAAAACAGTATTTCCTCTATTTGTATCATTATAAAGAAGCTTAGGACGTAAAAATTCTTTAGATTCATAATTTATATCAATCATGCTCGTTCTAGCTGCTTCTAGGATTTGATCAGCCATATTCTTCATACTCGTACTCCTTAAGATCCTAATATATTTTTCTCTTTTTTTATTATCAAATATTACGAAGCAATTTCTCGAATATCATTTATTACTTTTTGAAGAGCATAATCCCTTACCGTAATAAGTATTTTTACATTATATCCATCTAGTTCCATATTGGCGTAACGAATAATAATGCTAAACCATGTTTTCTCTTAACCTGTGCGATGTAAATAGTAGATACTTTGAATCCATACTTTTCAAGCACATAATTTTGAATTTGTTTATAAGTAGATTTACTCTCTGCAATTGTTAAGTCCATTTCGTCAATCGGAAGTTCCACTCTGATATGTCTTATTACATCCAGTTTGGAGAGTAACACGATTGTCTCAACATGCGGTGAAAGATGGTTTTTATACTACATGACAAAAGTTAGTCTTCGCCCCATTGAATTTTCTTTATCAGAACAATACCTTTGGTATTACATATATCATAAAATTTCGTCGGCAACATCTATCTCTTACCAATATAGACGTCAAGTAGCTAGATGTCAGCGTATATCAAGAACTTGACTGCTCTTTCGCGTTTATAGTTTCTTTCCTACTATACTTTCATGAAAAACTCCGCCGATTTTTGGATTTCGCTGGTCTTTGTCGTCATCCTGCTCAAATTCATAATGAATCAGTTGTCTCATATCCTGCCATTTAAACCATTGAGAATGGCAGCAGAGATTTCTTTTTTTAGTAAGCAGGTTCAACTTTTTATCAAATGAATTCCACCACTTAACATCAAATGAACTCTCACCCAATGATTTCATGAGACGCTCTAATTCGCTGGATTTTTGCCTGAGCGTATATTCGATAACGCCAATCATCAAATCTCTAATCGCTGCATCTTTCAGTTTAAGCTTATTGTTTCGCACATTAATCTCATATTCCGGAAACCTTCTTTTTAACCCGTCAGCAAAATTAGCATTAAGCTGCAGTTCCAACGCTTTACAGAATAAAATTGCGCAGCAGGAAGCATCTAAATTGGTATTACTCAGATATACCGGCTCAAGTAAATAATACAATTTGATCCCAAATACAATATACCTTTTTATATTGTCCGGTAGCTTATCCAGCTCATCAAAATCATGAAAGCCAAAAAACTGCAGCTGTTCACTGCTTAATCTCGTCTCCAGAAATCCCGCTTTATCCAAATTGTTGATAAATCCCTCAGCTTCAACCGAATACTCTGTATCACCTTCTTCGTTTATATGTTCATCAACAGGAAAGGACGACAAAGAAGGGATGTGTTTTGCCGCTTTAGGGTATTCTTCCATTTTTTCCTGTTCACTCAAATTGCTCCTTTGCAGAGAGTCAATTTGTTCTAAGGCAAAAGTATCCATAATCGCCTTCATTTCACCGACAAACAGATTTCTTTGCCAAACTCTTATATCCCCCAGCACATAAAGACGGTATTTCGCTCTTGAGACAGCCACATTGACAACATTACTGTTTACCCATTGAACTGCCCCTTCTGCATCTTTACTGCCATCACAACCCAATACAAAAATCACTTCTTCAGCTTCTTTCCCCTGAAAAGTATGAACCGTACCAATATTATCCGAGAGCCACTCTTCCTTTAATGAACTCTTGTTTATCTCAGAATTTCTGTTTCGATAACAATAGTCCTTTATATATCCCCGGATTCCAGATACTACGGATTTAAAAGGACTGATAATATAAAGATCCGGAAAATTGCTGTTTTTAAATGCTATGTCTAAGATCTCACATACTTTTTCCCCTTGTTCTTTGACAAAATGATCCTTTCTTCCGTTTTCTGTACCTGCAATATTCATCCACCGGGAGTTCCAGTAAATAAATTTTTCATCTTTTTCATCACCTGGCTGTTTTGTCTGCTGTTTCATAATTCCGCCATATGAAATTTTGTTGGATATATCATACATTGGGGATATACACCTGCGATGAACAAGCAGTGGGCAACCCACCCATTCCGAATAATCCGTACCATTTGACAGATAGGTTCCAAACGGATTCAAAATATCCGCACACTTTTGCACCGACAACGTTTTATCTTTATAATGCCGATATACTTCTTCATTATAAGACTTCTTTAATAGTTCCAGATCATCAGTTACAACTGGTTCAACCTGTTTTGGATCGCCAACAATAACTGCCCTTCTTGAACGGTATAATGCCCCGACTGCAACCTGAGGCTGTGCCTGTCCAGCTTCATCAATAATCAGTGTGCCGATCGTCCCCGGATTTTTGATATCTCTCAGCAGTGTTCCGATGGAAGCAAACGTCGAAGAAATGACCGGTACCAAAAGAAAGAGTGTCTGATACAACGCTCCCACCATCTGTTCTTTGTCCTTTTTGCCAAACATTACCCGTTCCTTATCTTCATTTACACGCAGCCCCCAATACTGCCCCAGTGAAACAAAATTATCACGGCAACATCTAGAATTTAATATAAATTCTCTTGTCAGCTGTAAAGCATAATACATCAGCTTTTCTCTTTCACGATTATAGTAATCAGTAGTCCACAAATTACTGACTTGAGCACGGGTAGAGACAACTTCGTCACTTGAAAGTAAATCCGCGACAAAGTGACTGTCTAATATTATCCCCTTGTAACAGTCATCTTTGGCCCGAAACTTCTCTATCTCCTGTTCACATTGTTTTTTTATCAGCTGTATCTTCTCATTCCATCCGGCGCGCTTCGCCTCACAGTCCTGTATTTCACTATTTATTTCTGCTTCCTGTTTTATCACATTTTGCAATTCTGTTTCTTTCACTTTTAGCAGAGTTTCTGTATACTTGCGTTGATTATGTATCTCGTTAACCTTTGCTTGCAGATCAACTATTTGAGTTTCTGCTTCTCCTACCTTCATTTGGAATTCTTGAGCTTGCTGACGATACGACTCAGCCAGATTCTCGGCATCCTGGCATTTTCTCTTATTGAAGATTCTGGCGAAGAAACCGACAGTACCAGTGGTAGATAATGCCTTTTGTTGCGCCTCTATTACTGATTGTTTATATTCGGTACATTCCTTTCTGGCCACCTCACATGCATTGTTTAGGTCATGCTCTTTTTGTAATGCATGATTTATTTCTTGTTTACGGCTTTCTATGAGATTCTGATATTCCGTTTTCGCCATGGCCAAGTGTTCCAGTCTCTGTTTCGCTGCAGTAACTGAGTTTATACAATCCAAGCATTTCGTTCTGCCTTCTCGCTCTGTCTGTTTCGCACGCAAGACAATGTCACTCAGCGAGGTCAATTCTTTTTGAATTTTTTCAACTTTCTGCAATTGCTGTAAAAAATCTTTTTGTGCATTAGCATATAAATCTATACGTCTATCTTTAAATTTGCCGTCCGGATAAAAGTCCCAACACAGCGGTTCCAAAACATTATAATAAAAAGACTTGATATTTGACTTTTTGCCCAATGGCGCAGCTACCAGGCCCCATGCATCAGTCGTATCCAACAAATAGCGGGCATATCCAGAAAAATAGATTTCCTTATATCGCCCTTCCTTATTCTCTTTTCGTTTATAGAGCAGCTCAGATTTACTGCTTTTTTCAACCCGGAAAAGTTCTTCAACCTCGCCTAATTGCTGTTTAAATAAGTCACTATCTTTATCATTTGTTGTCAGATTATTTAAAATGCCACTTTCCAATGGCAGCTCTTTTGTTATGTTTTCGACTGCAGTATTATTAGACGATGTTACCAATAAGCTATAATCATTGATCCTGTCATCTTTTATTGAATACCAGTAAGGAACATATTTGGAATAACCTCCGTTTGCTTTTTCTCCTTCTGAAAACTTATGTTTTTCAAATGCCTCATCAGGATCATGATACTGCGCCAGACACTTGGCCTTTTCAATAATATTGTCAGCGACCAGTTCTTTCAATAACGTCGTTTTTCCAGTACCTGGAGGACCATTTACCGAAAACATATTACCTTTGGGACCGAATTCACCTGCCATATCTTTTCCGGTGACCAGGTTAATTGCAACTTGCTGCATCAATGCCGGCGTATGGCGTGACGGCCATTTCCCCAGCGACGCATTTCTGAGACTCAACACTTCATGCAACCAAAGCTCCAAATCCTCAGGATTTTTAACATTGATTAAATCCTGGCGTTCCCATATGTTATTTTCATCATTAGGTGCATTGATATAATTAATAAGATCTTTACACATCCCTTTGGCATGGCTAAACTCGCTGCTTTCAGACCAATTTTTTAACATCTTTAAATCATTTGAATAATAATCATGTCTTAATCCTAAATAATTATCCTCATCATATTTATCCCGTGCCTGTTCATTCTTAAAAAATTGGACTGACACACCATACACTTCTTCTACAGAATCCAACTCCCCTGCTTTACAGGGTATAAATTTATAAATATATTGATGCTTAATCTGCAAGTACAGTTTCATTATTGTATCTACCGTGACACTCTCTTCCGAAAATGCCGGCATCAATATCCGATTCTTCTTGGAATGTGCTTCTTCTCCTAATCCATCGGAAGTACTGACTTTCCTCTCCAACACCGTGGCAATACTGCTTATATCATCTTGGTAAGCACTTTCTGACAAACTGTCTGACAACTGCGAACCGGAAGTCTGATCCAGTCTACTTATCGCCCAGATAACCGTAGAAAGAGAAAATGTATGGTCTATATATTGTCCGTTAGGTGTTAGTTGAAAGCTTGCAACCGCAATATTATCATAGCTTTTTTCAGGCCTGTTTGAAGACTCAGTTTCAAAATATTGGGCAATCGTTTGGATACAAAGTTCTCTTCGTACTTTTCCAATATAAATGGTTATATTACCCCAGGTTCCCATCTCACAGTCTTCACATTCCTTTTTTATTACATTATACAGGGACTGCCCTCTTTTTACCTCAAAAAACGAAGTGATCTGTTTTCTTGTATTTTTATCTTTATCTTTCAGACTCAGCTTTTTTTTATACGCCTTAACTTTTTGTTGATTAAACAGTGCATTTGTACACGCTTCATATGAGTCCTGACCTAAAAATTCGGTTGCAAACCAATATTCCAATATCTGAATTGCAATTTTATTTTTTTGCAAATTCACAAATATTACCTCCTAAATCTTATGTCATCATTTCGATATCATTGTTAAATGGCCATTTTACCAAAACATACATTTCCCTTACCCCACTACAGTAACCGGAAACAAATAGCCTTCCATTCAACCACAAAAGCACACCTACATATCCACCTCAAATCACCAAAACCCTTTGATTTACTAGCCTTTTCGCTCCAGTAACACCACCGTCTCCACATGCGGTGAAAGGAATTTCTTATACTACATGGCAAAAAAACCACTCACCCTTACAGTGCCTGTCTAATTGCCATCTTATTTTACCTCCACAGATGATTCTCATTTATTTGTCGCAATTCACCACTTGATATCGATTAATAAGTATTTTCTTATTTCTGTAATTATCTGATTAATTAATTTGCTATTATCTTTTCGCCTTCTATTAAATTGATTATATACGCCATTAAATTCAACCTCCACATCACTTGTTTTACTCTTTTCATATACCTCTAGGATAAATTCCTCCAGAATCATCTTTAATGTAGTGGAAACATCATCTTCTATGTTGCCAATAATAGTCTCTAACTGATTCTTTATAGTTATTGGTAAAAATGGGTTTTTATAAAAATCTTTTAACTTTTGTATAGTTGTATAATAAGATTCTGTGAGTCGGATTAATTCTATATCTATATCTCCTTTTATTAATTCATCTTGCTTGCTTTCCTTTTCATCTCTTTTCACACTCTCATTTGAGCTATTATCAAAAGTTTCTGGTAACGCAAAAGAGTTAGGTTTATTGCTACGGCTTACAAGCAAAGCGCAATATGTAAGCCCATTATATGCTTCTGCAAATTCATCTACCTTATCGGGTATATACCCATAGCTTCTTAAAGTATAGTACGCATTCAAATTTACAATAGTAATCAAATCTAATTCCATAAAAAACTTTGTATCATCAGAAATCAACGTAATAATTTCAACAAATAACTCCGTTTGTTTTTTTATTACTTCCGTTCTCAGCGGTTGTAAAAGAGTATATCTCGCTCTTTTATATGTAAGTACAGCAATGACGGTTGCAATCAACGTGAAAAAAATCCATAAAATATCCTTAATTTGTGTCAAGTTACTCCATACCCATTTTGTAATCTCATTCATATTATCCCTCATAAACATACATGATTTACATATTTTTTACGATAGAGTTTACTTTATCTCTTGTTCTATAAAGTGACTATTTTAGCCATTTACAAATTCTAATTTATCTTGCATCTACAGAACCTAAATTCTTATTTAAAAGAATTAAATACCTTTTGCCAAAACGTTCATTTTCCTTACCCCACCCCAGTAACCGGAAACTTATAACATTTCAACAAGCAAAAAAGCACACCTACATATCCTGTCCAAAACCCGGAAACCCTTTGATTTACTGGCCTTTTCTCGTCAGCAGAGCCACGGTCTCCACATGCCCCGTCCCAGGAAACATATCAACCCCCACAACCTTCACAACCTCATACCCTCTCCCCTGCAGCACTTCCAAATCCCTCACCAGACTGGTAGGCTTACAGGAAATATAAACCATTCTATCCACCCCAAAATCAATAATTTTCAACAAGGCCTTCGGATGAATCCCATCCCTTGGCGGATCAAGGACAATAAGATCCGGTTTTTCCTTCACTAAATCAATTGCTTTCAATACATCTCCTGCAATAAACTCACAATTATCCAGATTATTCAAAGCCGCATTTACTTTAGCAGCTTCCACTGCCTCTTCTACGATCTCAATTCCAATCACTTTTTTTGCAACTGGAGCTAACATCTGTGCTATCGTTCCAGTGCCGCTGTAGAGGTCGAAAATTACTTTGTCTTTCGTCTCTCCCACATAGGAACGTGCTGTCTCATACAACACCTCTGCACCAAGTGAATTCGTCTGAAAGAATGAGAATGGAGAGATTTTAAATTTCAGCCCTAACAATTCCTCATAAAAATAATCCTGTCCATATAAAATTTTGGTTTCATCATTCTGAACCACATCCGCCAGACTGTCATTTAATGTATTTAATAGCCCAACGATTCTGCCTTGTAATTCTAGTTCCAAAATCCTGTCCTTCAGTCCCTCCAGACTGGGAGCTGATTGCGTACTGGTTACAAGATCAATTAAAATTTCTCCTGTCTTCTGTCCTTTACGTACCAACAGGTGACGCAGGTATCCCTGGTGAGATAGCTTATGATAAAAACTAAGATCCGTTTCTTTAAAATATTCCAACACGCAGGCCAGAATCTTATTATAATCATCATCCACGATTTCACACTGATCTACCGTTACAATATCGTAAAAGCTTCCCCTTTTATGCATACCTAATGCCAATGGGCCATCTTTAATTTCATCCCCAAATGAAAATTCCATTTTATTACGATATGCAAACTGTCGTGGGCTTCCTTTTATTCCCTCGAATTCATAATTCTGACAGACGCTGTCTACCAGATCTTTTACCTGTTTTTCTTTCATAGCCAGCTGAGTCGGATAATCCAGATTCTGATATGTACAGCCACCGCAGATACCAAAATGCGGGCAGGAGGGTTCTACTTCCACAGGTGACTTTTCAATTACTTCTAACAAACGTCCCTCGCATTTTCCTTTTCGGATTTTATTGATGGAAAAGCGTACTTTCTGTCCGGGAACTCCATTTTTTACAATTACTGTTTTTGTTTCATTCTCAACTTCTACAATCCCTTTGTTAGGGAATACAACTTCTTTTATAACACCTTCTAATACTTGACCTTTTTTCACTATAACTTACGCTCCATTTACATTTCATATTTTTCGTAATTACTCTTTGTTAACTTTAATCAAAACCTATCCATGTTTTATATTTTACATTACTATATATCACTCTGCACAATATAAATATTTTTCTTTTACCAGTATGCGAAAACATTACTCTGGAAATATTTATATTCCTTATAGCTAAATGTTTATTATCAATATTAACTAAACTAATTTTTTTGCTGCCCTTTTGCTTAAAATAGAATTGCATCTTGTTTTCTACCAACATATATGCTTATATTCAAGAATACGCTTCAAAACAATATATATATAATATATCTCCATTCTACCAAATCTCACCCCATATTACAAATTTTTCGTAAAAAAAAGCAGGTGCCAAATGACATCTGCCCTTTTATGCATTTTAATTAATCTACTGCGTCTTTAACGGCGTCTTTCACTTTTTCTGCTGCTTCTTTGACGTCTTCTTTTACATCGTCAATGATATCATCAGCATCATCAAAATAATCATCGAAATCATCATCAAAGTCCTCTTCAAAGTCTTCCAGATAATCCGGTGTGAAATAACGATAAACACCATAAGCGATTGCTGCTACTGCTGCTACTGCACCGATAATTGCCAAAACCCAAAGTACTGTATTTTTGTTTTTGTCATCCTCTTTTTTTTGTAATGCAGCCAGTAATTCTTCAAATTTGTTCATATCCCTACACGTCCTTTCATTAGATTTACTCTTACGACTAGTATATCACTAAATACTAAATTTTACTATATGAAAAAAATATTTTATACTTTCTTTAGTTTTGCAAAGGCCGCAAACATCTTTTTTACGCCTGCTTTATCGAAGTTGACGGTTACTTCGTAGTCTTTGCCGCCTTCGACGATTCCTTCTACTGTTCCCACACCAAATTTAATGTGTTTTACCTGATCTCCAACACCGTAATCCAGGGTATCCGCCTTCTTTACCTGGAACTGTTTGGGATCAAATATTTTTGTTTTGAATGCTGTTTTTGCCTGGGCATAATTGGTTGGCTTTGGTATGTCTTCTACCTTATCTTTTACCTGTCCGCCTACGGCTACCAGTTCACGGGGGATTTCCCGGATAAATCTGGATACTTTGTTGTACTGGGTCTCACCGCGGATCATTCGCGACTTTGCGCTGGTCAGGGTCAGACGCTGCTTTGCCCTTGTAATTCCCACGTAACACAGACGGCGTTCTTCTTCGATATCAAGGGGATCGTCGGAGGTTATGGTCATATAACTTGGGAATATGCCGTCTTCCATTCCAGCCAGATATACATTTGGGAACTCCAGTCCTTTGGCACTGTGCAGGGTCATCAGTACCACATGGTTACTTTCTTCTTCCAGGCTGTCGATATCTGCTACCAGTGCTACTTCTTCCAGGAATCCGCTCAGTGTCGGCTCTTCTGCATCACTTTCATAGGATACGACTTTGGTGATCAATTCATCGATATTTTCGATTCGGGCTTTCGCCTCATCGGTGTCTTCCGCTTCCAGTTCTTTTACATATCCGGTTTCTTCGATGATTGATGTGAGAATTTCCTGCACCGACAGATAATCCAGCTTACTGCGCAGTGTTTGGATGAAGGTTACAAAAGGTTTTATTTTTACCGCACTTCTTCCCAGTGTTGCGATGCTCTCAGCATCTTTTAGCGCATCATAGAAGCTCATATCATACTCATCTGCATATTCCTGCACTTTTCCAAGTGAAGTGGCTCCTATGCCCCTTTTTGGCACGTTGATGATTCGCTTAACCGCCAGGTCGTCCATGGCGTTGTCTACCGTCTTTAAATAAGCCAGAAGGTCTTTGATTTCTTTTCTGGCGTAGAAGTTTACGCCCCCGATGATTTTATAAGGAATATTTGCCATCAGGAATTTTTCTTCGAACATACGGGACTGGGCATTCGTTCGATAGAGAATGGCGCAATCCTTATATTCATAATTGCCTTCTCGTATATTTTGCGCAATATCTCCAACAATATACTCCGCTTCGTCAAAAGCCGTTAAAAATTGACGAAAATGAATTAAATCGCCCTCTTCGTTATCGGTCCAGAGTGTCTTTTCTTTTCTTCCTAAATTATTTCGGATGACATCATTAGCTGCATTCAAGATGTTCTGTGTGGAACGATAATTTTGCTCCAGCTTTATGGTTCTGGCATTTGCAAACATTTTTTCAAAATTTAAAATATTGCCAATATTTGCCCCGCGGAACTTGTAAATGGACTGGTCATCATCACCGACTACGCAAAGGTTCTGATATTTCTCTGCAAACAGGCTGACCAGCTTAAACTGCGCTGTATTGGTATCCTGATACTCATCCACCATGATGTATTTAAATCTTTCCTGATAGTAATCCAATACATCTGGACAATTCTGGAACAACTCAACTGTTTTTACAATCAAATCATCAAAATCCAGCGCATTGTTGCTGCGCAGCTGTTTCTGGTATTCTTTATATGCCTGGGCAATTTTCTGCTTTCCAAAGTCACCTGCAGCATTCAGCTCATAAGCCTGTGGGCTCACCAGTTCATCCTTTGCCGAAGAGATTGCGCCCAGCAGTGCCTTTTCTTTATATACTTTTGTATCAATCTGCAGGCGTTTACAGACATCTTTCATCAGAGTTTTCTGATCATCGCTGTCATAAATAGTAAAACTATTGGAATAGCCAAGCCTGTCTATGTAACGTCTTAATATCCTGACACAGGTAGAGTGGAATGTGGATACCCAGATACTTTCGGAACCGAATCCCACCAGGCTGTCTACACGCTCCCGCATCTCTCCTGCGGCTTTATTGGTAAAGGTAATCGCCATAATATTCCATGGGTTTACCCCTTTTTCTTCAATCAGATACGCAATGCGGTGTGTCAGTACCCTGGTCTTGCCGGAACCTGCACCGGCCAAAAGTAATAACGGGCCTTCCGTATGGAATACCGCTGATTTCTGCATGTCATTCAATGTATCATATATGCTCATTGTAATACCACCTAACTTTTAGTCTCGGGTTTTATTATATAATAAAATACGCCTGCTGTCACCAAGAATCCACATTTTTCATCGTATTTTAAGATTATTCCCTACCATAGATCATCTGAAAATTGTTATCGCACAGACGGGAAATAGGCTTTATTCTTCAAAAGCTGCCGTGACAATGTATCCCCGCGGAGTATTTTCAATTTTCTTTATAACTCCTTTTCTTGCCTTTATTCTTCTGCTGGAGGGAAAGCATCCTGACATGGCAACTGCAGGTTCGATAATATAGCTGTAATTCATGGAAGTGTTAATCTCTACAATCTCTACTTCCTGCCCTTCTTCCACCAGCCCCGGCCGTTCCATCTTAAACTGTTCTTCTCGCATTTATTTTCATTCCTTTCCATAGATATACCTATAATATCTTAGTACATTCCCCTGCTTTTTGCAACCCTGCAATATCTCAGGCTGAAAACACTTTACCTTACGCCATATCGGTTGAAGTCTTCCCGAATCAGTGTTACACTATTACCGCTTTGGATCGTAACGAAAGGAGTTGGTTTAATGAAACGGCGATATCTGATCTATAACATTTTGATGTGTCTGCCTTTGATCCTGACCCTTATCAGCATGTTTTTCCTTCCTGATAAAATCATCACTACCTCTAATTTATCCGGAAGCGGAATGGATGTTGTAGGAAGTAAATATGAATTGTTGATTTTTCCTGTTTTTACTTTAGCCCTTTGTGCATTCGTGAAGGTTATTTTAAAATCTGAGGATGCATATTTTGCCGGAATCATTCTGGTTATTATCTTTAATCTCATCACATTAATCACGTTAGCGGGAACCTTTTATTTTGAAATGGATATGCATGCTTTCTTTAAAAACCGAATAAACTTTATACCTGCACTCGCCATCGTTTCCTGGATTTTTGGATTCTTTATTTTTGTCAGCGGAATTACCATGTGCTTTGCCAAAAAGCCGGTTGGTATCTACTCTGTAATGAAAGCCCCGGAATCAAGCAAAATATCTGATCTCAAAAAATATAACCATGCTGTTGGTTTACTATTTATGGCCTATTCCCTGTTGTTTATTGCCAGCGGCTTTGTCGGGCTTACGGACCAGACTCTGTCAACGGTCTGCCTCACTTTGAGTGCAATGCCCGGATGCATCATTATTATGATCCTATATGAATGTGTCATTGCTAAAAAATACGTCATAAGGTAAAAATTGCAGTTATGATTTCCTCTTATATTGTAGATAGTATGATATTGTTAACTAAAATCCCATCACAAGTGCCGGGATTAGAACTTCAACACCGTAATGAGCTAATGAGCCTGTCACATGCCGTATACGCCTTTAGATCATCATGCAGTGCAGCTGTTCACATGAACAATCGCATTAGAAATATTACAAACTACAATAAAAACATTTACAAATAGTAATGAAAACTATATAATGTAATAAGAGGTGAACAAGATGACAATAGATACAGATGATATGATAAACAGCATAATGCGCAGCTTATCCAGAATTGATTATATCAAACCTGCAGATATTCCAAATATTGACCTATACATGGACCAGGTAACTACATTTATGGATTCGCACTTAGCCCATTCAAAACGAAATTCAGATGATAAAATTTTGACAAAGACCATGATTAATAATTATGCGAAAAACGACTTGCTTCCGCCGCCGCTTAAGAAAAAGTATTCAAAAGAACATCTGCTGGTTTTGATATTTATATATTATTTTAAAGGCGTGCTATCCATCACGGACATACAGACACTGCTCCATCCTATTACAGAGAAATATTTTCATAATGAGACAGATTTCAATATGGAGACACTCTACCAGGAAGTATTCAGTTTGGAGAAAAGCCAGGTGAATGAGATTTCTAAGGATATTTTGGAAAAATACAATACTTCCCAGAAGACCTTTGAAAATGCAGATGAAGAAGATCAGGGATTCCTGAAATATTTTTCATTTATCTGTCTGCTGAGTTTTGACGTATATATAAAAAAGCAGCTGATTGAAAAATTAATTGATGAACTTCCAAAAAAGGATTTAGAAAAAGAAAAAAGCAAAAAATAAATCATAAAAACAGGCAAAGTGCTTTTAAGCATCTTTGCCCTTTTTATATTCGGATTCTGTTTGTCAAGTATTACTGCTTTTTTTCCTGCATACGGTCAAATACCATTTCATAACCGTCATTACCGTAGTTTAAAGACCGGTTTACTCTGCTTATGGTTGCTGTAGATGCCCCTGTCTTTTCTGCAATTTCCAGATAAGTCTTATGCTCTCTTAGCATCTTAGCCACCTCAAAACGCTGTGATAAAGAAAGCAATTCATTAACAGTACATACGTCTTCAAAGAACAAATAACATTCTTCTTTATCTTTTAAGTTTAAAATAGCTTCAAACAGTTGGTCAACTGCTTCTGTCCTGATTTTTTTGCTCATAAAATTACCCCTTCATTCGTTCGTCGTTGTACTTTATATATTAGCACAGCAAAACTTTAGTGTAAAGAAGTTTATCGATTTTTATAACGGTTGATATACTTTTTATATTCGTCTACAGAACGATTTACGATTAATTCTTCCGGAAAATCAAAACACGTAAATAACTGGTCAATGAACTGGTGATTCCCTACATCTGCAGCACAGTGGGCATCACTCCCTAAGATAATCGGCACCTGATATTTTTTACACATTTCCAACATCGCGATATCATTTGGAATAGGATTTTCCCTCGCTCCCAGCGGATGCAGGGAATTGTTATTGAGTTCTAACAGTACCTGATGCTCTTTTGCACCCAGAACCAGGGCTTCATAGTCCAGCGGAAAGCGGCTGTCATCCGGATGCCCGATAATGTTAACGCAGGGATTCTTCATGGCATTCAGACATGCCCTTGTGTTCTCTTCTCTTGATCCGCATTTTATACAGGGTGTGTGCAGGCTTGCGATTACCACATCCATTTTTTTCAACAGGCTGTCATCCATGTCCAGATTACCGTCATAATCCATTACATTAACTTCCGCCCCGAATAAAACTTCTATTCCACACATACTGCGTTCTAATATGCGCAGGTTCATGAAGTAGTATTCATGACAGGTTCCCGGCATCTTAGGTGCATGTTCCGTAATCCCCAGCAACTCCAGTCCTTTTGATGCAGCCTGGTATGCCATTTCGTGAATTGTGCTGTAAGCATGTCCGCTGGCCAGCGTATGTGTATGTGAATCTAATACGTATTTCATCTCGTTAACCTTCTTTCTGTTTTAGAACGCACCTGAAAATTGTGTACTGACACGCTCTAACATGGTTATTATACGTGGTTCCAAAGGAAAATTCAAGTTCCGATTTTGGTTTCCGATAATTTTATATCAATCTAAGTGTCTTTCACAGAAAAACAGCCCGGCTTACTGAACCGGGCTGTCTGCAATTACTTTTTCTTTTTCTTTTCACTTACATATCCAATAAAGTTGTTCTGGTACAGTGTCTGAAAGAATCTCGTCATACGTTCATATAACGGGTCTGCTTTGTCGCCAAACTGTACTTTCATCTCATTTGCGATTTCAAATACCGTTTTTCTTCCATCCATTAGCTGCCACGCGAAGCTGCCGTAATTATCCAGTGTAATGTGGCTAAATCTCGGTTTTTTAAATACCTTCTGGGCAATCCAGTTGTAAAAGCCTTTATTTTCCATGTGAACGACTACATTCCCTTTCTTATCCAGATCCCACTCAAACTTGGGATTGCAGATTGGAACAAAGTCCAGATAATTCTTCTTGTTTTTCTTTCCCATTCTTATGCCTTAGCTTTCTTATCCTTTAAGAACAAAGAGAACTTTAACAATGAGAAGATTAAAAGTGCAAAGAACAACAATCCAACGATTTTAGCAACACTTTCCGGGAATATTCCACCGCCGATTTTTGCAATGACATCTCCAAGAGATCCTCCTGCCACCGGAATAATTGCAAATACTGCTAACAGGATACCGATTAAACCTTCACCGGCAATCAGGCCAGAACAATAAAGTACGCCGCCATCGATGGCATTTTTCTTCTTCTTCTCGTCCATTCCCTTTTTCTTTTCAATAAATAATCTTACAAGTCCGCCAGCCATCATAGGTGTGCTTAAGTGGATTGGCAGATATAAACCAACTGCAAACGGAAGTACCGGAATTCCTAATACTTCTACTACCAGTGCAATAAACACACCGGCAAATACCAGGTTCCATGGTAAATTTCCGCCCATAACGCCTTCTACTACCATCTTCATCAGAGTAGCCTGAGGTGCCGGGAGTTCAGCAGAACCATATCCCCATGCAGCATTTAACAGATATAAGATACCACCGATTGCAATAGCAGAAGCTAATACACCGATTACTTCACCAATCTGCTGTTTCTTAGGTGTAGCACCTAAAATATAACCTGTCTTTAAATCCTGTGAAGTATCACCTGCAATAGCAGCGATGATACAGATTACAGAACCGATAGCAATAGCTGCTGTCATACCGCTCTGTCCGATCTGTCCGGTTGCTTTCAACGCCATGGATGAAATCAACAGAGTTGCGATAGCCATACCGGAAACAGGGTTGTTACTGCTTCCAATCAAACCAACCATACGTGAAGATACGGTTGCAAAGAAAAATCCAAATACTACGATCAGTACGGCACTGAATAAGTTAACCGGAATGATCGGGATCAGCCAGATTGCAATAGCCAGTGCCAGTATGGAAATAATAATAACCGGCATGGAAAGATCCTGGTCAGTACGAATGCTGGAATTAGCAGCTCCGCCCTTTCCGTATCCTTTAATAGCATCTCTGAATGTCTTAATGATAAGTGGCAGTGACTTAATTAAACTTAAGATACCGCCGCATGCTACAGCTCCTGCACCAATGTACTTGATGTAATTAGACCAGATGCCGAATGATCCGCCCTCTTGATAGATCTGAGCGATTGGCACGGTAGCCGGGAACAATGTAACATTTGAACCAAATAATACGATTAATGGCATTAACACAAACCATCCAAGTACACCACCTGCAAACAGATATGATGAAATCTTTGGTCCGCAGATATAACCAACACCTAAAAGTGCTGGCAATACGTCCATACCAACACCCGCTCCCTTATAAGCAGGAATTTCATAATGTACTTCACTGGGGAATAATTTAAATCCGTCTGTGATAAATTTGTAGGCTGCTGCGATACCTAAACCGGCAAATACAGTAGACGCTTTTGCACCCCCCTGCTCACCAGCTAAAAGTACTTCCGCACAAGCCATACCTTCCGGATATGGAAGTGTTCCGTGTTCCTGTACAATTAAGGCTTTACGAAGAGGTACCATGAATAGAACTCCTAATGTACCACCAATAAATGCAATAATTGCAATTTC
Source organism: uncultured Robinsoniella sp. (assembly GCA_900539655.1). Taxonomy (GTDB): domain Bacteria; phylum Bacillota; class Clostridia; order Lachnospirales; family Lachnospiraceae; genus Robinsoniella. The sequence goes on from UQCR01000097.1 coordinate 21,648, forward strand.
AAGTAATGAAGGTGCAGCTGTTCCCCACTCTTTTGCCCACAAAAATAACGCTGGCAGAGTGAAAATAGCTCCTGCAGCTACAGACTCACCGGCAGAACCAATTGTCTGTACCATGTTGTTCTCCAATACGGAGTCTTTTCTCAAAATGACGCGGATAACGCCCATTGAGATAACGGCAGCTGGAATTGATGCAGATACGGTCATACCTACACGAAGACCAAGGTATGCATTCGCACCACCGAACAGAACAGCCAGCAATACACCCAGGATGATGGCTGTCGGCGTAAATTCCGGTACTGACTTATCAGCAGGAATATACGGCTTGAAACTTTGTTTTTCGTTCATGTGTCTTTCTCCCTTTATCTTTTTTGTTCGTGTTATTATAACATGATTTTGTTCATAATATCAACTAATTTTACATAATTTCTTTAGTATTTGTTAATGTTTTTAATTTATCTTTTAGATTTGTTGGTTTTCTTTGCAACTTTTACGCAATTTTTCATATCTTATAGCATTAGAACTTTTGGAGGTAAGTTATGAAAAAAAAGCTTTTATTATTAGCTGCTATTACAGTTCTTCTGGCATTGACCTGTATCGGCTGTAAAAAAGAATCGGACACACTCACCAAAGTTACACTGAATGAAGTGGCTCATTCCATCTTCTATGCACCTCAATACGTAGCAATCCAGGAAGGCTATTTTGCAGAAGAAGGCATTGATCTGGAACTTGTCACAGGATTTGGTGCGGACAAAACCATGACCGCCGTGGTATCGGGAGATGCCGATATTGGCTTTATGGGAAGCGAATCAACCATTTACGCATACAATGAAGGAGCCTCAGATTATGTGGTAAACTTTGCGCAGCTCACACAGCGTGCAGGTAACTTCCTGGTTGCAAGACAGGAAATGCCTGATTTCACCTGGAGCGACCTGAAAGGAAAAAATGTTCTTGGTGGCCGAAAAGGCGGTATGCCTGAAATGGTATTCGAGTACATCTTAAAACAAAATGGAATCAATCCTGCAACTGATTTAAATATCGATCAAAGTATTGATTTTGGTTCTACCGCAGCCGCATTTTCCGGCGGACAGGGTGATTTTACGGTAGAGTTTGAACCAGGTGCCACTTCCCTTGAAAAAGAAGGCAGCGGACACGTAGTTGCTTCTCTTGGGACGGATTCCGGTTATGTGCCTTATACCGCATACAGTGCAAAAGGCAGTTTCATCAAAAAGAATCCCGAAATTATCCAGGGCTTTACAGACGCTCTCCAAAAAGGTATGGATTACGTGAATTCCCATACACCGGAAGAAATAGCAAAAATCATTGAACCACAGTTTAAAGAAACAGATCTTGCTACAATTACGACCATTGTAAAACGTTATCACGAACAGGATACCTGGAAAGATAACATGGTATTTGAAGAAAACAGCTTCAATCTGCTTCAGGATATCCTGGAAAATGCCGGGGAACTCAGCCAGCGCGCACCTTATGATAAGCTGGTTAATACTAGTTTTGCCCAAAAAGCGGCAAAATAACAATAAAATGCCATCTGTATCCGTTACAGATGGCATTTACTATTTCAATTTCCCTGATTTTGTGTAAATCCTGTATTGTAAGAAACCAAAAATGACCTTATTTGCTTAATCCAAATTCCTGCTTCAGGGTATCTTCCATCACTTCCACAGGCGCGTCAGCTCCTGTCCACAGAGTAAAATTAAGCGCTCCCTGCTGTGCCAGCATACCCAGCCCGTTTACAGTTTTTGCACCTCTTTGTCCCGCTTCCTGTAAGAAGCGTGTATTGGGATCATTAAAGACCACATCGCTGACTGTCATACCCGGTTTTATGGTATCGTAGTTAATCTCCGGCTTATCTGATACATTTGGATACAGGCCCACACAGGTGGCATTAATCAAAATGTCCGTATCTTCCGGCACCGGATAGCTGCCCTCCCATTTCACAAATCTGCCTGCTGTATCTGTTTTTGTTTCAATCAGCCCCGCCAGTTCTGCGCCGCGTTCCTCATTCCGGTTCACAACTGTAATCTCCAAAGCTCCAGCCAGTGCGCACTCCACACCGATTGCCCGGGCTGCACCTCCGGCACCTAACATCACAATCTTTTTATTCTTTACTTCTGTTCCTTCATTTTTAAGAGCTGTTAAAAATCCTTTCCCGTCCGTATTTTCTCCAAACAATTTCCCGTCCCGGTTTACCACTGTATTAACGGCTCCTATAATTTTTGCCGCTTCTGACAGTTCATCCAGATAAGAAAGTACCTTTACTTTATGGGGAATGGTTAAATTAATTCCCTTCATTCCGAATGCACGCACAGCTCTCATTGCCGCCTCCAGATCGTCTTTTTCTACTTTAATTGTCAGATAACGGTAATCCAGCCCCATTTTTGCAAATGCAGCTTCTTCCATGACTCCTGTTGGATTTTCATCAACCGGGCAGCCAAATACGCCAACCAGCTGGGAGCGGTAATTTTTAGCCATATGTATTCCCTTCTTTCCTGTCATTTATAATTTATCAAAATATTTAATAAGTGCCTGGGTTCCCAGTTCTCCGTCTCCTCTTTTTTCCAGCTCTTCGTATGCTGCAAGTGTCTGATTCAGTACTTTTAATGACAGTCCGTCTCCCTCAGCCTCTTCCTTTGCCAGCTTCATATCTTTAATAAAATGCTTTATAAAAAATCCCGGTGCATAATCCTGCTCCAGCATTTTTGCCGCCTGCAGTTCCAGCTGCTTACTTCCAGCTGCACCTGTTGCAACAGAATCCAGTACAGTTGGGATGTCCAGACCTTTCTCCCTTGCATAGGCAAATGCTTCGCAGATACCGGATATTGTCCCGGCTATCATGATCTGGTTTACCATTTTGGTATGCTGCCCGCTTCCGGCTTTCCCTTCCAGGTGGATGTTCTTACCCATCGCCTCAAAAACAGGAAGGCATTTTTCATATGACTGGGAATCTCCCCCCGCCAGTATGGATAACGTCCCATTTTTAGCGCCTACATCTCCTCCGGTAACCGGAGCATCCAGTGCATAAATTCCACGTTTTTTGGCTTCTTCATAGATTTCTTCCGCTAATTTGGGGCTTGAGGTGGTCATATCAATTACGTAAGTTCCTTCCGGTACATTTTCCAGTATGCCATCCTTTCCAAAATAAACTGCTCTCACATCATTAGGGAAGCCGACAATCGTAATTACTGCATCACAGCCATTCACGCATTCCGGAATAGTCGAATGGTAAACCGCACCTTCTGCAATAACATCCTCAGTTTTTGACTTATTTCTGGCATAGAAAGAAACTTCATAACCTGCCTTCATTAAATTTCTCACCATTGATTTCCCCATAATTCCGACTCCAATAAATCCGATTTTCTTCATTTCGTCTTCTCCTTTATTTGTTATAAGGTTACAGCCATACGTCCATTTTACCCGTACTAATGCCGGTATGTCAATAGTCCCTGCCACAGATAATGAATCCGTAAAGAGGGTGTGCTAACAGCAGTCATAAATTTTCAAACATGCTTCAGGATTTTCAGGAACCCTTTCATAGGCTCTGATAAGAACTTGTCCTTATGATATGCCAGATAATTTTGATTCTCCATAGAAAGTCCGGCTACCGTCAACGGTACCAGTTCTTTTCTTTCACATTCTTTTCTAACCAGTATATCAGGCATAACGGTAACACCCAGGTTATTTTTGGCTGCCTGAATCAATGCCTGTGAATTTACGCTTGTCCATGTGGGAGCCACGGACAGATTATGTAGGGTCATTGCACTTTGGAACGTATCCCGTATTGCACTGCCGTTTTCTCTTAACAATAATTTCTGTTGTGCCAAATCTTCTATCTGCACCTCACCTGCAGATGCCAGAGGATGCCCATTGCCGCATAATACCACAAGGCGGTATGACGAAAAGGGAATGCAGACCAGATTATCTCTGGGAAAGACTCCTTCTATCAACGCCAGGTCCACTTCATTTTGTAAAAGCTTTTCCGCAATAATCCTGGCACTTTCTACTTCTACCCGGACGGGAGTATTCTTCCACTGCAATTCAAATTTCTTTAGCAGGGACGGAAGCCAGAAGTTAGCGATTGTTATGCTGGAACCAATCTGTAAGACCGCCTGCTCTTTCAGGGAATCCAGGCCCCCTTCCAAATCATCGTACAATTCTAGTACGCGAATGGCTTTGTCCAGGAATAATTTCCCGAATTCATTCAGATAAATACGCTTGGATACCCGGTCAAACAGGGTATTTCCAATCTTTTCTTCCAGATCGTTTATGACATGGGACACCGCAGGCTGGGTCATATATAGTTTTTTTGCAGCTTTTGTAATATTCTCTTCTTCACAGACTATTTTAAAAATACGAAGATGGCGTATTGTCATTTTGATTCCCCCTATCCATTACTAAATCATTATGTTC
>UQCR01000098.1 GCA_900539655.1 uncultured Robinsoniella sp.
CATCAGGATTTCGGAGCGAATGCCCGCGTGCCGCCAAAAAGCGCTCTGGGAAGGTTAGAAAATACCAGTTCTGCGGTAAGCCTTCCAAATCAATGTCCTGGCTCGCTCCCTTCTCTTTCCGTACACTACTTATCATATACAAAGCGTCTTTCCTCAGCGAAACCCCAAATCCCTTAATCCCGATCCATCTTCTCAATTTTATTCCATACTAACTCCGCTGTCTCTTCATTTGTGATCAGGACATTGATGAGCCCTCCATTTAGCGCTCCGCAGATTGAATCAATTTTGCTGGTCCCCTGTGCCACGCCGATCCGGTAGTCTTTCTGCCTGATTACGTCTAACGGCACGGCAATGGTTCTTTCGTCTAATTCCATATCGCATATATTTCCGTTAATGTCAATAATATGGGAACAGATGTCTCCTACTGCGCCTTTTTGGGAAAGATCTTCCATGGTGCGGTCACTTAAATAGCCCGCACGCACAATTGCACTTTTTAGTCCGAATGCCCCCATTGTAAAGACCGCAATATTGGCATCATAACCATACTGGAGTACTTTCCCCATATTGTGGTCACGTTGTATGATATCTTTCATTTTTTTATTATCCACCACTGCCGGAAGAGGCAGTACATAGGAGGAAGCTCTCAGCTTGTTTGCAAAATTATTTGCTATTTCTGTAGAATAAATGTTTTTCTTCAGATTACTGATACCTCCACAAAGGAGTACTGCCGTTACATTTTCCAGGTCTTCTCTGCCAATCAGGGATTTAGAGCACTCAAACAAGGTGTCGCCCCAGGAAAGTCCCAGGATATCGCCACTTTTTATAATACTGTTCAGATATCTTGCCATCTCCATCCCAATGCGTGACAATGGATTTTCATCTGCATTGTTTGGTGTTATAATCACTTTCTTCAAATTAAATCTATTCCTGAATTTCTGCTCCAGCTTGCTCTCTACACTCATAGGGTCGATCACCTGGACTCGAACGATGCCCACCTCTTTCGCTTCATTCAAAAGTTTAGATATATATGGCCTGGACAAACTCAGCTTTTTTGCCACCATTTCCTGGCTGTAGTCATTTTCATAATACAGCTTAGCCACCTGGACCAGAAGCTCTATCTTTTTATAATCATTCATCATCATTCTCCTCCCGACAACCATCTCCTTATTTTTATTAAAAGGACTTTTTATGGATATTATTTAGGTATTATAACATAATACTGTTTACTATCCAATAATGAACCATAAAAAAGGCAGGGCTATCCTGATCAGCACCCTGCCTTCTCTCCTTATCATAGTTTATCTGGAATTTATGCCTGGGGCAATATTTTCTCCACGTCACCATGAGGTCTTGGTATGACATGTACCGCAACCAGTTCTCCTAACTTTCCGGCTGCCTGTGCTCCCACTTCAGTTGCAGCTTTCACTGCACCCACATCTCCGCGTACCATTATCGTAACCAATCCGGATCCGATTTTTTCTGATCCAACCAATGTTACATCTGCTGCTTTTACCATAGCGTCCGCTGCTTCAATCGCTGCTACCAGCCCTCTTGTTTCTACTAATCCTAATGCTTCCTGTGTCATGATCTTAATCCTCCTGCTTGGTTTTTACATTTCCGGTTTAAAGAGTACTTTTGTAAATACTTCCGACCGCCTAAACATCATATCAAATACTTCCTTGCAATCCTCCAGACGTACCCTGTGGGTAATTAACGGGTCTACATTCATCTGTCCGGTATGTATAAATTCCAGGGCACTCTTCCATTCATTAATGGGGAGTGGGTTAATAGATGAATTCCAGCTTCCGTGAATCGTCAGTTCTCCTCTTAAGATAGAAGCAATGACGCTGTTGGGGAATGTTACATCATCATAAGTGATACCGCCGTAAACAACTTCTCCATTTTTCTTACAGGAGGCTACCGCCTGCACGTGGGTATATTTGCTTCCTGCAAACTCAATTGCAATATCCACCCCTTCCCCTCCTGTCAAATCCTTAATAGCCTTTACTGCGTCCAGGTCCTTGCCATTTACGCCTGCTGTGGCACCCAGACGTTTTGCCAGACGGAGTTTATCATCCGATACATCCACGGCAATTACCGTTGTGCATCCAAGGGCTTTCAGCCACTGGACCGTAATAAACCCAATTGCTCCCAATCCAAATACTGCTGCAGATTTTCCGGCTTCCACCTTTGTTTTCCGAACTGCATGGAGTCCTACTGACACCGGATCTGTAAAAGAACCTTCTTCGTAATCTACCCCGGATGGGAGTTTGAGGCAGTTTTCTGATTCCACTACGATATATTCAGCCATAGCGCCGTCTCTTCTGGAACCATAGTAGTCATATGTGTCGCAGAGATGTGACTGCCCTACTTTACAGTATTGGCATTCACCGCAGGGGATTAAGGGCATAACGGATACCCGGTCTCCCACATCCAGCTGGTTTTTCACCTTATCACCACATGCTGTTATCTGACCTGCAAACTCATGGCCAATGGTAGTTGGAAAATGATAGGTGCCTTTCACCATAACTCTGGGAATATCAGATCCGCATACCCCGCAGCTTTTTACCTTTATCAAAACCTGGGTATCCTTTTCAATCTGCGGTACATCCACTTCCACGCAGCGGATATCCTTTGGTGCAAATAACCTTACAGCCCTCATTTTTTGTGCCATTTTCTTCACTCCTCTCCTTTAGTAACTACTGGTTCCGGTTAAACCATTTATGATTGCAATACCGGAACTGGTACCCAGCCTCGTTGCTCCTGCTGCAATCATTTCCCTGGCTGTCTCTGCACTCTTAACTCCGCCGGAAGCTTTTACCCCCATCTCATTACCCACTGTTTTTCTCATAAGCGCCACGTGAGATACGGTAGCCCCTCCGGTAGAAAAACCAGTGGATGTCTTAACAAAATCTGCACCTGCCTCTTTACAAATCCTGCAGACATGTACAATTTCTTCTTCCGTAAGCAGACATATCTCAAGAATTACTTTTACAATTGCTCTGCCATGCACTGCAGTAACTACATCTGAAATGTCTTTTTTTACAAAACCCCAGTCTTCAGACTTCACTTTTCCCACATTAATGACCATGTCCACTTCGCCAGCTCCGTTTTCGATAGCCTCATTCGCTTCAAAAACTTTCGATTTCGTTGTGGTGGCACCCAGCGGGAAGCCGATTACGGTACACACTTTTACGGCTGTTCCTCTCAGCATCTCATAACAAAGGGGAACATATCCGGGATTTATGCACACTGAGCAAAAATGATTCTCTTTCGCTTCTTCACATAGTTTTTTAATCTGTTCTTCGCTTGCATCCTGTTTCAGCAGCGTATGGTCTATCATACCTGCTATGGAACCGGACGGAGCAGGTTTTAACCCCCCCTGGGTTTCCAGTTTTTTCAGAATCTCATCTGCAATTTTTGCAACCAACTGTTCCATTTCCATATGTATGTCCTCTCTTCCTAATATATTAACATATACTCCTGAGCATGTATTTTTCATCCACACTCCTGAATACGGTTTAATTTTTCTGCATGAATCCCTGCGCTTCCAATTAAAAATCCATCTACAGATGGAATCTCGCCTATGGCTGCTGCATTCTTGTCATTTACACTTCCGCCATAGAGTATTGGTACTTCCACTCCTAAAGTTTCCCGAACCATACCTTTTAAATATATATGTGTTTCATGAATTTCCTCTAATGATGCACTGATACCCGTTCCGATTGCCCATACAGGCTCATAAGCGATATATACATTTGCAACCGCCTCCCCGGGCAGTCTTGCCAGATCTTTCAAAAGCTGGCTGCGAAGCGTATCTTTCCACATGCCTTCCTGGCGTTCCTTCTGGCTCTCTCCGATACAGAGCATAATCTTCATGGAGGACTTTGCAGCGGCAAGAACCTTTCGGTTTATTTCCTCATCGGACTCATAATTATAGATCCTCCGTTCCGAATGTCCTGCCATTAAATAGGTACATCCCAGCTCCTGCAGCATAGGTATGGATATTTCTCCAGTAAATGCACCTTTCTGCTGGTCATGAAAGTTCTGCGCCCCAATCCGGATATTCCTTTTGGTAAAATCCTCTGCCAATCCTGCCAACGTTGTATAAGGCGGAAATATAACAAGTGGGACATCCGGAATATCTTTTAATTCCTCTAAGAATTTTCTTCCCTGGGAAATAGTCATATTCATCTTCCAGTTTACTGCAATTATAAGCCTTTTTTTCTGATATCTCCGGATGGTCTCAAGGATAATTTTTTCTAATTCAACCTGATTTATCATCTATCCACAGCTTTCTATTTACATTTGTTCATCATGTAGTAAATTATGTTACTCTAAAATTATAATAACACAACGCATATTTAAAGTCAACAACTTATATGCGTTGTCTTATCCTGATCTTTATTATGGCATAAAACAGTTTAGACAGGCGGGAATACGGCAGCATCTGTCAAACCGGCAGGCTGCTTTGTATTGTTTACAAATGTTCCTTTCTGTTAACAGCTTCCAGGCATTACCTTTATGGGTGGATAATTGCTTTTAATATTTGACCGCTCTTTAAATGTTCAAAGGCATCCATCATTTCTTCCAGCGCATATTCTTGTGTGATATATTTTTCCGGCCGCAGATTTCCTTTTGCGATCTTCTTTAGAATCTCTCTGTTCTGGCTGCTGGTGGATGCATGAACGCCAAAGACCCCCAGTTCTTTGTAATGAATATCATTTGAGTCCAGAAATCCTTTTCCATCTCCCGGTATTCCTCCAAACAAGCTGATTCGGCCATGTTTTGCAGCTATTTTCAGAGCATCTGTATGTACCTTGCCCACGGAGCATGCCGTAATTACCACATCTGCACCATTGCCATCTGTTTCTTCCATAATACGGTCATAGCAATTTTCCGTCCGCGAATTGATTACAATAATCCCGGGTATTAATTCCCGCGCCTGACGGATTCGAAATTCAGAAACTTCCATCATCATAACCTTAGAAGCACCTGCGGCAAATGCCAGTTCTGCATGGGAGCAGCCAATGAATCCGGAACCAAATACAGCTACGGTATCCCCTTCTCTGATATTACAGATCTGCTGTGCATTTAAAGCACAGGCCATTGGTTCTGCAAGAGCCGCTTCATTTGCCGTAACATTGTCCGGTACCTTATTCACATTTCCCTGTCTGAATGCATCGGCAGGAATCTCCATATACTCTGCAAATACACCGTCAAACTCAAAACCGATTGTCCTTAAATGATCACACATATTTGTGTGTCCTTTTTGACAGGGCCTGCACTCTCCGCATCCAATGGCTGGAGCAATCTGAACCCGATCTCCAAGAGCAAATCCACTCACTTTCGCACCTATCTCCACAATTGTTCCACAACACTCATGTCCGATAATTCTGCCCGGACTGATCTTGGGATTTCCATTGGCGAAGGTTCTCACATCCGTTCCGCAGATTGATGCTGCTTCTATCTTAATCACTGCAGAATCTTTTGATGCAGATGGTTTTTCCCTGTCCTCTATAGCGAAATCCTTATCCCCATTATAAACAAACGCTTTCATGGTCTCCTCCTGTTTTAACTGTTAATAAGCTTTCCCCTTCATAATTTACCGCTGTCAGGTCATTCCAATAAGTCCGCTCCGGAAGTACGATCAGAACATGAACCTCTTCTTTATTCAGCGGTTGTGGCATGTAATGCCAGGTACCGGGATTTATATGTATCATGGTGCCACGGGGAATGAAAAATGCGCGTATTGCTTCTGTTTCCGGTCTTTGGGTATTCCCGGCGGGAGCAAGGCACAAAAACGTATCATCATCCATAGGCATCATAATTTCAGCCGTATGGTCATGATATTCCAGTGCCGGCACCACAAATTGGGGCGATCTTTGTACCTTAAGTGTTGAAAATGCCAGTGCCGATACCGGCGGAACCATGCGGATGCTGTCTCTATAAAAAGTGAAATTCTGATCTCCAAAGCATGCCCCATCATCCGAACACATATTGTGGTACTGTCCAAATATCTCAAAACTCTCTTTGCTTAAATGCTCTGCCTGAACTGTAATCATTTTCCTTTCCTCCATTATCACGGTTTAATTACAACCTTAAGGGATCCGTCTCCTTTGGCATTCTGTTCAAAAGCAGTCTGCCACTGATCCAATGAAAATGTATGGGTTACCACGCCATCTGTATAGATGGTATTGTCAGCGATCCATTCCGTTACCACATCAAAACAATATGGTCCCAAATGCGCTCCCAGGATATCCAGTTCTTTTCCATCACCGATTACCGACCAGTCAACGCTGACTTTTTGCCCGAATACACTGAATTCTATAAATCTTCCTAATTTCCGGATGGCATCCAATCCCTGCTGCACGCTGGAAGGATGTCCTGTTGCTTCTATATAAATGTCACAGCCATACCCATTTGTCATATTTTGAATCTCTTTAACCACATCACACTGCGCCGGGTTGAGACAGATATCTGCACCAAATCTTTTTGCAATCTCTAGCCGGTCCTCCTTCATATCAATTGCAATAAGTTTCTTAGGTCTGCGCAGCCTTGCATAGTTGACCATTGCCAGACCCAGCGTTCCCACTCCAGATATAACAACCACATCTGTATTGGAGATATCCGCCCGGTCTACTGCATGTTTTGCACAGCTGTATGGCTCGATTAAAACTGCCTTTTCTATTTCCAATCCCTTCGGAATCTGATATATCCTTGTTTTTTCAGGCAGAACCATATACTCCGCCATGGCACCATTTACGTGAGCACGGAATCCGAAGATATCTGCTTTGTCGCACATCCAGTAATGTCCGGTTTTGCAAAACATACAATCATTGCAGGGTACAATCTGTTCACCGGTAATCCGGTCACCGACTTTTGCGCTTCCCTGATAATCATCAGCCACTTCCACTACTTCCCCTACAAATTCATGTCCGGGAATAAATGGTGTCTTTACCCATGGCTCTGTTTTGCCATCTCCCCAATAGCCTTCTGCTCCATGCCAATTCTTAATATCGCTGGCACACACTCCGCAAGCTTCAACTTTTATCAGTACCTCCCCTTTTTTTAAATCCGGTACCGGATAATCTGCTTCCAAGTGATAATCATTTTTTCCATAAACAACCAGTGCTTTCATTGTTTTTACTGTCTTAGCCATATTCTCTTCTCCTTCGGTATACTAACATGTCAGAAAATAGTGATCCATAAAGTTTGTTCACCACGGAGGAAACAAACTTTATGGTCTACTAGTTTACCTGGACAATTTTCCAATTCGCTCATAGAAATCATGCAGCTCCACTATGTAATCCTTGTATAACTGTAAGTAGGGCAGATATGCTTCTCTTTTCGTAATATCCGGCTGAAATTCCCGCTTTACCTTTATGTGTTTTAATGCAGTCTCTTTTAAATCAGGAAAAACCCCTATGGCATTTCCCGCCAAAATTGCAGCACCCCACATGGCAGCATCTTCACGGTCCAGAACTTCATACCTCTTTCCCTGGACATCAGCACACATCTGGGTCCATACCGGTGACTTGGCGCCACCACCAATGATCCTGACATGCTCCTGCTTATATTCCGGATACAGCTCTTCTATCCGCTGCATGCACAGGGTAAAGTCATAGGTAAAACTTTCTAAAAGGGCTTTATAAAAATGTGCCTTTGAATGGCTCCAGTCAAATCCCATCCACATTCCGCGAAGAGTACCATCCAGCGGCATAGAACTGCCTCCCAGCAAGCCAATTCCCATGAGCCCGTTGCATCCCGGCGCTATGTCATTCATTTTATCTTCCATATCTGCAAACATTTCTTTTGTCCCGATGCCAGCCTGTTTTACAAAAGTATTCATGAACCAGTCTAAGGTAATCCCGGAGCCCGCCGCAAAATGTGTGGCATAGAACTCCCCCGGTACTGCTGAGGGTATGACATCCAGACGCCTTTCGTCCATATCCGGTCGGTATTCGCTGACACAGCAGCTCACTTCTCCGTAGGATGATGCTTCAAATATTAGATCTCCGTAATTTACGATTCCTGCCCCCAGGCAGCCCGCAGGCTTATCCCCTGCACCCGAAACCAATACGATTCCCGGCTTTAATCCGGTTGCCGCAGCCATTTCTTTATTTAAATGTGCACAAATGTGATTTGAATTTACGATTCTTGGAAGATACTTTTCATCCAATCCAATTTCTCTGCATATTTCCTGTGACCATCTGTCATTTTTTACATCAGCCAGTCCGGTCCACTGAGTGAAAGATCTGTCTATTACCGCATCTTCAATTGGAATATCACCCAATTTCCCAATTACATATCCGCTGATCATCAGATACTTGGCGATTTTTTTGCTCTGATCCGGATATTCCGTTTTAAACCACTCATATTTAGGTGCCATCTGAGGGAAGTTTGTCCCTCCAATGCACAAAAAGGGATCCCGTAATTTCTCCATCTGTTTTTCTGCATAAGGCATATACCGGTTATCCAGGGAACAGGACCAGGTGGTGATATCATTCCAGTTCTCATCCACTCCCATAAACCCTGACATCTGTCCGGTAAAGGCAATTGCTTCAATCAGACCTGCCCTATCATTCAGCGCTGCACACACTTTCTTCATACAGGCAATTACAGAAGCTAATAATTCTTCTCCTTTTTGAATAAAGATACCCGGTCCCGGCCTGTAATCCTTTACCGGCTCCGTTTCAACGGTGATACAAGTGCTGTCCGTATCATATACTCCAACCTTTATAAAACTGGTGCCTAAATCAACTGCCATCAATAAAACATCTCTCATTGTACCGCTCCTCTCTGCCGACTATTCCCCATGCTCTAGAACCTGTTTGAAACTATCACTAAACTGTTTTATTTTTGGAGGTAAGACCCTGTAATAATACCGAAATGATAATAATAATACCTTTAATAATATCCTGTGGATAGGACGGAACAGCCAGCAGGTTCATAATATTGCTGATTAATGCCAGTACCAGTACACCAACAACTGTCTTGATACAGGAACCTTCCCCTCCTGACAGGCTGGCGCCTCCAATTACACAGGCTGCAATAGCGTCCAGTTCCAGCCCCTGTCCAATGATCGGTGTTCCGATTGCAGTTCTTGAAGACGCGATAATTCCTCCGATGGCTGCACAGATTCCTGAAATGGCATATACGGACATTTTATACCTGTTTACGCGGATACCCGCTAATTTTACTGCTGTTTCATTGCTTCCGATTGCAACGATAATACGTCCAAAAGCAGTATACTTATGTATAAACCAGAATATCAAAATGACAACTACCGCAATCACAGCCAGCCATGGTATAACCCCTCCGATCATGGCTACTCCTAATTTACCGATCGTATCCTTTGGCGTCTGTACCGGCTGCCCATTTGATATTACAAATGCCAGACCTCTTGCAATTGTCATCATAGCAAGAGAAGCTACAAAAGCAGCCATTTTAGCATAGGATACCAGAAATCCGGTTACCCCACCCAATACACATCCAACCAGTACCGGCAAGAGGATGGCTGCTGCCATGCCCAGGCTGTGGGTGGTCAGTGCAAATGCAACCATTACACTGCCAAGTGCTAATATAGAACCAACCGATAAATCAATTCCCCCAGTCAGGATTACAAATAACATTCCCATACAGACAACGGTGGTTCCTGAATACTGGCGCAGGATATTAATGATATTCTGTAAGGTAAAGAAATCCGGCGATATGCAGATACAGATAATCACTAACAGCAACAGCATAAAATAAGTATTATGTTTAATAAATAATTTTGCAGCTTTATTTTTTGTATTCATTTTTTCACCCATTGCATACAGCAGGCATGCCTGCTATACTGCCACAAACAAATATTTGAAAGAATCAAAATGTGGCTTCCTTTCGATATCATATTTTTCTTCCAAACTTACCCATACGAATAGCGCAAGCGGCTTGTGCTATTCCTGAACCGGCAGTGTGAACGTACTTTGCTTTCACACTTATACACCCATCGCATATTTTATCAATACATTTTCGTATAATTCTTCTCTGGCCACTTCTCCGGTAATTCTGCCCTGTCTCATAATGATTACCCGGTCACACATTCCGATTATTTCCGTCATCTCCGATGAAATCATGACAATTGCAACTCCCCTGCCTGCCAGGTCATTAATTACTTTATATATTTCTACCTTTGCTCCAACATCCACTCCACGTGTAGGTTCATCCAGAATCATACATTTACAGTCAGCAGCCAGCCATTTTGCAAGAGCCACTTTTTGCTGGTTGCCGCCGGAAAGACTGGATACATCATCCTCCATGGATGCATATTTCGTGGATAATTGCCCCAGGATATTTTCCACCGTCTGTTTTTCTTTTTTACTGTTGATTACGTCCATGGCGTATTTTACCTGTTTCAGGGAAGCAAGTGTGGTATTAATACGGATAGATTGATTCAGCAGCACTCCCTGCTGCTTTCTGTCTTCCGGCAGGAATCCCAATCCGCTCTCCACTGCATGCTTCGGCGCCTTAAACGTTACTTTTTTTCCAGCCAGCATAATTTCGCCGGTTTCTTTATGGTCTATACCAAATATGGCACGCATGGTTTCCGTTCTTCCGGCCCCAACAAGTCCGCTGAATCCCAGTACTTCTCCTGCGCGAACGGAAAAGGACACATTTTGTACCATCTTCCCGCAGTTCAGGTCTTTTACATCCAGAACTACGTCTCCCAGCTTCACTTTTCTCTCCGGATACAGGGTTGACATTTCCCGCCCTACCATCAGATTAATCAGTCCATGCTTATCAATATCCCCGGACGAAAGCTCCTTCACGAACTTCCCATCCTTAAATACGGTAATGGTATCACATAACTGGAATATTTCTTCCAGCCTGTGGGATATGTAGATGATGCTGACTCCGTCTTTTTTCAAAAGGTTGACCAGTGCAAATAGCTTTTCTATCTCTGTAAATGTCAGAACTGCGGTAGGTTCATCCAATACCAGAATCTTGGCATCCCGGCTTAGATTTTTGCAGATTTCCACAACCTGCTGATATGCCACCGATAACTCTGCAACCTTTTGCTTCGGATCAATTTCTCCAAATCCCAGCTTCTTTAATATTTCAGATGCATCTTTATTCAATTTCTTCCAACGAATCGCCGCTCCGCCCTGATTTAACCGGTCGATAAATATATTTTCTGCTACCGTTAAATGCGGCGCCAGCATAAATTCCTGATAAATGGTTGCAATACCCAGTTCTTTACCTTCTCTTGGAGATGAGATTTTTACCTCCTGCCCATCTATCCGAATGGTTCCGCCATCCCGGATAACCGCCCCGGATAAGATTTTCATCAAAGTAGATTTTCCTGCACCGTTTTCTCCGATCAGAGCATGGACTTCTCCTGGCTTTACCCGTAGAGAAACATCCTTCAGTGCATAGACGCCGCCAAACTTTTTGTCAATGTGCTCCATCTCAACCCGATATTCACTACCCATCGCCTACACTCCTCATCATTTTCTGTGTTTCTGTTATTTTATTTTTTAGGGATGCCGTATCGTTATCTGACATTGATAAGCTGACACCGCACCCCCATTTTCATCTGTTAAAATGCTGCATTTTCATCATAGTAGTCTTTTGCATTTTCAATGGTATAGCAAAGAGGCGGTGTCCGTGTAATATCCTCATAATCATCTGCTGTCTTACCATCTAACAATACTTCGTCCGCAACCTGCAACGCCATAGCTGCAACCGTCTTCGGATTATTATCTCCGGTAGCCATATATCCCGTACCATCCGCGATCAGCTTAATAGCTTCCTTCTGTCCGTCTGCTGCTGCTGCCAGTCTGATCTTATCCGTTAATCCGGAATTTTCAATGGCTGTCATAGCTCCTAATAACATGTTGTCATTCTCACCTAATACCAGGTTGATATCCTTGTTTGCTACCAGTAAATCCTCCATTGCCGGAAGCCCTTCATCTGCGGTCCAGTTGCCCCAGCCCTGACCATTGATCTTGAAATTTGCATCTGTATTTTCTGCTTTTCCTTTATCCATCAGTTCCTGTTCCATTGTCTTTGCTGCTGCCCATGCTTCATCTTCCGTACAGCCTGTTCTCTGCTCAATAATTCCGCACATCAGCCCGGTACGTCTTTCCTGAGATACTACGGCACCTTTTACTCCGGATAAGAGAACCGATACAATGGGATCTTTTCCAAACTGCTCGCCTACATAAAGGCCTACCGCCCTGCCGTTTCTCAGGTTATCGGAACAAACAGTTGTGATATTCTCAGCTGAGGTATCACAGGCATTATCTACATTGATAACCGGTATACCTGCTGCAGTTGCATTTGCGATAGCCGGAAGACAAGCTTCGGAATCTACACAGTTCATAATAATACAATCATATTTCTGTGAAACGAAAGTTTCCATATTTTCCATTTCCTTGGAAATATCTTCGGAAGCATCCAGGCTGGCATAAGACCATCCACGTGATTCTACTTCTTCTTTAAGAGCTGCATCCAGTGCTACAAAATAAGGATTGTTCAAAGTCTTATTCACGTAACCTATTTTAAAGTTTTTGCCGGAAGCATCCGCCTTTTTTGCTGCTTCTGTGACTGCTTCTGAAGCTGTTTCTTTTGCCTGTTCCGTCACTGCCCCTTTTGTTTCCTCTGCCTTAGTTTCTGCTGCCTTTGTCTCCGCTGCTTTTGTCTCAGCCTGAGTCTCTGTCTTTGCCCCAGTGTCACCATCTGTACTTTTCGCTCCGCCTCCACATGCTGTCAGCATGGAAACTGTCATAGCCGCTGTTACTAAAATCCCCAACATTTTTTTGTACCTTCTCATTTTATTCCTCCTTAGAATGTAAATATTTGCGGTACCTGTTATCCGGAGTGTGTTACAAGAATAAATTTTTTCTTTACGCAAGAATCAGCCATCACTTTATAGAGCGTGTAAAACAGGCTCTGGGATACCTGAACCTGCCGCATACTCCCGGAAACAGTCTGCCATGTATTAGATTTATTTAGCACCATGCTAAATAAGGCTAATCTTGTTCTGTTTCATGCATCATATTCTTTAAACTCTTATACAGTTTCAGATATTTCTGAAATGGTTTCTGATACAGTTTGTGCTTTTCCATATCAGGTTCCACCACAATTTCAGGTACTACCATCTGATCAGCAGCATCCTGAAAACTCTCATAATGCCTTCCTTTTGATGCCGCTACCACACAGCATCCCAGCACGCCTGCCTGGCTGTTACGGTTAATAATGATCTTTTTTCCAGATACATCCGATATCATCTGGATCCATCCCCTGTCCCTGGTAACTCCACCGCAGACCGTCAGCGAATCTACTTCATAACCCTGAGTTTCATAATTATGTATAATATTGTGGGTGCCAAATGAAACGGATTCCAGTACTGCATGATAAATATGTTTCCATGTGTGTTTCACATTCAATCCATAAATGACCCCTTTTGCCATTGCATCCTTATATGGTGTCCGGTTCCCCTGAAAGAAATCCAGAACAGTCAATCCATCAGATCCGGGTTCGATTTCCTCTGCCGCTCTTAAAAGCCTGGCATAGGGATTACCGTCTTCTTCTTCGATATGAAAGTTTTTCCTGAACCAGTTTACCAGTCCTGCTGCAGATATCTGTCCCCCTTCCAGAAGCCATAGCCCATCTACCAGCGCGCTGTCATAGGGTCCCCAGATCCCTTTTAAATCTGGCTTTTCTTCTGACATACACAGATGTACAAAGCTGGTTCCCATCACAATTCCCAGCTTATGGGGCTTAATAACATCCAGTCCAAACATCGCCATATGGGCATCGATTCCGCCCTGTACCACCTCTAAATGAGGATTGAATCCAAAACGTTCAGCCAGTTCATGCCTTATTTCTCCAATTACCTCACCGATTTTATCCACTTTGGTTACGATTTTTTCCTGATAATCCTCAAATCCTATTCTTTTAAAATAATCTTTCTGGTACCCGCCTTTTGATTCTATGTAATTCCACTTACAGGTTGTATTACATATGGAACTGGATAATCTCCCGCTTAGCATAAAATTAATCCAGTCCAGTTGTTCTACCAGGCGATAACATTTATCATAAATATCCCTTCGGTGCCTTTTAATCCATAATGCTTTTGGTATCATCCATTCAAAGGATGTCTCCTGACCACAGTAATCCAGAACCGTATCATGAGTCTCATTGATCTCATTCATTTCCTCACGGGACCTGGCATCCATCCACATCATGGCATCCATAAGGGGCTTTCCCTGCTCATCGATAGCCAGTACCGTAGAGGATGTGGCACAGACACAGCATGCTTTTACCGATTTCTTCTGCTCATCTGTCATTTCTTCGGAACACATTTCAAGTACTTCCAGGATACTCTCCCACCAGTCCATGGGATTTTGTTCTGCCCATCCAACTTTAGGATAAGAAGTTTCCCACTTTTTTTCATGGCTGATCAGCATCTCACCGTTTTCATCAGCGATTCCAATCCGCACCCCCTGAGTCCCCGTATCAATTCCAATAAAATACGATTTCATTCCATCGTCCTTTCAAACATATTTTAGGAACATATGTAACTATATGATTATCATTTGTATACATGGATGATACTATAAGTTTTGTGCATTGTCAATATAAATTGCAAATATTTTTCTTTTTTCAGGGCATTTTGTCGATTTTCATAATTTTGCAGTTGAAAATTCAGTAAATATTTTACCAATTTATAGGAGAGGGCTATCTTCATTGACTTTCCTATTAAATTATGTTATTTTAATTCTAATAACATATGTTTATCTTTTATTATCATTTGTTCATATTATATTATGAAATGTATTGGAGGGAAGCTCAGATGAATTATCGAGAATTATACCAGCCGGCGCATACATTGATTGGCAAGGGCTGCATCAATGAAATACCCCGGCACATTGACCTTATATCAGGTGAGAAAGCATTTATCGTCACCGACAGGCCCCTTGTGGAAATCGGTACTGTGAAGAAGGTTACCGATGTACTGGATGGTGCCGGAAAAAACTATACGATTTATGACGGGGTGAAACCAAATCCCACTGTCTCTATAGTAAATGAAGCAAAAGCCCATTTTGACAGGGAACACTGTAATTACATTATTGGAATTGGCGGCGGCTCGTCTCTGGATGTTTCCAAGGCAGTCAGTATCCTTGCGAAAAATGGAGGCGATATTACTGATTATAATGGATTGAACAAATCAAAGAATCCCGGTGTACCTCTTATCGCTATCAATACCACAGCGGGAACCGGGTCAGAAGTGACCAGAGCTTATGTTGTAACCGATGAAGTTCAGAAAGTTAAAATGCTGATGGTGGATGCTAACTGCCTTTCTTATCTGGCAATTAATGATCCCATGCTGATGCTGGACATGCCTGCCTTTTTGACGGCATCTACCGGCATGGATGCCCTCACACATGCAATTGAAGCTTACGCTGCCAGATCTCATTTCCCCTTTACCGACGGCATTGCGCTTGAATCTATCCGTTTAATTGGAAAATCCCTGACTAAAGCAGTATTTGAAGGCAGAAATATCGAAGCCCGCACAGACATGTGCTGGGCAGAATATATGGCTGGTCTGGCATTTTCCAACGCCGGCCTTGGCATGGTACATGCTATGGCTCACCAGCTGGGCGGTTTTTATAATACTCCCCATGGCGTAGCAAATGCAATCCTGCTGCCCTATGTAATGAAATTTAATGCATCTGCCTGCAAAGATCGCTATTCCCAGGTTGCCCATGCTCTTGGCATTGACACCTCCCGGATGACGGCAGACCAGGGTGCCGCAGCTGCAATCAGCTTCATAAGGGAACTTTCAGAGCGGATCGGCATCCCGAAATTGAATACTACTTCTTTTCAACCATCTGATGTAGTGACCCTGTCTCTGCATGCACTAAAGGATACCGGTATGCCTGAAAATCCAAAAGAGGCTGCACTGGTAGATGTGCAAAAGGTTTATATGGAAGCTTATTATGACAGCCACTGATCATATATAATTTAGCAAAAGGGAATATCCGAAATCAAAACCGGATATCCCCTTTTTCTATTATTTCTTATGTTTTCCTACAACTCTACCAATCTATACAAAGCTTTCTTATAAATCTCCTTTGCCTTCTCAAGATCTTCAAGGAGAATATACTCATCCTTTTGATGTTCCGTGCACTCCCTGCCGGGAAACAGCGGTCCAAAGGCTACGATGCCCTCCATCGCTCTTGCATAAGTACCGCCGCCCATAGTCATCGCCGGCGTATCATCTCCTGTTTCCTCCTGATAAACTTCCATCAGGGCACGGATCACCGGGGTTTCCTTATCCAGATATACCGGTGCCATACTTTCACTGACAGAAACCTTCACTCCATACGCTTCTGTCTGCTCTTTTATCCTGGAGATAACTTCTTTTTCACTGCAGGTTACCGGATATCGGATATCAACAGACAATTCCACATTGCCCTCCCTTACTTCGATCATCCCTGCATTAAAAGTGATTTTCCCGCTTGCTTCATCTGAAAGCTCACAGTCAATTTGTTCTCCATGCAATGCAAATCCGATTTTATCCATATAGAATTCGGCAAAAGGACACTTGAAGTCCTTCATATCCTTTTCTTTTTGTAATAACTCCATTAATTTGGATATAGCATTTTCACCTTCTTCGGGCGTACTGCCATGTGCTGCTTTTCCATTTGCCTGAAACTGCAGTTTTTCACCACCAGCACCAAGAACCGTACAGGATGCCTGATCAGCGACTACATTTGGTGCATTTCCGCCGGATAACGCTAGAAACCCGGATTTCTGCTGCTCCATGGAAAGTTTTATCTGTAAAATTCCTTTTTCTCCATAAATCACCGGGAAATCAGCATCTGGCGTAAATCCATAACCGGGAAGTTCTTCGTGTTGTTTATAATATTCCATATCGGTCCAGTCCCCGGTTTCTTCCGACTGTCCAAAAATTATTCGGATTCTTTTTTTTAAAGGCATACCCGTCTCCAGTAACTCCTTCATAGCAAAAATGCATGCGATTGCAGGTCCTTTATCGTCCACTGCTCCCCTGCCATAAAGTCTGCCATCATGGATCTCTCCTGCAAAGGGCGGATAAGTCCACCCATTACCTGCGGGAACCACATCCAAATGACACAAGATGCCGATCATTTCATCACCGCTGCCGATCTCTGCATATCCAGCCTGATTCTCACAGTTTTTCGTACGGAATCCAAAATCTCTGCACAGATCCAGTACATACTTCAATGCTTTGGCTGTTTCGACTCCGTAGGGAGCATGATCATCACCCTTTTCAGAGATACTGGGAATCCCTATCAACGCCTGTAATTCTTCAATCATAAGCTTACCTCGTTTCTATTTTTCGGTAAATGGCACGTAATCCACATCAAATCCAAAACTACGCGGTCCAAATACTTCCAGTCCTCTTTTTGTGGTCCAGATTTCAGGTGCCGGAAGCACGAAGATCGTCAGTTCCTGCCCCACCTGATAATTGGGATTGGTAATGGGATTTCCCGCTTTATCTACAACACAGATAAGATCCGGTACAGTAATATCTATTTCCCCATTGCGGTAAGACAGAATATGTTCATTTTTAAACCATACTTTATATGTCTCCCCTGCATATTCCCCTGTTCCATCCAGGGAAACTTCTCCCACGTTAAATCCGCCTGTCTGCTCCCATGGAAACTCTGTTACCTTTCCTCTGAATAAAATTTTCCCACCTGCTGTAGCCGCTATTTTTTCAGCTGCATCTTCCTGATTATCCCGTGCCGCTCTCAGTGCTTCCCCAATTTTCAAAGCATATGTAATAGCATTTGGTATGGTGGCACCTCTTAACTTATCTCCGGTAATCGGATGGTCCGCTACCCCGATTTTATTTCCGCTGGCTACTGCCACAGCCCTCACGATATCTTCAGAACGAAGGTCATCCACCACATCTTTTAGCACCATGGTATCTCCAAACTGAGTAGCCAAAGCCATAGGTGCAATTGGAATATCTTTTACAAAGTAAGTGCTGTGCTGCAGTTCCGGAACAGAACGACCTGCGGGATCAGCATCCACAATGGGTAACCCCAGCTGGCAGGCAACGTGAAGTGCATATGCCGTATTGGCGCCACCTAATTCAGTAGACGATACCGCATAAAATTTCTTGTTGTAATAGCTTTCCAATGTGCGGAACGCCAAAAGTGATTCGGGGTATCCAATCTGTGGAAGCCTCTTATATTTATCTTCAATTTCTTCCCCTAATGCGGAAGGCGCACCGCACATATAAGGCGTTGCTACATAAGCATCATCCGGTACTTCATCTAAATCTACCATGCGCAGCTCTTTTCCCTCATCGAAATCCTGCTGCATAACATCCAGTCCCAATTCCAGATCCCCGCCACCGCCGGTTCCCAAAATTGTACATCCATATAAAATATCAATAATTTCCAGTTTAGATAATGTTCTCATTGATTGTTCCTCCTGATTTTTTTTCATTTACAGATTGTGTATTTTCACCTCTGGATTGAGATGGTATGAATCTCTCAATAATTAAAAAGATAACCAGGGCAAATAGAATCCCTGAATATTCAATTCCAATCAACGCTGCTCCCGCCACACCCAGAATTGTTGCTATAATACCTGTCCAGTTATATCCTTCCTGTGGATGCCAGTTTTCCTTTTTTCCCTTGCCTACAAACCAGTAATCCGCAATCATAACTCCGCCTATTGCGGAAAACACATAGGAAAGAAGACTCAGAAACTGTTCAATATGTCCCAGAATTCCAAGAACCGATAATAAAATTCCTACAATACCCGCGGCAAAAGTAGCTTCTCTTCTCCGGTTGTCCGGGAGATTAAAGGTCATAATCACATTCAATCCGCCGCAGTATGCATTTAATGAATTAGTTGTCCAGGTTGCCAATACAAGAATAATGATTCCAAGAAACGGAATTCCTACTGCTACCAATACCATGCTGATATCATATACACCAGTTATCTTAGTCATCAAAATCCCAAGTACCAGCGTGAAAAGTGCTGCCGGCATAATTCCCCAGAAGGATGACTTAATCGTGTCTTTCCGATTCCGCTGAAACCTGGTAATGTCCGCTGCAGTAATCGCCCCTACTGCCGAAAAGCTAAAGGAAAGTCCAATTCCCTGTAAAATACTCATGCTTTCCTCTACCTCTGTGCCAAGTCCCGCCGTTCCATAGCTGCGAAGTGCCAGAACTGTTCCCAATAACATGATAAACACCATCAAAGGAACGGACAGAGAATCCAGCTTATTCAGTGCATTCATTCCAAATACTGCTGTAGCCAGCATAATTAGCCCCCAGATAACAGAAGACACACTGACCGGAATGGTAAACCCGAATCCTTCCCTGATAATATTGGTAAATGCTTCTCCACAGACACTGGTCTGAAGGCCAAACCATCCCATTAAAGAAATCCCAAACAGCGAACTGACAATCAGCCTGACACCTTTTCTTCCAAAAGTTGACTGGCAGATTGCACAGGTTGGTATTCCAAGATCTGCGCCCTGCATTCCCAGCACGAAGGTCAGTACAAGTGTCAGTAAATATCCCAAAATACCTGCAATTGCCGCATGCCAGAATGACATGGACTGGGCAAGCATAGCCCCTAACAGCAGGGATGGTACACAAATAAACATGCCCGCCTGAACAAACGTTACGGAAATCCAGCTCTTCCTGTTTTCAGCAGCTACAGGTTCCAGTGCAAAAGCTTCAATCTGACTACTATTCTTATTCTCCACGATAATCCTCCTATAGATTTTTTTCATTTGTATTATTATAATATTTTAAGCATAAAAAGTCATTCATACCAAACACAAACAACGGTATCTAATTTTGTTACACTGCACAAAGCTCTTTACACTACCTCAGCAATCAGGGTATAATAATATTACTTCATTTGATAAAATTTGACAAATAATAATCATAAATGAACCAGATAGGAGGATTTTTCATGAGTCTTACCGTTGCTGACTGTCTAAAACTACCGTCTTTACGGGAAAGTTCTGTTGTTTCTGGGCACAAAGGACTGAACAAAATTGTGAACTCTATTTCTGTTTTAGAGCTGGTAGACAGTGACATGTTGTCCAATAGACAGCTGTTTACCCCTAATGAACTGTTATTAACCGCATTTACTTCAATTAAAGATGATGTAAATGCCCAATGCCATACGATAGAGATGCTTTATGAATCCGGAGATGTCGGAATTGTCCTCTACTATGTAGGACATTTTCTTCCTGAGATAAACCAACGGCTGATCGAGAAATCCAATGAACTTTCACTCCCCCTGATTGTTATGCCATATAACAGGATGGATCTGGGATACAATGATGTGATATCAGACGTGATGGAAGCAGTATTTTTAAATCACCAAAAGGAATTCCGGTATGTGAACCAAATGCTGGAACGTATATCCCAGCTTCCCAAACATCAGCGTACCCTTGGAAATGTTATTCAGATGCTGAGCATACAGCTTAAATCCAGTCTGCTGCTGACTGATACCTCTTCCCGGCACATATGCTTTGTAAAATGGCCGGTTACCAGTCCGACTGATGCCGAAACACTTCTCTTGCAATTTCAGGATCAGAATCTTTATCAGGAAACGGAAAACGATATATTCATGTTACCTTATATAGAAAATAATATGAATATCTACTGTGTTCCCTTTACCGATGCCCCCTACCGGCATCTGCGGCTTCTGGCTTTAGATAGTATGGGTACGCTGAACAAAAACAGCCTGTTTCAGGCGGTAGAGTTACTTCAGCTTTTCTCCAGCATCTGGAAATGCAATATTGATTCCATGCAGCTGGATGCACTGATTCCTGCAATCCTTGGGGACAGCCCGGATCGCGTACATAATATCGCGCAGGCATTTCACCTGGATATAGCATCTATTAACACCATGCTCATTGTGAACTTAAAAGATGAGTCACAGTCCCTGGTCCAGAACCAGCATCGCCTGGAACATCTGGCTAAAATCGCCAGAAATGAGCTTCGCATCTTAGAGCGTCCGGCAATAGCTGACGTATACAATAAGCTGCTGGTTATTTTTCTCTCCTACTCAACGGTTTCTAAAAATGATCTGAATATACGCCATACTCTTACAGAGTCCGTTTTAGAAGCCGAACCGGAAGCATCCTTTACTATCTGTACAAATCTGGAGGATACCTTACATGTGCAGAAAATGTTCTTGTTATATACTGAGTATTACCATTATGCCACCCAGATCTACCCTCTTCGCAAATCATTCACTACCTATGAACTGATTTTTGCCAGAGAGTGCCGGAAGCTGCAAATGGAGTCACAAGAAAAAGAAGGAAATACTCTTGAGTGCCTGAACCCGCTCTTAATGGAAAGTGATAGTTCCGACCTGCTTCAAACCCTGGCTGTCTATTGGCTGGACGCCGACAGTGACACAAAAAGAACCGGCGAAATCATGTTTCTTCATCGAAACACGATTCAATACCGGTTGAATAAGATTAAAAAAATTTTGAATTATGACATTACACGTATGCCGGAGGCTTATATGGTTTATCGGGCAATTGGGATTTATCGGATGATGTTTCTATCATAACCAAAGAATTGTTTTTATTTTCCGAAAAAAAGACCGGATAGCCAATCGCTATCCGGTCTTAATCTTACTATGACATCTCTGTCTTATTGTTCTCCACCATACAGTGTAATTAACTTCTGCAGGTAAGCATATCTTTCTTTTGCGTATTCTTCAGATTTTGCGAAGAGTACAGCAGCTTTTTCAGGATTAGAACGTTTCAGTGAATTGTAACGAACTTCTCCGTCTAAGAATGCCTGATAGTCTCCTGTTGGAGCCTTGCTGTCTAAGCTGAATGCAGCTTTTCCTTCTTCAGCCATTGTTGGGTTGAAGCGGAAGCAATGCCAGTAACCAGCTTTTACTGCGTTATCTTCTTCTGTCTGAGCTTTGCTCATACCGATCTTGATTCCGTGGTTGATACATGGAGCGTAAGCGATAATTAAGGATGGTCCTGGATAAGCTTCTGCTTCCGCAATAGCTTTTACAGTCTGATTGTAATCAGCACCCATAGCGATCTGTGCTACATATACATAACCATAGCTCATAGCGATACTTGCAAGGTCTTTCTTCTTCGCTTCTTTACCACCAGCAGCGAACTGTGCTACAGCTCCTGTAGGTGTAGATTTAGAAGACTGTCCACCTGTATTTGAGTAAACTTCTGTATCGAATACCATGATGTTGATATCCTGTCCGCTTGCTAATACATGGTCAACACCGCCGAAACCGATGTCATAAGCCCATCCGTCACCACCGAAGATCCACTGGGATTTCTTAGCTAAGAAGTCTTTGTTATTTACAACTTCTTTGCATGTATCGCAGTCTTTGCCTTCTAATGCAGCTACCATTCTGTCAGTTGCAGAACCATTTGTAGCGCCTGAATTAAAGGTATCGATCCAATCCTGGCAAGCAGCTTTTACATCAGAGTCTTCTGTATTTGCAATGATTTCTTCTACTTTTGCTTTTAAGCCGTTTCTCAGAGCTTTCTGAGCTAATAACATACCATAACCAAATTCTGCATTATCTTCGAATAAGGAGTTACACCATGCTGGTCCCTGTCCTTTTGCATTTACAGTATAAGGTGTGGATGGTGAAGAGTTACCCCAGATAGAGGAACATCCTGTAGCATTTGCAATGTACATTCTGTCACCAAATAACTGAGTGATTAACTTAGCGTAAGGTGTTTCACCACATCCTGCACAAGCACCTGAGAACTCAAGTAATGGCTGTTTGAACTGGCTTCCCTTAACGGTATTTTCTTTGAATTTTTCAACAACATCTGCTTTTGCTGGTAATTCTACAGCATAGTCGAAGTATTTCTGGCAGTCTGCATTTGCTTCCATATTTTCAAGAACAAGTGCTTTTTCACCCTTCTTACCTGGACATACATTCGCACAAGATCCACATCCTGTACAGTCATAAGCAGAAACGGTAATTGCAAATTTATAATTTGGCATACCTGTCATCGGAATTGTTGTCATTCCTTCTGGAGCTGCTGCAACTTCTTCATCTGTCATCGGAACCGGACGGATAACAGCGTGAGGACAAACATAAGCACATCTGTTACACTGGATACAGTTTTCTGGTTTCCAAACAGGGATATCTACTGCGATACCACGTTTTTCGTATGCAGAAGAACCGGATGGTGTAGAACCGTCTACATATTCTTTAAATGCGGATACTGGTAAGGAGTTACCTTCCTGTGCATTTACTTTACTCTGGATATTGTTTACGAAATCAACAACGTCTTTTCTTCCGCCTTCAGCGTGAGACATTGCAAGACCTTCGTCAGCTGCATCTTTCCAGCTGTCAGGTACAGTGATTTCAACTACCTGCTTAGCACCAGCATCGATTGCATCATAGTTCATCTGTACAATCTTATCGCCTTTTCTTCCGTAAGTAGCTTTTGCAGCTGCTTTCATCAGGTCAATAGCCTGTTCTTCCGGAATGATGTTTGCAAGTTTGAAGAATGCTGACTGAAGAACTGTATTGATACGTCCGCCAAGTCCGATTTCTTTACCAATCTTGATACCGTCGATTACATATAATTTAATACCATGGTTAGCGATAAAGCTCTTAACCTGTCCTGGTAAATGTTTCTCAAGACCTTCCATATCCCATGGGCAGTTTAATAAGAATTTTCCGCCGTCTACTAATTCCTGAACCATGTTATATTTATTAACATAAGATGGGTTATGACAAGCAACAAAGTTTGCCTGACGGATTAAGTAAGTAGATTTGATCGGGCTCTTACCAAAACGTAAGTGGGACATCGTAACACCGCCGGATTTCTTTGAATCATAATCAAAGTAAGCCTGAGCATACATATCTGTGTTATCACCGATAATCTTAATGGAGTTCTTATTAGCACCAACAGTACCGTCAGCACCAAGTCCCCAGAATTTACAGTTGATTGTTCCCTGTGGTGTAGTAACAAGAGGTGTTCCTAATTCCAGAGACAGATTTGTTACATCATCCACGATACCAATTGTGAATTTCTTCTTTTCTGCATTTTTGTATACAGCAACGATCTGAGTAGGTGTAGTATCTTTAGAACCTAATCCGTAACGTCCTGAGTATACCGGAATTGCATCAAATTTCGTTTCTTTTAATGCTGCAACTACGTCTAAGTATAAAGGTTCGCCAAGTGCGCCTGGTTCTTTTGTTCTGTCTAATACGGAGATCTGTTTTACAGTTTCCGGAATAGCATTAATCAAAGCTTCTGCGCTGAATGGTCTGTAAAGACGAACTTTTACAACACCGACTTTTTCGCCTGCTGCTGTTAAGTAGTCAATTGTCTCTTCAATTGTATCACATACGGAACCCATAGCGATGATTACATGAGTAGCATCTGCTGCACCGTAGTAGTTGAATAATTTATAGTCAGTACCGATTTTTTCATTTACTTTATCCATGTAGTCCTGAACGATAGCCGGTAAAGCATCGTAGCTTTCGTTACATGCTTCTCTTGCCTGGAAGAAGATATCAGGATTCTGTGCAGAACCTCTGTGGCATGGATGATTTGGATTTAAAGCATGTTTACGGAAAGCATCAACTGCATCCATATCTACCATATCTTTTAAATCTTCATAATCCCATGTTTCAATCTTCTGGATTTCATGAGATGTACGGAATCCGTCGAAGAAGTTGATAAATGGAATACGTCCTTTGATGGAAGCGAGGTGAGCAACAGCTGTTAAGTCCATTACTTCCTGTACGCTGGATTCACAAAGCATAGCGCATCCTGTCTGACGACATGCATAAACGTCAGAATGGTCACCGAATATAGATAATGCGTGGCTTGCAAGAGCACGTGCGGAAACATTGAATACACCTGGTAACTGCTCGCCTGCAATTTTGTATAAGTTAGGGATCATAAGTAAAAGTCCCTGAGATGCTGTGTAAGTAGTTGTCAAAGCACCTGCTGCAAGAGATCCGTGAACGGTACCGGCAGCACCTGCCTCAGACTGCATTTCAGTTACCTGAACTTCCTGTCCGAAGATATTTTTTCTTCCCTGAGTTGCCCATTCATCAGTTGCTTCAGCCATAACAGATGATGGTGTGATCGGATAGATTGCTGCTACGTCTGTAAACGCATAAGAAGCATGTGCTGCAGCATGATTACCATCCATGGTCTTCATTTTTCTAGCCATTTGTGTTTTTCCTCCTTATTATTTAGAATCCCCGGAGGGATTCATTTGTACATATGGATTTATGATTTTCCTCATATGATCTAATCATAGCACATTTCGAGATACTTGTCCATTTGCCACGTCCCTTATTTAACATTTTTTTTGTATTTTTCACAATACACAGATAATACTAAATTGGGGGATAGCTGAGGAAGGACGCTTTGTAGATGGAGGTAGTGTACAGAAAGAGAAGGGAGCGGACCAGGACATTGAT
>UQCR01000099.1 GCA_900539655.1 uncultured Robinsoniella sp.
CTGGCATCCACAATCCGGTTTTACTGGTTCACAGGGACGCTGGCATCCGCAATCCGGCTTTACCTGGGGTCTTTCAGGACGAGTACATCCACAGTCCGGTTTTACCTGGGGTTTTTCGGGGCGCTGGCATCCGCAGTCCGGTTTCATCTGAGGCTGGCAGGGACGCTGAGAACCGCAATCCGGTCTCATCTGGGGCCTGTTGTCTGGTCTGTACATGTTTTGGCAAGACTGGCGTTGGTTCATAGAGTTAAAATTTCCATTTCTCCAATTTGAACAATTATTCATTAACGGCAACCTCTCTTTCCGCAAAATGGTTTGCAAAGTTCGGGGAAGATGGTACCAACCTCAAGGGCTTTACACAGTTCAAACTTATCTTGAAATGTTTGCCATGGTACGTAAGCCATTGCTACCGGCATATCTTCCAGGCAAGTACAAGGTCTTGTTGTTTTATGATCACAAGGTGTACAATTATTCATAAAGTCTCCTTTTTCATTAATCTAGATTTCAATATTATCTTATGAAATACCTTTAAAAACGTGTCATATTACGGATAAAGTTTGAAATAATCATGAAATGTGATAAAATAAAAAATATATATTTGACTTGCATGGGATATACAAGTACGAAATAGGAGGCATAGTGATGTTTATTATAGACAGAATAGAAAAAAATGCAGCAATATGTGAAACAGATGATAAATCCATGATAAGTATTCCATTAGAGCAACTTCCACCTGACTGCAAAGAGGGCAGCTGCATGGAGCGAAACGAAAATGGTATTTATGTTTTGTTGGAAGAGGAGACCACAGAGCGTAAAAAACAGATGGAAGAGCGCTTTATGCGTTTGTTCCAAAAATAATGTTAGCCATGGCTAAAAACCTTTCAGATGACCGGAATTCACACTTCCTATTTTCAGGGGAATGTGGTATTATAATCCATAGGCAAAAAAGTCAAACAGTATAAGAGGCTGTTGAAATCATTCCCGCCATCTGCACACACCACCTCGCACATTTTTATACAAGCATTTTACAGACATGCTCTAATTGTATGGTAAAGTTAAAATTTCTTATCGTATGATGTGCGTCATGCGCCAGGGGTAACAGTTACTAATGAAGGGCACGGCGAATAGCGGGATATAATAAGAATTTGGAAGAAGTATAACCCAAAGTGAGACGTGCAGATTTCGGAAATAATTTTTCAGACACGCTTCAGGAAATTGAGGAGTTTATAAATGGTTCAGAAAGCTAGAAATGCCGGGAGAGGAAATTATCCTGCAAAAAAGAAAAAAAGTATTGGAAAAAAAATACGGGGTGAATTTCGTTATTATGATTATAACCTTTTAGCGAGTGTTATTCTGCTTACCTGTTTTGGATTGGTTATGTTATATAGTACCAGTGCTTATGAAGCTCAGATCGAATTCGGTACGGATATGTATTATTTTGGAAAACAGGCACTCATCAGCGCCGTCTGTCTGGTGGTTGTGTTACTGTTTTCACAGTTTGATTACCATATTTACGCTAAGTTTGCGCTTTTTATTTATATCATTGCAAATATTTTACTGATCGCCACTAAGTTTGTGGGAAGAACGGTGAATGGTGCAAGACGATGGATCTATCTGGGTCCCATATCCTTCCAGCCGGCGGAGCTTGCCAAATTAGCGGTTATCCTGTTTCTTCCTTTTTTAATCGTAAAGCTGGGTAAAAATATGAAAGGTTTTAAGGCACCTATGATTGTTATGGGATTTGGTGCTGCAACTTCTTTTTTTACGTATGTATTTACAGAAAATCTGAGTACGGCAATTATCATCGCCGGAATTACGGTAATCTTAATTTTTATAGCGCATCCCAAGACTCTTCCTTTTGTAGTGGGCGGCTGCAGTGTGGCTGCAGTAGTCGGATTACTGGTTGCATACCTTGCATCTGCAGTGCAGAATTCGGATAGTTTCCGAATCAAACGTATTCTGGTTTGGTTAGAACCGGAGACCTATTCCAGTCTGGGCGGCTATCAGGTTATGCAGGCATTGTATGCCATTGGTTCCGGAGGACTATTTGGAAAAGGACTGGGCAACAGTGCCCAGAAATTAGGATCACTGCCGGAAGCCCAGAATGATATGATTTTCTCAATTGTATGTGAAGAACTGGGAGTATTTGGCGCGGCAATGCTCACAATATTATTTATTTTCCTATTATACAGACTTTTATTTATTGCACAGAATGCACCGGATTTGTTGGGTTCTCTGATTGCAACCGGAATATTTGCCCATATTTCTATTCAGGTTGTATTAAATATAGCGGTTGTTATTAATCTGATTCCAACGACAGGTATCACCCTTCCCTTTGTTAGTTATGGAGGTACTTCGGTCATGTTCCTAATGGCTGAGATGGCATTGGCACTGAGCGTTTCCAGACAGATTAAGTTTAAAGAGCAGGAAGAAGAAGCAAAAGAAGGGAATCAATTTACGGTGAGAGGTTAGACAAATGATATTATCCGATGGAAAAATAGGAGATACTTATGTAGTGGCAGGGCTTCACTTGGATGAAGGTATTACAAGAAGACTGGAAGCACTTGGTATATTTGAAGGCACAAAAGTAAAAATCATGAACATGAAAAAGAACGGAGCAGTGATCATAAAAGTGCGTGGCACAAAATGGGCACTGGGAAGAGAATTTGCATCAGGGATTGAGGCAGAGGAGCAGCAAAATGAAACAGACAATTAATGTGGCATTCGTAGGGAATCCAAACTGTGGGAAGACCACTTTATTTAATGCTTATACCGGAGCGAACCTAAAAGTTGCAAACTGGCCGGGGGTTACGGTTGAGCGAAAAGAAGGCAGGACTAATTACAAAGGCCAGCATATTAAACTCATAGACACCCCTGGTATCTATAGCCTTACATCCTATTCTATAGAAGAAAAAGTAACCAGGAAATGTATCATGGAAGAGGATATCGACGTCATCGTAAATATCGTAGATGCATCTGCGATGGAACGAAATCTCTATTTAACCACACAATTGCTGGAGCTTGGCAAGCCAGTCATTCTGGCACTAAATATGATGGATATCGTGGAAGAGCGGGGAATGGAAATTGACCTGCACCGCTTGCCGGAACTACTGGGCGGGATTCCTGTAGTACCCGTTTCCGCCAGGAAACGAACGGGACTGGATGTACTGCTGCATGCCGTGAAACATCACTACGAAGAAGGCCCAAACGATCAGGTAATCAATTATTCTGAAGGCATTGAAGATAAAATTGCCAAGATACAGGCTATTCTGAAAGAAAAGCATTCGAAAATACGCAATGACCGCTGGATGGCGATCAAACTTCTGGAAAAAGATGAAGAGTTAACCGTGCAGTACCAGGAAGAAACGAATAAAGTGGTGGATCGCAGTTATGAAAAAGAAATCATTAACCAGAAATATGATTATATCGAAGAGGTTATGGAAGAATGCCTGTTCTATCGGAATGAAAAGGCAGCTTCTACAGATCGGATTGATGAAGTGCTTACACACCCCATATGGGGCGTCCCTATATTTCTCGGGATTATGGCACTGGTCTTCTTCCTGACATTTGTAGTGGGTGATGCATTAAAAGGCGTGTTTGAAATTGGATTGGGCGCATTTTCCGATGCCGTACATCAACTTCTGTTAAATGTTAAAGCGGCTGACTGGCTGATTTCACTGATTGTGGATGGGATCATTGCAGGAGTCGGCGGTATCCTCACCTTTCTGCCCAATATTTTTATACTTTTCCTTGCGCTGGCTGTTTTAGAGGACAGCGGATATATGGCGCGCGTAGCATATGTTATGGATAAGCTTATGGGAAAAGCAGGATTGTCCGGGAAAGCATTTTTGCCTATGATTCTTGGTTTCGGCTGCAGTGTTCCGGCAATTATGGCTACCAGAGCGTTGGAGCGGGAAGAAGACCGAAAAAAGACAATTCTCATTACACCATTTATGTCATGTTCCGCAAGACTTCCTATATATGTGTTATTTGCAGATATGTTCTTTGGCAAATACGCAATGGCTGCTGCCTTTTCCATGTATGTAATTGGAATGGTAATCGGTATTGTAATTGCTCTTATTAAGAATAAACTGGATTCAAACAAAAGAAAAAGCCAGTCTCTTTTGATTGAATTGCCGGAATATAAAATGCCTAATACACGTACAATATTTATATATGTATGGGAAAAAGTAAAGGATTATCTTACAAAAGCAGGAACCACAATATTCGTAGCCTCAATTGTGATCTGGTTTATTTTAAACTTTAACTTTAGTGGTATGGTAGAAGATGTATCCCTAAGCTTTGGCGCCATGATCGGAAAGTGGATGGAGCCCATTCTTGCACCAGCCGGGCTGGGAATGTGGCAGATCGGCGTTTCTCTCATAGCCGGATTATCTGCAAAAGAAGTGGTGGTATCCAGTTTTGCTGTTTTATTTGGAGTGGGAAATGCCAATTCCGCTGCTGGAATGGCTCAGATTATAGATAATCTTGGAAGTGCCGGATTTGGTATGGTAAATGCTTATTCACTTATGATTTTCTGCCTTTTGTATACGCCTTGTGCGGCTACAGTGGCAACAATAAAAAAAGAGACGAATTCCTGGAAGTTTACAATACAGATGGTCTTATTCCAGCTGTTGCTGGCATGGGGGCTGGCAGTACTGGTATATCAGGTTGGAAGTCGGATATTTTAGATATTTTAAGGATAAAGATGAAGCGTTGATAAGATGCTTCATCTTTTTGTGCGAAAGTTTTACTCTATTCAGTAAATTTATGATGTAGTACTGGTGTTAATGATGTTGTATGATAAACCGGAAAGGGCAGGAGATATCTGTGAAGTAAAGAATAACTGTATAAATGCAAAGTACAATAAAATTATTCTTCTGAATTTACTCAGAAATGCCATAAAATGGATAATACACACATGCAATGTTGATTATTGTCAAAATATATATAATATTGCAGAAATTCAACATAATTTTTATTGATTAAATTTACGTTTATGCTATAATTAGGATAATAGAATTTGATGGAGAGGATGATCCAGAAGTGAGAAAAACGCTTTCAGAAAATAAAGGAGCATCTATGCTTCTGGCAATTTGTATCTTCATGATACTTACTGTAATTGGATTTAATGTATTGGCAGCTGCTTCAGCAAATACATACAATTCAAGAGGGCAATTAGTAAATGAACAGGCCATACAATATGTGAATTCAATATACGAGATTGTAGATGGCATGATACAAGACGGAGAGTTTAATCTGGATGCCTGTTTAGAAGGAGACGAGACAACATCTTCCGGTATGAAGGCCGCTTTAAACAATGAACTGGAAGATAACAAGGGAAATAAAATCGATGTGTCGGTCAAATTTGAGCGAGATTCAACTGTCACTCAAAAAAACCGTATAAAGGCTCAGGTAACGATCAATTATAAAGCAAGAGATTACAGTATTACATCATTCTACTTACAAGATAAAAGTTTACCGGCTCAAACAAAATACACGTTATTAAAATGCGAAGGTGTGGTGTCAAATGATAAGGAATAATCTGTTTCATAAGGTGAAATATTTCTTTAGGCGCCGGAATATTTATTTGAATAACCGGGGCGAAACGATGATAGAGTTAGTTACCAGTTTGGCATTATTT
Source organism: uncultured Robinsoniella sp. (assembly GCA_900539655.1). Taxonomy (GTDB): domain Bacteria; phylum Bacillota; class Clostridia; order Lachnospirales; family Lachnospiraceae; genus Robinsoniella. Next base: position 5,645 of record UQCR01000099.1, read on the forward strand.
GCAATGACCATGGTTTTGGTTGCAGTTTTATTTTCCAATGCAAACCGTATTCTAGTGAAAAACAATGGAATACAGAAAAATCTGAGCCACCAGGTAAATGATCTGGAGCTTGGGAATAATTTAAAAACAGTTAAAACAGATATTGATCTGACATTTAAACTAACGAAAGACAGCGGTTTAACGGTACAGACTGAAGTAAGTGCGAAGGTGAAATTGGTAAAACCAATGAGTGGTGATTCGGAAGGTACCACGGATTCTGTGCTTGCAAAGTTTCAAAGGATTCCGGAGTCTGAAAGTGGTGATGGATCATGAAGATTAGTTTACGTATTAAATCAGGCAAAAACAAAGGTTTTACCTTAATCGAGGTAATTCTGACCGTTACATTGGTTGCTGTTTTCTTTACAACAGTGGCAGCAATACTTCCTCAATGGTTTAAATCTTATCAAAATGTGATCAGTGCAAGTAATGCCAGCCAGATAGCGAACAGTGTTATTACGGCAATCGATGAGCAGATCACTTATTCAGGATCCGTTGAAGTAAAAGAAGGCAGTTCCGACAGCATTTATTACTTATATAAATCCGGAGAGTATCGGGAAATACAATTAGGGGCTGATTGTAAAGTCGTTCCGGGACTTGTATATGATGAGAAATATTTTATGAATAATAAGCTGGGAATAAGCGCTGAGATATCCAAGACATTTCCGGAATCTGCTACAGCTTCAGAGAAAAATATATGCAAGTTAACGATAACATTGACAAATAGAAATACAGGTAAAAAGGTTATAGAAAAAGTTCGTTATATTAGACTTTATGGACCTGAAAAAAGTTAGGGGGACAGATATGATCCTTTATAATTATACTGCTAAAGATGCCGCTGGCAAAATACATAATGGCAAAATGGAAGCCAATGGGGATGATGAATTCTATCTTTTTTTAGATAATCAAAGCTGGTATTGTGTAGCGGTTTCCAGGACGGATCTGCTGCGTGAAGCGCAGAATCATTCAGAATACCGCTTTAAACCCAAGGAAGTAGCTTTGTTTTGCCGGGAGTTTGCCATCATGCTTTCATCCGGAATGAATATGCTGACTACACTGCAGCTTTTATATGAGCGATGCCGTAAAGCAAAGCAAAAGCAATGTTACATGCACATGATTGAAGCAATTGAAAAAGGGGAAACGCTTCATGATGCAATGAAGAAGCTGGGCAAAACATTCCCGACACTTCTCTCTGCGATGGTTTTAGCAGGGGAGGCCAGCGGCTCGTTAGATATTGTAATGGAAAAAATGGCACAGTACTATGAACGGGATTATCGTTTAAAAGGAAAGATTCAGACTGCTTTAATTTATCCTATGTTACTGTTGTCTGTAACCGTTGCCGTTATTATTCTTTTATTTACCGTAGTACTACCGCAGTTTTTCACAATGTTTGAAGGACAGGATTTGAACCCACTCACTTCATTTTATATGAAACTCAGCGTATTTTTAAAAAATCAATGGTATATCCCTTTGGGAGTAATAATTGTTATCATTTTATTGCTGCATTTTTTGAAAAGAGATCCGGGATTCCGCCTGGGATATGATAAAATCAAGTTAAAAATCCCTCTCATCAGCAAGCTTCTGGAAAAAATATTAATATCCAGATTCGCCAATGGGATGAGTATTTTATACTCCAGCGGCATTTCGATTATACGCTGTATGGATATCTGCAGTACGGTAATATCCAATACTTATCTGGAATTTAAAATGCAGAGGGCAACAGAGCAGGTCGAGAAGGGAACTTCTCTATCACAGGCTTTGGAAGAGCAGGGATTGTATGATAGTATGGTTTGGTCCATGATTCATATCGGTGAAGAGTCAGGTAATCTGGATGCGATGTTTTTAAAGCTTTCTGAATACTATGAAGAAGAATCAGAGACAGCTACCCAGAAAATGATGGCGATTATGGAACCTGCGATGCTGATTGTTATAGCAATTATTGTGGGATCGGTTGTTGCAAGCGTCTTAATACCGATATATGGAATGTATCAGACGATTTAGAAAGGAACTGACGATAATGATACTATCGATTGAATTTACGGCGGAACATATTCATTTAGTAGAAGAAGATGTGAATGCCAAAACTATAAATGTGAAACGTTTTATTGAAATTCCAATGCCCGACGGTTCTTATTTAAATGGCGTAATTGTTAATACTGCCGCTGTAGCAGCTGCTATACAGGTTGCAGTAAAAGAACACCGCATCCATACGAAAAAAAGTATTGTTACGGTAAGCGGGGTGGATATTTTACGAAAAGAATTCCAGGTTCCGGCGGGGAATAAAAAGCATACACGCGGAATGGTGGAAAATGAACTGAATAAGGCAGGCATGCTCAGATCTGACTATTTGTTCGATTATATTGTGAAGAAAAGCGATCATAAAGATGGAGCAAATAGTGAAACGATGCAAAATGTGGATGTTTATTTAATGCCCCGGGCATTGGTTAATAATTATCTCACCACTTTGCGAAGAGCAGGACTTACCCCTTATAAAATTGAAACTGTCAGCAATAGTATGGAGCGCCTTGCGTGTCTGCTGAAAGTAGCCGGCGGGAATGATATGTCAATTCTGTGCTGTGCGGAAAGAGATCAGATCGGTCTGTTATTTACAGGAGCCGGCAGTAAAATGATATACCGCAGCACACAGATAAAAGCAGAGGATAACATTGAAGAAAATGCATTTATCGTGTCTGCAGTACAGTCTCTTAACCGTGAAGTGGACCCGGTCTCAATTGCGCTTGAAGAAATCGTAGAGAATGTATCCAAGTTGGTACAGTTCCACTCACAGACAGGGAAAATGAACAAGGTTACACAAATTTTAATGTATGGTGATCTGTCAAGAGATACGCAGTTTTTAGAACGAATTGAAAACGCCACGGGAATTACAACTATTAAGTGTGCATTTCCCGACAATGTAACTTTTGCAGGTCCCGGAGATTTAACCTGTTTGAACGCCATAGGCGCATCAGCCGGCGGTCTTTCAGAGGTTGCAGAAGAAAAGGATATTGATTTCTTCCCTCTGATGAAGGAAAAGAAAACAGAGAAGACAACCAAAAAAGATCTGATTCCCCTGGCGGCAGGTATGGGAGTTGTGTTGATTATGGCAGGCGTCTATGCACTGCAGTCGGCAAGCAACCTGTCCGTTGAAGCATCTGTACAGCTAAGCCAGGATTATATTAATGACCCTGAAAACCAAAAACTGTATCAGAAAGCGAAAGCACTTCAGGATTATACAATTTCACTGGCTGAGTACAATGAAACATGTAATAAATATATCGAAGTGATTAAGAATACACGAAGATTGGAAGCAGACGATTTTCATAATCTGGATTCAAAAAAGCCGAATGATGTAACTATCAACAGCTATGGTTACAGCAATGGGGAAATTACCATATCCTGTAGTACAACAAACCAGGATGGCGCCTCTGCTTTTGCTAAAATATTATCTAATTCCGGATTGTATACGGATGTGAAGTACACCGGATTCAGCAGCGGAAGCAGCGAAGATGGAGCCGCTTCTTATACCTTCCAGCTGGTTTGTACGTTATGGGGACAGCAAACGGGAGGTGAATCAGAATGAAAAAGAGCGAAAAAATACTACTTCAGATTCTGGTCTGCGTTGTTTTACTTGCAGCGATATGGATGTTTTTTCTGAATCCCGCACTTGAAAAGAAAGAAGTGTTAATGGAAAGGGAAGAAGCGGCAAGGATACAACAGGAACAAATGCAGGCGCTAATTGATAACACAGAACTGGAAGATGATCTGAAAGTTCAGCAGAACATTTCAAAAGAGAACTATGAGTTTTTTTATTCGGTACTAAACAGTTACAATATAGATCAAATTGTAAATGACCTGGCTAAAGAAAATTCACTTTATGTGCAAAGCCTGCAAATAGGAGAATATGCGGATGCTTCTTCTGATTTTACGATAGAGACGGAAGCGGCAACGGAAGCAGTTGAGAATTCAACTGAGGATACTGCTTCTGAAACTGAAGTGATTCAGGAACCAAAAAAAGAAAACCAGGCAAAATTGTTAAAAAACCAGGTGTCTATTTCTGTATCCGGTACCTATGCCAATATTTTGGCTTATGTAAAGGCTTTAAATGCTAAGAGTATTTGTCTTAGAATAGACAGCATCTCCCTTTCTGAAAATGACAGGGATGCTACAGGAAGTGCAAATCAAAATGCTACTATAGGCCTATCGCTCTATGGAATCAATAAGCCTGCAGAGCAGTCGGAGAGTGAGGCATCAAAATCCGAGTAATGATAGATACCAGTTTATCAGAGCCAAACCATAGAGGGCGGAGAACAAAAAACCGAAACATAGGAATGGTCCAAAGGAAATTAACGTTTTTTTATCTGCTTTTTTCCGGATAATTAAAAGTATGGACCAGCAAGAGGCGAGTATACAAGCAACAAAGGCACCCAGCAGCACTAATTTCCATCCAAGGAAAAGCCCGCTTACGGCGCAGAGTTTCACATCGCCTCCTCCAAATCCACCTGTTAAAGCAGCGATTAGAAGCATCGGAATGCTGATCACTGCCAGCCCGATTAATTTTTCAATAATTTGATTGGGTGCTACTATGATATTGATTACAGCAAGAATGAGAATAAAAACTTGCAGGGAATCAGGAATCGTCATGGTTTGAATATCGGTGATTGAGACAACAATAAGACAGCAGAAAAACAAACAGAGCAAACCGCTGTATATGGTAAAACCATGAGCTAAAAATGCTGCCAGGAAGATAATTCCTGTTAATGCTTCTACCAGCGGATATTGCGCAGAGATAGGCGCCTTGCATTTGCGGCATTTGCCTCTTAATATAAGGTAACTGAAGATGGGAACCATGTCATAGGGCTTTAATGTAGTGTGACATGTAGGACAAAAAGAACGTCCTTTTGCGATATTGAGGTGCAGGGGAATTCGGTAGATACAGACATTTAAAAAGCTCCCGATAACGAATCCCATAACAGTAACATATGTAAGCCAAAAATATTCCATTGTTTTCTCTCCTTCGTATTGTTTTGCAGATGAATTATAACACATTTAGAATCAAAGGGGAATAGTATGTTAAAAAACTTACGACTGGGTCAGGTTCTTATTGAAACCGGATATATTACAGAGCAGCAGTTAGAAGAAGCCCTGGAATACCAAAAAAACAGCAGTATGAAAAAAATGCTTGGAGATGTACTGGTTGAACTGGGATATATCACTGAGGAAGACCGATTAAAAGCGTTGTCTACCCGTATGAATGTCCGAATCATGGATTTCGATCAGTTAAAATCAACCATTGAAGCCATTTCACTGGTTCCAAGGGAGATTGCAGAGCGCCTTATGGTGATCCCACTTCGCGTTGATCAGAATAATTTAGTTCTGGCAACAGATAATCCATTAAATTATTATGGATTTGAAGAATTAGAGACACTCACCGGAAAGCAGGTAGTTCCGGCACTGGCTTCCAAAGCAGACGTGGAAGAAGCGATTAAGCGCAATTACGTAAATAAAACGATGATCAGCGCGATTGATGATGTACATAGAGAATATACGGGTGAAACCGACACCAATGTATCAGAATCATTCCAGCAGATGATGGATCGGGTAGACAGTTCACCGGTGGTAAAACTGGCGAATACCATAGTCATTCAGGCATGTAGCATGAGAGCATCCGATATTCATATAGAACCTTGCCAGAATAACATCCGGATCCGTTTTCGTATTGACGGGGATCTGATGGAAGCAATGGTATTAAATACTACGGTTCTGGTTCCTATCACCACTCGTTTTAAAATTATGGGTGGATTGGATATTGCAGAGCGCAGGGTTCCTCAGGATGGACGATTCAGCCAGACGGTAGGAAATAAAAATATAAACTTCCGAATTTCAACGCTTCCTTCTGTATTCGGTGAAAAAATAGTAGTACGTATTCTGGGTGATAACGCAATTAACATTGTGCAGGCAAGAGAACTTGGAATGAGCGAAGGTAATTATCAAAAGTTTGAAAAGCTGCTTGCTAATCCAAACGGAATTATAATGGTTACCGGACCAACCGGAAGTGGAAAGACAACAACGATCTATTCCGCACTGCATGAATTATCCAAACCGGATGTCAATGTGGTTACTATCGAAGATCCGGTAGAAAAATATATTAAAAATGTTACCCAGGTTCATATTAATACAAAAGCAGGACTGACATTTGCCGCAGGGCTTCGTTCCATCATGCGCCAGGACCCTGATATCATCATGGTAGGTGAAGTCCGGGATCAGGAGACGGCGGTTATCGCAGCCCAGGCAGCAATTACAGGACACCTGGTGCTCACTACCATACATACAAATGATGCAGCATCGGCTTTTATGAGGTTGATTGACATGGGCGTAGAGCCATATATCGTAGCATCTTCTGTAATCGGAGTAGTATCACAGCGACTGGTCAAAGTGATTTGTGAAGATTGCAAAACGGAATATACACCCACAGAAGAGGAGTTGCTGCAATGGAGTGCTGACCGGCCAATGCCGGAGAAGTTCTACCATGGCGCCGGATGTAAAAATTGTAATCATACGGGATATCGGGGCAGAACAGCAGTACATGAAATTATCATGGTATCTCCGGATCTTAGAAATTTAATTATGAAGCATGCTTCCGCACAGGATATCAAAAGAAAAGCAAAAGAATTTGGATTCACGGATTTGAAAGAAAACCTTATGGACCTGATTGTACAGGGCCGCACTACCATGGAACAGATGATAAAAGTAGCTAATTTCATCGAATAAAAGGAGGGTTACATGGGTCAGATAGATGATTTAATCCAACAGGGAAGAGCACTTGGATGCTCCGATATTCATCTCACTTTCGGACTTCCGCCAATGGCAAGGAAGAACGGAAAATTAATTAAGATGCCGGGATATGAGGTCATGGATGACCAGCAGCTTCAGATATCGGCTGATGATATGCTGATCAAGTGCCATGTTCAAAGGCCGCAGGATCCATTGGAAGAAATAGATTTCTGTTATGAAGCAGCAGACGGAAGCCGAAACCGTGTAAATATATATTACCAACAGAAAAAAACAGTAATTGCCATTCGATTATTGAGTGCATATATTCCTAAAATGGAAGAATTGAAACTGCCAAAAGTTCTAAAAGACCTTGCAATGCTGAAACGTGGCATGGTACTCGTTACCGGTCCCACAGGAAGCGGTAAATCTACCACACTGGCATCTTCCCTGGATTATATTAATGAATGCCGGAGTGAACATATAATTACCATAGAAGATCCGGTTGAGTATGTTCACCAGCATAAAAACTGTATGGTGAACCAAAGAGAAGTAGGTGTAGATACCAACAGTTTTGCAGCTTCCCTCAGAAGTGCACTCCGTGAAGATCCGGATATTATTCTGGTAGGGGAAATGAGAGACCTGGAAACCATTGCTGCAGCAGTAACGGCAGCCGAAACCGGGCATCTGGTGTTTTCTACTCTGCATACAACAGGAGCAGCACAGACCATCGACAGAATTATAGATGTATTTCCACCGTATCAGCAGCAGCAGATACGGACACAGTTAGCCTCTGTATTAAAGGCAGTAATATCCCAGCAGCTTGTTCCCACAGCCGATGGAAAAGGCAGAGTAGCAGCCCTTGAAATTTTATTAATAACGGATGCAGTTGCAAATATGATCCGTGAAAATAAATGCCACCAAATCACGTCCGTTTTACAAACAGGCGGCAGGCTGGGCATGCAGTCCATGGATGGACACTTACTGGAATTAGCACAAAACCATACCATAAAACCAGAAATGGCAGTTGATTATGGTATTGACAAAAACATGTTAATGCAGAAACTCTTCGCGTAATTTTTTTGCATTCTCAATGTGATATAAATTTGATAAATCCCCAAAGGGTTTATACATACAAAAAAACATAAATTTAAGGAGGTATGAATTATGACATTCATGCAGAAGCTGAGAAAATCAGCAAAGGAGAAAAAAGGGTTTACATTAATCGAATTGATCATCGTTATTGCTATTATAGCAATCCTGATCGCTTTAATCGCACCGAATTTGGTGAAGTTTTTATCAACGGCAAAAGGTACTTCTGTAGATGCTAATGCAAAGACGGCTTATACGTCTATACAAACGTATCTAACTGAAAAAGAAACTGCCGGAACACCTGTAGCTGCAAATACCTATGTTATTACATCAGATGGAACTAACCTTACAGTAAAAGTTGGTGCTACAGCAAATGCTGCTATGGCAACAGATCTTGAGTCCTATTTTAATGCAAAAGAACTTAAAAGTGTAGAAATAACAGCAGTAGTAAGTACTAGTAGTGCATTAAAAAGTGTAGCTTGGCTTTCAAATGGTCAGACAGGGAATTACCCAACCAACTAATTTTGAAAACAAACTATTAGATATAATAAAGGCAGGCATATTGCCTGCCTATTCACTAAAAAATTATCCACATTATTAAGTGCAGCATAAAAAAATACTACATTTACTAATATGAATAATAATTCTATTAATTTTGAAAATATCAATCCAAGAAAGGGTGAAATTATAATGTTTGCCAAAATAAAACGAACACTAAAAGAAAATAAAGGCTTCACATTATTAGAAATGATTTCCGTAATCACCGTTGTTGCCGTAATCGGTACAATCGTAACAGTAGCTGTTTACGGTTATATGGTAACCGCATATATGCTAAAAGCAAATCAAACAGCGGAAACTGTTTTTTACGCTGCTCAAAATTATCTTACACAGCTTAAAGATACTGGTGCATTAGAAGAATTTAATGAGCGTAATGCTACATATGATGCCGGGCTTAATAAAGATCAGATGAAAGAGATCCTAAATGATAATGGGTATTTTTCTGATGAAAATGCTAAATTAGAATGGGAAGAGAATCATAAAAGCAGTAGTATCGTTTCTCTGTTCATAAATGCAAAAAAAGGCGGTGAAAAGGGAGATAGGGAATTAATGTCTCAAAAATATGGGACAGATGAGTCTAACTTCCCTACATATAACCCCTTTTGGGCAGAAATAGTGGAACCCAGCATCAAAGATGAAAATATAACAGATCATTGCTTTTTATTGGAATACGATGAAAAAACTGGTATTGTACTAAGTGTTTTTTATTCGGAAAAAATAGATAATTTTTGTTATAAAAGCAATTTCATCTATCCATATGACGGCAATACAAATGAAAAATACAATGTAATAAATCGCGACGCCAAAAGCCTAAAAGATAAGCGTCAGGGCTACTACGGAATAAACATGTCCAATTATGCCAACAGCACAGTTGAGGTATATCAGCCGGCTGTAAAATTAGTGAACAGTGACAGACTGTATTTAGAATGGCAGGATAAGAATTTACCACTTGAAGGAGCAGGGGCGGAGGCAGGTAACCCTGCTTTTTCCGCTGATTCCTCTCTGGCGGGAAAACTGTATTATGATGTGAAAATCAAGTCCAAGAACAGACCCGACTTCAGTATTAGCGTCGGAAAGGTAAAAGCAGGTGTGGGAACACCTTCTGATTGGAAAACTGCGGAAGATAAAGCGGGGACCTCTTCTACAGACCCGATCTTTATTTACGACAGCAGTACCAATACATACTCTTTGAGTCTGGATTGTATTCATTACAGCATTTTGGAAAAATACAAAGGGATTTTATCTACAGATTATATTTACTGTGAAGTTATTCCCAAATTGGAAGGGATGTCCGTTTCAGACCAAAAAGGTGTTTCCAATTATGAAAGTGCTAATTTTGGTGGAGGAGAAGAAAAAGCAGATTATAATGGCGTAATGGTAGATGCAGGCGGAAGCGGTAAGATGGAAACTGGTCTGGAAGAAAATGATTCCACTTCCGATTCTCCTTATACCATTAAGTATGCGAGACATCTGAACAATATGCGGAACGTGACAGCAGAATCTTATTTCCTGCAAACAGACGATATCAATTGGAAACTGCCTGAATACAACAATGACAGTTCTCATACGGTCATGTTAAATAAGAAGCTCTTTGAACCATTGGTGTTTGTAAAAGAAGTAAAGGCTGATCAAAACGATCTGACTAATATCGTATCAGAATTTAAAGGAAATTATGCCGTCGGAGAAACATTAGAAGAAGACAATAATAAACGCAATTTCCAGATAACGGGCATAGATATCAAAGCGGATGCTAAAATTGGTAATAACGTAGGGCTTTTTGCAGCAAACAGTGGGGAGATTAAAGGTCTTCGTCTCCTGGATTCATCCGTGTCCGGAATTTCAAATGTTGGTGCTGTTGCAGGCTCAAATAATGTTTCCGGTAAGATTATGGATGTACAGGTACAGGCAACCGTACAGGCAAAAAATGTAAACAGCAGCGGCGAAGAAAGCGGCAGCACGGAAGTTACTGATTTTGGTAAAAACATTGGCGGTGTGATTGGTGAAAATAAGGGAGTAGTGTCCAATGTAACCACCCTGCCGGTTATTGACAATGATAAAAAAGCAACGCAGAATGTAGTATCCGGAACATATAACGTCGGCGGCATTATTGGATTAAACCATTCGGATAAAGTAACTTCGCTTAAAAATTATAATAATTTAGGCATTGTAACCGATGGGGATGGAACAATACAGAATTTTGGCGGAATTGCCGGTCAAAATGAAAGTGTTGGAAAATTGGCAAGTTGCGTTAATAAAGGTGTCATTCAGCTGAATAATAAAAATGAACAACCGAATGCTTCCGGAGCTTTATCCCAGGAACCGTTATACATTGGTGGAATTGTAGGATATAACAAGGGCAGTTTAAATAAATGTGAAAATGTACTGGATGAAACATATTTTACTAACTGCGATAGTCTTTTACAAAATTGCATAAATGATTTGAATAAAGCGGATGGTAAATTACCCTCATACTTAGGCAGATGCGTCGGAGGGATTGCAGGCGGTAATTTCGGAGATAAAGCAAAAGTAACGGATTGTTTCGTCAATAATGCCGTTTTGGGTAAAGATTTCGTTGGTGGACTTATTGGCGTAAACATGGGAACCGTTTCAAATGGAGGGCTTATATCCACAATTCTGGAAAATGTCACAGGACGCAAAGAGGATGTGGATGGTCTTGTAATTGGAAGCGGTAATATGGTTGGGGGGATTTTTGGGTACACATATGCTGAAAATTCCACAATTTCCAATTATGTTAATTCTTCAAATGTTCTGGGTGCATCTATGGTTGGCGGTATTATAGGAATGAATGGTGCGTACTTTAACAGTATTCAGGATTTGCTGGATGCTGACTGGAATGGGAATCTGGACGTACTTGCTTCCGGCACCGAGGAATACTATAAGAAACTCATGCAGAAAGATTTGAATGATGCAGAGAGAAGTAATATAGAAAATGCTTTACGAGATTATTATTCAGCACTCATGCAAGGCGGATTGCCCGCGGAAAATTCCAAGTCCGGAAGTAAAATAAGCAACTGTACCAATACCGGATTTGTATACGCAGCAAAACGTTACAGCGGGGGAATTACAGGTGTAAACTATGGAGAATTAAATAAATGTCTGAGCAGCTATGAAGAGAAAGAAAATAGCATTATTAATGCCAAATATGATTTTCTTACAACAGCTGACTGCGCCGGAGGAATCGCAGGTTTAAACCTGGGAACTGTGGTTGGGGACGGAACAAACAAGGCTGACACCAATAATTATGTATATGGCAATTCATTTGTGGGTGGAATTGTTGGATGGAATGTATCCTCAATCAGTGGATACCGCAGTGTTTCGGGATGTGTACGGGGACGTAATAATTACGTTGGCGGATATCTTGGAATGAATTCTGATATAAGCGGTATAAACGGTGTTGAAGTAACCTATAATGGCGGTGCCGATTCACAGATAACCGGTAAGAATTATGTAGGCGGTCTCATTGGCTGCAATATAGTTCCCATTGAGAAAAATGATAAAACCGAGGTTCAGATCACAGGCGCAACTGCCGGCAAAATCTCGATTAAAGGGGAAGCATATGTAGGCGGTGTGATTGGTTATCATTCCTGTGTGGAAAATTTGAATAATGTGCCAATTCAATGTGCCAGTCTGACTGCATATTATCCTTATGGTGTCTTTGATGCAAATACTTCACAGGAACTGGGCGGAGTTCAAAAGACGATGACGAATTTCGTTAGCTGCCGTAACACAGCTTCTGTTACAGGCTCCCGCTACGTGGGCGGCATTATTGGATGTAATGAAAAGGGAAGTAATTTGACGGTAACTTCAAGCAATAACTATGGAGACGTATCGATTGTAATACCGGACGGCATTCAAATAGAAGAAGATGCCGCAACTTCTGATCAAATCACTGGAACTTCCTATTTTATCGGAGGTATTACCGGTAGAAATACATCCACTGGTTTAATTCAGCAATGCTATAACGAAGGAAGTGTGAAATCGCCAAGTAAATATCTGGGCGGACTGTGTGAAGTAAATGAGGGCAGGATTCTAAAGTGTGTTATCGGAGATGCAAAAAGCTTCAAAATTGAAGGAAAGAGCAGTGTTGGAGGAATCGTAGGATTAAATCATACAACAGATCCTTCAAATCCTGCGCGGGTTGAAAATTGCAGTGCCAATCAATATGCTTCCATTGTTGGCGGCAGTAATACAGGCGGCTTAGTTGGTACAAATGAAGCTTCCATTGTAAATTGTACCACTTATGCAAATGTATCGGCACCGGGCGGAGATAAAGTAGGCGGTATCGCCGGATTTAACAAAGGCAGTATCTCCGGTACAGCTATCGGCAGTGAACGGATAATTCCTACTGTAGCAGGCAGAAACTATGTGGGCGGACTGATCGGCGTTAATGAAGGGATTCTTTTACAGGAGGACACTGACAACGATACCTCCCAGGGAGCACAGCCTACGCTTGAGAATTTGGTGAACCGGGCAAATGTAACGGGCGAAAATTATGTGGGCGGTATCGTGGGCAGCCATAATTCCAAGAGCATTAAATCCTGCAAAAACTATGGCAATATTACATCTGAGATAAGAGATGCATCGGATAATGTTACAGGATCCGGTTATGCAGGCGGTATCACCGGAGTGAATGAATCCGGAAAAGAAATTTCAGATTGTCAGAACTATGGAAATGTTACCAGTAATTACGGACAGTCCGGTGGCATCGTAGGAATGAATTTAGGAACGTTACTAAGATGCAGCAATAGTTCCGGTACCATAAGAAGTGATTATGCCCAGGCAGGTGGGATCACAGGGATCAATAACGGCAACATTCAGGCAAATACGAATCAGGGAAGTGTAACCGGAGCGGTTACCGGTACCGAGCGCAATGCAATCGGAGGAATCGCCGGAATCAATAACGGTGCCTCCCAGGGAATAACAGCAGGTGAAATTACTGACTCTACATCAAAGTCGAATAATACGAATTCAAACTCCATTACAGGCAGTAATATTGTCGGAGGGATTATCGGCTGGAACCAGGGAACTGTCACCATGAAAAAGAACAGTGGGGCAGACAATATTGTTACCATTAATATTAATGTAAGTCAGGCGGCTGTTAACAGTACCTCGGGAAATACCCCATTAATCGGCGGCATTATCGGAAAAGATGACAGAAAAGTTTCGGCATCGAATCCGCCAAGTATTGAAAACTATATATATAGCGGAACCATTCAAATTAACGAAATGGCACAGACCTTATATGCCGGTGGCATTATCGGATACAATAATAAAGGGCATGTTGTTAAAAACTGTGAATTCAGAGGTGCTATAAATGGTCTGGGAAACAGGAATTTTGACGATAAGGGAAATTTAAAGACAGATGGCGGTATAGGCGGAATTACGGGACGTAATGCGGGTACTATTTATTTGAACCGTATCGGGGACAGTGATGAATATGCGGCTAACTCCACTACAGATATTCGGACATCGGTAAATGGATGTACGAATGTGGGTGGAATAGTGGGCATTGGTGATAAGGACAGCAGTATATTGTGTGACACACCCAATAATGGCAATGCACGCAATGGATATATTGTTAACCGGAGCCTTGTAACTGGTTTTTTAAATGCAGGCGGCATATATGGAAATAGTAGTGTTGCTATAGAAAACTGTAAAAACAGGGGCATCATCGGAGGAAAAACCCGTATCGGAGGAATCAGCGGATACCAAAACAGTTCCGCAAATATTACAAATTGTGAGAATACAGCCGAAGCCCAGATCAATCCTTTGCAGGAAAACAGCAGCGATTTAGGAGGTATTGTAGGATATGCCGGGAATACAAAATTGACCGATTGCATTAACCTGGGAAAAATCTGCTACACAAGTGACAGTAACAAACCAGCTGGAATTACAAATGTAGGCGGCATTGCAGGCAATGGTTCTTCCACTACATTTGTTAATTGTAACAATGGTACCAGTGATATGACATCACAGGATTTTCTTACCTGTGACGCAAGAAATGCAGGCGGAATTGTTGGTAATTACGCAGGTTATAAGCCGGCAAAAGAAATGAAGAACTGGGATGATCTCACAACGCTGACCACGAGCTTTGAATCCTGTAACAATTATATGAATATTGTTATGAATGGAGAATCATGCGGGTCTGTGGGAGGTATAGTGGGCAATGCTACCGGTAATGACTATTATCTGGTTATGAATGGTTGTAACAACCGTGGAAAAATTAAGATGAATTCCATTAAAAAACTGGATATATACAATTATCAATATTGCGGTATGGGTGGAATTGTCGGCTATGCAACAACAAAAGTATACATTAATAACTGCATTAATGATGGAGTCGTTGATTCCAATAACTTTGCCCAGGTTGGAGGCATCATAGGAGTTATAAAAAGTAAAAGTAATTCGACATCTGTTGGTTTAATTGAAAACTGTAAGAATACGGCAACCGGTACCATAATAGCCGGAGGTGATGTAGGAGGCATAATCGGAAGACAGGAAGATGGAGCATACCTGAAAGTTCGAAAGAATGAAAACAGCGGTTCCATCAGCGGAATCCAAAACGTAGGCGGCATCTTAGGGCGGATCTACCAGGGAACTTCCAGTGCAACTAATACAGGAGAATACAGTAGTTGTACGAATAAAGGAACTGTATCTGCCATCTGGAATCAGGAAGCAAACGCGACACCATCTGGTATTGGCGGATGTGTAGGTGCTATGCCTTATGCCGGAGAATTATTAACAGACCTAATCAATGAAGGAGCTGTCTCTGTTGATACGTCAGTGGGTACCAAGACTGTGACAGGAGTAGGCGGTATCGTAGGAGTATTAGGCAATACAGGTAATGCAAATAGTACATTCAAAAATTGTATAAATAAGAAAGACCTGGTGTTTGACAGAGCAGATATCCAGATTAATTCCTTAGGTGGTATTGCAGGTTCCATGACTTCACCATCAGGAACAGCGCTAAACGGATGTGTAAATTATGCCAGTGTTATCGCCAATGATTCCTCTGTAAACGTAGGCGGAATAACAGGTAATCTAACCAGTGGAACCATTACCGCGTGCTCAACCCAGATTCCCAAAGGCGCAAAAACTCCTGTAATTCAGGGAGGACTGCGCGTTGGAGGAATTGCAGGTTATGTCAGCGGTGTTGCTACGAAGGTTATGAGTGATATTAAAATTGATCCCGATAATGAATCAAAGCAGTTCCGGGCTACTTATAACTCCTTCCACGTAATTGCAGATAAAGAGGCCGGAGGCATAGTCGGAGAATTAGCAGGTTCAGCGGTTATCTCTGTTTACAATACGGGAAATGTATCTGTGAAGCGGGTAGCAGCAAGCGAGTTGTCAAATATGAATTCAGCTGGCGGTATCATAGGATATGCAAACGATGCGTCCACTCTGAATAAAGGTATTATCATTAATTGTTACAGCCTTGGTAAAATCGGTTGGAGTGATGGGAAGGGGGCATCTAAAGATGAAGTATGCGGTTACATCGGGGGAATAATAGGAGCTCGCAGATATATAGGAAACGGCAGTGACTTAAGAGATAAAACATGTACCGGAGCCAGTATGCGTGACTGTTATTTTATCAGTGACCGGGTGGAATCCACCCTGCCATATTCAAAGCTTGGCAGCACCTCTTTAAAACTTCATAAGTGGATGGTTGGCAACGAACCATTTGCAAAATACAATACCGACAATGGCGATAGTCAAAGCTATACGGAAAAAGATAATGTAGGTGAAAAAGGTTATTGGAATGAGGTTAGTTTTGATAAACTTCTGGATACCATAGGAAAAACAGATGATTTCATCTGGAATAAAGATGATGAATTAGCAAATGTAAATAATATTTTACAGAATTATTTTTATGAATTGCCAATACCGGATACAAAGGAGATTACCGGAGTAATGGGCACCACCTATGAAATGAAATGGAAAGGCCTCGTAGGTCTGACCAGCGGTTATGAAGTCTCGATCTTTACCGATTTTGAAACTGTAGATGGTATTAAAACAGGCAAAGGGTCAGCTATATGGACTCAGCACTATGACAGCACTAACCTGGAAGGATTGACATTAAATCTCAAAAATATTTCAAATAAATATATGGGAGAAAAATTATATTTATCCATTCAGGCAAAAGGATACAGTATTGGTGAAGGAGATAGTAAAATTGATATCACCACAGACAGTAAAACATCCATCGTCCAGTCTTTTGTGATGATGCCTCCACTGCCTGTCGTAGATGTTCCCAATAAAATGGATATCCAACAGGAATCTAATGGCAGTAAGGTGACTCTTTCCATTAAAAATCTAAAAGATTTTTATAAAAACAGCCCCTATAAAGATTATGCAGGTCTACAGGCATTGAGCCAGGGAAATCTTTTAGAAGAAAATTTATATGATATGTATCAAAATGGAACGGCTACCATAAAAGTGATTGATTATTTCTTAAATAATGAAAACGATGTATATTTTCAGTGGCATTCCAATGAACATGTTATGGATATTAACTGGGCAACAGGAGAAGCGACCTTGACGATTGACTACAGCCTGCCGGGCGAAAAGTATGAAAATAAGTTCTGGCATGCATACTTAGTTCAGATATGTATATCGGATAAACAGAATTCTTCATCCTTAAATCCTGATGCATATTCAGATAACACCGTAAAATATCGTTATTTATCTTCCAATACGGAAGAAAAGAGGTTTTTACTCAGTACAGTTACTACCCTGACAGCACCAAAAGGTCTGGAGAAGACCTATACGGGTACCACGACTGAACCATCCTACACTTTAACCTGGCAGAATCCAAATGAAAATAAGGAAAATGTAAAAGGGTATAAGGTTGTAGTGACCAATCCTGTTACAGGAAACTCTATAGAAAAGGAATTGCTTAAATCAGAAGCTCTTCGTTATGATTTAACCTCAGAAGATATTAAAAATTTGATGGGAGATGATTATCCAAAACCGGATGCGGTAAATAATACGCTGAACTGGTCTGTTACCGCTTTAAGCGGAAGTGTCATTGAAGACAAAGTATTTTATAATGACTCCGAACCAGCCACTGACACAATTACACTGCCGCTGATGGAAAAACCGGTAAATACAATAACAGGAACGGTTCCCAGTGCTATTTATTATCCATATATTGTTGATTTCAATTGGAACGATGAGTTGTATTCTGCAAGTACCCAGTATGAATTTAAGTTGACGGTAACTTCAGAAGGTAAGGACGTAACTAAAGACGCAACCCTGAATTATTCTACAGGAACTACCTGTCAGGTTGATTTGCCGAAAGCACTGGAGGCAGATTATAATATAGAACTGACGGTTAAAAGGGTGGGCAATATTGGTAAAACTCTGGATTCAGCAGTAGCATCCGGCACGTTAACCGTGAAAAAATCCCTGTCGGCTGTCACTTCCCTGACCTATTCAGATCCTAAGATCGACCAGGATGACTCCACTAAGATAAAGGTCAATCTGGCGTGGAAAATACCTGAGGGAGCCAATGAAACAAACTGTTCCGGATATTTATTTGCCATATTACCGGTAGGTGAACTGCAGATGGATCAAGCGATCACAACAGTTGTCAACGGCTGGGATACGGTTAAAACGGAACTGAAATTTGATACCTCCAATATTGGAAATGATTATTTTATTTATGCTTATGCTTTAGGCGTACAGGACGTATCCTCTACCTCTATTGGGAGTTCAATTTCTATGGTGATGCCAAAAGACAGATTAACAAAACCAGTGATTACGGGAGAAATCCAACATGCAGATGGTTCGCCAATCCCGCCAGAAGACGGTTGCAGCAGAGACGAATATGGCACACTGAAATATGTATTCAGTTGGAAAAATGACGAAAACGAACTTAACAAGATTAAAGGTTGCCGTATCATGCTGAAAGATGATGCCGGTAATACAATCTTACTGGATGGAAAGGAGTATACAGATATAACCGATCCGGGTATGAAAGAAAAAGAGGCACGTTACACACTTATAAAAGATCTGTCTCAATATGCCGGAAAGACTTTAAGCCTAAGTATTGTAAAGCTTACTGATTCCATAACAACGCTTGCATCAGAAGCAGGAATTTTCCAGTTTACGGTTCCAAAAACAAAACTTGAAAGTCCGGAAAATATATCTCTTAATATGCAGTTAAGTGACGGTTCAGCGGCTGGTGATAGTTGTACGGAAGCGGAATTGAAATCATTGGTTTATGTATTCAGCTGGGAAAATAACGGGAAAGACTCCGGAAAAATCAAAGGACATAAATTAATTTTAATGGATGGAGATCAGGAAATCACCTATAACAATGGAGATGACGAAATTGATGGTGAAGTAAAAGAAAATTCCATTCAAATGGATCTGTCGCAATACGCTGGTAAGTCTCTAGTTATGAAGATTATTAATATCCCGGCTGATGAAAATGAACTTATGTCTGATGCTGGCACCTATGAATTTATTGTTCCGACTATTGCACAGGCAAAATCATATCTGCAGACAGAACCATTCACGGTTCCGGCAGAGACAGCTCCTGATACGGAAAGAGAAACAGAAGCTTCAAAAAAGGAGGTCGTTACAGAAAAAGAAATACGCAGCGAGAAGGAACGTAATACAGATACAGAAATAAGTGCAAAAAAAATTGGTACAGAAAAAGGAACTTCAAATCAGGCAAGAGAAACTTCAAATGACCTAAAATAAGCAGTATACAAAGATTTTTGCGATTTTTCGGCAAATATTTATTGCCTTAGTAAGGATCTGAATAGTATTAAAACTTATATTCAGGGAAATCAGAGCGTGTTAAAAATGTATTCTGACAGATGTATGCCATACTCATAATTTAGTGGAAAATGTTCCGTGAATACGAAGCGCAGAAGACTGCGCTGACGTATCCCGGGGCAAGTTCTACTAGATAGGAGGCGTGCAGATGTGGGAATTGCAATTTTGAACACGCTCTAATACTATAGGGGACGTTTTATAAGGGGATATTAAAGGACTTAAATTGGGGTTTAGCTGAGTAAGGACGCTTTGTGGATCATAGGTAGTGTACGGAAAGAGAAGGGGGCGAGCCAGGACATTGATTTGGAAGGCTTACCGCAGAACTGGTATTTTCTAACCTTCCCAGAGCACTTTTTGGCGGCACGCGGGCATTCGCTCCGAAATCCTGATGCATTTCGCAGCTCAGTGCCCGCTTACAATCCGATGTGAGACA
>UQCR01000100.1 GCA_900539655.1 uncultured Robinsoniella sp.
TAAGCGGGCACTGAGCTGCGAAATGCATCAGGATTTCGCAGCGAATGCCCGCGTGCCGCCAAAAAGGGCTTCGGGAAGGTTAGAAAATGCCAGTTCTGCGGTAAGCATTCCAAACCAATGTCCTGGTCCGCCCACTTCTCTTTCCGTACACTACCTATCATTTACAAAGCGTCCCTTCCTCAGCTAAACCCAAATATAATACATTTAATAGAACATTACAAATCGTTCGCTGTAATCCTAGAACATATTCTAAAGTAATATCAATAAATTTTATTATATCATCCTTAATAAAGGAAGTAAACGATAGCTTTTATACATATTTAAAATTCACTTATGTACATTTTAATCACAAAAATCTCCAACCACATATATGGTTGGAGATCCAAAATTAATGATATTTTTGTTTACTATTAACGTCATTTTACAGTCACTTCACATATTGCCTGTATCCCACTTCTTGTCTTTACTATGATATCTGCTTTCCCTTTTTTTAATCCTTTTACAACACCCTTAGATGTAACCGATACTATATTAGAGTTTGAGGAGCTCCATTTTAATGTATCCGTACTGTTTTTGGGTGATACGGATGCCTTTAAAATTAACTTTTTCCCTTTTCGAAGATTTTTTGCTTTCTTATCTAACGACACTTTTTTAGATTTTATTTCCCTTACGGTAATGCTGCAGTACGCCTTTTTTCCACTGGAGGCTTTTGCTGTAATCGAAACAGTTCCAGCCCTTTTTCCAGTCACTGCTCCATCCCGGGATACGCTTGCTATTTTCCTGTCAGAAGATGACCATTTAATCTTATCTGTAGAATTTTTAGGATGCAGTTTTGCATTTAATGTAATCTTCTTTCCTTTTTTTATTGTTTTTGACTTTACATTCAATTTTATACTGACCGCTTTTTTCTCTACTACAGTAATTTTACAGCTTCCTTTTATCTTATCATCTGCCGTCGTTACTGTGATCCATGCAGTTCCTGCTTTTTTTGCCTTTACTTTTCCACTTTGGCTTACGGATGCCACAGAAGCATTGGAAGATTTCCATTTTAACTTTGTATGTTCTGCATCAGCAGGGCGTACAGATACCGATAGTTTAAGATTTTTTCCCTTATACAGTTTTTTCTGAGAAGGGTGAATCCTTACTTCTTGTACCTGTATTGCTTTTGGTTGAACCGTGAGCGAACACACAGCCTTTTTACTGCCATCTTGAGTGATTGCCGTGATTGCTGCGGTTCCGGCTTTTACCGCTGTAACGTTCCCGTTTTGGTCAACCGTTGCTATTAACTTATTGGAACTCTCCCACTTAACGGATTTGTCCGATGCATTTTCCGGCAATACCGACGCTTTTAGCAGAATTTTCTGCCCTTCTGTCAAACGTAAATTACTACTGTTCAATTTAACCGATGTCACCGCAACCTTTTCCGGTGTGGGAGTTGGCGGTTCTGGTGTTGGCGGTTCCGGACTTGGTGGTTCCGGTGTTGGCGGCTCGGGTGTTGGCGGTTCCGGGCTTGGTGGTACCGGCGGGACATATTCCTGGGTATAATCGTCCGTATAATACCACAGCATCTGATCTCCCTGAGCCAGGATATGCTGATTCATAGGCTTGTCACTTAGCACACCATTCACTTCATACATCCATCCGCTGTTTACCCCATTCGTTCCCTCGGCAAGAACTATTCCTGCCGGATTTGTTATGCTCACCAAATAAGAATCACTTCCCCGAAAAGTATATCCATTTTCCTGCAAAGCTTTTTTCAGTACATCTGCTGCCGTTGCGCCTTCCTCTGCCGTAACGGTGATATGATCTATCCATTTTTGATAGGCTTCATGCCCATCCTGTCCGTGGACTGTATCACCGTACAAGGAAAAACCAACTGCTATTTTGGCATCAGGATTGGGATTTTCTCCATTTTTCCCCAATACAATGACCGTTGCCTTCACTGGCTGTCTGTAAAGCTGTGCAAATTCTTTGTTGTCCGGATACTTCATGGCATATCTTTCAAATACGGTACTGGACAGACAGCTTTCTATGGTAACTTCTGTATCATATTCCGGCTGGGTAACCAGCAGATTTTCATGTGCGATTACATTCGGTTTACTGGATTTGAACAGATTAAATGCTTCGCTCTGATTATTCAATACGATATCTACCGGTGAAATACCTCTATCCGTATCATTTGTAATGTCATATATATACTTTAATGTTTCTCCGTCTTCGTCAAATATAATTTCCCGAAAACCATGCAAATTTTCGGTAATATGCTGTGGGTCTGTATTTCCTCCTTTTATTGCCTCAAAGTAGGAAGCTTTCGCGGCTTTCATCAGTGCAGTTGCGCTGTCAATTTCTTCTTGAGTC
Source organism: uncultured Robinsoniella sp. (assembly GCA_900539655.1). GTDB lineage: Bacteria > Bacillota > Clostridia > Lachnospirales > Lachnospiraceae > Robinsoniella. The sequence goes on from UQCR01000100.1 coordinate 2,359, forward strand.
AGCGGTAGGACTTTCACGGTCAGATCTTTTGTAACGGATAGTCCTGCAATATTTTTATTTGTCATTGTTACCGTAAACGTAACTTCTTTCGCCGCTTCCTGTGGCAGCGGACGATAAATATTGCCACGATAACCATTTACTTTCGCTGTCTCTTCATCCTTACTGACAACGGTAAATTTATAGTTGCTGTAATCTGTGATTCCGGTTTTTCCAGGAGACAGAAACTGTATGTCAGAATCCACACCCTGAGGATCTATTGTTGTATTCGTTCCAGAATATTTTAACTTATTCAGGGTATAATTTTCGTCCAGCTCTCTTTGCATCTGCTCTTTGATTTCGGAAGAATCCACACCCCTGACATTTACCGTAAACTCTTTATTCAGTACAACCTCTTCGCCGGAATTAGCATAATTAAACGTAAATACAGCAATAAGCTTTACTTTTTCGTCTTTTGTTCCTCTTTTTACCGTGCCCTTATAATCACTGTAAAAATCAGAAGGATTGGCTTTTCCTACGGAAATCACATCTACATTTGTAGATATCCAGCTAATCTGGGACCATCTGGCATTTCCCACGAACTTGGGAAGAATTAGGTCTGTCTTTACTTCAGCCGTGCTGTCGTTGCTTCCTTTGATTGCATCATCATCAACTTTTGCCAGCAGATCTTTTTCCATGGTTTCTTTGACTTTATCAAGATCCCAATAAATGTTAACCTGCTTATCCAGTTCTTTTATGGCACTTCCCTTCGCCAGTTCAAACGTTACATTGAAATAAACAGCCTTATTGTAAAAAACATCGCTTAATTGTGCAGGATTATAGTAGTAATACGCGATGGTACCGTCCTTGGAAATATTTGCATAATCTTTTAACCTTTCGGAAGACGGGGAAATTGTTACCGATTTTATGGATACGGTTACTCCGTCAAAATTATGGGTTTTGATATCATTTTCTAAGTAGGTAATGATATTTTTGTCTTCTTCAAAATCGGGAACCAGCGCACCCCATTGGTACTTGCCGGTAACTTCATCCAGAATAGCCTCATCACTATTTGCCGCCTCGGAATATACTTTGAAATTGAATTCCTTAGTATCTTCTGCTTCATTGCATTGGATTGTGGCGGTCAGGATAACGTCCGCGATCCCCTCAGCCGGCAGGGTAACAGCTCCTTCCCCGGTTATTACCCGGCTGTTACTGGAATCCCAGGTAATCGTACAGCCATTTTCTCCCACGGATGGTAACGAGATCGTTGTTGCAGAGGTGATCTTCTCCGGCTGGTCCAGTTGTAAACCGGCCTTCGCTTCCGCAACCTTTCCAGCATCTGATTTTTCGATGGGGGAAGTGGGCTCTGCAGTTGCTGAGGAACCATTTTCGCCGTATACAGAAACAGTAACGTACTTGCCTGCAAATTGATCCGGAATAATAAATTCTGATGCGGATGCACCCTCAATATCCGTATAGTCTGTTCCGTTATCCGATACTTTCCACTGGTATACAAGATTCGTAGGGGAGGCACCGTCCGGTCCTGCGGATACGGCTATAAGCTTTTCTCCTGTCCTGGCAATTCCCTCAATTTCTGCGGACACAATTTCCACAGGACCTGCCGGTTCATCCTTTCCTTCCCAGGATAAAGCAGGATATCCGGATGTTTTTACGAAACGGTATTCCTCCTCTATTACTACGTCATAGGTATTGTCTGCGTTCAGACCGGCAAGGATGCTTTCTCCTTTTAAATCCGTATCCGTTACGGCGCCATTGGTTTCGTCAGTGGTTTCTGCAAGATAGTAATTATTGGCTAACCTGGCACTGCTTGTCTTCATTCCGGCAATTCCATTTACCTTGGCATCCTGCGTATTCCCACCTTTACTGGTCATTCCAGCATTATAGCAATTGATCACCACTGCATTTCCGCAGCGTCCGGTTACACCTCCCACGCTGGTATTTGTAGCACCGCTTTCCGCTGAAATACTGCCTGTGTTATAGCAGGAATATAATATGCCTCCATCCTGATTACCCACAACTCCACCCATATAGGATGCCCCTGTTTGATTGTACCCGGTGACCCCGCCTTCATTGACGCAGCCCCTTATCGTTCCTGTATTTTCCCCGGCTATGCCGCCAATTCTTTTGGAACCGCCGGTTTCACTCACATCAATGGTTCCTCCAAACAGGCTTGCTTCCACAGTTCCGTTATTCTGTGCCGTAATACCACCTGCATTGCCACGAGCAGCAGATTCTTTCAGGTAGATTGTCAAACTGCATTTCGAATTCTGAATCACGCCTCCGGCTGCATTCCATCCGGCTATTCCACCAGCTCCGACATTGGTGCTTTCCATAGTCCCGGTAAGATTTCCGATATTTTTTATCGTCCCCTGGGATTTACCAAATAATCCGCCCCATTTATCAGCAGTATGTAAGGAGAAGTTCGTTATCTGGAAATTTCCACCATCAAAAATTCCTGAATATGGTTCATCCACGGTTCCAATGGGTGTCCAATCTTCATCTCCTAAGTCGATATCAGCCACCAAAGCTGCATTGGCATCTGCATTTCCCGTATTTACATGTTCTGCAAACCATCGCAGTTCAGCCGATGTACCAATCTGGTAAATACCATTGTTTTCTGCTGGCCCTACTTCCTCTCTTTCCAACTGAAATTCTGTTTCCACTTGTTCATTTGCCGATGCCGTTACTGGCGTAGCTGCCATACTAAATGCCATCGAAAATGCAAGCACCATGGATAGTGCCTGGTTCCATCTTTTTCTACTCATGCCCTTCCTCCTCGGGATAATTTATTATATTAACATCATTTGATGAATATATCTTCTTCCCGGGCAGGAATGTCGCTGCTTTTAACTGATTTTCGAAAGAAAAGATAAAAGCCCCCTCAACAAAATGAAAGAGCCTTTTCTGCAAATAAAAAAGCACAATCTTCCCACCCAAAGATTATAACTGTCCAATTCAAGCAAAGTCATCTGACTTACGATTCATACAAAGAGACATCTGCTATATGATGATAGCAGGATGTCTCGTAATCCTCGTTTACAGTAGGGGTAAGCCTGTACCGGTTTTTCACCGGTTTCCTTACTTCTTGTCTGGTTATTATTAAATTTCTATATAAAAGTATACACCCTTATACTCTTTCTGTCCATTAAGAAAGTCTTATGTTTCCAAAGCATAAGTTATATGATTCTTCAGAAAGTCTTATGATTCCATGTGAATCTCATACTTCTCTAAAGTATGGTCTTTCCAGTAGAGATCAATGGTTCTTCTGCCCTTGATTCGAATGCCCTTTACACAACCGTCTTTCCACTCTTTTGGAAGTGCCGGAAGCAGCTTTAATTCTCCTCCTCTGTCCTGTACCAGCATATTTGCAATAGCTGCGCTGCCCGCAAAGTTACCGTCGATCTGGAATGGCGGATGCATATCCCATAGATTGAGGTAGGTGGATCTGGTAAGGAGGGTTCTCAGATATTCATAGCTTTTTGCTGCATCACCCAGTACCGCAAACACCTGAACTATCCAGCCGCAGCTCCATCCGGTATGCCCGCCGCCATTTGCAAGCCTTCTCTCCAGCGTTTTGCGGCAGGCTTCTTTCAGACGGTTATCCTGTTCAAATATTTCTGCCGGATAAATGCCATACAGATGAGAAATATGGCGATGCCCCGGCTCCACTTCTTCGTAATCGATGGGCCATTCCTGAAGCTGTCCGTATTTCCCTGTTTTATATGGAAACAATTTTGCTTCTTTTTCCTTCATCTCTTCCAATATTTCATCTTCTATTTCCAGCTCTGCACATATCTTTTTGAAATCCCCAAATACTTCCCGGATAATTGTCATATCCATGGTGCAGGCATAGGTCAGTGACGCTTTTTCTCCCTCTCCTCCCGGTACATAAAAGACATTTTCCGGAGACGCTGACGGACAAGCCACATAAAAACCTTCAAATGGCACCAGCCAGTCCAGGCAGAACAGAGCCGCCTGTTTCAAGACAGGGTACGCGGTTTCCCTTAAGAATTCTTTATCTTCGTGATATTCGTAATGCTTCCAAAATTCTTCACACATCCAGGCTCCCCCCAAAGGAAAGAAGGAATAACATCCGCTGTTCTCCTGACCTGTATGATTGCCATGTGCCACTCCCACCGGATTCGTGCTCATCCAATAATCGGTATTGTGGGATACGGTAAATCCTCTGCATCCAAAATGTGTCTCTGCCGTCTTCTGCCCCTCAATACTTAGTCCCTTTACAAAGTCAAAGTATGGTTCCAGGCATTCAGCCAGGTTGCAGCTCTGGGCAAGCCAATAGTTCATCTGGGCATTAATATTAGTGGTATAGTTGCAGCTCCAGGGTGCACGAAACTCCCAGTTCCAGATTCCCTGGAGATTCGCAGGCACGCCTCCTTCCCTGGACGAACTGATGAGCAGATATCTTCCGTATTGAAAATACAAGGCGTACATTGCCGTATCTTCTTTTCCGTCCTTCATATTCTGTAAGCGGATATCCGTGGGTACGTCCGGCTGGCTGCCCAGGTCCAGTTCCACCCTGCTGTATAAATTTCTATAGTCCTTTTCGTGCTTTTCTTTTATCCCTTCGTATCCCCAGTTATTAAATTCAGAGACAACATCCGGATTGTTAACGGCGGTCACTGCCAGTATAACTTCTGACGCATCCTTCACAACCAGGACTGCTTTCTCTCCTTCAAACACGATTTCATGTGTACCATCTGAAGACAGCAGCGTCAGATCCGCATGAAAGGCCTGCCCGCGCTCCCCCCATATGACAGGCGTCTCACTGTCCACGTAGCTTGGATCAACATGCTCCGGGCATCTTCCATTCATGCGGATCATCCCCGGATTACTTTCATAAACCGGTTGTAAATCGCTTTCCAAAGATACACGGATCCCCATTACATTTGCATTGCTGCAAAGCCGTATGTACATTGCCCTGGAAGGATAACTGGCAAAATATTCTCTTTTATAGCGAACCCCATCTGCATCATAGCTGACTTCGGCTATAGCGTGGTCAAGATCCAGTCTGCGAACATATTTTTCCACATTCCCGTTATGGGAAAAATCTATTTTCAGGTTTCCAAGAGGCAGATAGCTCTCCGTAAATTCAGCCAGCATTTTCTCTTCCACTAAACGCTGTGCTTCGGCATTTTTTCCTTCAAATATCAGCTTTCGTGCTTCCGGTAAAAATTCTAATGCATTCTGATTATTCTTATCATGCTTGTAACCGGACCATAATGTTTCTTCATTCAGCCCTATGAGCTCCTGACTGACATTTCCCCAGATCATTCCCCCCAGGCTTCCATTCCCGATAGGCAGCGTTTCTTCCCACCGCCCGGCAGGCTGTTTATAATATAATTCCATAGAATCCTCCTGTTGTTGTTTGATTACTTTTGAGCGCTATTCACCACTTTTTATGATGTTCATTTACTCTTATTCATTTTATTACATCTTTCATATAAAAGGAAGACTTATATAGTAGGTGCCACTCTTTCATTCAAATATAAATATATCCTCTATAGCCGCACCTACCGCTCTTGAAATATCAATTGCCAGCTTAAGTGAAGGATTATACTGCGCTTTTTCCAGGCGCATAATGGTTTCCCTTCTCACGCCTACTGCATTCGCCAGTTCTTCCTGGGTCATGTCTTTTAGCAGCCTGTATTTTTTTAAATTGCATATAAACTCCGCCCCCATATTATTCCACTTCCTCGGTATCATATTTATAGAGCAGGTAACTGGAAAGGAAAATAACCAGCGCAATAATAAGTGAAGAAGTAACGATATAGCTAATTGCAATTACATCCGTACTTAATTTATTTCCTACAAATCCCATAAACCAGGTCACAAGAAACAGTATAGAAAATCCTGCTTTTAGAGCAGATAGATCAGCTCTGGCCTTTTCTTCCTTTAAGCGCTCATCTATCAGCGTGTTGCTCAGCTTCGCTTCATAAAAAAATCCAAAAAAGCCAAAGAAAACAAAGAACATAAATGGCCATACTGCATGTTGCTCCATGTAAGTCATAATCCCAAAGAATCCGAAAAAGCCAAAAAATCCAAACCAGCCGAATTTCGGATTTAAGCTCCTCATTTTATTCTTCTCCCTATTTGTCCCGTTCGATTTAAAAGATCTAAAAATCATGCTCAATACGAAATAGAACACATAAATCACCAGGCAGCCTGTAGCAATAATCATTGGCAGGTCATTCACCTGAAATTGGTACGTGCTGAAATCCATTGGCTGAACCAGCCGTCCCCCATTAAAAATAGAGGCATAAAATACTGCAGCTATTTGTAAAACAATCAATATTACCAGTGCCGAAAGCTTCTTGTTTTTCTTCATTAGATATTCCTCCTTTCAAGTGATATATTTATCTCTTTATATGACAAATATATCACTCGGCCCAGTAGATGTCAAGACATTTTTGATACAAATATATCACATTTAAAATTATGTTATTTTGCAGGCTATTATCATATTATTGCCATTGATAAAGCAAAAGAAAAACGTCAGGGCAGCATAACCTTGTCTCAAGTTATGCCGCCCTGACATTTTCCTTTTTAAATTAATGGATTCCCTTTTGTCCTTATCTCTATATTAAAATACTTCAATATCGTTGCACTTATATCTGCAAAGGTTTCTCTTGTACCAAGATTCTTTGGCTCTATGGGCAGACCGTACATGATAAGCGGTGTATATTCTCTGGAATGGTCTGTAGATGCCGTTGACGGATCACATCCATGATCAGCAGTGATTAAAAGAATATCATCTTCCCTTAACTTTTCTAATATCTGGGGTATAGAATCATCGAATTCCTTTAATGCTCCCGCATATCCGTCGATATCATTGCGATGTCCATATAACATGTCGAAATCTACCAGATTCGTAAAACAGATTCCCTCAAAATCTATATCCATATAAGAAAGAGTTTTTTCAATCCCTTCCTTATTTGATTTTATATACACCGATTCTGTTATGCCCTGGCCTCCGAATATGTCATATATTTTACCCACTGCGATTACTTCTTTTCCAGCTTCTTTGATCTGGTCCAACATGGTAATATCAGGTGGAAGAATGGAATAATCGTGTCTGTTTGGCGTACGGTAATAATCCCCCTCCGTTCCTAAAAAAGGCCTTGCAATCACCCTGCCAACCCCATGTTCACCAGTGAGCAGTTTTCTCGCGATTTCACTATATCGATACAATTCTTTTAACGGTACTACATCCTCATGCGCAGCTATTTGAAAAACACTGTCCGCAGATGTATATACAATTAATTTTCCCGTATCCACATGGGCTTTACCATAATCCTTGATTACATCCGTACCTGAATATGGTTTGTTGCACAAGATACCTCTTCCGGTCTCTTCAGAAAATTTCTCCAGGATCTCTTTAGGAAATCCTTCAGGATATACAGGCAGCGGCGTATCAGATATAATTCCCGCTATTTCCCAATGTCCAATTGTCGTATCTTTCCCCTTTGACCGTTCGCCCATTCTTGCATAAGAAGCTATTGGATTTTTTTCCTTTTTTTCTATCTTAACAGAATCGATATTAAAGAGCCCCATCTTTTTTAGATTTGGCATGTCAAAATTCTTACTGGATGATACCGCAAAAAGGGTATTGCTGCCTTCATCATTATATTCAGCTGCATCCGGCATTTCTCCGATTCCCACACTATCCAATACGATTAGAAATACTCTTTTCATTAATATATCTCTCCTTCCATAAAACTGCGAAGCCATAAATCATTAAGATTCATCAGTTCTATATCTAAATAATTTCCAATGCAATTTTAATCATATCCTGAAAAGAATTCTGACGCTCTTGTGTGGTACATTTTTCAGCCGTTAAAAGTGAATCACTTACAGTTAAAAGCGTCAATGCCTCTGCTTTGTGTTTTGCCGCCAAGGTATATAATTCACAGGTTTCCATATCAATTGCTGCGATCCCATAGGAAGAAAGCAGACGTATTTTTTGTTCCATTAAATCATCATAAAATTTGTCGCTGGTAAATATATTCTTGACCACAGCCTTTGTACCACTCTCAACTGCAAATCTGTATGCCTTTTCCAATAAACGGTAGCTGGCAGTCGGAACAAAGGATATGCCCCCAAAGCGATCATGATTTATATTGGAATCCGTGGAGGCTCCCATAGCAATAACGATATCTTTTAAATTAATATCAGCATTAATCGTACCGCATGTCCCCACGCGAATCAGCTGCTTTACATCATAAAACTCCATTAATTCATTTGCATAAATGTGCATGGACGGCATCCCCATACCCGTTCCCTGTACCGATACCCTTTTACCTTTATAGTTCCCGGTATATCCATACATTCCGCGAACCTCATTGTAACAAACTGCTTGTTCCAAAAAATTTTCTGCGATAAACTTAGCCCGTAATGGATCTCCCGGCATAAGTACCTTTTCTGCAATTTCTCCATATTGTGCCTGATTATGTGGTGTACTCATCTTATACCTCCATATTTATATAATCTTTTGCTGCCTGAGCTATAATTTCTTCAAATTTCCCCATAAATATTTTCATATTACAGGAAAACATTAAATTTACCGGGTAATTAAAATTCTCCACATTACTGCCTGTATGGTCCCGATACTCCTTTTGTTCACCCAAATGCGGAATTTTCTCTATCAAAGGCCGTGTATCATCCATATATCCATATAATTTTTTACCTAACTGGTATCCCATACCGCATTCAAACGCTACATCATTATTTACTTCATAGCCCCGGTAATTGTTTAAATTAGCAATCACAATATCGCAATTCCTGACATGATGCTGAATGTTCTGAAACAGGCACGCAGCTTTTAGATATTCATTTTCTGCCTGCATTATTTCCCCGTATCCGGCGGTGTCCAAAGGTGATACTGCATGAAAGCCGTAATGCATACATAACTTTTTCATTTTCTCTAATGTCTCAAAACCATTTGCCTCATATCTTTCAAAACCTGACAGAAAAATCAATGGATGCTTTTGTTCTGTAACCGGCTTAGATTCCGCATAATCCACTGTTTTTCCCACTGGTTTTCTCACAGCTTTGCTCTTCTGTTCCTCTTCCAGGTCTACTTCCAAAGTATTCAGACAGGCATAAAAATCACCTTCAATTATTTTAGTCGAACCAATAATATCAGGTGAAAAAGGCAGCTCTGGATAGGGCATTTTTCTGCCGTTTTCATCATATGGTATGCCATCTAATAACATTGCTCCCTGGCTTTTAGCGGCAAGGCTCCTTTTATCCCTGGTATACCCATAACATCTGGCTCCTTTTGCATAAGCCATTCCGATCTCAAATACAGTTCCGCTGTCAGCCTCTGATCCCCGGTACATCTCTAAATCAGAAATAATGACAGTTGTATGATTCATATCTTCTGCCAAATCAGCCATAATCGAATCTGCACGTTTCTGCAAATCAGGATTTTCAAGATCCAGCTTATTATCGTTTGGCAGCGTTACTTGAAATCCTTTAGATTCTGCATATCTGCGCATAGCATTCAGCATTTCAAATCCCCGTGTATAAAAGCACTCCGGTCCTGCTATATAAATTGCTTCCTCTTTTACCAAATCATACTGATAACTATACATATGTTCCTCCCTTATTTTAAAACCAACTCCATCAGCATTTGTAAAAATCTTGCACCATCTGCCTGCGCACCAATTTCAATCACAGGAAGATGTTCCCATACATGATGATGGCGGCTGTCCAGAACGGTCATCCCCAATGTCAATGCACTTTCCGTTTCGATACCTACATGCCCTTTTATCGTTTTCACAAGAGAAGGGTCTATCGCATAAGCTACCGCCATACAATCAATTACGGCACAATACGCCTCAAATCCCCTTTCATTGACGAAATGTATTGCCTGCAATAAAAATCCGGCCTCTTTATTGTTGCTTTTCTCAAGCCTTTTAATATCATCCTCACCCAGATTGACTTCAAAGTGTGTTGCTACATCCAGGCCTAATGCAACCAAGGGAACCCCTGATTCATAAACAATTTTCGCTGCATCCGGATCTACAAATACATTCCATTCACTTTGGGGAGAATCACCGGTAGCATTGGCATATGCATATTTATTTAAAGCGAACGCACCTGATATCGCATAAATACCGGCAATCATTGATTTAATCTCAGGGGCCTTGATCATTGCCATTGCAATATTACTCATAGGCCCGGTAGACACTATGTATATTTCTCCCGGATTCTTTTTCACAATATCGATGATTAAGTCCATGGCATGTTTATCACTTAGCGGCATCTGCGGATCCGGGAGGTAATTCTCTGCCTGCCCGTCTTTTCCATGTGTAAACGGATCCTTTGGCGTTTCTCTGATGATGGGAGCCGGCATTCCTTTCCCTACAGGGATATCGGTTCTTCCTAGCATTTCCAATACTTTTCTTGCATTATTACTGGTAACATCAACAGGATAATTACCATTTACCGTTGTGATTGCCTGAAGCTGAATTGCCTCTGATTTACATGCCATAATAATAGCTACAGAATCATCCATACCCGGATCACAATCTAAAATTACTTTTTTAATTTCCATTTCTTCCTCCTCTATTAAATAAATTTTTCTTTCTGAACATCGTAAATGCCCCTTGCCGTAATCCTTATCTCCGGAATGACCGGTAATGCCAAAAAGGATAATGTAATAAATGGATCAATATTTTGGGAAATGCCCATATCATGTGCTTTTTTTATCATCTCAGACAGTTTCAAAGTGACTGCTTCATTTCCATCCATACTGATAAGCCCCATTATTGGCAGCTTTAGTGTATGAACAACCTTTCCGTTTTCTATGATCGTATATCCCCCCTGGCATCTCTCCAGTTCTTTAACCGCCAGCAGCATATCCTGGTCATTGTCACCCACAACAATCAGATTATGGGAATCATGGCAAAATGTAGAGGCAATGGCTCCATTCCTTATCGCATAGCCTTTTAAAATGCATAATCCTCTTTTTCCGGTTGCTTTATGCCGTTCAAAAACTGCTGCTTTGCTGTCATTTTCCTTTAATTGAACTGCTCCATTAACCAACGTAACTTTTTCTATTGTCTTACTGGTAAGTATCTGTCCCTCCACTATGTTGATTACAGGAATCTCAGGGGAATCCGGGCATAGCTTAAAGCTCTCTAGATCCACTTTTCCAGGCCTTACCGTATGGAGCAGTGCCGGATTGGGATCTATCAATACCGGCGTATCTTCCGATGGGATTTTTCTTCCTTTTACATAAACCGTTTCAATTTCCATTGTTTTAAAATCAGAGAATATTAATAGGTCAGCCTGATATCCGGGGGCAACTGCTCCCAGATTTTTAAGTCCATATGTTTTTGCTGCATTTATCGAAGCCATTTTTACTGCATCTGCCGGAGCCATTCCCAATGCTACCGCACGTTTCACCTGATAACTGATGTGGCCCTGTTGTTCTATTTCCGCTATATGTTTATCATCGGTACAAAATGCAAACTGATCCACCGGTATATGGTTCTTAATAATTCCACTCACTATATTGTCCAGATTTTTAGCTGCCGTACCCTCTCTTATTAATACCCGGATTCCTGTCCTTGCCTCACGCATGGCAGTTTCAAAATCACAACATTCATGATCTGTTTCTATTCCCGCCAGCCTGTAACACATTAATTGTTTTTCGTCTAAAAAGCCGGCATGGCCGTCAATTATTTTCGATTTCACAACGCTCAGCTTATCAAGAAACTTTTTATCGCAGTTTAATACTGCTTTATAATCCATCACTTCACCCAGACCAAGCACCCTTGGATTATTCAGGAACAATTTTATTTCTTCTGCTGTAATCTCAGCACCATTATCTTCAAATTCTACTGCCGGGACACAGGATGGTACCATCACAAATACATTTGCCTGTACGTCCTCTGTCTGTTCCAGTATATATTCAATCCCTTTTATTCCTGCTACATTTGCTGCTTCATGGGGATCCACTATAAATGTTGTCGTGCCCTTTCTCACAGCCCTGTTAACAAGCTCTGACGGGCACACCAGGGTAGATTCCAGGTGGAGATGGGAATCAATAAAACCCGGACAAATGTATTTTCCCGTTACATCCACTTGGTTTTTACCATGGTAATCCCCAACTCCCACGATAATGCCGTCCTTTATAGCCACATCCCCGGATTCTGTCTCATTCGTAAATACATTTATGATCTTTGCGTTTTTTAAAATCAGATCAGGTTCCTCTTTTCCAAGAGATACATCCGCTAATTCTTTTGTATATTGACTATCCATTTTTTCTCCCCTTGTTCGAAATCCGTTTGCCTGTTCTGCAGCTTTGAAGGGTTTCCAAAAAAAGCTGTAAAAGAGGTCCATAGAGAATTCCGGTCAGTATAGTTGCTGCTCCTATTGGACCGCCGAAGCATAATGCAAGTAATATAGTCCCGGCCTCAACCACTGTTTTTGCTGTTTTAACTTTTAGATGAAACGCTTCTTTAACAGACATGATAAACTCATCCAAAGCGCTTTTAGCCAATTCACTTTGAAAATAGATGGCAGTACCCAGCGGGCCGCATATAATGCCCGCTATGTACAACGCCAACCGGAATGGCAATGTATCAGCAACAATTATGAAATGAAAGAACCATCCCCAGAAATCAAATAAGATTCCAAAAATGAATGAAGAAACTAAGACTCCCGGATTAATCCTGTTATGAAGCAGGGCGGCAGAGAGAAACATCATCCCAACTGCTAAAACCGCTATCCAGATTCCGGCAGTAAGCCCTAATCTCCCCGCCAGCCCGACACATAATGCATCCAGGGAGGCTGCTCCAAAACCCGCCTCTACAAACAGCCTCTGTCCTAATGTAAGGATCACGAATCCGGGAAAATATGTGATGAGTCTGGGAACCGGTATTTTTTTCATCCACACGTTATGCCTCTGCATAGCATCAGTCCGCCTGTATTTTTACGAAATACTCTCTGCTTCTTGGACCGTCAAATTCCAAAAAGTAAATGCCATGGGATCCACCCAGCAACAGTTTACCTTCATGGATAATCAACGTCAGAGAAACACCCAGCAAAGCTGATTTTATATGCCCTGCGGCATCCTGGGGGGTATCATGCTGGTGCTTAAAGTCCACTTTCGTCGGAACCAGTCTTCTGATTTCTTCATCCAGATCTATAAACCCATCCGGATCCCAGGGTGAAAATGTTGCCACCCCTGCCGTAGAATGAGGATTATATATTACACAGAGGCCCTCCTGCACTCCGCTTTCCACAACAGACTGCTTAATGCTTTCTGTAATATCATAAACTTCATTATACTTTGTATTTATTTTAAAATTCTTTAACATACTTTCCTCCACTTTTACCTGATTATAATTTCACTGTTTTTAACGCAATGCCCGCCTTCACAGAATGACCAGGGACCGGCACAGCCACGGCCATATTTTTCTCCAATTAATACACTTATATATCCTGCCAGCAGGCAGACTGGGGCAAACTGCGTTAACGGCATATGAAAGGGATATTTTGGGGATGGAACTTTAATATAAATGACATCTTCCTCAAAATCTTCTTTTCCGCCATCCGTAATTACGATCATCGGCCTGCCTAATACCTTTGCATATTTCACCATTTCTTTTGTCCTGCTAAACCCCGGACTTGTGGTATTTCCCACAACTACGGTTCCCATATGTACAGCATCACTTGCAAAGAAATTCAAATGAAACCACTCTTCTGCATTAATGTGCATTGCATACTTACCATTTGCCTCCAGCATCTTAGCCTGTCCAAACCATGCTGTGGCATAGTCGAATCCGGAACCAACGAAGTCGTAACACTTTAAATCTTTCCATGTCTGCGCCACATCCTGAAGTTCTGCATCCATATCCGGCAATAAAGCTTCCAGCGCTTCTCCCTGATTCTGCAGATCCAGTCGATAATCCATCGCTGTGTCCATGGTATATTTGCCTCTTACCTCGCCAAACCTTATTGCCAGCAGCTGCAGCGCCATGATTGAAACGGCATAACTACGGATACCCGGTGCACTTTCAAATGGGGGAATGTCCAGTTTTAATATTTTATCAGAATGAATTCCCAGTTGTGATTCCTCATTCCCCGTTACTCCCAGGACAAAACATCCATATTTCTTTGCTCTTTGTACAGCTTCCGATATTCTCGCAACCGTTCCGGAATTACTCACAGCTATTACTAAAGGATTCCTGCAATCAATTCCAAGGTGCTTCTCACAATAGAATCGGCTCAATTCAATCGCCGGCACTACTTCTACAGGAATTGAGGTCAACATTTCAAATGTATACTTAGCCGCCATACACGCAGCATAAGAATCTCCGCATCCAGTTAAGATAATTCTTTGAATATTAAAGGTCTCTTCAAATGACAACACTTTCCTGGTTTTTGGTTCCAAATCCTCATATTGGCTTTTTATTAACTCCGGCAGGCTGAATACCTGCCTCTGCATAGCATTTTCTAAATTACGCATCATGATCTCCTCTGCTTTTGGTCATTTCTATTAATACTGACTCCGCTTTTTGCCTTAATTCCCTGTCTATAACTTCCGGCACACCATATTGGCTAATGCAGATGGCTGCCGATATACTACCCATTAACCCTATGGTTCTGAGATTTTTATTTTCACAATATCCGTATAATACTGCTCCCGATGAACTGTTACCACCGCCTGTAGTATCCATAACTTTAAGATTTTTAACGCTTTCAGCCAATACGGCATCCTGACCCGCTATCATGTAAGCCCCCTCTTGCCCCAGCCTGAAAAATATCAAAGGTGTATTCCAGGTCTTAAATTCATCAATAGCGTCCTGTATCGTATTGACATGAAGCAAATGAAAGGCTTCGGTTTTATTAATAGAGAATATATCCAGATTTTCTGCAATATCCTGAACCTCTGATCTTTTTTCAAATGTAGCGGAATCACTTGAGATTTCCCACATTAATTTTGCTTTCGAACATTTGTGAATCTGAAGTACTTTTCTCCAGAATTCCAGGTCTGCATTTTTAAAAATATATATTCCCTTTGCGGTATTAAAATATGGCGCTAACTCTTCCGGCGTTACTTCAATATTCCTGAAGTGGGAATCCCCATATAATGAAGTTTCTTTTCTCTCCCCATCTTCAAAATATTCTATTATGGTATGTGGTGTTTTTTCATCCTTTACAATCAATCCTTCCATAGAAAGATTATTTTTTCTATACCACTCTCCATACTTGTCCATGTAATCATTCCCAACTCCCGTTACCAGCCGGACATTGTCATTCCAGATTTTAATTCCGGACATCGCATAGATTCCTGCTCCGCCTGCCGATTGTTCAATGCCGGTATTGTTGAAAAAATGAATTTCATCTGTAACAGCAACTGAAGCAATAATATAATCCATATCCTTACCCTCCGTCTGAATATATTGGAATTCTAATAATTCTATATTCATATTGCCTATACTCTCTTTACCAGAAACTTATTTGCCAGAATACATCCTCTGTTTACTATATATCCTGCTCCGCCTTCCTTATAATCCCAATCCTGGCAGGACAATACTTCCTCTCCATCCAAATGTACAAAAAGATTCTCATTTTCAAGAATAAATTCCACAGAAATAGTGTCCTCATAATTGTATACATAAGGTTTTTTAACCAGGACTTTTATATCTGCATCCTTGCGTTTTATGATTTGTACATATCCATCTGTTAATATAGCTCCATAATACTGACGATGGCCGTTTGCTCTTGCCACCAGTCCTGCTCCTTCCTGAAAAGAAAATGTGATATCGGAGGATACCGCATAGTTTTTCCAATCAGAGGTTCCTGTGGTCACCACTCCGTTCTTGCTGTCATGTGACACAGAAAACGTGGTTGTATAATCAGGGCAAAAATTAGAAGCGGAGCTCATAAACGTTTTTAACCATGCCGTATTAATTGTCCAGGGGGTAAGGGAGGGAGTAAGCTCCATGGAAGTCCCCATTGCGAATCTCACAGGTTCATTAGACCAATCTAAGGATTTAAGTATCATACTTCCATCCAGCCGTTTGTCACTTGTCAATTCAATCCCCAATTGATAAATTGGATGTCCCTTGGTATCCGGAACAGGAAAACGTATTTGGTTATTTCCATAATTCATATTATGTAGCTCACCGTACATTGTTTTAATTTCATCTTCTTCATTAAAGTAATCGATGAAAAAGCGGAATTGCGGATTTTTATCATCCCGGCACATTATAGTGGCATATACTTCCTGCGTACTGTAAAGGGTCGGTGAACACAGGACATCAAAGTAACTCGTTCCTTCTTTCCCTTTTGGCAATAGGTCAACAAAAGTATCCACACATACCATTGCTCTTGAGCCTTTTCCCAATCCTTCATAAGAGATCAAAAGCCCGCTTTCTCCATACTTACTTTGTGAATTTTCAATTCCCGTAAGCGCCTGTTCCTCTTCGTACCTGCTATATGGGACAAATCCTTGTACTGATCCCGGGAATTCAAAAGAATATCTGGACTTGGGGATGTCTGTATCAGCATCATTAAGCATGGCATATGCTTTGATTATTTTCCGCGTTTCCAGAACCGCATCTGTTATACAGGATCCTCCGTCTGCGCTGACTACATACAGGCGGTCAGCAACTGCTTTACGCAGATTTGTCCCCTGATCTAATCCACTCAGCCCTAACCGGATTCCATTCAGGCATCCAAGATTACCCGCATTACAGTCGGTATCCCACCCGGCGCTGGATGCTATCATAATGGACTTGTTAAAATCATCTCCCGCCATCAAAAGCCCCATAAGTACAACCAGATGGTTTGTAACCATCGGACAGCTCCCAGGATATTTATCATATCCATGGTTCCTTGCAATCCACTCCCTGACTTCATGCCAGTCCGTACTCTCTGCACACACTGCCCTGATTTCCCCTATGAGATCAATCAGTAATTGGTTAGATATATAATCCAAAGCCATATCCATTAATTTATTGATATCTTTTATTTCAAACGCCAGCGACTCCATCACTGCCAAATACACAGCAGCCTCCACAGCAATTCCCCCGTGGCTGACACTTGCTGCTTTTCGTGCCATTTCCGCTGTCCTTTCAGGATTATTGGGATTAACAAGCGCCCATGTGTCTATGAATATCTGGGCACCGATCTGTTCCGCCATACTCGCACCGTTTAATTCGACAGATCCGCTCATAGGCGGCGCAATTCCTTCTTTTAAACGGATATAAGCAGTATGCTCAGAACATCTGGATAATCCTCCCCACCATAGAATTGTTTTATTTTCAATAATATAATTCAGCCACGCATTACCAATATCCTCTGCAGTGAGTTCTTTATTATAATTATTGTCTTTTAAGGCTCTGTAAAATGTAAAGGTTCCTGATAAATCATCATCCGGAACAATTAAAGGCGCACCGGTAAAATGATTTTTAAAGTTATATACTTCTCTAAACCTTTGATCGATCTGATCGAAACTCCAGCCTTCCACCGGCCTGCCTAAATACACGCCCAGCATTTTACCCAGAACACCGGCATATATGTTTTCTTTATACTGCTCTATAAACATTTTAATCCTCCCATTATAAATTCTTTTTTCCGTTCATATATACAGGCACCTGTCAGCCCTTCACGGATCCGTTTACCATTCCATCCACAAAATATTTTTGAATACAAAGGAAAAATATTACGATAGGTGCAATCATAATTACGGCTGCAGCCATCAGTACCGCCATATTGGATGTATACGCATTATTCATTGACAAAAATCCTAATGTTGCTGTAAAAGACTCCTCGCCCTGTAGGAATGTGGATGAAATCAGATACTCATTCCAGGATTGTATGCCCACGATTACCGCTACCGTTATAATCCCGGGAGATACCACAGGCCTCATAATGTGCCAGACCACCTGAGCCGTATTAGCACCGTCAATTCGTGCCGCCTCTTCCAGTTCACCCGGTACATTTAAAAAATATGTCCTCATAAGAAATACAGCCAGGGGCATGCTGGTAGCTGCCAGAATAAAGCTTACTGCCGGAATGCTTCCAATTAGATTCCAACTTGCCATAATGTAATATAACGGAAATAAAAACAATTGAATCGGCACCGTCATCGCCAGCATAAAATAGGTCAGGACTGCTCCGCATCCCTTTATTTTCTTGCCAGCCAGAACATATCCCGCTAATGATGATGAAATGACAACAATCAGTATGGTTAATCCGGAAAGAAAAATACTATTTAAAAATCCCGTACCGAATCTTCCTGTTTCCCAAGCCGTAATATAATTCTCAAAATGCAGCGTCGTCGGCAATGCCAAAGGGTTCCTGACAATTTCAGGATGTGATTTCAAGCTGTTAATGAATACCAGAAAAATCGGAATAACAGAAACGATCACTAATAAAATTAATATCCCATGGGAAAGGGCATTATCTTTTTTCTTTGTCTTCGATATATTTGACATATGACCTCCTATGCAACTTCTTCGTTTTTACTTAATTTTGTATAGATGACTGACGCGATCATTCCAAAAAAGCTCATAAACAATCCTACTGCCGAAGCTTTTCCTACCTGGAAAGCGGAAAAAGCAAAAGCGTATGCATAAGTACCCAAAACCTCCGTTGCATGTGCCGGTCCGCCACCAGTTAACAGCTTAATATAGTCAAATGCAAGGAATGAAAATATCACAATCATTACATACATTAATTTAAATGTAGCTTTCATATTTGGAAAATAAACAAATTTAAAAATCTGCCATTTTGTACAGCCCTCTACCTTAGCTGCTTCTATCTGATCCTGGGGCGTTTGGCGCAGCGCAGCAAGATAAATTACTGTTAAGTAGCCCCAATAATGCCAGATGTCTACGGCAGCACAGGCATATAGTGCGCCTTGCATATTCGTAAGCGGCGATCCCATATCAAGTCCGATACTTTTCAAATAACCAAAAACACCTACTAAAGGATTGAATATGATATTTGACCATAACATGGCATTTACCGCCGGAGCCAATACATAGGGAACTAAAAATAAAACCTGATACATACTCCTTGTTTTTTTCTTATTTATCATCAGCATAGCAGCCAATAAGGCTATGAATACCGGGACTGTAAGAAACATTGCCATCCATTTCACATTATTAAATATGGACTTTGTAAAAACCGGATCTAAAAATAATTCCCCGAAATTTTGAAAACCAACGAAATTAATATTGGGAGATATCCCATTCCAATCCGTAAACGACATAATGAATGTCAAGACAGCCGGAATAATTATAATTGAAATACTAATTAATAATGCAGGTGCTATCATTAGATAACTTGACACTTTTCTCTTCATCGCATTTCCTTTCTGTATCTGCAGCATTGGACCTGAGTCAGCGGATATTTACAATCTCTCCTCTACCTTCAACACAAACATTATTTTTTTGGTTTTGGTATTGCCGGTACTAAGCCCTTTTCCAATTCTTTTTTAAACTCTGTATCGGCTCTGCTCATTAACGCATTCGCGGTTTCCGTTCCAAACCAGACATTTTCAATATCGATAAAGATCTGTTGTGTTCCTGCCGGGAAAAATACATTAGTATAATATCCAAAATTACCGTTTTCTACCGCTTCTGCTGTCTTTTTAACAGTTTCTACATAAGCTTTTGATACATCAGACATTTTACTGTCATCTACCAGGGAGAGGTCTTTTAACGGCGTTCCCCAATAACCAGGCCATACGGTGGTCATTTCCTGCATAAATTCTGGCTGCATCATAATATCGATAATCTTTGCAGATTCATCCTTACGGTCATCCGATATATTTGCATTAATGGAAAGGGTACAGCATACGCTGAGGGTATATGTCTCATCGGGACAAGCTTCTGTGGATGGAAACGCTATGAATCCCAGATTCTTTTCTTTCTCATCAACGAAATAGGATGTTGCAAACTGATAAGCTAAAGACGGTCCAATGAAGAACGGAGATTTTTCATCTGCCAATAACTGCAGTGATTCACCAAAATTCAGATTGCCGTAATCCTTCCCAGCCAAATAACCCTTTTTGTACCATTCTGCTGATTTTTCAATGGCACTGACCACTGGTTCAGAGCTCCACTCCTGAGTTCCTTCCAGACATTTATATACATTATCTGCTCCCGCATAATGTGTCAGGAACAGCGATGCATAGTTTTCATTCACTGGTTTCCAGCCTTTATTCCCAGTCACAGATGCATACAATCCTTTTTCCATTGCTTCATCCATTATTTTTTCCATATCTTCTGCAGTTTTCGGTATGTCCCAGCCATTGTCATCCAAAACCTTCTTATTATAAAAAACACCTACTGTATTAATCGAGTTAGCCAAACTGTATAATTTTCCGTTTACCTTTCCCGTTTCATAAATCGGGCTTAATATTTCATCTTCCCATCCATATTCTTTCGCATACTTATCCATCGGCTCAAGTTTACCCGCCTCTACCAGTGGCATAACAAACGCTGGACCGGAGCCATATACAATGTCCGGACCCTTTCCGGCTGCTAACGCAGTAGTCATATCCGTATCAACAGAATTTCGATACTCAATTTTCAACTCGTATTTATCCTGAGATTCATTATAAGCATCCCTTACTATTCTATTCATGGCTTCCTGGGAATACGGTTCTGCACCCCAAAACCACATAGTAATAATTTCTTTACCACTGCTGCCTGTTTTTGTGTTATCTGTTCCTTTGCCGGCACACCCTGCGAGTAATCCCATTGCCGTTGCAATAGAGATAGTCAAAACCAATACCTTTTTCATCTTCATTCTGATTCCTCCTTAATTTTAAAATTTCCTTTTCTTTGGTTTGTTCCGGATGACTCTTTTTGATAAATTATTTTACCACACTCCAGATTTTTTAATCTCTATACAAACTGTCAAAATTATCCATTTTTTCATCCATCTAATAGTCAATTATCACATCAAATATTAGATAGTCCGAGTCATCCATGTTAATCTCGACAGTTTATAAGGATATATATTTTATCTGTTGATAAAGATTGTATCAGAAGTTTATCTGAAATGCAACTATTTTTTATCATTTTCTTTATCTAAATTTTTTCTTTATCATTTTTATCAGCCAATCCTGATCTTCCATGGTGAATCCGGCTTTTATTTGCAGATAATATTCTGATCAGGCACAAAAAAAACTGCGTAAATATAATATTTACGCAGCTGCCTGATTATATTAAATTATTGCTAAACTTTTGCTGTGGATTCCCGCTCCACTAATATAGGACTAAAATAGTAGTTTCTCGGAGCTTCTTCTTCTGATGTTCCTTTTATCCTCCCCAACACTACCTCTCCTGCCTTCGCCCCCATAGAATCCGCACTCTGTTCTATACTGGTGAGTTTCGTAGCCAGCAAATCACAGATGATCGTATTATCATATCCAACCACAGATAACTGATCGGGTATTTTTATATGTTCCTTTTCTGCATATTTGTAAACCCCGGCTGCCAACAAGTCATTCGTTGCAAAAATTGCGGATACACCTTCTTTTACAAGTATTTCTGCCGCTTTTTCTCCCGACTTCATGTCGTATCCACTGTACTGAACCAGCTTTTCATCAAATGGAAGCTCTGATTCCGCCAATGCCCGTTTATATCCTTCCAGCCTTTTTCTCGTGGTATAATTTTGTTTAGGACCCAATATACAGCCAACTTTTTTATGCCCTAAATCCAGCAAGTGTTTTGCCGCCAGATATCCTCCCTGTTTATTATCCGCTGTAACAAAGTCCGTAAACAGGTTGTAAACAGCCTGATCCAGCAGAACAATGGGAATCGGGCTTTTTTCTACACATTTTCGCAAATTTATATTATCCTGATTATCATTTATCTCATATGGCGGAACCACAACGATTCCATCTGTATTTTTTATGATCAGATCTTCAACCGCCTTTATACACTTCTCAGAATTATTCTGAGAGCAGCATTGAAATACCGTATATCCCTGTGAGGAAATATAATTATTCAAACCATCGGCAAGCATATTAAAAAAATAATTTCTGTTATCCGGCAAAACAAATCCAATCGTTTTGATTCCTGTGCCTTCCGTCATTGTTCCAGATCCATTTTTTATAGCCAATTCACGGGCAATGCTCCTGATATGTTCCTGCGTGCTCAAGGATATTCTGGATGGTTTGTTATTCAGGACCAGCGAAACAGTCGCAGGAGATACTCCCGCCAATTCAGCTATATCCTTCATCTTAACTTTCATTTTTACACCTCCTCATTGCTAAATTTCTTTATCACAATCATACACTTTTTCATATTTATAGTCAATATCTTTTTCAATTATTCAAATAACATACGTGTTGGAAATATATCAACCATTAAATAATTGTTGACAGTTTCTATTACTACAGGGAACGTTTTGTAATGTTCTATTAAATGCATTTGGGGTTTAGCTGAGGAAGGACGCTTTGTAGATGGAGGTAGTGTACGGAAAGAAGGGGGCGGACCAGGACATTGGTTTGGAAGGCGTATAGCAGAGCTGAGCATTTACTTACCTTACCGGAGTGCTTTTTGGCGGATACAATTCGACTGGCTCCCATCGGATTGTAAGCGGGCA
>UQCR01000101.1 GCA_900539655.1 uncultured Robinsoniella sp.
CGGATACTAAGCGGGCACTGAACCGAGAAATGCATCAGGATTTCTCGGTGAATGCCCGCGTGCCGCCAAAAAGCGCTCCGCAAAGGTTAGAAAATACCAGTTCTGCGGCAAGCTGACGGAGTCCATATCAGTTTCCCACCCCCATCTTTCCGTACACTACCTCCATCTACAAAGCGTAATTTACTCAGCTAAACCCAAATATAATGCATTTAATAGAACATTACAAAACGTTCCATCAATGTATGCCAGTCGAATACTACCCTCCATACCCTCTAAATCACTTCAAAAAATTTCGAACATTTTAAAAAAATATCTTACAAAATATCCACGCAGATCAAATAATACAAAAAATACATTACAAATCGCAAAAGTCCGTCCGTATAAAATTTTTTAGAAATAGATTATGATAAAGATGCTTAAAGAAATCAACTTAAAACTGTTCCATACAGGGATGTGCGTTTACTGGACAGCCTGAGAAGTGTGGAACGAGTGAGCGTAGGTCTCATCGCCATAGGCGATTTGCAAGAGCTTACTGCTTATCTGTTCAGGAAACAGATCTATCAATTTTTTAAAATCTAAGGAGGATTTATTAATGAAAAGAAAAGTAATCAGCGTTTTACTCTGTACAGCAATGGTAGCAACAATGGCAACAGGATGCGGAAGCAGTGCCAAAGAAACAGAGGCGGCAGCTACGACAGCAACAACAGATGCAGCAACAGAAGCACCGGCAGCAACAGATGCTGCAGAGACAAATGCACCGGCTACAACAGAAGCTCCGGCAGACACTGATGGAGGATCAGATGAAGGCGGCAATATCACCGTTGGTTTTTCACAGGTTGGAGCAGAGTCTGACTGGCGTACAGCAAACTCAGAATCCATGAAATCAACATTCAGCAAAGACAACGGTTATGAACTGATCTTTGATGATGCACAGCAAAAACAGGAAAATCAGATTACGGCAATCCGTAACTTTATCCAGCAGGAAGTAGATTATATTGTATTAGCACCGGTAACTGAAACAGGATGGGACACCGTTCTTCAGGAAGCAAAAGATGCAGCGATTCCGGTAATCATCGTTGACCGTATGGTAGACGTATCCGATGACAGCCTGTATACGGCTTGGGTAGGATCCAACTTCGAATTAGAAGGTAAAAAAGCAAGTGCATGGTTAAAAGCTTATGCAGATGCAAAAGGAATGAAAGAAATAAATATCGTAGATATCCAGGGAACAATCGGAGC
This sequence comes from uncultured Robinsoniella sp., assembly GCA_900539655.1. Lineage (GTDB taxonomy): Bacteria > Bacillota > Clostridia > Lachnospirales > Lachnospiraceae > Robinsoniella. Next base: position 1,240 of record UQCR01000101.1, read on the forward strand.
TTCTGCACAGATCGGACGTACAAAAGGTCTTGCTGATGCAGTGGAAGCAAATGGCTGGAATTTACTTGCAGCTCAGACTGGAGAATTTACACAGGCAAAAGGACAGGAAGTTATGGAGTCCATGCTGAAACAGTACGACAACATCAATGTAGTATATTGTGAAAATGATAATGAAGCATTTGGAGCAATTGATGCAATTGAAGCAGCTGGTAAGACAGTAGGCGTTGACGGTGATATTCTGGTAATGTCCTTTGACTCTACAAATGCTGGTCTGACAGATACTTTATCCGGCAAAATCGTGTGCAACACAGAATGTAACCCATTACACGGACCACGTGTTGAAGAAATCATTCAGAAACTGGAAGCAGGAGAAAATGTAGAGAAAGAACAGTATGTAGATGAAGAAATTTTTGCAAATCCAAGCGAAGTTACATCTATTAACGTTGACGGAACCGATTATCCGGTTACTGTTATGACCCAGGAAGTGCTTGATAGCCGTGCATACTAAAAAAATTTAAATTGCAGATTTAAAATAAGTACGGCTATGCTGTACTAGAATCGGCACAGGGCGTGGCAGAATAATTCGGTAGACCGATAAGCTGCTGCGCCTTTGTTACCGTAAGCAGCAAACGCAAAAAACAGTAATAGGAAAGCAGGTGTAGAGGAAGAATGAAGCAGAATGAAGTTTTGACTATGCGTGGCATCTATAAAACTTTTCCAGGCGTAAAAGCATTGCAGAATGTTGATTTTACATTAAGAACCGGAGAAATCCATGCACTGATGGGTGAAAACGGTGCCGGAAAATCAACCTTAATTAAAGTATTGACAGGTGTATACGAATTTGATGAGGGAGAGGTTAAGATGGAGGGCAAGCCGGTCAAAAACCACTCTCCCCAGGATGCACAGAATAACGGGATCAGTACGGTATACCAGGAAGTAAACCTCTGTCCCAATTTATCCGTAGCGGAAAATCTTTTTATCGGAAGAGAACCCAGGAAAATGGGGCTGATCGACTGGAAGAAGATGAACCAGATGTCAGGCAAGCTGTTGGAGAGTCTGGACATCCAGGTATCCCCCACACAGAAGCTGGAAGAATGTTCTATTGCAATCCAGCAGATGATTGCAATTGCCCGTGCAGTAGATATGAAATGCCGTGTACTGATATTGGATGAACCTACATCTTCACTGGATGATGATGAGGTTGAAAAACTGTTTGTATTAATGAGGAAGTTAAGAGGCGAAGGAGTTGGAATTGTCTTTGTAACACATTTTCTGGAGCAGGTTTATGCTGTATGTGACCGCATTACCGTTTTACGAAACGGGGAACTGGTGGGAGAATACGAGATCAAGGATCTTCCAAGAGTTATGCTGGTAGCAAAGATGATGGGAAAAGATTTTGATGATCTGGCTGACATTAAAGGTGACAGGAATGCATCCAAGGCAAAAGAAGGCGTGCCGGTTATCAGTACTCAAAAGCTTGGTCATACCGGAACAATAAAACCATTTGACATTGACATACATAAAGGTGAAGTAATCGGACTTACCGGTTTGCTGGGATCCGGAAGATCGGAACTTGTCAGGGCGATCTATGGTGCGGATAAGGCAGATTCCGGAAGTCTCATGGTAAATGGAAAAGAAGTGAAGATCCATGCACCTATAGATGCAATGAAACTGGGTATGGCATATCTGCCGGAAGACCGGAAAAAAGAAGGAATTATAGCAGATTTATCGGTTCGTGAGAATATCATCATTGCCCTTCAGGCAAAACGTGGCATGTTCAAACCAATGAGCCGCAAGGAGATGGAAGAAGCGGCAGACAAATATATTGAAATGCTCCAGGTAAAAACTGCAAGCCGTGAAACTCCAATCAAGAGCCTTTCAGGAGGAAATCAGCAGAAGGTAATCATCGGCAGATGGCTGCTGACCAACCCGGAATATCTGATTCTGGATGAACCAACCAGAGGAATTGATATTGGAACAAAGACTGAGATTCAGAAACTGGTACTGAAACTGGCAGATGAAGGAATGGCTGTAACCTTTATTTCTTCAGAGGTAGAAGAAATGATCCGTACCTGTTCCCGTATGGGTGTACTCCGGGATGGTAAAAAAGTAGGAGAGATCAGCGGAGATGAAATGACACAAGAAGGTATTATGAAAGCAATTGCAGGAGGTGAGGAATAACATGAAACAGAAAATGGACTTTAAAAAAATAACGAAGATGCGTCTGTTCATGCCGCTTTTATGTCTGCTGGTCGTATTGCTTGTAAATGTAATTACAACTCCCAGCTTCTTTAAGATTTCCCTGAATAATGGTGTGCTGTACGGATATATCATCGATGTAATCAACCGTGCTTCAGAGCTGGTTATTCTGGCAGTTGGTATGACATTGGTTACCGCAGCCAGCGGCGGACAGGATATCAGCGTTGGAGCAACTATGGCAGTGGCAGGTGCAGTATGCTGCCAGATCTTATCCGGAGGACAGGTATCAACCAATGCATTTCAGAATCCTTTGATTATTGCTATATTGGCAGCCCTGGTTGTAGCTATGATCTGTGGTGCGTTTAATGGATTTCTGGTTGCACAGCTTAATATTCAGCCTATGGTTGCAACGTTGATCTTATATACTGCAGGTAGAGGAATTGCACAGCTTATCACCCAGGGACAGATCACATATGTCCGCGTGGAAACATACAAGATACTGGGCGGCTATATCGGAAAGTGTCCGATTCCAACCCCTATATTTATAGCAATTATTGTGATCATTGTTATCAATCTGGTATTAAAGAAAACTGCGTTAGGCTTATACATTGAATGTGTCGGAATCAATGGAGCAGCATCCCGCCTTGTGGGACTGAATTCTAAAATGATTAAGTTTCTTGCTTATGTATTGTGCGGACTGCTTGCTGGAATTGCAGGCATTGCAGCATCCAGCCGTATTTATTCCGCAGATGCAAATAATATCGGATTAAACCTGGAAATGGATGCCATTCTTGCAGTTGCACTTGGCGGAAATATCTTAAGCGGTGGAAAGTTCAGTCTGATGGGGTCAGTAATCGGAGCATACACCATTCAGGCGCTGACTACAACACTTTATGCAATGAACGTATCTGCTGACCAGCTGCCGGTATACAAAGCCGTTGTAGTTGTAATCATCGTAACACTGCAGAGCGAGGTATTTAAAAAATTCTTCAAAAATCTGACCGGTAAGAAAGACGCAAAAAAATTAGCCGCACAAGGAGGTAACCAGTAATGAAAAGTTTGAATAATAAGAAAAAACTGAATGGAAACAGTTTCCTCCTTATAATTACGATTCTGCTGTTTGTAATCATGTATGCAGCCGGTATGATTATTTTCAATGACAAAGGATTTGCAAAACCACAGATGTTCTTAAACCTGTTTATATCAAATGCAGGGCTTCTGGTAATTGCTATGGGGCAGACCATCGTTATGATCACCGGAGGAATCGATATTTCCGTAGGATCGGTGACGGCGCTGGTGTGTATGGTAGCTGCAAATCAGATGGAGAATAATGGTGCAAGTGCATATACTGCTGTACTGCTGGCACTGGTGATCGGTCTGGCATATGGCGTAATCCAGGGATTTTTAATATCCTATCTGGATATTCAGCCGTTTATTGTTACCCTTGCAGGTATGTTCTTTGGACGTGGACTGACTGCTATAGTCAGTACGGATATGATTTCCATTAAAAATGAAGTGTTTTTAAATTGGGCAAACTTTAAAATCAACATGCCCTTTGGAACTGTGAGTAAGAAAGGCGTCTTCCAGCCGGCGTATATCTATCCCACGGTGGTCATAGCCCTGATTATACTGGTAGTTGTTATTATCATTATGAAATATACAAAGTTCGGCCGTAAGTTATACGCTATTGGCGGAAATCAACAGAGCGCATTAATGATGGGGATTAATGTGCGTAAGACGAAACTTTGCGCATACATACTGAATGGCCTGTTAGCCGGAATCGGTGGATTTCTCTTCTGCCTCAACAGTTGTGCAGGGTTTGTTGAACAGGCAAAGGGATTGGAAATGGATGCCATTTCTTCAGCGGTTATCGGAGGTACGCTGCTAAGCGGAGGTGTCGGTACTCCATTTGGAACCCTGTTCGGCGTACTGATAAAAGGCTCCATATCCAGTTTGATCACAACCCAGGGCACGCTGTCCAGCTGGTGGGTAAGAATCGTATTATCTGCATTGCTTTGTTTCTTCATCGTATTACAATCGATATTTGCCAGAATGAAATTGAAAAAATAAAGAAAATACAGAGCTACAAAATCCAAACATAAATAAAAGCAGGGCTGTCAATCTAAGCACAAACTTCTGTAATTGAGAGAAGATCTGATCATTGGTATTAGAGGTCAATCGGATCGTGAATTACCGGAATTTCGCTTTTTATGACGGCCCTTTTTTATAGAAAATATTGTATAAAAATACGAATATGTTTCTACACTATTGCTTTTGATATTGATTATAACGATAATAGACTATGCTGTACCGTGAGTCACATCTGTAATTTTTGCAGAATTTTCGAACACGATCTGGGGAGTAGTATGGTCAATGGTGTGGAAATATGCTTAAGGACGGAGGACAATATGATTAAAGTATTTCTGGCAGAAGACGAAATGACTATTCGGGAAGGTATTAAAAAAAGGGTAAAGTGGGAAGAAAACGGCTTTCTCTTTTCCGGTGAGGCAGAGGATGGGGAAAAGGCGCTTTCGATGATCCGAAAGATAAGGCCGGATATTCTCATTACCGACATTAAAATGCCTTTTATGGACGGGTTAGAATTATGCAGGGTGGTAAAAGAAGAGTTACCTGAGATAAAAATTCTTATTTTAAGCGGGTATGATGATTTTTCATATGCAAAACAGGCAATCAGGCTCGGGGTTGCAGAGTATCTCTTAAAGCCGGTCACCTGCGCAAGGCTGCTGCAGTCGCTGTTGGAAATGAAGAAGGAACTAGAAGAGGAGAGGGCACAGAGGCAGTTTCTGGAACAATACGAGAAGGAAACGCAAAAAGATTATGAAATATTAAAGTATCAGTTCTATCATGAACTGGTAAGCGGTAAGAGTACTGCAGCCCAGCTGAAGCAAAGAGGAGAAGACCTGGGGATCGAGCTGGAAGCAGGGGCTTATAATTTTTTACTATACAAGATCTCAGCATCCAGCTATGATGAAAGTATGAATAACCGGCAGGATTATATGCAGGCGGAGGAATTTCTGGTAGAGACATTTGAAAAAGATAAAAGAATCATTTATTTTGATCATATAGCGGAAGGATCCGCTTTGTTAATTACAGGAAAGACGCCAAAGGAAATAGAACAGGCAATTTCAAAATGCATCCGGACGATTTCAAATAAAACGGATGAAACCCAAAATCTTATTTACTTTATCGGTATTGGAAAAACAATAACCGATCTGAAAGATATCCCCATTAGTTATCAATATGCAAATAGAGCATATACCTACCGTTTTCTCACGCTGGGAAACAAAGTGCTCTATGGAGACGATATTTACGCAGGCAGCCTGAAAGAAGACGCAGCATTCAGCTTAAAAAATATATCTGCGGATCATACAGACAGTAAGGTTGCATTAAATTTTCTGAAAAGCGGTCTGAAAAGTGACATCGAACTGTTTGTAGCAAAATTTATTCACAGCCTTGGCGAGAATAATTTGAATTCCTTGATGTTCCGGCAGTATATCGTATTGGATGTAAATCTGCAGATCATCCAGTTTCTGGAAAGTATAGGACGCAGCAGGGAAGACCTGCAGAAGCGCTTTCCGGAATTTGGTGACATTATGATGTACACCCATTCTATTGGCAAGACGAAGCAATATATTATGCAGAGCTTTGAGAACTGTATGGACTTAAGGGAGCTGGCGGCAGTCAATAAATATGCGGATATGGTAGAGAGCGCCAAAGATTTTATCCGGTCCCACTACAACGATGAGGATATATCCCTTAATACAACGGCAGCCTGGGTAAATGTAAGCCCTAACCATTTTAGCCGCATCTTCAGTCAGGAGACAGGCATTACTTTCGTAGAGTACCTGACTGACATCCGGATTGAACGGGCAAAAGAACTGCTGCGCAGCACCAGTATACGGATTTCAGATGTTGGTTATGAAGTGGGGTATAAGGATTCCCACTACTTTTACTATTTATTTAAAAAGATGGAAGGGTGTACTCCGAAGGATTACCGCGTTAAAGTACAAAAAAAGGAGAACAGGTAAATGACACATTTTCGTACTTTTTTGATAAGAAAACCCATTGAACGTAAAAAACATAATTCTTATAATAAATATATAAGCAAAAAAATTCGGGTCTGATCCAGAGAGATTCTTGATAGAATATCTGATAGGCCCTTTTTGTCAATTATAAAATATATGATACAGCGTATCTGTTCATGGTTTTGGGCAGATATGAAATAACAGGGTTTTATCGGAATGATCCAGATAAAAGCGGCAGAGGGAGAAAGATACGGATGGGTTTAAAGGAAGTAGAGTCCCGGTTTGACAGATGTTCGATCAGAAGAAAGCTGATGATTCTAAGAAGCGGGATTATTATGCCATTTATTGTATTAATTATTTGGATGATTCTGCTGATGGTTTCTTATAATGAGAAATACAGTGCGGTAATAAACAATATGGCGGCGGCTACGGAGTTTAACTCCGATTTCCGCAATGAACTGGATTATAAAATGTACCGGATTGTGGCGGGAGCTGTCACATTTGAAGAAGTTAAGCCTTATGAGGACATTAACGAGGCAAAGATTATTCTGGAAAAGCTAAAAGAATCTGCCACAACAGAAAACAGTGTGGACAGGATTGATGCAATTCTCCGCCTTCTAAAACAGTTGCAAAATACCATGAAGTCTATCGAGAAGAATGAAACGGTTCTTGGCAGGAAAGACAATACAGAGATTCTGGATAAAGATATATATCAGTTTACAGAGCTGGTAGATGAAAAAATGTCAGATTATATCCGGTATGAAGCGGAACATGCAAAAGTGGTAAAAACAGAGTTGGAAGTTCAGATAGGGACATCTATTCAATATTGTGTTATTATTGGAGTAGCGATTATATTCCTGGTACTGATTTTGACAAACAGGATATCTAAAAGCATTGAACGTCCGGTGCGGGAGTTGTGTGACAGCACCAAAGAGGTTGCAAAAGGGAATTTCAACATCCAGGTGCAAATCGATCCGATGGAAGAGATGGAGGTGCTTGGAAACAGCTTTAACAGTATGGTTAAGAAAATTGGAAGCCTGGTGGAGGATGTCCGCAATGAACAGATCCATCTGCGCAAGACTGAGCTGAAATTACTGCAGGCACAGATTAATCCTCATTTCCTGTATAATACTTTGGATACGATCATATGGCTTGCGGAAGATGAGCAAAATGAACAGGTAGTGCAGATGGTGGATCAGCTTTCCATCTTCTTTCGAACTACTTTAAGCAAAGGGCAGGAGTTTATTACCCTGGCAGAGGAAGAATCCCATGTAAGAAGCTACCTTATGATCCAACAGTTCAGGTATCAGGATATTCTGGACTATGAGGTAGAGATGGATCAGGAGATCAGATGTAATTATATCCTTAAGATCTGCCTCCAGCCAATTGTAGAAAATGCCCTTTATCATGGGATTAAGAATAAAAGAGGAAAAGGAAAGCTCAGTGTAAAAGGATACCGGATAGGAGACTATATTCACTTTTCCGTAAAAGATACCGGACGGGGAATGAGCCCGGAAGAATTAACAAGCTTGGAAAATGAGTTAAAAGGAGAGCAGCTGTCCGACAGTAAGAAGGGATTTGGACTGTTAAACGTCAATGAGCGGCTGAGTCTGATTTACGGAGAGGAGTGTAAAATACATATCACTAGTGAATACGGTGTTGGAACGGAGGTGTACTTTAAGATACCTGTCTGCAACAAAGTAGTGGAATAGGAAAAAGGGAGATTTATTATGATAAAAGTTTTTATAGTGGAAGATGAAACCGTCATCCGGGAAGGAATCAAACGCAGGATAGACTGGGAAGGGAATGGGCTGTGTCTGGTGGGAGAAGCCGGTGACGGGGAATTAGCATATCCCATGATCTTGGAGACTAAGCCGGATCTGCTTATCACGGACATTATGATGCCATTTATGGATGGACTGGAACTTAGTGAACTTGTGAAAAAAGAGATGCCTCAGATTAAAATTATTATCATCAGCGGTTTTGAACACTTTGTCTATGCTAACCGGGCACTTAAAATCGGAATTGTGGATTATCTGTCTAAGCCGGTGGATGCCAGAAAGCTTTTAAATATCATGATTCAGGTAAAAGAGCAGATTGCAGGGGAGAAACAGAAGCGAAAATATATTGAACTTTATGAAATGGAACGTGAGAAAAAAAGAATACTGAAAAAGAATCAATTGTTTAATGACATGATCTCAGACAGGTGTTCCGTATCTGAGATTATATCCAGAGGAATGCAGCTTCAGATTGACCTTGCTGCAAAGGCATATAATATTATTCTGTTTCAGTGCTGGCAGGACAAAACAGAAGTACAGTCAAACTTATCTGAACAGGCGCTGATGGATATAATAGCAGAAAAACTGGAAAGAGAGCAGTACAATGCAGTATATTTCAACCGGGAATCAGAAGGAGGGGCTGTTCTTGTAAAGGGAAAAGACAGGGATGAATTAAATAGTACGGTAAATAATATGCTAAAGACTTTGGAGCAGATTGCGCAGTCGTGTCCGGGGTATCGGTATTTCGCCGGTGTGGGTCAGTGTTTTGCAAGGCTTCGGGACATTACAAAATGTTATTATCAGGCAAATAAGGCATTTGCTTACCGGCTTTTTGATCAGTCTAAGAAGGTGGTGTTCAGCGCCGAACTTCCGGATATAGACCGGGAGCAGGGGCTGCAGATTAACATGGATGAGATTGACCTGGGGAAGATGGACAAGGATACCCTGGAAGATTTTCTGAAAAACGGATCCAGGCAGGAAGCCTCAGCCTTTATAGACAGCTACATCGAAAGCATAGGAAAAGCAAATATGGAGTCAATGATTTTCAGACAGTATATTGTGCTGGATACAAATTTTGCAGCACTCCGTTTTCTGAAGCGAATAGGAAATAAAGAAGAAACCCTGAAAGAGCATCATACAAAAGTTGGGGATCTTCTGGCCAATATCAGCTCTACAGAGCTGACCAGAAATTATCTTATAAAAATTCTGGAACTCTGTATCGAGACCCGGGATCAGATGTCCAAAAGCCGCCTGGAAGGATGGATTGAAGACGCCAAAGATTATATTAACGAGCATTATGGAGATGAAAAGATTTCCCTTAATGCGGTTGCCGCTTATGTAAATGTAAGCCCGAACCACTTCAGCAGAGTATTCAGACAGGTAGAGGGGAAGACCTTTGTGGAATACCTGACCAATACCAGGCTTAATAAGGCGAAAGAAATGCTCAGATGCAGCAGTATGAAGACTTCGGACATAGGGAGCAGGCTGGGGTACCGGGATGCACATTATTTTTATTACATATTTAAAAAAGAAGTTGGATGTACGCCGAAAGATTATCGAATGAAAAGTGTTGTATAAACAGAGTTGTAAAATAGGATCGGTAGGAAAATGGAAAAGAAGAAGATATGGATACTTTGTATTACAATAGCAAGCATGTTACTGGCAGGCTGCACTATGACTATGAATCACAGAGAGACAATATCTGCGGAAGAAAAGAGTCTCATAACAGTAGGATTTGCCCAGATCGGGGCGGAATCTGACTGGAGGATTGCCAATACAGAATCGATGAAAGAAGCGCTGAGCGTGGAAAATGGATTCCGCCTTCTGATCTCCGATGCACAGCAAAAGCAGCAGAATCAGACAAAAGCAGTGCGGGATTTCATTTCACAGGAAGTAGATGTCATCGTAATAGCACCCGTTACGGAGGATGGATGGGAAACGGTACTGGAAGAGGCGAGAGATGCGGGCATTCCGGTAATTGTTGTAGACCGGATGATTAATGTCTCGGATGATTCTCTCTATACGTGCTGGGTCGGATCTGATTTTGAGAAGGAGGGCAGTGTTGCGGCAGACTGGCTGGTAGAATATATGGAATCCCGGGATGTGACCAGCGGGCGGCATCAGATTGCAATTCTAAAAGGAACAATTGGTTCAACAGCAGAAATCGGGCGCACCAAAGGATTTAATGAAGCAATCAAGAAGTATGAGAACTACGAGATTGTTACGGAACAGCTGGGAGACTTTATCCAGACAAAGGGTAAGAAAGCAATGGAATACTGCCTCCAGAAGTATCCGGACATTGATGTGGTTATAGCCCAGAATGATAATATGGCATTTGGAGCAATTGAAGCCATAGAAGAAATTGGCAAGAAGCCTGGAGAAGATATTGTCATTGTATCTTTTGATGCAGTCAAAGCAGCCTTTGAAGCGATGATCGAAGGAAAATTAAATGTTTCCATAGAATGCAATCCCCTGCATGGACCCCGGGTAGCGGAGATTGCGAAAAAAATCATGAGCGGGGAATCAGTGGATAAGCTCCAATATGTAGAAGAGGGGATTTATCCTGCAGAGACAGCGGCAAAGGAACTTCCCAACCGGAAATATTAGAGGGGGCGTATTTGAATTTGCCTGGTAATTAAAATAGTATATTTGTAAAAGTCTGCGGTACGGCAAGGTCGTAAAGCCCGCAGGCTTTTTCTTTGTTTTAAGATGGGAAAAAATTATTTTAGAAAGATATTGACAAACCATACTGTAACCATTATAATTACAGTATAAATGAAACTAAAAAAGTTACAGATATAAATTGCAACATTATTTCTACATCTGATTATGCAGAGGAGGCATCTATGGAAGTTCAAAGAAAAACAAAGAAAAGATTTATAAAACCTCTGATTTTTATAGCAGGAGGCATAGCTGCCGGATACTTATATTACTGGCAGATTGGATGCATCAGCGGAACCTGTGCCATTACTTCAGACCCTGTGAAAAGCATGGTTTTTGGCGGGATCATCGGATTGATTCTGGCAATTGGTTTCTGGGAACCGGTATCCAGGGAGAAAAAGTCGGTGGATAATACAATTGAGGAAGACCGGAAATGATGCAAGTGGATGAAAACGGAGCTGAAGCAAGGGGATAAGATAGAAAGAAAAAGCAGATAAGACCTGAAATGATGCAAGTGAAAGCAGATAAAACATTAAATGGAGGTAATACAAATGACGGGAACATTATTAACAAAGGAAAATTTTAATAAGGAAATAGAGGAAAGCAAGGTCACAATAGTGGATTTCTGGGCACCCTGGTGTGGTTATTGTACTAGAATAGCACCTTCGGTGGATCAAATAGCCGAGGCATATCAGGATGATGTCAAAGTTGCCAAGATCAATATTGATGACGAACCGGATTTAGCAGAACAGTTTGATGTTATGACCATTCCAACTCTCATTGCATTTCAAAATGGAGAGGCAGTGGGCGATCCGCTGGTAGCGCCAACTGCAAAGTCTCAGATCGTAGGCTGGATGCAGGAACTGGGAATTACAGGAGAGTAGGAGAGGAGTGTACAGCATGGAACAGAAGATAGCAGACGTAATTATCATTGGCGGCGGGCCAGGCGGATATACAGCGGCTTTATACAGTGCAAGAGCAAATCTGAATACTACGGTAATCGAAAAGCTTTCGGCGGGGGGACAGATGGCTACAACAAACCAGGTGGATAATTATCCCGGATTTGAAGACGGTGTCAACGGATTTGAACTGGGAGAAAAGATGCGGCAGGGTGCGGAGCGCTTTGGGGTAAATACCGTATTTGCTGAAGTGGAATCCGTGGATTTAAATATACAGCCTAAAGTAATACACACCAGTGAAGGAGACTTTTATGCCAGAACAGTCATTTTGGCAACAGGAGCCAATCCAAGGGAAATGGGATTGGAAGAAGAACAGAAACTAAAGGGTAGGGGCATTGCATATTGCGCTACCTGTGACGGAATGTTCTACCGTAATAAGACAGTTGTGGTAGTTGGCGGAGGCAATACTGCTGTTGCGGATGCACTGTTCTTATCCAAGATCTGTAATAAAGTCTATTTGGTTCACCGCAGAGATCAGCTAAGAGCTTCTAAGAGTTATATGTCTGCGTTAAAGCAAAGCTTAAATATAGAATTTATCTGGAATGCAAAAGTCAGTGAAATTCTCCATGATAAGAAGGTAACCGGCATAGTGGCAGAAGATATCGAAAGCGGGGACAGAATTAAAGTAGCCTGCGACGGCGTGTTTGTTGCAATAGGGAGAATTCCTAATACGGATTTATTTAAAGGCCAGATCGAGTTGGATGAGGGTGGATATATTGTGGCAGATGAGACTACAAAAACGAATCTGCCGGGAGTATTTGCGGCAGGTGATGTCAGGACAAAACCCCTCCGGCAAATCGTAACCGCAACGGCGGATGGAGCTGTGGCTTCTAAATTTGCAGAAGAATATATTGATATGCTTTCTGAATAGAGTTTCTTGTCAAATTTGTACATCCGGTATATAATATGAGTATATCCAAGAAAGGAATTATCCTTTAAAAATCAAGGACTTTCGGGAATATCGAATACTATATTACAAATGAGGCAGGTATAATGAATCGAATTGGAAAAAGAATACAAAGGTGCAGAGAAGAAAGAGGCATGAAGCAGGAAGAGCTGGCAGAAAGGACAGGGCTTAGCACCAGTTACATGAGTGCCATCGAACGAGGTGTAAAAGTGCCACGTCTGGAAACTTTTGTACGGATAGCAAATGCGTTGGAAGTAACTTCAGACATGCTGTTAGCAGATGTTTTAGACAGAGGTGCAGAAATCAAAGCTTCCGCTTTTGTAGATATCATGAAAGAATTAGAGCCAAAAGAGCAGGATAGAATCTTCCATGTAATTGAGGTTCTGGTTAAGGAGGCAAAGCAGTAAAACCTTACTTGTACGAAGATAAGAAATAAAAAAGAATAGGATGTTAGCATTCAGCAGATAAAACCAAAGATATGGTTTTGTCTGCTGCTTTTTTTACAAAATAATATAAAAAAATATTAATTTCGCACTCGTTTCGACAGACTTCGACATACCAGATGTGTTATACTAACTCTATTAGAACTACTCACACACTATTAGAATTACAAAGGAGATAAACGTATGAAGAGATGGTTACAGAATATTCAAAAGAATTGGTACAAGTACGCAATGGAAGTGGATTGTAAAAAGCTGGAACGATTGATTGAAGAAGGACGAAATCTAACGTCGGATGAAATTTTGGAGGCCAGCAGAAAAGTGGATGGACATATGAATCGATTTGCTGAATTAAAGGAGTGTATGGAACAGCATTCTATGTATTGAATGCAGTAATGGAAAATAGTATTTGAATGAGGATAACATTGCGTATTATGAGAAAGTGTTTTTGTGAAGAATGCCGGAGACTGGGGCATCAACAGGTCTCTGGCATTTTTTTGTGCAAAAATGCGTCTGACTTGTCAAAAAAAGAGCGGAAACGTTTCTAATATTAGAATAATTTGAAGCGTATTCAAAGATAAAAAACTATAGAGTGAAATAAAATCTTAATGTTGTATCATATTCGCGATGATTTTGGCAGAATTAAGTAAAAAAGAAAGAAATCACACTTTTGTCTAAAAATATCGAACGCATTTCTTTTTGTAGTTTGGTAGAATAAGGTAAATAATGAAACAGTTTGGTAGTAGAAATAACTTTTAATAAAAAAATGCAATTAATTAATAAAAAAAGTTTCTAAAACATGAAAAATGCAATTATTTGTTTTAGAAAATTTGCAATAGAAGCGAGAGCGATAAAGGTGTAACAGATTCATGAAATTGTTTTCGGAGACGTGTTTAAGTTGCATGGCTGTGTTAACAAATATCGGGATTTCAGGGATGCAGGTGCGGCAGGCATTTATTTTTACCGCTGCTGAATGTTCCAGGATTTCATGTTGGATTCCGGTGTAAAAAATAAAAAGTCAGGAGGTGTGTGGCAGTACCAGAAAAAACAGGATTTAGCAATCATTAACTTTGTGTTGTTTAATGGAGAAGGGAGAACTTATGTTAAGAAAAAGCACAAAAGGTTTACGTAGAAAAAGAACGAATATGATTGTCTCATTGCTTATTATTTTATCTATGGTCAGCAGCGTAGTATTACCGGCAGCAGCTTCACCTGTTATGGAACCGGCATCTGCCGGGCAGGATATGGAGAGGCTGGAGCCTTACGGAGCGGATGATGGGAATATTGCACTTTCCGCAAAAGTAGAAGCGCCATATGCTAACGGGGGTTCAGTGGCGGCTAATGTTAAAGACGGAAAACTGGCAAGCGGCAATACCGGAACCGTGTGGAACACATGGGGCACACCGTATGGTAATCCGGATAATCCTCTTTGGATTCAGTACACCTGGGATCAGCCCCAAGTGGTAGAATCCATGAGAGTAATGTGGTGGATTTACACAGACAGCGGAGTTCGCTGGGCAAGGGACTGTACCCTTCAGTATTTAAAAAATGATGAATGGGTTGACTACGGTCCGGTTGGAACTGACGGAAATTCGGCAAACTATACGGGGGACGGCGGAGCAGATGCTAATAAGCCATGGCCGGCTCCAAAACGTTGGGGAACTAATACGAAATGGAACGTAGTAACATTGGATAATCAGGTTATTACAAAAGGGGTGCGGTTAAGTATAACGGCAGAAAGAAATTCCGGTACAGCACCTGGTATCGGTATAAGTGAATGGGAAGTATTCGGTTATGTGGATCCGGCTGTAGCAGATTTAGCTGAGATTCAGGAAGATTTCCTGATGGAGCTCCTAAATGACGTTGATCTTCCCACAACAGGATCTAACGGCAGTACTATTACCTGGTCTGAATCGACCAATCCAGCTTTGGGCAATGATGGTAAAGTAACCCGTCCGGCAAACGGGGAACCGGATGCAACTGGTCAGATTACCGCAACTGCAGTGAATGGAGATTACAGTGCAGTGAAACATTTTGAATTTTCTGTATTTGCGGCAATGGATGATGAAAAAATTGCGCAAACCGATTTAGATGCCATTGATATTGGAAATGTATCTAACAGAACGACGAATTTTACGTTCCCTCAGCAAGGAAGATTTGGAGCTGTATTTACATGGGATACGGAAAACTCCCAATATTTGTGGAAAGACGGAAATGTACTCAGACCACCTTCAGGACAAGGGGATGCTACCGTTAAATTAACGGCTACCGCTGCATTTGGAACTGCATCCTTAACACGTGAATGGGAAGTTACGATTCCGGCATATCCGGGTGCGGGCAGGTCAATCGTATCCTGCGAGCCGCTCAGTATTGAATGCCCGGCAGGCAATGCTCCTAAGCTGCCTAACTTTGTAAAGGTTCTTTACAGCAACGGAGAATCCGAACAGCGCAGAGTCAGCTGGGAAGGCTACACCACGGCAGCTCAGACTGCACAGGCAGAATACCCGGTTGGGCATATCTATACCTTGAACGGAAATGTACTTGGAGATAATGCGATTACAAACGGATATCAGGTTACTGCAGAAATCACAGTTGTAGATCAGGAGAATGCTGTACCGTCAAATAATCCTCTTGCGGAAACTTTGCCATTGAATGAAGTGACCCTGGAGAATGATCCTGATGGAGAGGCTAACAGACTTACATTAAACAGAGACAATCAGATTGAATATATTTTGGGTGTAGATGTGACCCGCATGCTTTATAATTACAGAGAGACTTTCGGGCTTAGTACGGAAGGCTACGCTGCTCCAGGCGGCTGGGATTCCAGAACAACCAAGCTTAAAGGACACGGCTATGGACATTATCTGTCCGGACTTGCATTCGCTTATGCCTCCGGTGCAACCGAAGACGAAAAGACCCAGCTTATGAGCAGAATGAAAAGAATGACAGACGAAATGCGTGAAATGCAGGAGATGACATTTGTCAAACTGCCAACCGAAGACAGATACCGGGAAGCACGTGACCGATATTCAACAGATGCTGAAGTAAGGGCAATGACAAACGTCCGTTTAATGGATGATGCGACAGCACCAAGAGATCCTTCCCTGTTCGGTTACGGATATATCAATGCAATCCAGCCGGAACATCTTATCCTCATTGAGAATTATGCTCCTTATGATGGAAATATGGATAACTACGGCGTATGGGCGCCATATTACTCCCTGCATAAACAGCTTGCAGGCCTGGTTGACATCTATTACGCGCTGGATGGCGGAAGTGCAGATGAGCAGGCAGTAGCGGACAAAGCCCTTGCTATTGCAAAAGATATGGGTATGTGGGTATGGAACAGGCTTCACTATTGTACAAAAGAAGGTACACGTCCGGATGCAAATTCACCCGGTTATCGTGACAGCATGTGGGCTCTATATATTGCAGGAGAATTTGGCGGTGTAAATGAAACACTGGCAAGACTTTCCGATATTATGAAATCACAGGGCAATGAAGATGAGGCAGCTAAATTGCTGGAAGCATCCATGTGCTTTGATAACAACGGTGCCAGCAGTGATACTGGGAACATTCCATTCTTCTCATCACTGGCTGATAACAGGGACTCTATCAGAACCTTACATTGTAATCAGCATATACCTCAGATCATCGGCGCACTCTGGAACTTCAAGGGCAGCAATGATGCGAAATATTATAATATAGCCGAAAACTTCTGGGATTATATCATCGGACGATATTCTTTCACAATCGGTGGTGTCGGCGGCAATAACAGTAACGAAGAGAAGTTTGCAGGAACCTATAATCAGATTGGGGTTGTCAATACGAATAACTCAGACAAAATCTGTGAGACCTGCGCAGCTTACAATATGCTTAAGCTTACCAAGGACCTTAACACTTACAATCCGGACGATGCAAAGTATATGGACTATTACGAACGTCTGCTTTACAACCAGATTATAGGCTCCATTGTTCCGGGAAGTAAATCCAACCAGGTATCCTACGGTTATTCGATCTATCCGAATACCACCAGAAAGAGAAGCACAGGAAATGCAACTAATCCTGGTAATACCTGCTGTTCCGGTTCTGGTACAGAGAACCATGTTAAATATCAGGAAGCGGCTTATTTCACCTCAGCAGACAATCAATCATTTTACGTTGGTCTGTATATGCCTACCACAGCAAAATGGGAAGAACAGGATATTACGATCCATCAGTCCTGCGTATTCCCGGCTCAGGAATCTACCTTTACGGTGACACCAGGTGCAGGGACAGGTGAATTTGAAATGAAATTCCGTGTTCCTTATTGGGCAACAAAGGACTTTGATATCACACTTAACGGAACTTCTCTGGCTGAAAGCTATGAGCCTAGTTCTTATGTTACTACAGGTGTGAGAGCCTGGACATCTGATGATACAATCGTGGTAACCATGCCATTTGGTTTTAATGTGGATTATCTGCCAGGAAAATGTGATTCAGAATGGTACGGTTCTCTTATGAATGGGCCTCTGGTAATGGCTGCAACAGATGTAAAAGACCTTTCCAGAGTGGAACTTGATTCCTATCTTACAACGGGAGAGGGAACAAACGTTATCATGAATGCACCTGATACAATGACAGGCGGCACATCAGGAGAAGCACCAACCCGCAATGTGCCTAGTTTAAGCGTAAATGTAATAGCCGGAACCGAAGGAGGAGAAGCATCCGTTAAAACTTTTGTTCCCCACTATTTTGCAGGACTTCCCGCATATACAACCTACTTCTATATTCCTGCTTCAGATGAAAATGCAGGTGTTGATAAAACACCGCTGTTTAGTAAAATCAATGAAGTTACAGACAGAATTAATTCCGGAATGTATACGGATGAGAGCATCGAAGCAATCAATGAAGTATTAGTGGCAGCAGCAGCGGTATACCAAAGTGCAGATACGACAGCTGACCAACTGGAAAGTACGATAACATCCCTTGAGGAAGCGATTGCCAACCTGGAAGCAGTTCCTGTAGATATATCAAAGCTTCTGGAAAAATTAAATGAAGCCACAGCTTTGCTGGAAGCAGATTATACTCCGGACAGTTTTGCTGTTCTGAGCGGCAAGATTACGGATGCAAAGGCATATAAAGATGACAATGTCTATACAGACCAGGAAACAGCAGATTATATTTTTGAAATTGATTATGCAATAAAATCTTTGGTATTGCTGGACAGAGCAGCTTTGGAAGAAGCGTTGAACATTGCAAAAGAAAAGGTTAATCCCCAGAATACCCAAGAAAAGAATTGGGAAGAGCATGAATACACCGTGTATACCCGAAAATCCTGGAATAATTTTAAGGCAATAGAAGCAGATTCCAAAAAAGTAAATGACAACGATCCAAAAGTTCCGGCACAGAGTGAGATCGACAATGCGGCAGAAGCTTTAAACAGAGCAATGGATGCATTGCTGCCGTTCAATCTGTGTGATGAACGTGAACCGCTGGAAACTGCAATTGAGGAAGCAAAAGCATACAAGAACGATCCTAAAAAATATACAGATGAAAGCTTTGCGGCGCTTCAAAGTGCAATTGTGATAGCGGAAGAAAGAGTAGAATATGCAAGCCTTACATTCCCGGAACGTGACGGTGTTATAAACGATCTGAAAAAGGCAATAGAAGGTTTGAATGATGAATCCACAGAAGTTGTGGAAGAGGCAAAGAAAGCAGCAATCAAAGCAGCAGAAGAAGCTAAGGAAGCTGCAGATGCGGCTAATGCAGATGCCATAAAGGCAAAAGCAGATGCAGATGCTGCAGCAGGTTCTGCAGTAACAGCCACTACCGAAGCGGCAAAAGCAGCAGAAGAAGCGGTAAAAGCAAAAACTGAAGCAGATAAAGCGAAAACTGAGGCTGACAGAGCAAAAACCGAAGCAGATAAGGCATTGGCTGACGCAGGAAAATCAGAGACAGCAAGACTTGCAGCAGAGGCAGCTCAGAAGAAAGCGGAAGAAGCCCAGGTAAAAGCAGCAACAGCCCAGACTAATGTAGAAGCAGCCCAGAAAAAAGCAGAAGAAGCGAAAGGAAAGGCAGAAGCAGCCCAAAGTGCAGCAGAAACCGCCAAAAATGAAGCTAAGACGGCACAAACAGCAGCGGAAACAGCAGCAACAGCAGCGGACAAGGCGAAAAAAGCAGCAGAAACTGCAAAAGACGATGCGGTAGCAGCGAAGGCAGCAGCAGAATCAGCGAGAGATACGGCAGTTAATGCTAAAAATGATGCAGCAGCAGCCAAAACAGCAGCTGAGTCAGCCAAAACAATAGCAGAGGCAGCCAAGGCAGAAGCCATTGCAGCCAAAACAGCAGCGGAGGCAGCAAAAGCAGAAGCCATTGCAGCAAAGACAGCAGCGGAATCAGCCAGAGCAGATGCATTAGCAGCCAAAGCAGCAGCGGAAGCAGCGGCAAAAGCAGCGGAAGAATCAGCAGCGGAAGCTAAAAAGGCAAAGGAAGAAGCTGAAAGAGCGGCAGCAGATGCAGCACAAAAGAAAAAAGATGCCGAAGCAGCCAGACTTGCAGCAGAAAAAGCACAAAGTGCAGCTGAGAGTGCAATGAAAGCAGCTCAGGCAGCCCAGGCGGCAGCGGATAAAGCAATTGCGGATGCCAGAAATAATGCGAAGAAAGATTCTAATGCATTGACATTGGTTGGCAGAAGAGCAAAGATTAAATCCACCAAGAGCACGAAGGGCAAAATAAAGGTAACACTTACAAAAGATAAAGCAGCAACCGGATATCAGATTCAATACTCCTTAAAGAAGACCTTCAAGGGTAAACCGGTTACGAAAACTACAAAGAACACTTCTTATACACTCAAAGGCATGA
The DNA here is from genome assembly GCA_900539655.1 of uncultured Robinsoniella sp. Taxonomy (GTDB): domain Bacteria; phylum Bacillota; class Clostridia; order Lachnospirales; family Lachnospiraceae; genus Robinsoniella. The sequence continues at coordinate 21,073 of UQCR01000101.1, forward strand.
AGAAAAAGACTTATTATGTAAGAGCCAGAGGATATACGACAAATTCTATGGGCAAGAAAGTCTATAGTAAATGGAGTACTGTAAAAACAGTGAAAGGGAAGTAAAGGTATTGATTTAAAAATCAGTAATCAAAATGTTCATACATTTTGACTTTGTAGGAATGCAAGTATGAGGATCCCTCCGACAGATGAAAGTCTGCCGGAGGGATTTTCTGCGCACTGCATTGGGAGCATGTCTGGCCTGCCAGATTAAATCCGAAATATTTATTTTTGCCATAGCCACATTCTGATTCTTTTGTAAAATTAGTGATTTTTAATCTGGTCTGAGTGTGATAAGATAAATAAAAGGCTGGTTTAAGCATAGGAGTGATGCGTTAATAATATGCATGAAAAGAGCATGGGAGAAATGCAGTAATAGAAAACATGAAAAGAGCATGGGAGGAATGCAGTAATAGAAAGCATGAAATGAACATGGGAGAAATGCAGTAATAGAAAATATGAAAAGAGCATGGGAGAAATGCAGTAATAGAAAGTATGAAATTATCATGAGAGAAATGCAGTAATAGAAAGTATGAAAAGAGCATGGGAGAAATGCAGTAATAGAAAGTATGAAATTAGCATGGGAGTAGTGCAGCAATAGAAAGCATGAATTGACCATGGGTTTATGCAGTAATAGTAACATGCAATAAACGCAGCAATATAACAGAACCAGTAAAGAGGAGGTATATGATATGGAGAGTATTGTAAAAAATGAGCCATCAATTAAAAACCCACTTATACAGGCGGTAAGAGGGCAGTTGGAACAACGAGCGTCGTGGCTGTATCTGCTTTGTGACGAAGGAGGAAAGCGGGGGCTGGACTGGAAAGATTTTGGAAGTGCGGCAATTAAAAGATGCGGATTGGCACAGGGACAAGATTTAATTAAGTCAGGCGGGACAGACAGTCTGATAGGTTTGAGAAAAACCTTGTTTACTAAACCGGCACAGTGGGTATTTGAGATGAAGATCCGCAAAAGCACAGATAAGGTACTGGCAATAGATTTTCATTATTGCCCCCTTGTGAAGGCCTGGCAGAAGGCTGGCTGTACAGATAAAGAAATCGCTGATTTATGTGACATAGCCATGTGCGGTGACCATGGAATTGGGGAAGCCTATGGCGGCAAATTAAAGCTTTTAAAAAGTATTGCTAAGGGAGATGACGTGTGCAGACTATATTATCATAAATAGCAAGTAATAATAAGTAAATAGTAAGTATAAAACGGTCCGGCTTTGCATGATACTGCAAGCCGGATCGTTTTTTGAAATCAACAATTAATGAAATAGCTTATATTACAGGGAATCCGATAATTTATTCTGTTTTTTATTTCGAAAAGACAGCTTACTTTCTGATATCAGAAGTCCGGCCAAAGTAAGCAGTGTGCCAACAAGAGCCATGCCTGTAATTTTTTCCTGAAGGACAATTACGGAAGTGACAACAGTAATTACAGGAACCATATAGATATAGATGCTGGTATTTACGGCACCCAGAATTTTAACGGCAAAATTCCATGTTACAAAACACAGCGCAGAGGCACCAAGTCCAAGGAATAAGATATTGAACAGGTGAACCGGCTGGGTAAAACGATCCAGGCCCAGGCGGAATGGAAAGAGAAACAGGGCAGGAACCATAAACAGTATGCCATAAAAGAAAATCCTTCTGGTGGTCTGTACAGTGCCATAGCCAAATGCACTGATCTTCTTGGTCAGGATGGAGTAGGCAGCCCACACGAAAGCGGCAAGTATAGCCAGTACATCCCCGGCAGGATTCAATTGCAGGTTAGAGCTGCCGTTGAAGCTGATGAGAAAAATACCGCTTATGGCCGCTAAGAAACCAATGAAGAAATTAGGTCTCAGGGATTCCCCTTTCAGAAACCAATGTGAAAATAAGGCAGTAAAAAAAGGTGCGATAGAAATGATTACACCCACGTTAGATGCCTGAGTATAGGTAAGTGCAATATTTTCCAAAAGAAAATATAAGGTTACACCGCATAATCCTGCTCCGGCAAACAGCCATTCCTGTTTCTTTTCCCGGGGATGGAAACGCCTGGGGGAGATTAGGAACAGGGCAATAAATCCAATGCTGAACCGAAAGAATAAAATTTCAATGGGGGTAAAATCTTTTAAAAGTATTTTAGTGGAAATAAAGGTAGTTCCCCAGATCAGAATGGTAAGCACTGCTGCGAGATGTCCTGTGATATTTTTATTTTGATTCATAATATTCCTTTCCGGGTCTTGGATTGTCCTTAAATATATTTTGGTACTGTTTTGGTGTGAGCCCGATAAAGTCTTTGAAAAAATTTGAAAAATGGCTTTGATCCACAAATCCTGTCTGCATTGCTGCTTCTATTGGTTCTATGCCTTGTTCCAGTAATTTCTTGGCTTCATTCACCCGGACTGTTTCCAGATAACGATATGGAGTAATCCCTCTGAGCCGGGTAAAGGCACGTAATAATGTATATTTATTCATACCAGCAAGGCTTGCCAGTTCATCCAGGCGGATATGTTCTGCATAATGCCCACCTATGTAATCAAAGACAGATTGTATAGCAGGACTGTTTTTATTTGGCGGCTGTTTATGAAATGGTTCTGCATACAATTCAATCAGCTGCTCCAGCAAGAAGAAAAAAAGTTCTTCCTTTTCAAAATCCGGCTGCTGCTCCATAATGATCCGGTGAAGCTTGTGCAGTGGTTTGACATGGTCGCTGCGGTAAACCACATTAACTCCGAAATGTGGCATAGAATCCTTGCCGGTGATTTCATAAGCTGCTTTTTGCATCGCTTCCGGCTGAATATTAATACACCGAAAATCCAGTACACCGTCATCAATCTGTTCACAGATATGATTTTCAAGAGGGTTCAAAAGAATAATATCTCCGGTTTCTATATTATATTCCCTGTTTTTACAGGTCAGGCGGCGGCTTCCTTTTTCGATGAAGCCGATTACATAATGTTCATGGAAATGGTTAGGGAACTTCTGCATAATCCCTTTGAAATGATAAGCTTCCAGGTTTAAATCACGGTCATACCGTATTGTACGTTTCTCAGACACGATAAAATCCTCCTATTCGTTTTCAGTATAACATAGCGGAAGGAAAATCTCTTGTATAATATTGACTACTAGTATAAAGGCGAACGGTTTATAAGGGATTAACTATTTGCATTAAATTTGGGTTTTGCTGAGGGAGGACGCTTTGTAGATGGAGGTAGTGTACGAAAAGATGGGGGTGGGAAACTGATATGGACTCCGTCAGCTTGCCGCAGAACTGGTATTTTCTAACCTTTCCGAAGCGCTTTTTGGCGGCACGCGGGCATTCGCTCCGAAATCCTGATGCATTTCGCAGCTCAGTGCCCGCTTAGTATCCG
>UQCR01000102.1 GCA_900539655.1 uncultured Robinsoniella sp.
TCTCTTTTAATAGAATCTTTCAAGGTTGTTTCACTGTTCAATTATCAAGGTTCTGCTTGTTTCTCTTTGTTGTTGTACTCTTTAGCGCAACTTCTATATGATATCACACCGTCAAGTCTTTGTCAACAACTTTTTTTAAAAGTTTTTTGTGATGTTTCTTTGCTGTTTTGACAGCTTTTATAGTCTATCACTTAGCTTACATATTGTCAAGCACTTTTTTACATATTTTTACAAATGTTTTTGAACTATATTACTCTACCCAACTTTTACAATATGGACAATGTAAGAAATAAGTTAGCGGAGAAAGAGGGATTTGAACCCTCGCGCCGCGCAAACGACCTACACCCTTAGCAGGGGCGCCTCTTCAGCCACTTGAGTATTTCTCCTGAATCTTTATTTCTTATATAATATAGCTTGTCACCTATTGTGGTGACGCACAAGTTATTATACTAAAGAGACTTCTGTTTGTCAATCACTTTTTTCAAAAAAGTTTTATTCGTTATCTTTAATTGTTTTTTCTATTCGGTTCTTTACTAATGAAGCTATTTCTGTAGACTTTAAATCCTTGTAATCTTCATAATAGATAGGACTTAAATAATGAACCTGAACCGTAATCCTTTTTATAGAATGAGTATCAAATGATTTATAGGAGTCAATTAATGCCACCGGAACAATGGGGCATTTCGCTTTTATGGCTGACTTAAAGCTTCCGCCTTTAAAATCCAGCAGGTCATTTGGATGCTTTGTCCTTGTTCCTTCTGCAAATATCACGTAGTTTCTGCCTTCTGTTACCTCTCTTGTAACATTCATAATCACCCTCATAGACTGCTTGATATCTTCTCTGTCAATTGCTTTAGCCCGCATGATTGCAAACACCTGCTTCAAGAAAGGAACATTTGCCACTTCTTTTTTCATAACAACTGACAATGGGCGGCTACAGCTTTCCACTAACGCCAACACATCGAATAACCCCTGATGGTTTGGAAATAGTACAAAGCCATTTTTCTCTGGAAGATTCTCTTCCCCGGTTGTCAAAATGGTGACTCTTCCTCCTTTATTTGCATTAATTGTAATCTTTTTTAATAATGCAAAACGTTCTTCTTCCGTATGCCTATCTTTTTCCTTTGCATACGATATCAGCTGGCAGGCCCAATAAGGCACAAACAATATATTTCTCAAAACCATCAAAATTATTCTTTCCACTAATTTATCAGCTCTCTTTCTTATATTGCTCTATTGCACTCTCGTAGAGATTATTTCCTTCGCAGTCTGCAACCACAATCACAGGAAATTTCTCTACTTCTAGTTCTCTTATAGCCTCTGTTCCAAGATCATCATAGGCAATTACTGTAGACTTTTTGATTCTTTGAGACAGTAATGCACCCGCTCCTCCTACTGCTGCAAAATAAACTGCATTATTTCTTTTAATAGCATCCAGAACTTCTGGCGTTCGTTTACCCTTCCCGATCATGCCACGCAACCCCAGATCCAGAAGTGTGGGAGCGTACTTGTCCATCCTGCTTGCAGTAGTGGGTCCCGCCGACCCAATTGGACGCCCCTCCCTCGCCGGAGACGGTCCCATATAGTAGATGATATTGTTCTTTACATCGATGGGCAGAACCTCCTGTTTATCCAAAGCTTCCTGCATTCTTTTGTGGGCAGCATCTCTGGCTGTATATATCTTACCGGTTATATATACATAATCGCCTGCTTTTAATCCTTTTGCATCATCCTCGCTCATTGGTGCATTTATATATTTATCCATACTTTCCTCCAATGCCTCATTTACTGCGGCTCAATTTCAATTACGGTGAAAATTATATTCCTTCACCTTTTCATCTATTTTCCTATTGGCCTATGTCGATATCTCAATATTTCTTCTATATATTATATCTTTTATCATACTGTTTTTTATAATATATATCTTACATAGTATCCGCTTCCATATATCATATATATCCTATATCATACCTGCTTCTATAATTCCCTTACACTGTGGCGGTTTACATGGCAGCAAATATTTATGCCAACCGGGAGTCCCGCAATATGGGTGGGGTATGTATTGATATTTACCGCCAGCGCAGTTACTCTCCCCCCAAGACCGCCAGGTCCGATGCCAAGATTGTTTATTTTATCCAGCAATTCTATTTCTAAATCTTTTACATATTCCACCTCTGAATGGGCACCGGCTTCCCTTGTAAGAGCTTTTTTAGCCATAATTGCGCATTTTTCAAATGTTCCTCCAATACCAACTCCTACTACCATTGGCGGACATGCGTTAGGTCCGGCATCTTTTACTGCTGACAATACTGCATTTTTTACGCCTTCTATGCCATCTGCCGGTTTTAGCATAAAGACCCGGCTCATATTTTCACTGCCGAATCCCTTTGGTGCAACGGTTATCTTTACTTTATCGCCCGTCACTATTTCATAATGAATAACTGCAGGTGTATTGTCTTTGGTATTCTCACGGATAATAGGGTCATTTACTACGGATTTTCTTAAAAATCCTTCTACATAGCCCTGACGTACCCCTTCATTAACTGCTTCTTCCACACTTCCGCCTTCAAAGTGCACATCCTGTCCCACTTCCAGAAAAACGACTGCCATCCCCGTATCCTGGCAGATCGGTATCATATCTTTCCCGGCTATCTCCAGATTTTCCTGGAGCTGGCATAATATCTGCCTGCCCAGATTAGACTCTTCTATATCGACAGCCTCTTTCATTATCTTGTCCATATCACTGGATAAATAATGGTTGGCTTCTATACACATCTCTTTTATGTTTTCCGTTAACTTGTCTACTTGAATTGTACGAATCATGGTATAACCTCCTGGATTTTTGTCATATCTACTATAATATAGTATTCAATTCTTAACTTCAATACAAAATTGGATTTTCAGAAAAACTATTGACTGCTTTTTACATCATGTTGAGCAAATGGTAAATTTAAGCAATTTTTTTAAAAGGTTTTACTATACTCCAGCTTGTTAAATGATTTATCCTATGATATGATTTTAATAAGAATATTAATATAGACTTTAATTACACAACTGCTTGGGAGAACTATATGAAGGAAAAAAAGCGCAGTTTTTCTTATTTACTAATGACAATGATCTGTTTCCTTTTTTTGTTATTCGGATGTATCTTTGTATACTCTATGATGCGCCAGAACGAAAAGGATGATTTGAACAGTCTATATGATTTGGCAACGCAGGAAAAAATGATGATTTTGAAACAGATACGCGGGGACTGGGAAACTCTGTCCGGCATATCTATCTGCCTTGGAGATCTGAACATTACTGAAACAGACCAGCTTACACCAATTCTGACTACGATTAATAATGCGAATACTTTTATTCGTATGGGGTTTATTAACGCAGACGGGGTTGGAGATCTCATAGACATTAACGGGAATACCTATTCGCATGTGGATTTTTCCGATGAGATCTTTTTTCAGGATGCATTAGCCGGAAATAATACGATATCCGAGACACAAGAAGACCCTTATACCACAGGGTATGTTAATTATTATGGGGTTCCTGTATATCAATCGGATAAAGTCATTGGCGTCTTATGTGCGGTAAACAGTTCTGAAATTTTACGTACCATTGTGGACGCAACCCTGATACAGGGTGGTGGATTCTCTAATATCCTGAAAAGAAATGGTAACTTTGTAGTCAGGTCAAGCGAGCAATATGATGCCGACAGTATAGGCAGGTTAAAGGATATCGGCAGCTTCTCAGATGAGGAGTATGCAAATATCCTGTCGGATTTTGCCTCCGGAAAGGAAAATACGATTAGCTATACCCACAATGGCAAAAAATACTGGGCTGTATACATACCAATAGTGATCAACGACTGGTTTATTTTAAGTATTGTGCCGGAGTCTGTCATAAATGGCAACTACATTTATACCATGGGGGTCATTCTGATCGTAAGCTCTGCCTTTATTATTTTTACGGTTTTTGCCTACCGAATGAACCAGATGAACCGCAAAAACAAAGAACATCTGGAACGGCTTGCCTATGTGGATCCCATTACCGGATATCCCAGCTTTGATAAATTCCTGCTGGATATTGATTCGCTGAATGATCACATGCAAGGTTTAAACTGTGCATTCTGGTACTGCGATATTAAAAGGTTTAAATATTTCAATGATTTGTTTGGGTATGATGCCGGAGATGAAGTATTAAAGTATTTTGCAGACCTGATATCAAGATTTACGCTGAAAAACGAATTCTTCTGCCGTGTAAATGCAGATAATTTCACCGGACTGAAATATTACACTGATAAGTCAGAGCTTGTTGGATGGTTTCAGGCTTTGAATGAGCAGATGAACCACTATGTTACTTCCGAAAATCAGGAGTATCATCTGGATCTGAGTATTGGCATCTACTGTGTAAATGAATTTAATGATACGATTACTTTTAATGATATGATTAACCGGGCAAATATGGCACAAAAGGCCATTAAGCAATCCGGCAAAGATAACTATGCATTTTATTCCCAGGATATCCGTAAACAAATTCTTATGGAAACGGAAATGGAGTCCCGTATGCACCAGGCACTGGAGAATGGAGAATTTAAGATATTTGTCCAGCCTAAGGTAAATATCCAGAATGGGAACCGCATTGCCGGCGGTGAGGTACTGGTGAGATGGGTCAGTTCACAGGAATCTTTGATTGTCCCCGGTAAATTTATCCCCTTATTTGAGAAGAATGGGTTTATTATCCATCTGGACCGCTATATGTTTGAGGGAATCTGTAAATGGGCCAGAAATTATCTGGATGAAGGGAATCCTAAGATAAAGCTGGCAACGAATGTCTCCAGACTGGGATTATTCCAGGATGATTTTCTTGATTTTTACATTAACACGAAAAATAAATATCATCTTCCTGACGGAATGCTTGAACTGGAATTTACGGAAAGCGTTGTATTAAATAACAATGAACTGTTTCAGCATTTCGTAGTTGCTTTACAGGATAATGGTTTTGTCTGTTCCTTAGATGATTTTGGCTCTGGGTATTCTTCCCTGAACGTTTTAAAGGAACTGCCTATCCAGGTGCTAAAGCTGGACATGCTCTTCTTCCGCAAGGGCGCCAATACAGAAAGGGAACAGATTGTAATCCGCAACATTATTACCATGGCAAAGCAATTGAAAATGCGTACTGTATCCGAAGGCGTGGAAATGAAGGAACAGGTTGATTTTCTAAAAAAAGTTGGCTGTGATATTGTACAGGGTTATGTGTTTGCAAAGCCAATGCCATTGGCACAGTTTAAGCAGCTTTTAAAAGATAAGGCTGAGGGTTTTCAGTTATAAAAAAGGGAACAGCGCAAAATGCTGTTCCTTTTTTATAGCTTTTACAATTCTTATTTATCCAGGGTAACGACATTTACATCCAGGATATCTGCTATTTTTTCATACAGTGATGCATTATGTCCTACACTCATTGCAAAGTGGTGGGTTGGCGCTTCTGCAAACCATTCATCCATGAAACTGTCAGGATCCTTTTTGAATTTTACAGGGGTCTGTGTGTTGCCTATGGTCATAATTGTACCATCGGTGGATTCAGCCTCCGTTATGATAAATTTTAATCTTCCATCTATGGTCTGGCTGCAACCCAGATTGGTGATTGGTCCTGTTTTTACTTTTGCTTCTACGGATACGCCTGTTCCCTGTTTTCCATGATACAGTCCCATGCCACGAAGGATTGGTTTTCCATTGGCTATTTCCAAATGGAATGGTCCGTCATGTCCCAGTAGAATGGTTCCTTCTTCATAATCAGTTACTACGATTTCGCAGAACGATCCGCCTTTATTTACAATATCACAGATCTTCATCGCCAGACAGGTCTTTAAGTCTCCTTCTCCGGCGCAGGGAATTCCCTTAGCTGTCAGCAGTGAATGCCCAACAATAAATCCTCCCTGGAGTTTCTCATATTCGCCGCCAGGTGCACCGTGATAATAGTAAGTCAAAGCATCCAGATCATATTCTTTTACTAATTTCTCCTGTGCTGCTGCCACTTTCGCCGACCACTCCAACTGCTCCTCTGTCGGCTTTTTAGCCAGCGGGTCTGCTGCCGAATCTTCGCTGATTCTAAAAAATTCAGCTATTTCTTCCCTCTTTTGTGCCACTTCTTCCGGGGTCACCGTTTCCATCGCCCGGTTCAGATCACACATTTCAAGCACTTCCAGATGTGCTCCGGTCTGTCCCTGGAACATGGTAAAATCACTGTACATATCCAGCATACCACTATATGTATTGCCAAGAAATCCAAATCTCGCACCCGATAGTCCGCTTTTTACACTTGCAGCTAAAACCCATTCTTCGATTTTTTTCCATGCCTGAATGGCTTCCGGCCGATTAGCAGTATTTTCATTAGTCAACGAAATCCCGGGTGTATAATCCAGTCCCAGCAATCCATTTATTACACGATACTTAATTCCTGCCCTGTTAAATGCATTGGAGATTTCAGGAACCGGACATGCACCGCAGTGAGCCAGCCATTCTCCTGTAGTTGTCTGGGCATAATTAATTTTAGCCGTAGGCTGGAGGTTTAAGATTACGGTCTGTGCTTTGCAATCCTGATGTACCGGAAGTATGGAAGCACTGGTCACATAAGTTCCTGCATGGGCAAAAATCAAATCTACGTTATTGGCATTGAAATATTCTCCTGCCTTATGACCCTCCTGTTCGCAGTCTACCAGCCCATAGAAGAATACCTGTGCATTTCCCATTGCCGTAATTTTATCCGAGATAAACTGCCCATACTCAATCATTCTTTCACGAAGTCCCGGAAACTGCCCCCAGTAATGTTTTAATCCCATTGTGTATACACCGATACGCGCTTTTCTGGTTTCTTTTAATTTTGCCATTTTATTTCCTCCTGATTCCAGCTTCCCTAAAAGTTTAATTTCCAGTTAACAGGACGCATTGACTGTAAATATAAGCTTTATGGACTCCTGGTATAATATTATATTGTTGTCCTGTTATCACTTTACAAATCCATTGTAATCGTTTATTATTGATTTATCAATCAAGTTTATTGCGCAAAAATAACAGAATCTTGTATCTGGTATTTTTTGGTTTCTAACAGGCATTCACTGCTTAGGAGGATATTAATTTGAAGTTAAAAAATGAACAAAACTATGAGGAACGTGCCTCATACAGCTGGTCAGAAGACTCGGTCCGTTTGATTATTACTGCCAGCAATGTGGCAAAATCCATTTATTTTTACATCCAGGAAGCCGGTTATTTTAAGACCAGTGACTCTTATTTCACAGAACGGAAGAACCTGAACTCCTTTTTGATCGTTTACACCATATCGGGTAACGGATTTTTGAAATATCAGGGTTCTAACTATTCCTTGTCAGCCGGGCAGTGCTTCTATATTAACTGTACGGAACACCACTATTACGAAACCGCCAGGAACAGCAAATGGGAATTCTTATGGATTCACTTTAACGGCAGCAGTGCTCTTGGCTATTACGAAGAATTTGTAAAGAACGGTTTTAAAACAGTCCAGATCCAGGACACCTTTTTCATGGAAAGCACGCTGCGCAGAATTCTGGCACTTAACCAGAAACGCAATGCATCTACCGAGGTTCTTACTTCCAGCCTGATTACCAACGTCCTGACAGAGCTTCTTGTCCAGACAATTACCTTTGACGCCCAGACTATTTTTATGCCTGCTTATATTAAAAATGTATTGAAGGATATTGACCAAAACTTTAAGTCCCCCCTGTCACTGGATGAACTGGCAATCCGCCACGGTGTGAGTAAGTTCCACCTCTCTAAGGAGTTTAAAAAGTATACCGGAACTACGGTAAATGAATACATCATTGCAAACAGGCTTTCTTATGCTAAGGAGCTGCTAAAGTATTCCAATGATTCCGTTAATGAAATCGCTTATAAAATAGGAATGAATCACGTTAGCCATTTTATTAATCTGTTTAAAAACAGGGAAAACATCACACCGCTGGCGTATCGTAAGGAATGGCAGATTTAATCCGGCAGGTATCTGCCTGTTCTTATAACATCCACGCCATACCCTTTCACTCTAAGTGAATCATGGACAGGTTTCTGATTTAATAGTGAATAACCGGTTTCACTGTCTCCTAAACGGACCTCCTTTTCCTCCATTGTATAATTTAAATAAAACGTATACTCCGCGCCATCATGATGCCGAATGTGTTTTTCCACACCATGTGGTAATTTTATAAAAGTTATCCCCAATTCACACATCATTTTCCCCACCAGCTTTTCCAGACCAGAATCTTCCACCCGGGCGCCCAGGTACCACGCTTTTCCTGCTCCAAATGTGTTTACGGTGATTACCGGCGTGCCCTGATAAAAATCACCAGTATAATGTGCCAGCGTCAGGGCGGTAATTGGTTTTATGATTTCGCAGAAATCCCTGACTCGGCACACCCCCTCTAATTTGCTGTCTTCTGTGAATGCCGCTCCATTGCTTTGCGAGGGATACAGTGAATCTATTTCTTCCGTGTATAGCCCGAAGAGATCTTTCAAGCTGCCTCCCGGAAATCCACCCAGATAGCAGAGCGTGTGTTCGTTTACATAGCCCGTTAGATAAGTTGCTGCCAGATAGCCGCCTTTTTCCACAAAACGTCTGAACCGCTCTTCTGTCCCCGGCTTTATCAGGTAAAGCATTGGTGCAAATACCACCTTATATGGGTTCAGTTCTTCTTCCTGGGATATTATATCCGCGTCTATGCCGTGATGAAATAACATCTGATACAGTCTTCTGCACTCCCGGGGATAATTTTTCTCCACGCTTAATCCAGCCATATCATTAATCGCCCACCAGTTCTCCCAGTCGAAAATAATTGCTGTTGAAGCTTTTATGATACTGCCCTGCACCTCCTGCAGCAATTTTAAATTCTTACCCACTTCTTCTACTTCCCGAAATACCCTGGTATCACACCTCCCCAAATGGTCAACCACTGCTCCATGGTGTTGTTCGTAGGATCCTCTGCTCTTTCTCCACTGGAAATACTGTACGGTGTCGGAGCCGCAGGCTATTGCCTGCATGCAGGACAGATTATGAACACCGGGACGCTTTAACTTGTTATAAGGATGCCAGTTGACCTGGCTTGGTACGCTTTCCATCAGCATAAATGGCCTGTCTCTTTTGAAGGAACGCATGATGCTGTGATCAAATGCAGTCCCGGCTGCGGTATCGATTAATTCTTCTTTGTCTGTATGCCAATCCGGATAACTGTCCCAGGATATGATATCCAGCTCTTTAGACATTTTATGGTAATCCAGACCTTCGTACAGACGCATAAAATTAGTTGTAACCGGAATACCCGGCGTCCATTTTTTAAAGACAGCAATTTCATCTCTCATATAATCGGTCATATTCCAGGTTGTAAACCGTTTCCAATCCAGATTCAGCCCCTGAATGCTGGTCTCGCCTCCGGGCATCGGCGGCTCTATCTGGTCAAAAGCATTATATCTGTGACTCCAGAACGTAGTCCACCATTCTTGATTTAATTCTTCGATATTGTCATGGTATTTTCTTTTCAGATACACCTGAAACTTTTTTACACACAGATCACAGAAGCATACTCCTCCAAGTTCATTGGAGATATGCCATAAGATCAGCCCCGGATGGTTTCCATACCTCTTTACAAGCATCGTATTAATCTCCCTGACCTTTTTCCGGTACATCGGTGAAGTCATGCAATGATTATGCCGCACCCCATGCCGGTTTCGCACCCCCATTTGATTTACACGCATAGCCTGGGGGCAGGCTTGATCCAGCCATGCCGGTCTTGCACCCGAGGGCGTCGCCAGTATTGTATAAATGCCATTTTCCCACAATCTGTCCATTACCTCATCCAGCCACTCAAAATGATAGTTACCTTCTGACGGTTCATAGGCAGACCAGGAGAATACCCCCAGTGTCACAGTATTCACCCCTGCTTTTTTCATCATACGGATATCCTCAACTAAAATATCAGGGCGGTCCAGCCACTGTTCAGGGTTATAATCCCCGCCATGGAGAATCTCGTTAACTTTTGTAAATAATAAATTTCTTTTCATTCTTATACCTGTTGCATATTGCTGTTTCCTGCAATACTGCTGCCATTAATCCAGCTGAAAAAACCCTTCGACGGCTTCCTTTCTATATCAATATTTTCTTTCAGCCTTGTTACACTCCCTTTCTGCTGTTATCGGTATAAATGAATCTGCGGCGGGGCTAACAACCCCGTGGGGGACAACTGCATATGGGTTGACTGTCCGTCGTGCATTTTCCACACAAGGGTATTGGCAACTTCAATTCTCAGTTGATTTTCACCCCTCCTTATGAAAGGGGTAATATCCACTTCATAGGGATTGCCAATCAGCATTCCTGCATATGATCCATTCAGCCACACCTGTGCACAGTCACCCACAGATGGCAGGCACAGCATATACTTCACTGCCTTCAGACCTGATTCTAGATAATCAAATTTACCCTCATACAAAAATGTGCCGGAGAATTGAGAAAACCCAGTTACTCCATTCATATTTGGCAGCCTCTGTCCAGGAGAAATGTGCATTCTTTTTTGAAAATTTGGATAATCATGTTCTTCCGAGAGGGATACATCCCAGCCAATGTCTGGAGAAATGACTTCCTTCCGGCTCAGGAGCTTATGGTCAGGCGCAGAATCACTATCCATATATATAACAGATTCCCCTGGCAGCAGGTGAAGCATAAGGGCTTCACTCCTTAAGCAGCCGGGTTTTATTTCATTTTTGATTCCATCGTATCGGAGGATATACCGGCGTTCTTCATTTAAAAACCGTACATAAGTATCCACGGTTTCAAAAGGGCTTTCGTTAAAAAACATATAAATTTTAGTATCTTTTTGCCTGTAGCAAAGTGCTCTGAGATCTTTGTGATTTTTTGAAAATGAAAAGGACGGCTTTCCTGTTTCCCTTACTTTTCCAGCAAGTTCTTCCAGCGAGACGACTGTTACACTCCTGGTAAACGCCTCATGAACTTCACTTGTGTCTGTTAAGGCAGAGGGGCATCCTCCCACCATATAAACGGCAATTCCTTTTCCAGATGCATGAATTGCAAAATCAACTGCTGCTTTTGGAATACAGGTACAATAAGGTATGATAAATGAAGTGTATTCCGCTTCGCCTACTTTAAATGTTCCATTGTCTACTTCCACCGCATCTGACACCAATAAGTCTGCCGGAACCACATCGGCATCCAACTGATGTTCCAGCAATTTCCGAAGGGGCTTTTGAAAAAGCATTGCCTCCTTCCCTGTCCATTCAGCCTCTGCATGGTAGAGAATGGCAGCATCCGCTTTATGTATGCCTCCGTTTAAGAGATGACAGCACCTGTTCATATACTTCATAAGCAATGCAAAAAATCGGTACTGTGGATTATTTCCCCTTCCATAGAAATGAGGGGGACAATCCCTGTCTGGAAATGTTGGACAAAATGCATGAGGCACAAAGATATTAATTCCCCTTACCAGCATATGGTCTGTCAGCCACTTCATGAGGCTTATGCCCTCGCCCCATCCATAGGCACCGAAGATTTCGCATAAAGCCCGACCTTTTTTTGCCGGATCAATATGGGCGTAGGAGCTGCCCAGCTTCGCCAGACCATAGTGAAAAAACTCTCCGTCCCGGTCAGATGCAATCCACTGATGGTATGTTCCTGTAAATCCCGGCATAATTTGCAGCAATACTACATCAATCCCCGACATATCCTGCCCCTTTTGTGCCCGGAAGTAATGCCCGATACTGCAGCCCAGCCTGCCATGGGCATTATCGTCTTCTATGATATGTCCAATGTATTCAATTCCCCTGTCCCTGCACCAATTTCCTATCTGTTGGCTAAAACAGGAGCTGACCAGACTGGTCACACAATCCATGTAGCTGCTTCTGATTTCAGATGTCTTTTCTCCCATGCCATACCACAACGCAGGGAGATTTTTACAAAACCCATCTCCCCACAGGTTCAAAAGACGGCTTTCCAATTCACCGCTCCAGGGCAGCTTATCATCACACTTATACCCCTGTATTCCACACGCAGGCCTGCGGTACTGCCCGGATAAAGAATGCGTATCTGCTTCATGGTCATGCTTTCCCAGCTTATCCTGAAAATTATATCCGGGCGTATTCCCCAGCTCCGGCTCATCGGAAAAGAACCCTGCAAAGGTTTTTCCAAAATATGCTTTATACCGCTGATAGTGCGGTTCGTATACGGTATCTATCAGCACTTTTACGGAACTGCTGTCTATGAGATTCATATAATTTTCCCGCCCTCCATTTTTCCTGGTTTTAAATAGTACAAAAATCCGGTAAAACCCTTCGGGTATGTCAAAATATAATACTCCATCCTGTACCTTGGCGGTCAGATCCAGAATGCCTTCTCCTGAGATATCCAAAGATTCCGTATCCGGTTTGGGACACGCGAGAACAGACAGCAATTCTCCGTCTTCTCCCAAAAACGGTGCAATTAACACGGCACTGTCCTTCACAGGACCGATTACATCCATATGCCGCTGCGCGAGATAGACTTTTGCCAGCTTAGGATACTTTTTAAATGCACCGTTAGCATGGCCCATTGGAAATTTATCGTCATCCAGAATCCAGATGCGAAGCCCTCTTTTTGTTGCTTCTTCCATTATAAAATCTAAATCCTCCCACCACCTGGGACCTGCAAAGTCTGGGTGAGGTCTGGATTCCAGGCAGATCTCCCGAATCCCGCACTCACATATTTTATCCATTTCTTCTTTTATGATTTCTTTGCTCTCACCGTGCATCCATAAAAAGGGCAGTATGTAATTACCTCCCTTTCCTTCTATTAAGTCATCCAAACGCTTCGGATATGCCATAATTTTACCTCCTTTTTATTTTTGGTTTATTCTGTTGCCCGGAATGAATTTCAAACATGCTCCAGAGCGTGTTTTAATTTTCCTCCGACAGGTATGCGTTACAATTTGTGATAATAAATGTCTCTTTCCCATAAAATACGATACCCTCCGATGCAGGATGGGATTTAAATATACCTTTTATATTTGGAGGAACCTCAACTTCAACCCGTATTTTCCCCTGCTCCCGCGTCCATTCGGATGAAATTTTTCCGTAAGGGTGTCTGGTAGTTGCCCTGACATAGTTCAGATCAGAAGAAAAATAGGGACTGATTACCAGTTCTTCCAGGATATTGCCGCTTCTCACTCCGGTCAGGCCCCCGAGACCACAGTAAAACCATTCCTCCACACTGCCCAGCATCAGGTGGTTCTGGGAACCGTGGGGTCTGCCGGGGTCGGGTCCATCCCATTCTTCGGTTAATGTTGTGGCCCCGCATCTGACCTGGTAGCCATACCCAGGTGCATCGGTAACATTTGTCATTTTCTCTATGAGATCAGACCTGCCATATGCAGTAAGTGCCGCCATTACAAAAGGATGTCCGATATCTCCTGCAGTTGTGGCATAATTTCTTTTCTCTATATCCTGAACCAGATAAGCCAGAATACCTGCTTCATTTTCCGGCTCTGCCAGACCCGTCACAAGACTCATTGCCTGTGCCGCCTGGCTGCCTGTGGCATATCTGCAGGTTGATTTATCATAAAACTGCAGGTTGAACTCTCTCTTAACTTCGTTTCCCAGCATACGGTAATACTCCGCCTCCTTCTCTTTACCAAGGAGCTTCGAGACAGCCGTCATAATGGAAATATCGTAGTAATAGATTGCCGTGGCTACAACGGGAACCGGCGTATTCTGTGAATGAGGAGTGTTGGGACCGATATCCAGCCAATCACCCAGTCCGTGATGAAGAATATGATGGTGGGTCATGTTGGTTAAATGATTCAGATATTCCACCATGACCTGATAATATTTATCCAATACCGTTTGATCCCCATACCGCTTATAAAGGTACCAGGGATTAATGATGCAGGCACTTCCCCACTCAGGAGAATCCAGATACCCATAATGCCATTTTTCAAAACCGGTTACGTATTCCGGGCTAATATCCGGTATCAGTCCATCTTCATGCTGGGCGTCCGCCATATCTTGTTCTATTTTTTCATAGAGGCTTCTTACATCGTACCCGCACATAATGGCTGGTCCGATCAGATGGGTTTGTTCCAGCCACCCCAGTTTTTCCCGATGGGGGCAGTCCGTCAATATGGACTTCATATTGCTGCGTACCGCCTGATCAATAATTTGATGTATTTTATTAAAAAGTGTGTTGGAGCACTCAAAACTCCCTGTTCTCTCAATATCCGGATAAATAAATTCTCCTGTTATTTCTTCTATTACAGGCTGGCTGCCGTCTTTTTTAAACTCCGCCGGAACAGCGCCGCTCACCTGTACATACCGGAAACCATAATAGGTAAACTTAGGACGATAATACTGCATATTTTTATCATTACAGGTATATTTCCAGCAGTAACCATCCCCGGTCACACGCTGGTCAGGGTTGCCGTCCGAAAAAAGTATTTCAGCGGGTACGAGCGTAATACAGGCACCCGCATTATTTTTCTCTGCCCTGACTTTCATACTCACCCAACCGGAAAAGTTCTTCCCCATATCATACATATAGATACCGTTTGATACCTCCCAGACCTTTACTGGTTTTAAGGTTTCCATGATTTTCAGCGGATTTGTGCTTTCCCCACGGAGTTTCCCTTTCGGCGCCTCAGCAGTCTTCGCCTGACTCCAGGAACTGTTTTCCTGAAAATCAGGACGTGAGAATCCGTCCTGTTCCAGCCTTGCATCGTAATCCTCGCCGCCATAGATTCCTGAATAAGTGATCGGACTCTGTGCCATATGAAACTCTTCGTCCGAAAGAATCACATCCCTGCTTCCATCCTCATACGTAACATGAAGCTGAAGAAGGAATTTCATATATCCATAAGTCCGTTCAAAATAGACATATCTTTTTTTCTTCACGCGAAACATTCCGTCACCCAAAAATAAACCAATACAGTTCCACCCTTGCTGAACCTGCTTGGTTACATTATACGTATTATAAAGACAGGACTTATGATAATCTGTCCACCCCGGAGCCAGCACACTGTCTCCCACCCGCTCTCCGTTTATCAGCAATTCATAGTGCCCCATCCCGCATATGTAAATTCTGGCCTCTTTTATCCCCTCTTTTAACCGGAAGGGCTTCCGGTAGATGTGATTTATAAAATCCTCTTTTTCTCCAATCCACTTCCCGTTCCACTCGCTGCTGTTTAGTAGGCCTGTCTCAAAGAAAGATATACGGCTGTACGCTGAAACCTTGCCTGACTGATCCCATACCCGAACCTTCCAGTAATACCTGGTACAGGACTGCAGCTCCTTTCCGTTATAGAGAATCTGTGTCATCCGGCTGCTGTTCTGTTTCCCGCTGTCCCAGACATTCCCCTCATCTTTTTCCAAACTTTTTTTATTATCTGCTGCCAATATCTGATACGCCGTCTGAAACCACATCTTCCCATCTACTGCAGCATCCAGATGAATATTCCACTCAAAATGTGGTTTTGCTGTATCAATTCCAATAGGATTTTTCTGGTACTGCACTTTTTGTTGCATTATTTCCATACAAGCCACCTGTTCCTTTTATGTCTGTTACCTGACAAATAGATTTCCTTTCCCAACGTTCCTGAAAATTGCTTCCTGCCGCCTGCACGCTGCAGATTACGGCATGGGGCTGCCGGGGATTAGCTAACTACAGCTTATCAATCCCCTTCCCCTATTTAAATAGTAAAATATTTATATTTCATAGCAAAATTTATCCGGCTGCCATTACTTCACCGAATTTTCATTCAGCATTTGCAGGGTTCCTTCAAAATCATCCACTGCATACTTAACCGAATCCACATAGGTATCCCAGTCTTTTTCCAAATCCATCTTCCCGGTGATAAACTCTACTGCTTTTTCTTTCGCAACCGTCTCGCATGCATTCATCAGCGTAGCTTTTTCGGTAGCCTGATCAGGGTCCAGATTCAGAATCGGCGCACGGTCGTAAGGAGCAACTGATTCCTCCCCTCCGTACTTTGAGCTGGCAACCCAGTATTTGTCCGTATGGAAACCATCTTCTTTGCCCCACCATGGCTCTTCTTCCAGCTGTTCTATCTGTGGTTCAAATTCCTGGGGTGTAAATACTACGCCTGTCCTGCATGCTGCCGAGGAGGTTACACCATAATTAGCCAGAGCCTGTACAGGGTTATCCGCACTTGTAATTTCATCGGTAAATGATTTTGAACCATCTTCATTTACCACATAAGTCTTCCCTTCAATGCCCCAGTTCTGCAGCTCGATCATCTCAGGTGAGTACTGGTAATCAATCATTTTCACAACCCATTCCGGATACTTTACATTTCCGGAAATGCCCACGCCGAATCCGGTATTTGCAAGGGACAGCCCCTCTTCCTTAGAGCCCCATTTCCACGGCGTTCCATATTTTTCGTTTTCCGGTAAATAGGCAAGTCCAAAATTAATATCCTGATCTTCTTTGTTGCGGTTCCAGTGTGCTACCATGCCCGACCATACCGTGGGGTAGATCAATACTTTTCCTGTGGCAGCTTTTTTATTGCAGGCATCGGCATCATCTGTAGCAAATTCAGGATCAATATAACCTGCATCATAGAGGGTTTTCAGATAGGAAAGCATATCTTTGAAATTCTCATCAATAGGTCCAAATGCCCATTCTGTGCCATTCCAGTAAAGCGTATCGGATGTATGGTAAATGCCTGCAAATCCCCGGTAGAAAGCATAATTTTTATCGCTGTTTGATATGGGATAGGAATCCGGATAAAGTTCTTTTAACTTTTTACATAAATCAGTAAATTCATTTAAATTTGTAGCAGGGGTCAGGTTGTTTTTCTCCAGCAGGTCAAATCGATACGCAAATGCTGTAAATGACTGTGCACCGATGATATCATTATTGTTTACAAAACCGTCCTTAAAATAGTAGGAAGTTCCATCTGCATTATATGCAAAATCCTCTCCTCCTCTTGTCTCTTCCACAAACTTTGAATAGTACGGCATGTACTGTTTGTATTTGGCAATATCCAGTACCTGGCCATCCTCGCCATACTCATTAATTGTGTCTCCCCAGGAATAGGTAAACACATCAGGCAGTTCCCCGCTAGCCAGAATTACCTTCTCATTTTCCCTGTAGTCAAGCCACGGTGTATAAGTCCACTTAATATCCAGTTTGCATCCCAGATATTCTTCCATTCGCTTCTGCCACTCTTTTTGTACCTCCGTATCTCCCGGATCCGTACCAAAAGTAGGAATAGATGCTGTAATGGAAAGGGTATTATCCGGCAATTCCGGTAATTCAGTTCCCGCCGAAGTTTCCCCTTTGGCTTTTGCCTCCGTACTTTTGTCCTTTTGCCCGCATCCTGCCAGAACTGTTGCAAACAGTGCCGCCGCCAACATTGCTGTTACCATTTTATTCTTCATTTTATAATCTCCCTTCTACTACCATGTATTTATGGTAATTTCCCTTACACCCAGTAAGGAATTATCCATCTTGGTTCTATATCAGATTTTCTTCATTGGAACGTGTATTTCGGACATGATCATCCCTTAACCGCACCGACCATCATCCCCTGTTCAAAATATTTCTGGAGGAAGGGATAGACAATCATGATTGGTGCTATGGTCGCTATGATACATGCATATTGTATGTTTTTAGGATTAACCAGTTGTTGGTTCATCATCTCCTGGGCACCATTCATTCCGGCTGCTCCCGAAGTAAATAAGATCTGGCGAAGTATCATCTGGATAGGCTGCTTTGTGTCTGTTTTTAAATACAGCAGCGGTTCAAACCACATATTCCAGTAGGTTACCAGGGAAAACAGGCCAAACGTTGCAAACAATGCCTTAGACAGAGGCATATAAATACGAAACAGGATTCTCGCCTCTCCGGCACCGTCTACAAATGCCGCTTCCCGTATCTCCGGTGATATTCCTTTAAAAAATGAGCGGTAAATAAATATATTATAGGCAGAGACACAGCCTGGAAGAATAACAGACCAGATACTGTCCATCAATCCAAGATTTTGAATCAATATGTAACTTGGAACCATTCCTCCATTAAAAAACATTGTAATAGTTAGAAATACGGTCATGGGTTTTCGCAGTACAAATTCTTTTACCATGAGAGAATAGGAAATCATTGCAGTAAAAATAAGGTTTAATGCCGTACCCAGCGTTGCATACAAAATAGTATTTCCATAAGCGCTCCAGATCTTCGGATCCCCAAATACCATCTCATACCCTTTCAGGTTGAAGCCCACCGGCAGCCAGCTTACTCTTCCGGTAGTAATGGCACTGGGACTGCTCATAGATATGGAAATAATATTGATAAAGGGATACAAAATTGTGACCATCAGCAGGCACATAATGATGATCAGAATAATGTCTGCCGATTTATTTCCAATATAAATTTTATTTTTCTTTTTTTGGTTCAACTTACTTCTCCTTCCCGTTACCCATAGGTTTAAGCCGTTTTGTCTACCATAAGCTGTTCTCGGCATTTACCTTCTGGGTGATTTTATTTGTAATGATTACCAGACCGAATGCCACAACTGAAAGCATCAGGTTAACCGCTGTTGTGTATTCAAACCGGGCACCTACGATTCCTTCCCGGTATACGAAGGAAGATATTACATCGATAGCACTGCGGTTGGTGTCATTTTGCATTAGCAGTATCTTCTGGTAGTCTGAACTTAGAATAGTACCCACATTCATAATTAACATGATTGTGGTTGTGGGCAGTATAGTTGGCCATGCAATATTTTTAATTTTCTGCCATCTGTTGGCACCGTCGATATTTGCCACATCATATAAGGTAGTATCAATATTGGATAACGCAGAAAGGTATATGATGGAACTCCACCCAAAGGTCTGCCAGATCTGAGATCCTACATACATGGGCATAAAATATTTTGTCCCCTCATTCATGTTGACCGCCGCCAGTCCAAACCAGCCGCGAATTGTATTAAATATCCCGTCAATGGAACCAAAACTGTTCAACATACCCACTACAACCACGATGGAGATAAAATGCGGTATATAGGAAACTGTCTGAACCGTCTTTTTAAACATTTTTCCTTTTACTTCATTCAGCAAAATAGCAAATATAACAGGAGCCGGAAATGCAAATAACATGGTTACCACTCCGATACGAATCGTATTCCATATTATTTGCCCTGAAGACGGATTTTTAAAAAACGTTATAAAGTTTTTATAAAAAGGATCCAGCCAGTCACTGCCCCATACCCCCTTTGACGTTTTATAATTTTTAAATGCAATCAGAATCCCGTACATCGAACCATACTTGAATACGATGGTTAGTATCAATGCCGGCAGACATAGCAGAATTAAGGTTCTTTGTCTGCTCAATACCCTGAATACACTGACCTTCTGCACGTACACCGCCTGTGCCGGCTTCTTTTTTTTCTCTTTCACTTCCTGCTCCTTTCCCTCATTTCTGAGCATTGTTTCTTATCAATCTGATACTAACCATTTTACTGAAATTGAATATTTTTAAAATGTTTATAACTCTGCTCTTTATGCAATAATCTTATGATTTCTAAAATTTATTAAATGTTTTAAAGATATTTACATATATTTCTAATATTTTTACATAAAACTTTTTTAAATATGAGATATAATTTTTATACCGACTTCCCTGTTAAACATTACTCATTTGAGTTTTTTACATAATTCCCTGATTTTTTTCCATACAAGTTATTGGGATTAAATTGTACTATCTTGATATAGACAACAACTTAAGAGGTTACTAAAAAAATGAAAATACAATTAAAAAAATTTACACCCCAGCCGCTGCGGCGCCAAATGATGGTTCTTTTAATTATCATGGCTGTTACCATGGCGGGCATTATGGTATTCAGCATTTTTTCCTATTACAAATTGCAGTACCAGTCCTTGAAGACTAACCAGGAAGAGAAAGTAAACCAGGTGCTTCACGAGGTCCAGTACAACTACACCTATTTTTCAAAGCTCACAACCAGTCTTGCTTATAATGAACTTGTGCAGGGCTATCTCATTGAAGACAACGAAGAATCTAAGTTTGACTATGTTCAGCGGGTATCTAATCTTTTGATTAATACCCAGAACCAGGAACCTTCTATTATTGATATTGCAGTGATTGGCGACAACGGTAATTTTAGCAACGTAGCCGGAGATTCTTCTATTACAAGTAAGCTTTTAAAGGAGCTACCCAGAGATCAGCATGATGTCATTTTCTTCGACCGGCAGAATTACTTTATCCATTCCTTAAATACGGTGTGTATCGTTACCGGGCGCCTGATCTACCCACTGGATCTAAGCAATGCCAATCCCTGTGGAGCCGTTTTTGTGGCAATTGAACCTTCAAGGTTTCTTGGAGGCTCTTACTCGCTGGACAGCGCAGACCAGAAAATGCTGTTTTTGGATCAAAGTAAAAATCTGCTTTTGGGTGATGAGGAGATTTACCAGGCTTATTTATCTAAAAAATCGGGAGACTCCGTTTTTACTGATTCCAATACAGATTATACCTACGAGACCCATAAAATTTTGGAAACGGGATATGAATTAATCTCCATCATTCCAAAGGGGGCCTTGATCCAGAAATTAATCCGGACTGTGGGAAGCCAATATTTTCTTACCCTGCTTATCTTTATTGTGGTCTGTTCCTTTTTAATTTACTTTATCTCACGGTTTTTCAATACAATTGCTGAATTAACCGGGATTATGAATAAGATTACCTCGGGTAACAGGCGGGCGCTGAAGGAACGTATCCACCTTGATGAACAGTCTTATGTCTGCCTGGAAGCACAGACCATCGGCAATGCGTTCAACCATATGCTGGATGAGGTGGATACTTTAAACCGCGATATTTTTAATACCTGTACGAAAATGTATGAGACTGAGATTTATGCGAAAAAAACGGAACTTGCTTTTTTAAGAAGCCAGATCAATCCCCACTTTTTGTATAATACCTTGGCTTTGATCTGCGGCATGTCCACCGAGGGACGGTCGGATGATATTATTAATATTTCCCAGGCACTGGCGCAGATTTTACGCTACAGCATTAAAGGAAATGAGTTTGTTACGTTTCGGGAGGAACTGGAGATCGTCAAATCCTATCTGATGATTCAATCCACCCGTTTTGAAGGCCGATTTACCATAGAGTACAGTATTTCCGATGAAATCATGGATGCATGCATTCCCAAAATGATTTTACAGCCTCTGGTGGAAAACTCCATTGTCCATGGTCTTGAAAAACTATTAGAACCGGGGCATTTACAGATAGGGGGAATGCATGACTCATCCAATGATACCCTTATTATCTGGGTATATGATACCGGGGAAGGGATCTCCGAAGAACGGCTGTGCCAGATCCGGGAAAACCTGAACCATCCAAAGACAATCCCTTCTTCTATGGAAGAATCTCTTTCTTTAAAAGCATCAGCAGAGGATTCTGACAGCCTGGGACTACTAAATGTAAACAGCCGTATCCGGCTGTACTATGGCGAACCCTACCATTTAATTATTGAATCAAAGGAACATATCGAAACAAATATTCAGATCCGTATTCCATTTCAGCAGCAAGGAAAGGAGTAATCAAAATGTACAGAGCAGTCATTATTGATGATGAAAAATGGGTAATCAAAAGTTTGCGGGCGCTTTTGCTTAACCAGGATTACTTTGAGATCACCGGTGAAGCGTATAACGGAGTGACGGGGCTTCAGTTAATTCTGGACCAGCGTCCGGATCTGGCATTTGTAGACATTAAAATGCCGGGACTTGGAGGGCTGGAACTGCTGCAGGCAGCAAACCTTCAAAAGGTGGATACTGTCTTTACTATCATAAGCGGACATGCAGAGTTCGCCTATGTACAAAAGGCAATGACTCAAAATGCAATTGGCTATTGCCTGAAACCCTTTTCTCCTACAGAAATCCAGGACAGTATTCTGAGGGCATATGAAAAAGTGGAGTTTCTGCGTTCGATGGATGAGAAAAAGAAGGAACAAAAGGAAGAGAATCTCAATCAATTCCCGGTTAAAAACCGTATTGTCAAGTGTATGCTGTCTTATATTCACGAACACTACTTCGAATGTATTTCCATTCAGCAAATTGCGGAACACTGCAGCGTCAATCCCAATTATGCCAGCCAGCTATTCAACCAGGAAATGGCCAAGACCTTTAGCTGCTATCTGACTGAACTTCGCATAGAACACGCAGTTAAATTACTCCAGGACACCGATCTCCCTGTTTCTGAAATAGCTCTGAAAACTGGTTATCGGGATTATTTTTATTTTGCCAAAGTTTTTAAAAAGACCATGGGAATCACCCCAACCGCCTATCGAAACAGAGAGGATTGAGCGATGAAGAAAAAAATGATAATTTTAGCAGTACTGACCGTTTTCTTCTGTCTGGTCTGGGGCTGCCGGGAAGACGGATCGAAAGAGAGCGAAACGAGGCTGCCTGAGTCCCTGAAAAATGCCGACTTAAGCCAGCACCTGGAAATCAGTATAGGATTCTGGAACATTCAGGCTATGGAAAACAGCAAGGAAAAGGATGGGGTCTGGCGTTATCTGGAGGATTTGTTTAATGTAACCATTAATCCCATTAATCTGAACTGGTCCGATTATAATGAACGCTATCTGGTTATGGGGGTATCGGATTCCCTTCCGGATACCTTTGCCGCAACAACGATAACTGGCACATCGGAAAACAATGCCCTTTCCCTGACCGATATGATCTCACGTAAAATGCTCACACCTCTGCCCGAGGATCTCTCCAAATATCCGGAGGTAAAAAAGACGGTGGACTCCCTCCAGCATTTTTTAGAGCAGAAAGACGGTAAAATATATACATTCCCCAGGACATCTTTTGGAGATATGGATTTATCATCCTCAGATGCCGGACTTCTGGTCCGCAAAGACTGGATGGATAAACTGGGCATAAAAGCCCCTGAGAGTCTGGAGGAATTTATTGATATGACAGTTGCCTTTGCCACACAGGACCCCGATGGAAATCACACCGATGATACCATCGGCTATAATGTGGGGAACCGAACGGCGCTTGGAAAGTGGCTGATCCTGGGTATTGCACCGGAGTGTAATGTATACACATGGGTTAAAAAAGACGGTAAGTTTCTTCCCTCCTACCTTTTGCCTGTATTCGAAGATGTAGTAAAAGCATACCGAGAACTGTATGTACGCGGAGGTCTTGATCCGGAATTTTATTTAAAGAAGACCGTTGACTCTGTCTACGATTTTGCCAGGGGAAAACTTGGGGCGCTGGAATATAAGACTTCTCCCGCTGCTCTCTCCGAAATTAGAGCTTACTGGAACCACTACCACGATGAAACCGAACCCTTTGAAGATGCCGTAAGTATCTTAAATATCTTCCCATGTGCAGACGGAAAACGGTACAGCAACAGCAGTTCTCCTTTTTGGTCGGAATCCCTGTTTTCTTCCCATGTTGATGAAAAGAAAATGGAACGGATTTTATACCTGTATGAATATCTGTTGTCAGAGGAGGGGTGGTATCTTACGCGATTTGGCATAGAAGGTGAGGATTACGAGTTAAATAACGGGCAGTATTCCTGCCTTTTGGATACTTCCAGTGAAAATGTATCCGAGCTGCTTCTAAAAAAGTACCCCTCTTTAAATTTGTTTACCAGCCTTGCATCCTGGGGTGGTACCGATGATGATTTTATATCCAGTGAAGAGAATAACATACGTTACGGCAAGAAAATTATGGATATATCCAACAGCGCCCTGCGCTGGAATCAGGAAAATACCACCATGGTAGAACGGCCTTATGCTTTTTTGCAAATGTCAAAAGAAGAGTCTGATATTTTCTCAACTTCAACTATGATAGATGAATTTACCAAAGTTATTATTGGCGAAGATGACCCTGTGGATATGTGGCACGAAGTCATTAAACACTGGGAAGAGGATGGAATCCAGACCTACATTGATGAATTGAATAAACAGGCAGAAATGCTCAATATAAAGTAAAGCCTGCTAATAAAAAGTCAATAGGAAAATGAAATATTTTTGAATTCTAGAT
>UQCR01000103.1 GCA_900539655.1 uncultured Robinsoniella sp.
TAACTGCCGCTTCATCCAGTTCTCTTGGAATACCTCCAATAAAACTGTCAAACAAAAAAATTAAAAACGGTATTCCTAATGCGGCATGTACAAGAATAATTCCAATAAATGTGTTCTGAATATGCAGTGCTTTCAATACAAAAATTGTAGCCACATAATTCACTGGCGCAATAAGCCCAAGAAAAAAATAGTTGTACAACCCCTTATTTAATCTGTTTCTGTCCCTGCTGATGGAAAAAGCCGCCATTGCCGATACTATCAGGCAGATTACGACGGATACCCCCGCCATGAGCATGCTGTTTCCAAAAGCTCTGACAAGGCTGCCTGCCTGAATTACATCTATGTAATTTTTCCATTGGAATACCTGAGGAAGTGCAAAGTTTAATTCTCCTGCTTCACTGGAGGTTTTCAGGGAATTAATCACGATGAAATAAAGTGGAAGAAGGATAGTCAGACTGCCTGCTGCCGCTGTTAGCATTCTTAATATTTTTCCGGTCAGTTGTTTTTTCTTCATTTTTATTCCTCCTCCCCAATCAATGCTTTTTTCATCACTACGGAAATGACAAGTGTTACCAGGAATACGAGTACGGAAAGTGCATTAGCCATTCCATACCGCCCACTTCCAAACTCACGGAACACCTGAGTATTAATAACTTCTGAGTAAGTACCCGGTCCTCCGCCCGTCAGCGAATATATAATGTCAAATACTTTCAGGCCATGGATTGTATTCAGTACCATAACCATAGTCAAAGATGGCCTTAAAAACGGCAGTGTAATATAGAAAAACTGTTTCCATTTCCCGGCACCATCAATACTTGATGCTTCATAATATTCTTTTGATATCATCTGAAGGCCTGCAAGGAGAATCATCATATTCCAGCCAGCCATTCTCCAGATCTCAACGACCATGGTACTTCCCAACGCAGTATTTGGATTGGACAGCCACCCTTTTACGAGACTGTCCAGTCCGAAAAGGCGCAGAATATTATTCAGCGGTCCATCGATTCCCAGAATTGAAGTAAATGCGATACCGATAATCAGTGGTGCCAGCGTATAGGGAAGAAAATATAATCCCCGGAATAAGTTTTTGCTTCTCAGTCCGGTATTCAGAAGAAGCGCCAACCCCAAACCCAGCAGCGTTTTTCCGATTACGGTTACCACGGTAAAGGACAGGGTATGCCCTACACTCTTCAAATAGGGACCGCCATGGGACATAAAAATATCCTTATAGTTCTGAAATCCAACAAAAGAAATCTTAGACCAGGAAGTATTCCAGTCTGTTAAAGAAATGCCTATTCCGGCTGCCACCGGTATAATAAACATAACTGTATATAATATAAAAGCCGGTACTGAAAATAATGGACTGTATATCTTTTTTTTGTTCATAATATTTTACCTTTTTTCTAGAGCATTCTTAGAATTTACTTTCCTAAATTTCTACTTTGCATTCTACCATCTATTAATTTACAATGGTAAGTACATAGCTGACTGCACAACCTGAATTTGGAACAAATATTACCCACCTGGCGTGCAGATAACCGAAAAGAATTTTCAAAACACTCTGATTCACCTTAATATTTAAGAGGTAATGATTGTACTTATCCATTACCTCTTTTTACATAAAAACACTCTATTTTTCGAATAATGGTTCTCTCATAGCATCTATGCCTTCCAGCACTTCCATAGCCGTTCCGCCCAGATACATATTCTGAACCTGAATCCCTATTTCCGTACCGTTCCAGTTGGTTACACCTGTTTCAAAATTCTGCCCCACACCTGTGCCATTTGCAACTACAGTCTTATAACCATTGGATACATTACCTTCAATATCTGTGAATGAACACTGTCCCAGATCCTGTCTGGCTGCATAGTAGACTTCCAGATTATCTTTTCTGGTGAGGAAATTAAAGTAATCTTTTGCTGCATCGATCACTTTAGAATCCTTGTTGATACTACGCCCTACACCGCCTGAAGACTGTGCAAATACCGTATTGTCATTTAGAGGAACGGTGAACATTTCCCACTTGTCTGCATTGGTAGATGGATCTTTTGCCATAATTTCATTCTGGAAAGTGGTATATACCAGCGTCATCGCATATTCACCGGTTATCATTTTATCCACACTGCTCTCCCAGGTGTTCGACATAAATTCTTCTCCAAAATAACCCGCTTCTTCAATTTGCTTCATCTGCTCCAGGCCTTTTAACAGCCCTTCCTGCTCTGTAAACTTTGCAGTGTTTTGATTCAGGGAATCCCGAAGCCCCGGCTTACTTTCTTCTGCCTGTGCAGATATTGTATCCAGCCATGTTGCCTGATGCCACTGCGCTGCCCCCGGTTCATAGATCGGAGTAATGCCTATATTCTTAATCGCCTCACAGGCTTCCATGAAGCTGTCAAAGGTCTTTGGCACTTCTTTAATACCTGCTTTTTCAAAAATATCAGGGTTATAAAGCATTGCCCATCCGTCAGCACTCCAGGTAAGGCACTGTACTATTTTCCCGTCATAAGAAGTTCCTTCTTTTGCCCAGTCGCGGTAACGTGACACCCATTCTTCTCCTGACAGATCCAAAGCATGTTCAGACGGCTGATATTCCTCAATTCCCGCTCCTGACTGGGTGAGATAAATATCAGGGCCTTCACCTACAGCAAATTTAGAATTCAGAACATTGGTATACTGGTCATCGGGGCTTGCCTGCCATTGAATTGTATTGCCGGACTCTTCCTCATATTTTGTAGCAAGTTCCTTATCAATATCCTTGATCCAGTTAGATGATGCTGCTACAGTGATCGTGACTCCTCCTTCTTTCGCTTCGCCGCTTTTTGCTGCTTCCGTTTCACCCACTGTAGTATCGCTTTGAGTATCACCTGCAGTACCACCTGTAGTTTCCTGAACCGCTTCCGTCCCTTTCGATTCCGTATCTGCAGTTTTTCCATCCCCGCTTCCTCCGCATCCTGCAAGCGTTGTTACTGCTAATGTCGTTGCCAGCGTTACCCCCAAAACCTTTCTCAATTTCATTCTTTTCATTTTGCTTCCTCCTTATTGTTTAACATGTTTACACTATAGCACCCGATTATATTTTTGTATTTACACATTTTTTACTTTTCACTGTGGACTTTTCCTACTTCTTCTTTTCCTGCCTTTTTTTAACAAATAATTACTTGTATTTCTATAAAAGAACGGCTATGATTAAGAAAATAAGAACTATTTTTGGGGGAAGATATGAAAAAGTCCATTCAATCCAATCTTTTTTTAAGCTATTCAAAACTAATTGTAATTCTGATACTTATTTTAGTGACTTTTTTCTATGCATACGTATCCAATTCACTAAAGGAGAATGCTTCCAACGCGCTGGTGGATAAATGTGATAACCTGACTACCCAAATCGATACCCAGCTGGAACGGCTCAATAACTATTCCAAACGTATCGCCGTATCCAAACCGATTAAAGCACTTCTGAAGCAAGATCTGTATAGTTTTACACGTGACAGCGCCCAGAAAAAGTTGGACTTTTCCGATATGGTATTTGGCGCTTTGGATTATAGAATTGATAATATATCCATTAATTTTTTCGATTTTGAAGACCATTATATTAATTTATCAAAATCCAGCACCTTTAAGACTATTTCCACTGAAAAGGTAAAAGACCTGGCCTGGATCTCTGATGTTATGAATGCAAAGGGTAATAAAGTACTGCTTGAGCCTCATTCAGATGACTGGGGTTTTGAAAAGGAACCGGTCATTTCCCTCTGCCGTTCCTTCAGCGAGAAAAATACCCTTCCCCATAATACAATTCTGGAACTCCAACAGCCTTTCTCTGTAATTCAAAAGATTATTGATAAGACTCTTTCCAATAAAACAGAATCTTATAACCTATATATATTGGATGAAAATGGCTATATTGTTTATGCAAATCAGAACACCAGCCATGAAAAGCAGAACGGAAGTACCAGTGAATACTGGAAAGGGATTACAGACATTGGATCTTCTAACGGCATTCTCCAGGGCAGCACGGCTGAGTCTGGCAATACTTACTGTGCTTACCGGACTTCTGAGCAGTTTGGCTGGACATTTCTTGTGGAGACCTCCAAAGACGTACTGCTAAAACCTATTATCCAATTCCGAAACATTATCTTTTTAACACTGGCGGCAATACTGCTTACTACACTTTTAATCTCCTATCAGATATCCAGAAGTCTGGTTATACCGCTTCGAAAGCTGCAGGAAATTACCACCCGCCTGGATTTAAAGACAATTTCAAAGGACACCGTTCCTGATTACAGCAGCCAATATGATGAGCTGAATCAACTATACCATTCCTTTCAGTCCATGAACCGAAAGCTGGAGGCCTCCCTGGATGAAGTAGTATCTCTGCGTTCCCACGAAATTCAGGCAAAAATGCTTGCACTGCAGTCCCAGATGAATCCCCATTTTCTCTATAACACCTTATCCACCATCAGCATACTCGCGGAAGAAGACTGTACGAAAGAAATTATCGATGTCTGCGATGACCTTTCCTCCATTCTGCGTTATATTTCCTCCAACAATATGCAGAAGGTAATCCTAATGCAGGAAATTGAGCAGAGCATCGCCTACATGAATTTAATGAAAATCAAGTTTGAGGAAAGGCTAGTATTCGATATTGATATAGATGAATCTATGTACCGGATCCGTATACCCAAACTGATTATTCAGCCTCTCCTTGAAAACTGTATCAAGTATGCCATTGACGTAATTCCCCCCTGGGTGATACATATTGAAGGAATAACCAAAGAAAACATCTGGTACATCAAAGTAACCGATAACGGATCTGGTTTCAATCCTGAAAAATTAGAGGCACTGGATAACACACTGGCATCCATCGTCCCGGAAAAATCACTTCCGGAACTGGAAATAGATGGCATGGGGCTGATTAACCTGTATATACGCCTGAAGCTGGCTTACCGGGAAGATGCTGTCTTCAAAATAAGAAATCTTCCAGAAGGCGGAACGGAAGTTACAATAGGCGGAATTATAAGTGAGGATAAAAATTATGGAAGCTATTAGACCTGTCCGCATTATTGTTGCGGAAGATGAATCTTTGATACTGAAAAATATCATTAAGAAAATAGAAAATATATCTCCTGATTTCCAGGTTGTTGGCAGCGCTTACAATGGACTGGATGCCCTTCAACTTCTGGAATCAACGAAAGCCCAAATCTTATTTACGGACATTAAAATGCCTATGATGGACGGGCTGGAATTAATCCGGCGCATCCGGGAAAAAAATACTGCTCTTCAAATTGCCATTATAAGCGGCTATGATGACTTTGAATATGCCAGGAGCGCGCTCCGGTATGACGTTGCAGATTATCTGTTAAAACCGGTAAAAGAAGCAAATCTGGAAAGCATCTTAAGGAAAATGCAGGATACCATAAAGCAAAAAGAGAAATCCATTGAACGCAGCATTCTCTCCTCTGCTCTTGCAGGGCAGGTCTCCGATACGCTTATGCCCTTTTCTTTTTCCGACAGGCACTTTATGCTGTTCCTGATTTGTTTTGGTAATTTAAAAAACCATATATCCGGGCTGACAGTTCAGGCAGATGCTGCCTCTCTATTTTCAGAACAGACTATGCAAAAAGCACTGGATACCTGTTTTTCTGAACAGGAAAGCTGGTGGTTGATTGACGAACGGGACATAAACCAGAAATTTTTAATTGTTACCGCCAATCAGAATGATGAGAAAGAAATTCAGCAGCATGCCAACGCACTGCAGAGTGTTCTGGAAAAAATATACACTCCGGTTTCTATTGCACTCTGTGAACACTATATGGTATATCAGGATATTGAAACTTCAGCCAGGATTCTGCGAAACCGATTATACCATGGCTTAATTCTCGGTTTATCACAGGTTATTACTTCAGAATCCACTGCCGGACATACTAAGCTTGACTTTTCCCATATTAACAAATTATCTGCATCTGCCAAATCTGAGAACTTTGCATCCTTTTCACAGTTTCTGGAGGCTCAGTTCAATCAGTGGCAAAATTTAAAATGCCCGCAGTATATGATCGAAAGTCAGCTTTTGCAAATTTTACGCTTAACAGAAAATGACTTTGAAACAACAAACGAAGAAAATATTGCACACGAAAAGAGGCTCTATAACTGCATCCAGATGGCAGAAGGAATTGATTCATTATTTGCAGAAACCCTGGCTCTATTCCAGGAAATCTTCCGGGCACAATCAGGAAAATGTACAGATGCCTCTACTGTCATTTTAGAAATAGAACGTTTTTTGAAGAAAAACTATGCTTCACCAATCACGGTTGAAGACATGGCAAGGAAATATAATTTTAATGCATCTTACCTCACCAGAATATTCAAAAAGCAAACCGGGGAATCCCTTGTTAAATATCTCCTGCGGCTTCGCATAGACGAAGCAAAAAAGCTGCTTCTGGAACATACAGATTTGTCTGTTAAGCAGATAAGTACCTTAGTCGGTTATGAGGATCAGCACTATTTCAGCCGTTTTTTTAAAGAATTGACCGGCTTATCACCTTCTGACTACCGGAATAAAAATCTTTGAGAAATTATATACAGATTTCTAAAAATGCATTTAGCGGGAACTATAAACATTTCAGTTTATAATTCCCGCTCTTTATTATATCCGGCTTTAAAATTTGCTCTATAACCGACTTGTCCTTTTATAAATTTATGTTTGCAAATCACTATTTTATCTATTTAGCAACAACCCTTATCTCATCACTGTATCTGCCATTGATATTCTTGCCGCCTGCCTTTTTAAAGGCACGTACCTTGTATGTATAAGTTTTTCCTTTTTTCACTTTTTTGTCTCTAAAGCTGGTGTCATTGCGGTCTGCAATTCCGATACGGCTCCAGGTTCTGCCTGTCTTTCTGTAAATTCGGTATCCTGATACCACAGAAGATACTTTCTTCCAGGTTACTTTTATGCTTCCCTTATATACTTTCGTTCTTATATCCGGGCTCTGAGGCACCGCTTTCAGAGATACGGAATGATACTTACTGTATACGGTTTTGCCATCTGCTTTCTTGTACGCTTTTACTGCAAAGGTGTACTTTTTTCCAAGATCTGCTTTTTTATATACATATGATGCCAAACTGTTTTTCTTAATTGTTTTAATCGTTTTCCATCCTTTGCCGGTTTTGTTCATCACTACATAACCGTCCGCTCCGGAAACTTTTTTCCAGCTTAATTTAATATATCTGGAAGCCTTATTTGCTGCTTTTACAGAAACCGTAGTTGCTTTTACCTTCACTGCCGCTTCTTTATCTGCGTCAATCTTCAATCCCTGAATTGCTCTTGTAAGAGCATTCACCTGCGCGTCGATGGAAGCCTGTGTAGCTTTTGAATCTGCTGCAACCTTTTCTGCAGCTGCTATAGCTGATACCAGTGCGTTGAAGGACACATTTGTATAATTGCCTTTCTTTATCGATTTTGCCTGTGCAATTTTTGCATACAAGGCATTCTTTGAAGGCTGTGGTATTTCTACCTTCAGATTGCTGATTGCATTTTTCAGTGCATTCACCTGGGCATCAATCGCTGCCTGTGTAGCATTTTGATCCGCCGACACTCTTTCTGCCGCGGCAATGGCATTGGTCAATGCCTGAAAGGATGCATCGGTATAATTTCCCTTTTTAATTGCCTTTGCTTCCGCAATTTTAGCATTCAATTCAGTCTTAGATGGCTTCTGTGTTTCTTTCATACTGGTAACGGCATCCATCAGATTTCTGCTTGCCTGGTTAACAGCTCCAGCATCCGCACGGATATCTGCTAATATTTTTTCCGCTTCTACAAGTGCCGCCTTTACTGCTTCAATACTTTCCGGAGTATACTTTGACAACTGCAACTCGTCTGCCAGGATAACTTTAGTTCCATCGACCGCCGCCTTTAAACCTGTTTTCTGTACGCTGTCTTCCAATAAGTCACACGCTTCTATCAGATTCATAAATGCTGCATCAGCTTCAGACTGGGTTATTCCCGTCTGTACCAGCAGTGCTCTGGCATCATTCAGAGCTTCCTGCACCCTAGCCCAGCTTTCAACCGTAAAGCATTTATAATCTTCTTGCTGCTGCTCCAATGTCTCAGCCTTTGTCACTGCCCGTTTCAGGTCATCTAAATCTTCTGCTGGCTGATCTTTATTTTCTGGCGTTAATTCAGAAGCCGCTCTTCCTGCTTCACTTGAATTTTCAGCAATTTCTACATCATATACTTCGACATTTCTGTCTCTACTCCGGATGCCTTCATAAGATTCCGTCACTTGCTGAGTCAATGGCTCTTCTTCTGCTTTACTCTCTGCATGGACATATAAGATCCCGGACATAGCCGAAAATGGAGAAGAAGCCGTTAATACACCAATTAATATACCTGCCGTAAACTTTTTTCCGCTTTTTTTCATATTCCCTCATCCTTTTCATTATCATTTTCTGGTTGCACCCAGTATTCCATACGAAAAGTAACCATAGTGATGCCCTGTCACTATCATTACTGTCTGAATAGAGCTCTAGCAGACCATGAAGCATGAATCCTCAATAAATACTTGTTTATTTCTGACGTTCATTGCAATTATTGAAGAAATATTTACTTCTATATGACAATATATTACCATAAAGAACAGAAATAGTTTTAGGATTAAATTAGGACAATATAATATTTTATCAAGGCTTTATCGGTTATGACTTGTAATAATTTGTAGTTTTTGGATTATTTTAAGAAAATTGATTTCAAATTTTTAGTTCCATACCAAAAAAATATCAATTTGACATCTTTTAAATTTAATGTTATTGTTTTCATATCGAATATTATGAATATGAGGTTGAACAGAATGAAACGGAAAGTCGCATTTATTTGTGTACATAACTCCTGCCGGTCACAGATTGCAGAAGCACTTTGCAAGAAGTTTGCATCCGATCAATTCGAGTGTTTTTCTGCCGGAACAATGATCGCTCAAAAGATTAACCCTGATGCAGTAAGGCTTGTTAAAGAAATCTATGGCATTGATATGGCCACATCCCAGGCACCTAAGATGATATCGGATATTCCGGATGTTGATATCGTCGTTACTATGGGATGCAATGTTGCCTGTCCTGCCATGCCTTGCAAATATCGTGAAGATTGGGGTCTTACAGACCCAACCGGTAAATCAGATGATGAATTTACAGCTACAATCCGGTTGATTGAAGCCAAAATAAGAAACTTTAGAACCAGATTTCAAACGCTATAATGGATACTTAATTACTTCTTTACTTAAATCATTTCTATAACTTTCTTTTTCAATCTCACATAAAATGGTGGCGGATATATCAGCTGCCATTATAAGTGGTGCCTATTATTTAATAATTTGAAGCACACTCTAACGAAAGCGTTTGCAGGTTCACAGGTTTTCCCGGAATAAAGTTTTTCGGAAACTGCTGTATAAGCTGATCCATAAATTCATTCTCTATTTGATCCAGCAGATTACCATTTTCATGTCTAGCCATATCTTTGAAGAGATCGAAGAAGTGTGCGATAGCGTTGCCATGATAAAAGATGGTAAAATCATCGATATTCTGGACTTATACCAACTTCGCCATTGGGATATGAATACTTACCATATTACATTTCAAAATAGTGAAGATACAACAGCGTTTGTAAATCGATGGAGAAAGAGTGAAAATATAAGTTACGATAACAATATCTGCACAAAATTACCTAAAAATAAACTCAATCCATTATTAAAAGATTTGAGGCAATATCCTATTTCTTCTCTGTATGAGGAGCATTTGACATTAGAACAATATTTTTTAGACGTATACAAAAACGGAGGGCTTGCAAATGGAAGTACCTCTGCCCTGGATAGTTCAATTATATGGAAATTAGGAGTGTTGATTAATATTGCGATTATTTTCTATACCTTAGGCGCGATAAAGTTCCAAAAGAAGGATCTGCCATTATAAAATACTAAAAACGGAGTGTTTTTTCCATATGAACTGACCTTGCCAGATTCTTCAGGGTCACATCACATCGAATTTAATACGCTCCGTTTTTTATTATTAAAATTTAATGCCAGTTTCAAACATATTTACATTTAAGAATAAACCCTTCGCTATTGAAGAATAATGAAAGTAACTAATAATGTGGCTTTCTCACAAATTAATCTGCTAAAGCAAAAGGAGCTCAATATGACAAGTAAATACACACTGAAAACACAGCCTACTGACAAAGACCCCCTACAGGTAATTGCAGCAATTCCCGATAAAAAGAAGCAGGCCGACGCAAAAGCTTTACTGGATATATTTGAAAAAGCCGTTGGCGAACCGCCAGTGGTCTGGGGTGAAAAGTTTATCGGCTATGGAACTTACAAATACCGCTGCGCCTCCGGATACAGCGCTGAAATCTACGCCACCGGCTTTTCTGTGACAAAAAGAAAAATCACTCTGCATCTTTATTTGGATGAACCAGTGCTGCAACGCTATCTAAAACGGCTGGGCAAGACCTCATCAGGTAAAAGCTGTGTGTATATAAACAAACTTGTAGATATTGATACCGCAGTCCTGACTGAAATGCTTGGCAAGGCGATAAGCTATGTCAGAGATCTTTCAGATCATGATTCATGACAGCTTGTCCTTCTTTCTACAAAAAAAGAAGAGTCCTTCCTAATTCAGAAGGGTACTCTTCCGCTCTTGAATAACAATTCCGTTCCTGCTCCTGTTCAAAAAACTGGATAAGAGGTGCATATCATCCTTCCATTTCCGTCAGCACATATCAAAGGTAGGACAAAATTATATTTGTTCATTTAAGAGTTTTTGTAATTCTTCTTTACTTGGCAAAACTGTTTGATATTTGCTTGCAAAAATCTGACTATTATCTTCTGGTAAAGTCATCTCTACCACTGACTGGTTCTTATCCTTACAAAGAATAATGCCAATTGTTGGATTCTCCTCTGGTAACTTTACTTTTCTATCATAATAATTAACATACATTTGTATCTGTCCAATATCCTGATGTTTCAATTCACCTATTTTTAAATCAAACAATACGAAACACCTAAGTAATCTATTGTAAAATACTAAATCAACCCGGAAATGCTCCTCTTCAAAGGTAAATCTAACCTGACGCCCTATGAAAGCAAATCCTGTACCAAGTTCAAGTAAAAATGTTTGTAAATGGTCAATTATCTTGGATTCCAATTCCGTCTCTGTATATTCCGGTAACTCAGGTAAACCCAAAAACTCTAATACATATGGATCCTTTACCATATCCTCTGGTTTCTCTATTATCTGCCCTTCTTGTGATAAGCGATATATTTTTTCCTTATCGGTACTTAAGGATACACGTTCAAATAAAGAACTGTCATACTGCCTTTTGAGTTCAATAAGACTCCAGTCATTTTTCAGTGATTCAATTTCATAAAAATGTCTTTCATCAGCATTGTCAATCCTCATAAGTTTTAAATAATGAGACCAACTCAGAAAAAACCTCCTACCGTTATCTGTTGTAGGTAAATTACTAAATTGGTCAGACACCTTCTGACCAATTTGATCATTAGCGTATATTAAATAAAATTGACGCATTTGCTTCAAATTCGTAGTAGAAAAACCTTTTCCGAATTGTTCTGTCAAATATTCAGACAGTTCTTTTATTAAATACTTACCATAACCTGCTCTTTCTTGACCACTTTGCTCTTCAAGAAAAATTCTCTTCCCAATCTCATAATACGTATAAACCATAGAAATATTAACTGCTGTTTTGACGTTTTTCTTTGCTAGTTTTAATAAATTCGAAACATTCTGGAGAAAATCCGACTTAATATTATCCATATAAATTCACCTCTTTCCATTTAATAATCGAAGTTTTGTTAAAACAATTGTTATAGCATTATATGACAATTTTACATCATCAACCTGCTTTTTAGCCTCAATATAGAACCTGTTTTTCAGCAGGTAAACCATTATATTTTCATACAAATTTGTTTTAAACTTCATTTCACTTTTGAATGTTTTTATTTCATCTTCTCTTGTTTGTATTTTGTTTGGTCGCATAATACATTTTAACACAAAGTAGTGTTCTCTTTTTTATCTTTTTTATCTTTTTTATCTTTTCCATCAATCCGAATAAAATTTTACGCTAGTGCATCCCGTATAAGCTCTACCAAAGAATTATAATTGACGTAAAACTGCTTTATCTGGCTTATCTGGATTCCTATTAAATCACCTAAGATTGCCGGACGGGGCAGTTTTTTAACTTTTTGATCATAATCTTTATATATTTTATAACCTTATATTATACCTCAATCACCTGCATCGCCTCCCCGACTTCCTTCGCCAGGTCCCCGCTCTTCCACTCCGTATGGTAATTCAGGCATACACACCGGTAATCCACTCCATTCTTCTGAAGAGCCTTACGGTAATGCACATGACCCATAATGCTGTAATCCACCTTATATTTTTCAAAAAGTTCCCCATACTCTTCACTTCCCAGAAAGGCATTAAAATAATCCCAGTCAGGTCTTTCCGTGGGCACTTTAAGTTCCGGTATCCCAACCATATGGGTAACCACAATAATTTTCTTACCTTCACACGACTGTATCTTTTCTTCCAGATCCTGTAATATTTTCCTATGAAAATCTTTATCACTCTGGTGCCATTTCACCATGATACTGTCCTGCCATACCCTGCCATTGTGTGCTTTCTTCAGAAATTCCTCTTCCGAATAATCCGATGCCCCAAAGGAATAGTCATACCAGCCGATGTTACCGATCACAACACATTCTTCATTGAGCTTTGTTATCTTCCCGCACAGGCAGTCACTTCTGGATGCATATTTTTCATAAATTTTTCTGGCATCTCCAAATTCTTCTTCCTGATCCCACATATCATGATTTCCCGGGACAAAATATACCGGAATGCCAGCTTCTTCATTTAGACGGTTCAGGCTCGGGATACTTGTCCGGCAGCTGTTGGAGATATCCCCAGCCACCAGCAATACATCCAGTTGTTCTTCCCGGATTCTATTACAAATCGCTTCTATTACCGGATACCCTTCATTCACATCTAAATGTATATCGGATATTGCTCCAATTTTCATATTTCAATTCTCCTTACCATACTATTGATTACATCACTTCATCCATATTTATCCAATCTTAAGATGCTGATGATACCGATGATTACAATAACGCTTATGATCAAATGGCGCCGGCAATTATTATGGCGCTGACGATCATAATGGCGCCGGCAATTATTATGGCGCTGACGATCATAATGGTGCCAGCAATTATTATGGCGCTGATGATCATAATGGTGCCGGCAATTATTATGGCGCTGACGATGGCACACAGTGGCAGCTCACAAAATGCCCATTTCCAATATCAACTAATTCCGGACATTTTTCCTTACAGGATTCTTTCATCTCCCGACATCTGCTATGAAAGGAGCAGCCGCCTGGAGGTGCAGAAAGATCCGGTACATCACCGGTCAGTAGGATACGTTCCCGCTTCTCTTCTCCGCTGACAGATGGAATGGAAGAAAGCAATGCCTTCGTATAAGGATGCTTCGGTTCATGATAGATATCATTTACACTTCCTACCTCCACCAGCTTCCCAAAATACATAACTCCTATGCGGTCACTCATATACTGCACTACGTTTAGATCATGGGATATAAATAAATAGGTGAGATTTTTTTCTTCCTGAAGTTTCTTCATCAAGTTCAGAATCTGAGACTGTATGGATACATCCAGGGCTGAAACAGATTCATCCGCTATAATAAGTTCCGGATTGAGCATCAGCGCAGCTGCAATGCTTACTCTCTGTCTCTGGCCGCCGCTGAGTTCATTGGGATACTTGCCCTTGAAACTTGCATCCAATCCCACCTCTTCCAATACCTCTTCCACTTTCATCTTACGCTCCTGCGATGTTAGATTTAAATGAATCTTCAATGGTTCTTCCAAGATCCATCCAATTTTCTTCTTCGGATTTAAAGAGGAATAAGGGTCCTGAAAAATAATCTGGATCTGCTTATGATATTCTTTTTTCTCTTGATGGCTCATGGCTGAATAATTTCTGCCCTTATAGGTAATCTGCCCCTTTGTGGGATTGATGACATCCACAAGCATCTTGGCAAATGTACTCTTACCGCATCCGCTTTCTCCCACCAGTCCAAATACCTCACCAGGATAAATACCCAGATCTATATGCTGCACAACTTTTATATCTTTTCTTTTACTAAGTATCTTGTTGCTTTTTGCTGTATAATATTTACTAAGCCCTTTTACTTCCAGTAAAGGCTCATTTACATTTTCGAATTTCATTCGTATCCCTCCATATAATGGAAACTGGGATTTATCCTCTATTGCATTTTGCAGCGTCAATCGCCAAAACAATCATCAGGCACATTAAAGCATCTTCATCCCGTGCTATATCCATGACATAGGTATCAGACCAGTTGAATAATTGTTTTTCCACATGCATAATATGACGCGTACTGCTATGTACATCATAATCCCATTCCATTACATTTCCCTGAATTTCCCAGTCATTGCATGTCAGATAAAATTTAGGCTTAAAAAAGCTCAGTTCTTTTTGTATGATTCCAATCTCTTTACCATGAATCAGCATCTGGAATCTGGGAAGAAATGTCAGTACTTCTTCCTTTACCTCACCAACTTCCCTGCCCCCCTGATCATAAATGATCAATTTATGTCCCCATGAGATCCTTCCCTCTACCGTAAAGATTGTTTCATCATATTCATTATAAATATCATAGCTGTCAAGCCAGGTAAATACACGTTGTTTAAATAAAAGTTTCATTGAGAACCTCCTCGTTTACTTTTATTCAATTATAACACGTCTTCTGGGTAACGTCGATATTTGCGATTTTTTGCCTCTGAATTTCTCATGCAGACTTTTCTATCAGCTTTTAATCGTGTATGACTGCCGTCTGCTTCATGCAGAAGCCTTATTACACCCGTCATCCTGTGTTTCCATGCTTTTTACCTCCAGGCAGCCAACTCTTCTGCTTTCTATTTTCTGTATTTCCGGCTTTTGTGTCTGGCATTCTGCTTTGGCATTTGGACATCGTTTTGCAAACACACATCCTGTCTGGCTTCTCTTAGCCAGTGGCTCTACGATGCCGGGAATATTATAGAGGACTTCACCCTTTTTCTGAGGCGTGGGTATGGATTCCAGAAGTCCTTTTGTATACGGGTGCATTGGATTCTGCAGGATCTCCTCTGTACTTCCCTCCTCCACAATATTCCCGGCATACATTACAATAATTCTGGAGCACAGTTCTTTCACTACGCCCAGATCATGGGATATAAATAAAATGGTTGATCGAAATTCCTTATTCAACTCCCGCAGAAGTTCCAGTATCTGATATTGGATTGTTACATCCAGTGCCGTAGTTGGTTCATCTGCAACAATCAGCTTCGGATGGTTGATCAGTGCCATAGCAATCACAATTCTCTGCTTCATCCCTCCGGACAATTGATGGGGGTACTCCCGATAGAGCTTGTCTACTCTGGAGAGCCCTGCTTTCTCCATCATTTCTTTTGCCTTTTCAACGGCCTTACTTTTTTCTCCCGGATGGTGGAGTAGATATGCTTCTTCTATCTGTTTTCCTACCGTGATCAGAGGATTCAGGGCAGTCATCGGTTCCTGGAATATCATTGAGATATCAGCTCCCCTGATCCCGCACATCTCTTCTTCCGAAAGCTTCAGTAAATCTGTTTCTCCCAGGCAGATTTGTCCGGCAGATACCCTTGCCGCCTGAGGAAGAAGCCTCATAATTGCCAGGGAGGATAAACTCTTTCCACATCCTGATTCCCCTACGAGTCCTACAATTTCTCCCTCTTTTGCCTGAAAGGTGATGCCATCCAGTGCCTTATAGTATCGATTCTGATTTTTGATTTCTACCGTTAAATCTTCGATCCTTAATTGATTATCCATTTCCTTCCTCCTTGATCATTCAAACACGCTTTAAAGTGTGTTTGAGAATTGCTTTCTGACAGCTGTGCGCCACAGTCTGTGGGAGTGTCTGATATCTGCGTCAGTCCGTTACATCTCTGATCCCGTCTCCCAACAGATTAAATCCCAATACCATAATGGTAATCATGACACCGGGAACCACTGCATACCAGGGATTTGTCAACAGATAGCCCTGAGCTTCAAATAACATCTTTCCCCAGCTGGCATCGGGGGGCTGAATTCCCAGTCCCAGATAGCTTAATCCCGCTTCCGATAAAACTGCGCTGGAAAATCCAAGGGATGCCGTAACTATCAAAGAGGATACGACATTGGGCAGGATATGTATAAACATAATTCTGATATTTGATGCGCCCCTCGTCTTTGCTGCTTTGATATAATCCATTTCCTTAATCTGCATAAATCCGCTTCTTGTCATCCGGCAGAACCTGGGAATTGCCATAATTCCAAGTGCCACGGCGGTATTCAGTATACCGCTTCCAAAGATTGTGATAAATACCAGCGCCAGAATTACTCCCGGAAATGCCATTTTCGCATCCATGATTAACATGATTACCTTATCAATCCACCCCTGGAAATACCCGGCTGCTGCACCCAGTATCACACCCACAGCCATGCCGATTGCAACTGCCGTAATCCCCACCAGAAATGCTGTCTGAGATCCTTTTACAATTCGGCTGAAAATATCCCTGCCAAAGTTATCGGTCCCCAGCAGATGGGCAGCCGACGGTGCCTGAAAACTGTTTAACGTATCCATTTCATTTGGATCGTAGGGTAAATAGATGAAGCTCAGCAGCAGGAGCAGCCCTAAAAATGCAACCATTCCAAATCCAATCACAAAGTTCTTATTATTTCTGCATTTTTTCCACATAACGGCCACCTACTCTAAACGAATTCTGGGATCCACTGCCGTATACAGCAGGTCTACCACCAGATTAATTACAATTACCATGAATGCCAGATAAAACACCAGTCCCTGTACCAGGGGAAAATCCCTGTTTCCAACGCCTGAGGTAATAA
Source organism: uncultured Robinsoniella sp. (assembly GCA_900539655.1). Lineage (GTDB taxonomy): Bacteria > Bacillota > Clostridia > Lachnospirales > Lachnospiraceae > Robinsoniella. Next base: position 17,002 of record UQCR01000103.1, read on the forward strand.
GATGCCCGACCCCAGGTAAATTAAATACATTCTCAACAATTATACTGCCGCCTAATACATCTACAACGGTCATTCCCAGAATTGTAATTGTAGGAAGCAGGGCATTTTTCAATACATGCCGGTAGAGTACTCTCTTTTGTGTCGCCCCTTTGCTTCTTGCAGTCCTGACATAATCCAGGTTCATCTGATCCAAAAGGGTATTTTTCAAATATCGGATAACAACTGCCGAGGTACCAATGGCGATTGCCACAGAAGGCAGTATAAGTGACCGGATACACCCAAGGGGATCTTCAAAAAAGGGTATAAAATCTCCCGAGGGCAATATCTGAAGTGTGACGGCAAACAACATGATCAGCAGAATTCCCAGCCAGAATGACGGAACTGCTACACCGATCTGGGTCAAAAAGGACAGGAATAAAGCCGATTTTTTATTATTATTTTTTGCCAGAAATATCGCAATCGGAATCACAGTAACCACCGTAATCAACAGTGAAAATACTGTTAACGAGATGGTAACGGGAAGGCTGCTCTTTAACAGATCTCCCACCGGAACCTGATAACGGATGGAATCCCCAAGGTCTCCCTTAAACAGATCCCCGATCCAGTTTACATACCGCTCCCCAAGAGGCAGGTCCAGACCCAGCTGCTTCTCAAGTGCCTGTGCCTGGAGCGGATCTGCGTCCACTCCAAGAATCACATCCACCGGATTTCCAGGAAGTATCTGAAAAACGCCAAAGGTCAGTAAAGATATGACAAATAACGTACATACCATAGTTACAATTTTTTTTAATACGTATTTCATCTAAATTACCTCCTGGTACCGCCTATTCTGCCAGGCTGATACTGCTCATATCTAAAAACGTAACCGGGTAATTTTTCATTCCCTGAACATTTTTTGAAGTAGCATAGATGACATCCGGATCCTGAATGAAGACTGCCGCTGCCTGGTCAACCAATAACTGCTGGCATTCATTAAATAATTCAACTCTTTTTGCATCATCCGTGGAAAGCGCTGCCTCATGGATCAGATCATCGTACTGAGCATCGGAAAATTTAAAATAGTTCTTATCATATGAGGAATCAAAACGATTGAGGAAATCGTTGGGATCCAGCTTGCCGCTGTGTCCGATAATGGTCGCCTGATAGTTAGCCTTTGCATAAACGGCGTCCAGCCACTGTGCCCACTCAATCAGCTGAATGTCTGCTTCAATACCTATTTTACTCAATTGGTTTTTAATCACCTGTGCAGTATCCACATGCGTCTGGTAATTAGATGGTACGGTAATGGTCATTTTAAATCCATTCTCATAACCGGCTTCCTTTAAGAGCACTTTTGCCTTTTCGATATCCGTATCATAACAATTTTTCAAATTCGAATTAAAATAAGTACTCATACTTGGGCTTAAAAAGGAATCAACCTTTGTTCCATTGCCATTTACCACAGTATTGATGATCTCTTCCTTATTTACCGCATAATTAATTGCCTGTCTTACTTTTACGTTGTTAAATGGCTCCACGCTGTTATTCAGCGCCATAAGCTGCACCATATTCTGGGGGCCCTGTACAATGTTGTAGTCATTTTTCAGGGCTTCCACATTCTTCGCATCTATGGAAGTAATGTCCAGATCACCGGATTTCAGCCCCATCAGACAGGCATTTGCATCCGTCATGATCTTAAATTCCACTTTGTCAATAGCCGGAACCCGTTCTTCTATAGTATTGTAATCCTGATATTTTTCTAAAATCACTTTCTGTCCCTGTATGTATTCCACAAATTTAAATGGTCCGGTACCAATGGGTTTTGTACTGTTTTGAGTATAGTCCTTTTCTACAACCGATATTGTTGCCTTGGATAAAAATCCTGCATTTTTCTCTTTTAAAACGAGATTTACGCTGTAATCATCCGGGGTTTCCACCGATGCTAAAAGCTGGTTTAAAGTTTCATTCAGAGGTGCTTCTCCATTTAAACCGGCAAGTTTTTCATAAGTATATTTCACATCTTTGGATGTAAAATCCGCTCCGTCGTGGAATTTAATACCCTGCTTCAGCTTAAAACTGTAAGTGAGTCCATCTTCAGAGATTTCATAAGTTTCCGCCAGTGCCGGGATAAATTCTCCTTTTTCATTGAATCCCAGTAAGCCTTCAAATACATTCATCATAATTGCAGATGTATCCGTTGCAGAAGATAGCATGGGATCTAAATTATCCGGCTCTGATCCAACCGATACTTTCACGGTACCTCCGGTTGTAGTTGTCTTCCCGGCATCTCCACCGGTACTTTGGCCGTCTGCACTGCTATTCTGGCTATCTGCACTGCTATTCTTGCTGTCTGCACTGCTATTCTTGCTGTCCCCCTCTGCCGCAGCAGATTCAGTTTCACTGTTCTCTCCGGCTTGCGTTACGGCTGTATTGCCAGCCTCTGACTTGCTCGTTGAACTGCCGCACCCTGCTGCTGATGCAGTGATAACTGCTGCTAATGTAAAAACCATTAATTTCTTAAATCCTCTCATAAATTACTCCTTTCGTACCTAACCGTACTGTCTTGAATTGGCTTCATTCCGGATTCCAGTTACAAATACAGGCTCATTCCCGGTTCTGCCAAGATAATATTTCCCTTATATACATTTTCTGCTTCTGACTGTAAGTTTCGGATATCCCCATAGTGAGGAAAGTGCGTCAGGCATAAACCAGATACTTCTGCCTTTGCAGCCAGTTCCCCGGCCTCACTGGAACACATATGCCCCCAGACATCTCCTCTTTGACGGGCATAAAGTGAAGCTTCGCAGAGTAATAAATCTGCTTTCCCTGCAAACTCCGCCAGACCGTTGTAATAATTGGTATCTCCTGAGTATACCAGCACGCCTTCTGATCTATACTCTGATTTATCTCTTGATATACCTCTTAATATACCTCTAGATATATCTCTAGGTTTGTCTTCTGATTTTCTCCTTGCCTTAATCGCATAGGAGGGGATCTCATGCTGATTCAGGTTCACTTCAAATTCCAGCTCTCCGATTTGAAAATAGGATTGTTCCACATAACTGTATCCCTGGCAGTATTGCTCATATGACAGCCTGTCTTCATTCCCGGGTCCCCACGCGGCAAAGCCTTTCTTTCGCCTGCCGGTTAAAACATCCAGCATGACAGCATACTGCAGGCATCCAAGGTCTGCACAGTGGTCGGGATGATAGTGGGTAAGAACTACACCGTTTAACTCCTTTAAATCAATTACATTTTGTAAACGGGATAATACACCGCTTCCGCAATCCAGCAGAACCCTGGTATCTCCTTCTTCCAGAAGATAACCCGAAGTTGCTCCATTTTTCACGGGATATGCTCCGTGGCAGCCTATGATTGTCAGTTTCATATGTTCCTTTCCATACAGTCCTCATATATTTTTTCTGTATTTTTTACATTACTTTTAATTCTTACTTTGTCCAGGCTTACCAGTTTTACCACCAGTGCCTGTGCCAACGTAAATACGGATGAATAAGAATCCAGGAAAAAAACGGATTCCGTAGCGGCGTAATAGGATATATCAGCCACTTTCGCAAACGGAGACAGATTGCAGTCAGTAAATGCAAGAATAATGACGCCCCTTTTCTTAGCCAGATTCGCCGCAGACAGGGTTCTCTTACAATACCGCTGGAAACCCACCAGAATTAACACATCTCCCTCTTTCATAAAAGCAATATGCTCATAATAATTGGACAGATTCAGATGTGTGGCATTCCCCAGCAGGTAGTTCAATACAAAATGCAGATAGGAAGAGACGCCCAGGCCCATTTTGTCCCCCATAATCCAGACTCTTCCACAATTCGCAATTTCCTTTGCGCCCTGCTTCAGCTTGTCCTTTTCATTCATCCTCAGGGTGCCAGTCAGGTTGGCTGCTTCCATATGCCAGTATTCCTCCAGCCAGCTTTCCTGGTCTGTGTTATTTTTCAGCTCCAGATTCACCAGCGCCCGGTTCTTCATCAGATTCTCTTTCACACTGTTTTTCATATCCAGAAAGCTTTCATAACCCAGTCTGCCCGCCAGACGATGAATGGTTGCTTCACTGACTTTTGACTGCTTTCCCACCTCTTTAGCTGTCATCACACAGATATTTTCCCAGTTCTTCTTCATATAGATGGCTGCCTGCTGCTGTGTATCCGTCAGTTCTTCAAACAGGTCGTCAATTCTCTCATACAGATACTTACCTGCCTTTTCCATTTGCTTTTCTTTCATAATCCACTCCCCTTGCCAAGCATCCCGGAACAGGCTTTCCGGGATGCCGGTATTTATTTTTCTATGCTTATCTAAATTTGTTAATCTACAAACTTTATAATTTCTGATATATCGGAAATAATCTTATCATGGGTGATCTCTTCAATTCCTTCGTTTCCGTAAGGATTGATTAACACACAATTCATTTCCACTTTTGCTGCGCCCAGTACATCATCATAGTAATTATCTCCTACGTACAGCGATTCTCCGGCACTGGTATTTCCTTGTTCAAAAGCCGCCTCAAAGATTTCTCTTTCGGGTTTTTCTACTCCCATTTCCGAAGATATTACCACGGTGTCTAATAAATCCAGTAATTGATTTTCCTCCAGAACTTTCCTGCAGGTACGATCCCAGTTAGAAATCAATCCCGTTTTTATCCCTTTTCGTTTCAACTCTTTCAAAACCCCCAATGCACTGGGAATTGGTTTCCAGCCTGCCGATTCTTTTGACCGAATCTCTTTAAACCTCTGGTAAACCTCCATAATATTAAGACGGACATCTAAAAAATAATTCAGATTTCCAATATACCAGGGCATATAGCAAGTCTCGTCTGTCCCCAGCACATGGGGATACTCTTTCATAAACAACTTATCCGTCAAATGGTAAGCCTTGTGAATCCGGTTCTCAGACCGGTCAATGTGAAACTCCTTTAATACTTTTTGATACAGCGAACTTCTGGATGGTTCAACCAGAGTCATTCCCAGATCAAACCAAACATAATGATATCTCATTCATTCTGCCGCTCCTTTCTGTAGCCCAAACTTCATTTTCGTGTTTGTGAATTATTTCCTACAGTTATTTAATATAAATGATATTTATCATGCCTTTATCAGAATAATGTAAAGTTTTTGTGAAATAGTTTTGTGATTACAATATTTCAGATTATGCATTTTGTTAATGACATGAAAAATGAAGTTTAGGTTCATTTTTTCAGCCTTCATTATAATACATGAACTTGTTCAATGCAAAGTTTTATTCAAATCCTAATACAACCGGGACAATGAACGCTTCTATGATGTTTTCTGCCGCAGCTACTTGCGAACGCTGTCTGTTTGGCATATACTAGATGCAAACAGATAAAAAGAGGAGAAGACAGTTATGAGCGAACGTTTACCTGCCTATTTAAGAGTATACCAACAATTAAAAAATGACATCCTGGATGAAAAATATAAGGTTGGGGAAATGATTCCCGTTGAGCGCCAGTTAGAAGAAATATATGCTGTCAGCAGAATTACCATCCGTAAAGCAGTGGAGCTTCTTGCTGAAGAAAACTACGTGGAAGTACGGCAGGGCAGAGGCACCCGGGTTATGGATTATAAAGCCAGGCAAAGCCTAAACTGTGTTACCTCAGTGACGGAAACGCTGCGGAAAAAGGGCTTTACGGTAACCACAAAGAGCATGTATATCGATACCCTGGTGCCTCCGGCTCAAGTTTCTCAGATACTTCAATTAGGAGAAAGAGAAAAAGCTGCAAGAGTTCAGCGTATACAGCTGGCGGACGGACAGCCTATTGTGATCATGAAAAATTATATTCCGGAATCCCTGGTTCCGGGTATCGCCGGTTATTGTAATCAGTTCTCTGCACTGTATCAGTTTCTGGAGGACACTTACCATATCGAAATTGATGAGGCAGCGGATAAGATCTTTGCAAAAAATGCAGAGTTTGAAGAGGCGCAAATGCTGGAGGTGGAGGTGGGCGAAGCACTGCTCTGCATCCAGAGACGCTGTTCCCAAAAAGGAAAACCGGTCTGCTTTGACGATGTAACCATCATAGGTAAGAAATATGAGCTTTATACTAATATGACCGGCAGGAACAAAAATACAATCTGAAGGGGGTAATCCAATGAACCAGCAAATCTTGAAGGAACTTCACCGGCACATTGATGTAAGCTGTGTCCGTGCCGAAAATACCATGGATGATGTCACTCAAATGATTCGTTATGCTAAGGAATACCAGTTTATATGTGCATTCTCCATGCCCTGTTTTACACCTTATCTGGCAAATGCCCTAAAAGAAGATCCGGACATACATACCGGCGGAGTTGTGGGCTTCCCTTCTGGCGCAGACACCACACTTTCCAAAGTGCAGCAAAGCGCACAGCTTCTGGAAGCAGGCTGTCAGGAACTGGATATGGTAATTGCAGTGGGTGCTTTAAAATCAGGAGACTTTTCATATGTAGAACAGGACATTGCACAAGTGGTACAGACAGCCCGGAAGGTGCCCGTCAAAGTAATCATTGAAGCCTCTTATTTAAATGATGCCCAGTTGGAAACCGCCTGTAAAATTGCAGCTGATGCCGGAGCCGCTTATATCAAAAGCGGCACCGGATGGGCAAATATCCCCGTAAACGCCGATACGATACGGAAAATGCGTGCCGCCGCACCTTATGTAAAAATAAAAGCAGCCGGTGGAATCCGAACGCTTGATCAAATATTGGAAATGCATGAGGCTGGATGTGACCGTTTTGGCATCGGCGTACAAACAGCTGTCAGAATCATGGAGGAGACAGAAAAACGCCTTGTGCTTGCCAACGGCAGAGAGCATAATGGAATATGAGAATCAGCTGCACATGATAGTAACGGAGAATTAGATGCCTTGCATATAAGTTCATGGCTGATGATAGCCCGAAACATTATATAAAGATTATATTATATATAATGTTTCGGGCTACATTTTTTATTTAAAGTATAATTTTTATACATATTGCACAATTTTTCACTCAAAAGATTATGATATATTTTTCAATCTATAGAATTGATTATACATTCATTATATGTTATATTT
>UQCR01000104.1 GCA_900539655.1 uncultured Robinsoniella sp.
AAAATGCCAGTTTGGTGGGGACAGTGACTTCTGTACCAGCCACAATTTTATTTGTATTCTTTCCGGAGCCGGTCATACGGTTATTCGGAAATACAGAGAATCAATTATATATGGAGTTTTCAAATAAATTTTTCCGGACATATTTTCTTCTTTATATATTTTTTGGTTTTCAGACAATCACCGGTGTGTTTTTTCAGGCGATTGGAAAACCGGCTCAGGCAGCGGCAATATCCCTTTCTTATCAATTGGTATTTAAAATACTTTCTGCGGTTATATTAACTTCGGCTATGGGATTAAACGGTGTATTGTGGTCCGGTCCTATAGCTGACCTGCTGACATTTTTGATTTGCATGACACTTGTAATATTGCAGATGAGGAATTTAGGAAAGCAAATATAACATCTAATTTAGAGGCGAAGTCAAAATAGGCAGTAAAATAGTGGGAGGTATGGTTATAATTAGGAAAAAACACTTTAAATTTAACAAATTGGAAATAATTTGGAATTGAATTTCATACAGTATCAATGGTATTTTATATAAAATAATTGTATAATTATTTTAACAGAATGATACCGGGCGGCATCGTAAAAACAGTGAATCTGTAATACTTGGAAGCGGCCTGCGAAGCGCGGTTCCTGTATTGTAAAACAGTGAAGCTGTAATGCCCGGTTTGAGCAGGAAGGAGGTAGGAATTATGACCAAGATTGAGCATTTGAAAAAAATATTGGAAGAAAGTCAGTATACGGTAGCGTTATGCGGATCCGGCATGATGGAAGAAGGAGGGTACACAGGCGTTAAAAAACCTTTACGTGCTTATGAGATTGAGCAAAAGTATGATGCATCACCGGAAGAAATTTTCTCCAGCGCTTTCTACAGTACCAGACCGGAGCAGTTTTTTGATTTTTATATTCATGAAATGCTGGAAAATCCGCCGGAAATAACAGAATCGGCTTCAGCGCTGGCGGCAATGGAACGGGCCGGGAAACTTCAGTGCATCGTAACCGCCAATATCTATGAGCATGGCAGACAGATGGGATGCAAAAATATTATTAACCTGCACGGAAGTATTTACCATAACCAATGTCCACGATGTAAAAAAGAGTATTCACTGGATTATATGTTAAATGCCAAAGGCATGCCGATCTGTGAAACATGCAAGATCCCCATACGGCCCATGGTTTCCCTGTTTGGAGAGATGGTAGACAGCAGGCTGATGACGAAGACCACAGAGGAAATTGAAAAGGCAGATGTATTGCTTTTACTGGGAACAACGCTTTCATCAGAAGTATTTGTAAATTACATCAAATATTTTGAAGGACATAATCTTGTCATCATTCATGATCAGGAACACTATACAGATGAAAAAGCTGATTTGGTAATTATCGAAGAACCAAGAAATGTGCTTCCGTTACTGGGGTATTAATTTTATTCATGCTCTGGAGCCATTGAGGACTTTAGCAATTTGCTAAGGTCTTCTTTTTATGGAAGCTAATTTACGATAAACGTAAGTGATGTACTTTCTGAAAGCCTTCTTTTATACGCTCTTGAAAGGTGGAAGGAACGATGCTATACTATAGAAAGTTTAGGAAAAATCATCATAATCAGAAAATATAGGAGAGCTGCACATGAAAACATCAGATTTTTATTTTGATTTACCACAGGAATTAATCGCACAGGATCCGCTGGAAGACCGTTCCAGTTCCAGACTGTTAGTTTTAGATAAAAATACCGGTGAAATCCGCCATGAGATTTTTAAGGACATTGTGGGGTATTTAAATCCCGGAGACTGCCTGGTTGTCAATGATACAAAAGTAATTCCGGCACGCCTTTTTGGAAATAAGGTTGGCACAGATGCAAAAATTGAAGTACTTCTGTTGAAGCGCAAAGAAAATAATATATGGGAAACGCTGGTAAAACCAGGCAAAAAGGCAAAGCCAGGAACTAAGATATCATTTGGGGAAGGGCTTTTAATGGGGGAAGTCATCGATGTAGTAGAAGAGGGCAACCGCCTGATTCAGTTTTCCTATGAAGGGGTGTTTGAAGAAATTCTGGACCAGCTTGGACAGATGCCGCTGCCGCCATATATTACCCACCAGCTGAAGGATAAAAACCGTTACCAGACCGTTTACGCAAAGCATGACGGTTCTGCAGCAGCACCTACGGCAGGGTTGCATTTTACCCCGGAACTGCTTAAAGAAATCCAGAATAAGGGGATTCAGATAGCCCATGTGACTCTTCACGTGGGGCTTGGCACTTTCCGCCCGGTTAAAGTTGAAGATGTCACGGCGCACCACATGCATTCAGAATTCTATGTTGTAGAAGAAGATCAGGCAAAAATAATTAACGATACCAGGAAAAACGGCGGAAAAGTAATCTCTGTGGGAACGACCAGCTGCCGTACGTTAGAATCAGCTACGGATGAAAATGGCGTTTTAAAAGCCGGAAGCGGATGGACGGAGATCTTTATCTATCCGGGGTATCAGTTTAAAATGATCGATCATCTGATTACGAATTTCCACCTGCCGGAATCTACGCTTTTGATGCTGGTTTCTGCACTTGCCGGGAAAGAGAAGATCATGAATGCTTACGAGACGGCAGTAAAGGAAAGATATCGGTTTTTTTCGTTCGGCGATGCGATGTTTATCCAATGAGCGAATAGGGCGGCCGCAATGGAACGGCAAATCCAGTAAGAAAATCATTCACTTCAGATTGAATTCTTTCCAGAAATCGGTTATAATCTTAATAAAATATAAATACAGACAATGGTTCTGGGAGAGCAGATACCCGGGAATACTTGTCAGATGATAAAGAGGAAGAAGGTGAAGTTTTGAGGTGGAATGTGGCAGCGGAATGTATTTCCGTAGTTTTTCTCATTATCATCTGGTCTTATGCAAGAAAAGGGGATTTGCTTCCATCCTTAAAGAATCGTTTATTTCAATGTTGTTTTCTGTCAACATTTTGTGCCATGTTTTCAAATATATTATCTACGGCATTTCTGGCATTTCCCCAGCATGTGCCCTATCAGCTTTCCTGGGCGGTTACGATTGTTTATTTTATTGCGACACCGCTAATGGGGATGGCTTATTTTTACTACACAACAGCTACGGTATATGAAAATCATGAGGGCATTTTTAAAGTGATCGGATGGTCATGCATTCCGGGTATCCTTTATCTCTTCCTGGCGATTCTAAACCTTCCATGTAAATTGTTGTTTAATATCGAACCTGACGGCACCTATACCCAGGGACCGCTAATTATTACCACCTATCTGGTATTCTACATATACTGCCTGGCAGCTATGGTTATCGTGCTGATTAAGCATGCCTGGATAGAGCGGAAAATACGCCGTATTCTGGCTATTTTTCCATTTATTGCGATGATAGTAATTGTCGTCCAGCAGCTGTTTCCCACAATCCTGTTGTCAGGGTCAGCTGCTACCAGTGCTTTGCTGCTGATCTACCTTTATCTGCAAAACAAACAGATATCCTTTGATTATCTGACAGATATACCAAACAGGCAGGAATTTTTAAAAATGCTGGAACTGATGATACGGAAAAAAGAAAACTCATCGTTTACGATTGTTGTATTGTCACTGCGAGGTTTTAAACAGATTAATGATACCTTTGGACAACAGAGCGGTGATGCATTTTTAAAGGCAGTCAGTGCTTACCTGCATACGATCATTGAAAAACAGTATTTATTCCGGTTCAGTGGTGACGAATTTGCAATCCTGGAAAAGAATGCAGATGAAGATAAAATCCGACAGATCATCGGTACTATTAAGGAAAGAATGAATGATCCCTTTACGGTTAAAGAATATAGTTGTATTATCCAGTCCGCAATGGGCGTCGTAAGTTATCCCGAAACGGCAGACAGTGTTGAGGGATTGATTAACGGCATTGAGTTCGCTGTATCCAAGGCGAAGCAGGACAGGACAAAGGCAGTTTATTATTGCGGGCAGGACATGATGCGGGAATTGCGGCGCAGGATTCAAATAGCCGAAATTCTGAAAGTGAAGTTAAGGAACAATGATTTTGATGTCTATTATCAGCCGATTATAGATACCACAAACAATAAATTTGTGTTGGCTGAATCCCTTCTGAGAATTCCGGATTCACCCATTGGTGCAGTTTATCCCGATGAATTTATTCCTATTGCAGAAGAGACTGGTATGATTATCGAGATGACCTATCAGATTCTACAGAAAGTTTGCTGTTATATTAATCAGCTGCTTGCACAGGGGATTGAGCTGGATGGGATTCATGTGAATTTTTCAGCAGTGCAGTTTACACAGCTTGATCTGGCTGAAAAGGTTTTGAAAATAATTAAAGAAAATAATACGCCATATTCTAAGATTAAGATAGAGATAACGGAGAGCGTCCTGGCGGAAAGTGCCAAGCTTGTAAACGGATTTGCCGAGGAGATGCATAAACACGGAGTGATGCTGGGGCTGGATGACTTTGGGACAGGGTATTCTAATATTGTATCGGTTATGGAGACACCGCTGGACGTCATTAAAATTGATAAAAGCCTGGTATGGTCCTCTATGGCAGTGCCGAAATCGGCGGGGATGCTGCGCAGTATGACCGGTATATTCCACAACATGGATTTAAAGGTACTGGCTGAAGGAGTAGAGACACCGGAGCAGGATACGTTTATTAAGGAATCCGGTATTGATTATATCCAGGGTTTCTTATATGCACGCCCTATGCCAGGGGATGAATTGCAGAAATTATTGTTGGCGGAAAAAGGCAGTAAATGACAGGAGAGCAGGACAGTTGATGAATTTTAAATGTTACGAGCATAAAGCGCAGTATTACGAAACAGACCAGATGGGAATTATCCATCATTCCAATTATATCCGTTGGTTTGAAGAAGCAAGAATTGATCTGATGGAGCAGACAGGACTTGGTTATCAGGCAATGGAAGAAGCTGGGATTATAAGTCCCGTACTCTCTGTAAAGTGCCAGTATAGAACCATGATACACTTTAATGACACAGTATTAATTGAAGCTAGGTTAAAAAAATATAATGGCATTAAAATGACCTTAGCTTATATTGTCCGGGATAAAGGTACGAAGGAGGTTCGCTGTAACGGCGAGAGTGAGCATTGCTTCCTGTCTAAGGATGGAAAGCTTATATCATTGAAAAAGGAAAACCCGGCTTTTGACCAGATGTTTCGACAGATTTTAAGCGGGGATTGATAGTGCGTCAGTAAAAGAATTTCATAACTATTAAAATAGAGAGTCCGGTATTTTTATATGACCTGCAAAGAGAAATAATATTTGCTGTAGATGATACAGCTGTTATAATTTCCATGGAAATATAAAACTACAGGACTATTTTTTTGGTGCCAGAACGTTAAAATCGGTGGAAAACTTTAGGCTGCTTTTCTTAAAAAGGTTTAATTTGAATCAGAACCGTTAATTTGATATATTTGTTAATATAATAACGGATTTTTCGAAATATACTTAAAATAATATATAACTTGACACAATTTGGACGAGATGATACAATAATTTTATACAAAATAACGGCATAGAATGGGTGGTGATTCTAAAAATACGTGATAATAACTAACTAAAAAGTATTGGTAAATGGAAATGGCACAGCGGGGTGTCTTTTTTTAATACCTATATTGAGATTGTGAAGAACAAAAACTAAAAACGGTTCCATTTATTAAGGAGGTATTTTAATGGGTGATGTTGAACAATTAAGACAGGAGAGAACGCAGATCTTTCGGGATGTATTTGATAACAAGATCCCGAAACGTGTGCCGATCAATGTCAATCTGACACTGGAAGTGGTTGCGGGTTATGCTGGCGTGGATGGTAAAGAAGCTGCTTGGCATCCTGAAATACTGATGCAGGCTGCAGATGAACTGTGCCAGAAAGTTCCCTCTGATATCTGTGTATTCGGCGGAACAATCCGTATGCCGGATTCCTATCAGGCACTTGAATCAAATAACTTTAAAATAAATAAAGCAGGATTGATGCAGCATCCCAACACCGTAGGCCTTTTGCCGGAAGAATATGATGATTTTATTGAAAATCCGGTGGATTGCCTTATCGAGAAGATTCTCCCCAGAAATTACAGTGCTCTGGATTTTGCAAAAGATCCGGTGAGATCCATGTTTGCTTTACATCAGGGGATGACGGCGCGGAGTCAGTTTATGATGAAAAATGGAGCAATTATCGGAGCACTGACCCAGAAATATGGTTATTATGCAGCGGATCCGGCAACGAAAGCCATGTGTTATGCGCCACTTGATATTTTAACGGATAATATGAGAAGTTTAAGCGGCATGTGTATGGATCTTCGCAGAAAACGTGATAAAATTGCAGCGGCAGTGGAAGCAGTTTATCCCCTTAACTATATGGTTGGTATTCCTAAGAAGATCAGTAATTATGGGCAGGTATTCTTCCCCTTGCATCTGGCTACGTATATGAAAGAAAAAGATTTTGAAAAATTATGGTGGGAACCATTCCTGCGCCAGGCAAATGACTATGCATCCCTTGGGCTTCACATGAATGCGTTTTGTGAACATGACTGGATGCGTTATCTGGATTACCTCTATGAAATGCCGACCGATACATACCTCACTTTCGAGATGGGTGATGCAAAGCTGGTTAAAGAAAAACTAGGCAGGAAACATATACTTGCCGGATTGTTCCCTCTTGGAATGCTGAGAACGGCTACTAAACAGGAATGCATCGACTATACAAAAGAATTCCTGGATATTATGATGCCGGATGGTAAATTTATATTCCAGTTTGATAAAGGAGCATTGACATATAATGATATTAACCTTGAGAATCTGATTGCTGTTTGCGAGACAGTTCGGGATTATGGGGTGTACACAAATGCGGGTGAGACAGCAGGTATGCAGTTTAATAAGGATGATTACACACATTCAGAAGTAGCACCTATCCAGAGTAAGTATTACAGAACCTGGGAGCAGTATCTGGAATTAAATCCGGAAACGCCGGAAAGCGCCAGGGAAATTGTTATGAATCTGGAGGATGATATTATAAAATATCTGTATTTCTTATGTGAATAAAATTTATCATGCGGATGATAGGAGGATTTTATATGGATGATTTTGGAAGATTGAAGGATGCAATGGGAGATCTGGAGGAAGATGATGTATTAGAAATGCTGGAGAAAGTAATGGAGGATGGCGGTTCAGAAGCCGGTGAGGCGATGAAAGCGTGCCAGGAAGGAATGAATATTGTAGGTGAGCGCTTTGCAAGCCAGGAATATTTTGTATCAGACCTGATTTTCTCAGGAGAATTAATGACAGAGGCTATGGATATTATTCGTCCGGCACTTTTACAGCAATCCAGTGAAAAAGCAGGAAAAATGATTTTGTGCACCGTGGAAGGTGACCTCCATGACATCGGTAAAAACATCGTAAAAGCAATGCTGGAAGCCAGTGGCTTTGATGTTGTGGACATGGGTATCGATGTTTCGGCAGCAGAAATTGTAAAAAGAGCAAAAGAAGACGGGATTCATATCATCGGGCTGAGCGGTGTACTTACACTTGCAATTGATTCTATGAAAGCTACGGTTGATGCATTTAGAGATGCAGGCTTACGGGAAGATGTGAAGATCGTAATCGGTGGTGCACCGGTTACGGAAAAGGTTTGTGAACTGGTAGGAGCAGATGCCTGGGCAATAAATCCGGCAGATACAATCAGAACTTGCCGTGAGTGGTCCGGCAGTGCAGCATAGGTGGTGGATATATGATAATAATCGGTGAAAAAATCAATGGTGCAATTCCATCGACTGCAAAAGCGATAGCTGGCAGAGATGAAGAATATATTCGTAATCTGGCAATCCGCCAGACGGAAGCAGGAGCTAATTTTTTGGATGTGTGTGCAGGAGGAGCTCCTGAGAGGGAACTGGAAGAGCTGACCTGGCTTATGAATATCGTTCAGGATACGGTAGATACCCCTCTTTGTATCGACAGCCCGAATCCTCAGATATTAAAAGAAGTAATGCCTCTGGCCAAAAAGAAAGGGATTATCAACTCCGTATCCGGGGAAGGGGATAAATGCGATGTTATTTTCCCGTTGTTAAAGGATAATGATTGGGAAGTAGTGGCATTAACCTGTGATAATAAAGGAATCCCCGCAGATGCAAAACGCAAAACGGAGATTGCATTTGAACTAATTGAAAAAGCAGCTGCATACGGTATCGGACCGGAACGTATCTATATCGATCCGTTGGTACTGGCGCTTTCGGCAGTAAATGACTCTATGCTAAACTTTATGGAAGCGATTCGTAATATTAAAGGGAAATATCCCACCGTTAAAATAACTTCGGGATTATCCAATATTTCTTATGGAATGCCATACCGGAAAATAGTAAATCAGAATTTCCTTGCGCTGGCATTGTCTGCCGGAATGGATTCTGCTATTGTGGACCCCACAAACCGGGATACTTATGCAACGATTTTAGCAGCTGAGGCATTGTTAAATCAGGATCGTTTCTGTCGAAAGTATAATAAGGCATTCCGGGCTGGCAGAATTGGACCAATAAAAGATAAATAACCAGAGGAAGGAGGCGTTTCGAAAGTTATGAAAACTACAATTATAGGTTGTAAAACCCTTCAGGATGAACTGGAAACAGCCCTCCAAAAAACCGGATTATCCTTTCCGGTGATCTGGATAGAGTCGGGACTTCATAATACTCCGGATAAATTAAGATCCCGGTTGCAAGAAACGTTCAATGGGATTTCCGATACGGAAAGAGTACTTGTGGCAATGGGATTCTGCGGTAATTCCGTGCAGAACTTAAAGGCAGGAGAATTTGAAGTGATTATTCCAAGGGTGGATGACTGTATCACACTTCTGCTTGGGTCTGTTCAGCGCAGAGAAGAGATATCCAGACAAAAAGGGACCTATTTTCTGA
Source organism: uncultured Robinsoniella sp. (assembly GCA_900539655.1). Lineage (GTDB taxonomy): Bacteria > Bacillota > Clostridia > Lachnospirales > Lachnospiraceae > Robinsoniella. The sequence goes on from UQCR01000104.1 coordinate 8,916, forward strand.
GCAAAGGATGGCTGAACGGGGAACAGAATATATGGGCGGAATATCAGTATGCCCAGAAGAAGTACGGGGTAAGAAGAACAAAGTCGCTTTACAGAGAAATCCTAAAGCACTACAAAAGGCTTGGAATCCTGGATACCGGCTGTTATCCTATTGAAAAACTGATGGAAGAAACAAAAGAGATCGCAGATACGCTGGAATTGGAACAGGAAAAACTCAGTGCCTCCGTTGACTTTCTTGTAAAATTATTGCAAGGCCCCTGGCCGGCAGGACAATTTCTCACAGTTGCCCCCAATGCAATTATTGAGTATCGGGATCTGTGGCTGAAATAGATGAAATTTATTTTCATCGAACCTTTCGGTTGATTATGGTGAGTCATATAGGTTGTGATAATAGTTTTAATATATGAAAAGACGGTACCTCAAATTGTTGAGATACCGTCTTTTTGTATAGGCTGTAGTTGATTTCAATAAAAAAATCTTTTAGACATCGGCTGCAGCTGATTCATTTATAAAATGGAAATTTAGGATTTTAATCCGGCAAGATCCCGGTAAAATTCCGGATAACTGATATTAACACAGTCGGCATCCTCAATATGTGTTGTTCCGCTGCTTGCCAGCGCAGCAATTGCAAATGACATGGCAATCCGATGGTCTTTATGGCTTTGAATAGTACTGCCGTGAAGAGCAGTTCCTCCGTTTATAACCATGCCGTCATCTGTTCCCTGGATATCCGCGCCCATGGATGAGAGATTATCCACCATTACATCAATGCGGTTGGATTCTTTCACTTTTAGCTCCTGGGCATCTTTGATGACAGTTGTACCTTCAGCAAAACAAGCCAGAACAGCCACTACAGGCAGTTCGTCAATAAGCGTAGGAATAATGGAACCGCCTACCGTAATGCCTTTTAAGCTGCTGTGCCGCACAAGAATATCCGCAGTAGGTTCACCATTATCAGAATTTTCATTCAGCAATGTAATATCACCGCCCATTTCCCTGCATACATGCAGGATGCCGTCTCTGGTGGGATTAATTCCAACATTTTTGATCAGGATTTCGGAACCCGGCACGATCAATCCGGCTGCGATAAAGTAGGCAGCAGAGGAAATGTCTCCGGGAACGTATACTTTCTGTCCTTTTAGCACCGGATTTGGAAGGATGACGGCAGTCGTACCTTCGCAGGTAACATTCCCACCGAAATAATTCAGCATAATCTCCGAGTGGTTCCGGGATACAAATGGTTCCGTAACGCTGGTAGGAGAATCGGTATACAGCCCAGCAAGCAGTATAGCGGATTTTACCTGTGCAGAAGCCACCGGCGATACATAGTGTATTCCATGCAGCGGTTTTCCAATGATCCGAAGGGGTGCACAGCCGTTATCCCGGATACTGACCAGTTCAGCTCCCATACTGGATAAGGGTTCGATAATCCGCTTCATGGGGCGTTTCTGGATGGATTCATCACCGTTTAGAATACTTTCAAAAGTCTGGCCAGCCAGGATACCTGAGATCATGCGCGTGGTAGTGCCGCTGTTTCCGGTGTCAAGTGTATCTGCGGGGGCGGACAGGCCATGGAGGCCTTTTCCGTGTATACGGATGCAGTCCGGGGTATTTTCTATAGCTACACCCAGTTTCTTAAAGCAGCTGATTGTAGAAAGGCAGTCAGCTCCCTGCAAAAAATTTCTTACCTCCGTCGTTCCAAGTGAAAGAGCGCCAAACATAACGGCACGATGTGAAATGGATTTGTCGCCGGGGACCGTAATTTCTCCTTTTAAAGCTTTTGTTTCTCTGAATTCCATAAAATTAAAATCCTCCATAAGTACAATCATCCGTATATTATATAGCTTGCAGGATTACCGTTCGTAAACCGTATAGCGGTATTTTCTCAACAGTTCCACTGCTTTTTTTAATGCATTTTCTTCATAAAATTCTACCCGCAGTACAGCCTCTTCAAATTCCCGGTTATGTACGATGCCGATATTCTTAATACTGATTCCGTTGGTTGCCAGAATAGTTGCCAGAGCAGCAATTCCTCCGGCTTCATCTATCATGTCGCAGTAGAGCATATGAACTTTTTTCAAAGGTCCGCTGGAGGAATCGGAGATGGAATCCCGGTACTCCCTGGAGCTGTCAAATAACTGATAGATATCCTTGCTGTCTTTTTCGGTTAAGGAAGTTTTGACCTGGTTCAGACTGTCAATATAGCGGTTTAGAACCGTCAAAATATTGCTGCTGTTTGTCATACAGATCTGTTCCCACATTTCTGCAGAAGAGGATGCAATCCTTGTAATATCCTTAAATCCTCCGGCTGCTATTGTTTTCATAGTTTCATTCCTGGTATCGGAATCTTTAACCAGATTAACAAGGGTAGAAGCGATGATATGCGGTAGATGGCTAATTGCAGCCGTAGCAAAATCGTGTTCTTCATAATTTAGAACAAGGGGTATTGCTTTTAATTCCGTAACAAATTCTTGGTATCTTTCTACCATCTCTGTTGGAACAGTAGCGGATGGGGTAAGAATGTAATATGCATTTTCAATTAAATGACGTTTTGCATTTTTGATCCCCGTCTTTTCGCTGCCCGCCATGGGATGCCCGCCGATGAAGTTATCCTCCATACCAAGGGCAATGACTTTCTCGTGGATATCGGTCTTTGTGCTGCCTGCATCTGTCAGTATACAATCTTTTTTTATTAAATTTTTCAACTGACTGAGATAAGCGGCATTGGATTCTACCGGTGCGCATAAAAATATATAGTCGCAGCTGCCAAACTCCGTTGTAATACCTTCGCATGCAGCATCGATAATGCCTTCCTCCAGAGCATAGTCAATGGTAGACTGGCTTCTGGTATGGGCAATTATTTTTGTTTCCGGATAAAAATAGCGGATGGCTTTTGCAATCGACCCGCCAATGAGTCCAAGGCCGATAAAGCCAACGGTTACATCATTCATTTAAATGTCCTTTCTGCAAGTTTTGCAAACGGAGCCAGTTCTTGCGAAAGTCCATCGAACTGCTCGAAAGTCAGTGACTGCGGCCCGTCAGAAAGTGCGCATGCCGGATTGTTATGTACTTCAATCATCAGTCCGTCTGCTCCGGCAGCTATTGCACATTTAGCCAATGGTGCTACATAGGCTCTTACTCCCGTAGCATGGCTTGGGTCTACAATGATCGGAAGATGTGACTTGGATTTAATAACGGGAACAGCGCTGATATCCAGTGTATTTCTGGTTGCGGTTTCAAAGGTACGGATTCCTCTCTCGCAGAGCACTACGTTCGGATTTCCTTCTGCAATAATGTATTCCGCAGCATTTAACCACTCATCAATGGTTGCAGCAAGACCACGTTTTAATAATACCGGAAGTCCGGAACGTCCTGCCTCTTTTAATAGCTGGAAATTCTGCATATTCCTGGCGCCGATCTGAATCATATCCACATATTTGGCAGCAGCTTCAATAGCCTTTTCGCTGATTACTTCACATATGGTGCTCAGTCCTGTTTCTTCCCTTGCAGTCTGCATGTAACGGAGTCCTTCTTCTTCCAGTCCCTGGAAAGAGTATGGAGAGGTACGTGGCTTGTATGCGCCGCCCCGGACAAAGGTCGCACCTGCTTTTTTAACAGCGTGGGCGATTAAAAGAAGCTGTTCTTCTGATTCAACTGCACAGGGACCTGCCATAATCGTTAAATTATTCGGACCGATTTCCGTATTGCCAACTTTTATTACGCTGGGTTCCGGATGGAATTTTTTGTTGGATAACTTGTAGGATTCCGTTACCGGAACGATTTTATCAACGCCCGGAGCGATCTCAAGGTTCTGGTTGGAAAGTTTGCTCTTGTCCCCTACCACACCAATAATCGTTACTTCCTGACCCTGTGACAAATGGGTTTCTAATCCCTTGGATTTTATTAATTGTACCACGTGGTCAATGTTTTCCTGTGGTGCGTGAGGTTTCATTACAATAATCATAATTTTATTCTCCTTCTATGTTTAGCTCCTGTTATTCTACTATTGAAAAGCACTTCTGTCAATACTTTGACGCTTTAACGCGGCGAAAATTTGGGGCTAAAAAAATATTTGTTAAAAGTGAATAAAATACTTGAAATATTGTGACAATTTTAGTAAAATATATCCATAGACTAAACAAGGGATGACAGCAACGTCATTCGCAAAATAACTAGTATTGGAGGAATTGAATATGAAAGTGTACACATCAGACAGGATTCGCAACGTAGTTGTCTTAGGGCATGGTGGAGCAGGTAAGACCAGCTTAGTGGAAGCAATGGCTTATTTATCAGGAATTACCAGCAGATTAGGCAGCGTAACAGAAGGCAATACCGTAAGTGATTTTGATAAAGAAGAGATCAAAAGAAAATTTTCAATCAGCACATCCGTTGTACCGATTATTTGGAATGATGTCAAAGTGAATGTTTTAGATACCCCCGGATACTTTGATTTTGTAGGTGAAGCGGAAGAGGCAGCTGCAGCAGCAGATGCGGCAGTAATTGTTATTAACGGTAAAAGCGGTGTGGAAGTCGGAACACAGAAGGCATGGGACCTCTGTGAAAAATATAAATTGCCCAGAATGTTCTTCGTAACAAACATGGATCTGGATAATGCCAGCTACCGTGAGGTAGTAGAACAGCTGACCGATTTATATGGTAAGAAAATAGCACCGATCCATCTTCCAATTCGTGAAAATGAAAAATTTGTAGGATATGTAAATGTTGTTCGTAAAGCCAGCAGGAAATGGCTTGATAAAGGACAGAAGGTAGAATGTGAGACTCCTGAATATTCATTGGAGTATCTTGAAAAATACAGAGAAATTCTGTTGGAGGCTGTAGCTGAGACAAGCGAAGAGTTTATGGACCGCTATTTTAGCGGAGAAGAGTTCTCTGTTCATGAAATTATGGCGGCATTGACCGTAAATGTATCCGATGGCTCTATTGTTCCGGTATCCATGGGTTCACCTGTCAATATTCAGGGGGTTGCGAACCTTTTAGATGATATTGTTCAGTATTTCCCGAGCCCGGACAAGAGAACTTATGCGGGAATTAATATGAAAACCAAAGAAATCTTTGAGGCGAATTATGATTTCGCCAAAGCTAAATCAGCATATATATTTAAGACCATTGTGGATCCTTTCATTGGAAAATATTCTTTGATAAAGGTATGCTCAGGCGTTATTAAGAATGATGATACGCTGTTTAACTATGATAAAGACTTAGAAGAAAAGATTAATAAGCTGTATGTATTTGAAGGAAGCAAGCCGGTGGAAGTTACGGAATTACATGCCGGTGACATTGGTGCAATCGGAAAACTGTCCCATGCACGTACCGGAGACACCCTGTCCACGAAGACGACTCCAATCCAGTTTGGCAAGATGGATCTGTCTATTCCTTATACATATAAGAGATATAAGGCTAAGAACAAAGGTGATGAAGATAAGATTTCACAGGCACTGACGAAGATGATGCATGAAGACCTGACCATGAAAGCAATTAATGACGGAGAAAACCGCCAGTCTCTGCTCTATGGAATGGGAGACCAGCATTTGGATATTATCCAGAGCAAGTTATTGAGTAAATATAAGATAGAAATTGAACTGGATAAGCCAAAGGTTGCATTTAGAGAAACCATCCGCAAGAGTTCCGATGTGGAATCTAAATATAAGAAACAGTCTGGCGGACATGGACAATATGGCCATGTTAAGATGCGTTTTGAGCCATCAGGTGATCTGGAAACGCCTTATGTATTCGAACAGGTAGTAGTGGGCGGTGCCGTACCGAAGAACTACTTCCCGGCAGTAGAAAAAGGTGTTCAGGATTCTATGCAGAAAGGACCTCTGGCAGCTTATCCTGTTGTAGGTGTGAAAGCAGTGCTCTATGACGGTTCTTACCATCCGGTAGATTCTTCTGAAATGGCATTTAAGACAGCAGCCGTGCAGGCATTCAAGAAAGGGTTTATGGAAGCATCTCCGGTACTTCTTGAGCCAATTGCATCCCTGAAGGTGACTGTTCCGGATAAGTACACTGGTGACGTTATGGGTGATATGAATAAACGCCGCGGCCGTGTGCTTGGAATGAACCCGGATTCAAAAGGAAATCAGATTATAGAAGCCGACATACCTATGACAGAACTTTATGGATATTCCACAGCACTTCGCTCTATGACAGGCGGAAGCGGTAACTTCTCATATGATTTCGCACGTTATGAGCAGGCTCCATCTGATATTCAGGCAAAAGAGGTTGAAGCCAGAGCAAGTAAAGTAAATACAAATGAAGAGTAAATTGGAATAGGAAAAGGGGGCATAATTTTGCCCTCTTTTTGTATTCAGGGAAAACGCACAAAAGAAAATACTAAAATACAGAAATCAGAGGATAATGGGAGAAAAAATATGCAGCTTAACATGGAACAGAAAAAGCTCATTACAAGTGGGGTTATGGGTCAATCATTGATAAAGGGAGTGGCTGGTTCCGGAAAAACTACCGTGGCAGTAAACCGTATCTCCTTTTTATTAAACCATCATTGTGTGGAATCAGATGACAAAATCTTAATGGTCACTTATAATAAAAGCTTGATCAATTATATTGAATATATCTACTCGAATATTGAAAAGGAAGAACAGATTTCTCTATTTGCAAGAGATACAATTGAAGACCGGGTATTCATTCGTAATATTGATAAGTTAATACACAGTTATTTTGTCCAATTTTGCAGGGAGGAGGGGGAATTCTATAAAATTGCAAAAGTTCAGCAGGAGAATGAAATATTGCAGGAATGTATCTGGCAGTTACAGAAATCCTTCCCTGAGGTCAAGGTTTTGGACAGTAAGTATCTGGGCTTCTTAAAAAAAGAAATCCAATGGATAAAATCCTGTAATTACATGGAACTGGAAGAATACCAGAATGTAGACCGGATTGGAAGAACAGGCAGCCGTAATAACGAAAACGGACCTCAAAAATTATATAAAAACAGTCAGACGCGGCAAGGCATTCATGAGCTGATGCTGCTGTATCAGCGTAAAATGGCAAAAAAGAATTTGTGTGATTTTCAGGATATTATTTTGATGGCACTTCAGTATATGAAAACACATAAGATCACGAAATTTACCCATATAATTATTGACGAAAGCCAGGATTTATCCCGGATACAGTTAGAATGCCTGCGGCAGCTATATGATCAGGAAAAAGAATACAGCAGCATCCTGTTTGTAGCAGACACGGCACAGAGTATTTATGAAGGCTCCTGGCTTGTAAAAGGGCGCAGTTTTGCCAGTATTGGAATGGATATGACCGGTAAGAGTAACCTGCTTTCTAAAAATTACAGAACCACAACCCAGATTGCAGAAGCAGCATACAGCCTGATAAGCCATGACATCGATATTGTCGAAGATGATAATTTTGTAAAACCATCATTGATTGACAGACAGGGCTGCTATCCGGTTCTGCGTAATTTTCCTGTACTGGAGGATGAAATTCAATATGTAAAGGATCTGATTTTAAGAAATCTCAGACAAAAATATGAATTAAAAGATATAGCAGTCATAGCAAGAACAAAGAAACTTTTAGAACAGGTGGAAGTTGGTTTTGGCCAGGAACTTCCAAGCAATTTGTATACAAGCAGTTCCGGAATCGATTTTCAGTCCAATGATGTGAAATTATTGACCATGCATTCCATTAAAGGGCTGGAATTTAAAGTAGTGATTCTGATTGGAATCTCTGAAAAAATCATACCCAATAATATGGCACTGGCAGAAGCTGATGACGTGAATTATGCAGAGACCATGGAGCGAAAGTTGCTCTATGTGGGTATGACAAGGGCAACGGACCGCTTATATATCAGCTGTCACAATGAACCGTCCAGATTCCTAAAAGACATCAATGCGGCTTTTTTAAGATTAAGGGAAGGATCTCAGCTGCATAGTCTATATCAGGTTCCCTTAAAGGATTATCTGTTCCTCAACAAGATAGACGATCCTTACACCAAAGAAGAAACCGTACGCCAATGGCTTATCAGGGAGCTGACAGAGATATACCGTTATCCTGCAAAAATGCTGGACATAGAATTTAGGGTGCAGCTATTTTCGAAAACAGGATTTGTGGATATTGTAGTATATATTTATGCTAATAATGAAATGATACCTTATATATTGGCAGAAGTGAAGCAGCCGGGGTATGGAATCAAAAATGCGCTGGAGCAGATGAAATCATATCTGGCGGCGGCTCCCAAAGCCTGTTATGCTATCATTACCGATGGTAATGATTTGAAAATCTGGGACAGAAATCTTTCAGAGATTGAAGATATTCCGGTTTTTGACACCACCATGCTTCCTTCCAGTATTGAGTACTATCAATATGTGGATCTAAACAGGCCTATGACAGTTAATTTTCTAAGGGATATAGATAATCCCAATGAAATTATTGTGGGTGACAGTAACAGTCAGGAAATTATAAGCACAGACAGGTTAACCCGTATTCCTGTGTATTCTGGCATTGCGGCGGGACAGCCCATTGATATGGTGGATGATATGGTGGATCTGTGTTATTTTCCGTCAGAGTGGCTTACCAGCCCTATGGAGTCTTTTGTTTTAAGTGTAAAAGGCAATTCCATGATTAACGCTAATATCAGTGACGGAGACCTGATTGTATTGAAAAAGTCTAATGTAGCCCAGAATGGCCAAATCGTTGCAGTGGACATCGATGGAAGTGTTACTCTGAAGCGGTTTCGCCAAATGGGAAGCATGATACTCCTGATCCCGGAAAATGACGATTATGAGCCGATGGGAGTCAACGCGGAGCAAGTGCGGATACTGGGGCTGGCGCAGGGAGTCATAAAGAAAAGAGAATTTTAGGAGAATAAAATAAAATGAAAAGCAGCACATGTGTATTGTTATATGGTTTTAAAGATTCAGCCAAGGGAGAAAAAGTAAAGGCGGTTCTGAAAAAAATGGGAATTGAGTTTAAGGATATTCCATTAGAGGATTATTATCAGCCCATAGGTTTGCTGGCAGGCATCACAGGTTTTAAAAGGGAAGAACGTAAATACACCGGAGGCGGTTTCCCGGAGGAGATGATGGTGATGCATTTAAGCAGCAGTCAGATTGATACCCTTTTAGCCAGGTTTCGCCAGGAAGGAATAGAGCGTATTCATTTAAAAGCTATGATAACAGAATTCAACCGGTCCTGGAATTCCCTGCAGCTTTATTTAGAACTGCATAAGGAACACGAAGAAATGTCCAGGTTAAATCCCTAGTGAAGTGACTATAATACAGAAGTAATAATTAGGCGGAAGTGACCATAAGGCAGAAGTGACCATAAGGCGGAAGTGACCATAAGGCATAGTAACAATAAGAGCGAAGTAACTAAGACAGATTCATCAGATACATGCAAAAGGCATATTTACACAAAAAAACAGCCCTCAAAAATCAGGAAGGGGGCTGTTTTTATGTAAAAATAGGAGGTACCATATATAGTATAGGAATTGTAGTGCCTGCGGGTGACATTACAATTCCGCCGTAAGCTAATAAAATTAATCTATGAATCTATTTTTTCAAAATAAGATGAGTCCTTGCCGCATACCGGACATAAAAAGTCTGCCGGAAGTTCGTCTGCTTCTAATATATATCCGCAGACACTGCAGCGAAAACCTTTTGTCTGGCTTTCCTGATAGGAAGGAGCATTTTTCGGAGTAGTTCCATTCTTTTTGCTATGATAGTCAGCATAGGTCAGAACCTGGGACTCAGAAGGAATCTCGGCTTCTGTAACTTCCCCAATCAGGATCACATGGGTGTCCACATCCAGCCTGTCTGTAACTTTACAGGAAAATCTGGCTGCAATACCCTGAGTGGGATACGGATTACCATTTAAGTCCCGTTCAGAAGAAGTCTCATTAAACTTATCAGTATCTCTGCTGGACTGGAATCCAAATGTTTTAATGAGATCCATATCTACATCTTCTGAGAGTACGACAGCAGAAAAGGATCCGGCACCTTCGATTAAACGAAGTGTTTCATTATTCTTATTTAAAGCGATGGACAATCTTGCAGGTGAAGATGTTACCTGAGCCAGAGTGTTAATTACACAGCCTCCATCCTTATCTTCATAACTGGCGGAAACGATATACACGCCATAACTGAGTTTAAAAAAAGCTTTTGTATTCATGGTAGATTTCCTTTCTTATGAACATCTGTTTATCAGAATTAGCAGCTATACGCTATATCATATCTTTCCACGGAACCTGTCTTTGTATTCCCATGTCTGTATTATATAGTAAAATTTTCCATATGTCAATAATAATAATTATTACTGATACTAAATATTTTCAGGTTAATTTGGGTTACCATCACAAAACTAACATTTATCATCCATGGATTCAACACATTTTTCGATTATTCTAGTTGCATAAGATATTAAGCAAAATTAAGACTGATGAAAAGAACGTAAATGGAGGGAAATATGGTAATGAAACAGAAAAGAAAAAAAATAAAACTCTGGAAAGATAAGAAAAAGCGGAAATGGATCTTGATCCTTGTAGGGGTTTGTATCCTCGGAGCAGGCGGAACTACATTTTTTATGACCAGGCGCAGGATGCCGGTAGAAGCGGCAGCGGCTTCCAAGTCCCAGTCTTCAACGGTAGAAAAAGGAAGTATAACCAATACAATTGTCGGTACCGGAACATTAGAAGCGGATACTGCCAGTGCAGTAAATATACCTTCGGGATTGGTAATAGACGAAGTGAAGGTGGAAAGCGGTGACAGTGTTAATAAGGGCGATGAACTGGCTGTCATTAATCAGGCATCTCTGTTAACAAAAATTGAAGATACACAGGAAGAAATAGCAAGTCTGGACAAAGAAATAAATGAGGCAAAAGAAGATACTGATTCAGATACCATTACAGCCAGCGTCAGTGGCCGGGTCAAAAAAATATATACTGCGTCAGGTGATAAAATAGCAGATATTATGTTGGAAAATGGGGCATTGATCCTGTTATCCCTGGATGGAAAGATGGCAGTAAAGCTGGAAAATTTATCTGGAATTGAAGCAGGGGACAGCGTAACTGTAACCTTATCCAGCGGTACTGAAAAAACAGGGACAGTGGAAAGTGTTTCCGGGAAATCGGCAGTGATTACCCTTACTGATTATGGTCCGGAATTAGATGATACCGTTACCATAAAGGATTCTGACGGAACAGAACTGGGAACCGGAAAACTGTATATTCATCAGCAGCTGGCAGTCATGGGTACTGCAGGCACCGTAAGTTCCGTAGATGTATCTCTGAATGAATCGGTAGACGCAGATGATACACTGATTGAACTGAAAGAAAGTGCATCCCTTGGTACCTATCAGGAACTGCTTGCAACCAGAGAAGAACTGGCACAATCCTTACAGGAATTAATGAATCTTTCTGCAAACCCAACCATAACGGCTGATTTTGACGGTATTGTCCAGACCGTTAATATTACGGCAGGAAGCAGCACTTCTAACAGCACCTCAGGTACCGGTTCCTCAGGAAGTTCCAATTCCTCAAATGGCATGACCGGGGTTTCCTATTCCTCAAATTCCGGCAGCCAGGCAGTGTTTGTTACAGCTTCCGTTACAAAATCCACAGCTGTAAGTACATCAGAGGCTGCAAGTGAACCGGCAGATAACCAGGATTCGGGGATATCTCTTCTCACTGCGGCGGAGCAAAACAAAACAGAAATCACAGAGTGTTCGCCAGAGATTGCAGCACCGGTGAAAGGGGTGTCACCTCAGGCTGCCTTACAGGAAACACAAGGCTATACCGGAACTATTCTGTGGAATCCAACAGACAGTATTTTTCAGCCGGCTACTACTTATACAGCAGCTGTTACCCTGACGGCAAAGGAAGGATATCAGTTTGCAGCAGGCATTGCACCACAGTTTAGTACAGGGGTAGTTTCTGGAATAACCCTGAGTGAGGATAACAGTGTTCTTACCTTTTCCATAGTTTTCCCTGCTACTGCAGAGACAGAAACTGAGAAACCTACAGACACACAGACGGATCCGGTAACAGAAACATCCAGCGGCAAAGAAACAGAGACAAATCCCCAGCCATCAACAGACCCCAAGGAAACACAGCCCCAGACAGAGTCTGATACAAAAAATGAAAAAGACAGTAATAAGCAGTCCGAGTCACAGAAAAATACGGATAAAAACAGCGGTCAGGATACCAATGGAAAGAGCAGTGAAAGTACAGATAATATAACCAACGGTAATTTTACAAATAATACAAATGCAAATAGCGGAAGCAGCGGTTCTGGAAATGCCGGTGGAAACGCAGCTCAGACCACAGCAAGCGAAAGCAGCTCAACGGACAGCAAGTCCAGTTCAGACAGTACCACGTCCACCACATCGTCCAGTTCACAAAATGTATCCATTATGACCATATCACCGCAGGATAATGTGATTCTATCTGTAAATGTAGATGAGCTGGATATTTTATCCGTTACCCTTAATCAGGAGGCAGAGATTACATTTGATGCCATTGAAGACCAGACGTTTCAGGGAAGTGTTACAAAGATTTCCAACTCATCCAGCTCCAGCGGAGGAGTAACGAAATATCCGGTGCAGATTACCATACCCAAAGTTGATTCCATGCGCATCGGAATGAATGCTTCTGCAACCATAACTATAGAAAATAAAGAAGATATTCTTCTGATCCCAATGAACGCCCTTCAGGAAAAGGGAAATAAAGTATTTGTATATACCAGCCAGGATGAAGAAGGAACGTTATCCGGAGAAACAGAGATCGAGACAGGCTTGTCAGATGGAACAAATGTGGAAGTTGTAAGCGGACTGAGCGAAGGAGATACTGTCTACTACAATAGAACCGGTTCGTCATCCTCCAGCACAGAAATGGAAGGCTTCATGGGAGGAATGCAGGGTGGTGAAATGCCGTCCGGAGGTTTTGGCGGTGAAATGCCATCCGGAGGCGGCGGACCAAATGGAGGTTCGGGCCAGATGCAGGCACCGGGCGGACAGTGAGGTGGCAGCAATGATTATATTTCAGGACGTTTGTAAATATTATCAGATTGGCGGAGAAGAAGTGCGGGCTTTGGACCATGCCAATATGAGGATTAAAAAAGGAGAATTTGTCAGTATTATCGGACCTTCCGGAAGCGGTAAATCGACGCTTATGAATATCATAGGATGTCTGGATGTTGCAGACTGTGGCGAGTATTATCTGGATGGGCAGGAAATCGAAAAGTATTCCGAACGGGAACTGGGGCGGATACGAAACAGAAAGATTGGATTTATCTTTCAGAATTTTAATTTGATTCAGAAGATGACAGCGGAGGAGAATGTGGAACTTCCTTTAATCTATCAGGGAATCCATGCCTCTGAGCGAAAGAAAAGAGTAATGGAAGCATTAGAGAAAGTGGAACTTTCCAGCAGGATGCACCATAAACCCACAGAATTATCGGGAGGGCAGCAGCAAAGAGTTGCCATTGCCAGGGCGCTTGTAACAAGTCCCTCCCTGTTTCTGGCAGATGAGCCAACCGGTAACCTGGATTCCAGAACCGGAGACGATATTATGAGTCTGTTTCATGAGTTGCATGAACAGGGAAATACCATCGTTTTAATTACCCATGATAACAAAGTTGCAAAACAGGCTGTGCGCAGAATCCATATCCTGGATGGGCATGTAAAGGAGGTGGAGTGATGATATTTCAGTCCTTAAAAATGGCATGGAGTGCCATAACCTCCAATAAGATGAGGTCCTTTTTAACGATGCTGGGGATTATCATCGGTGTGATGTCACTGGTAGTACTCGTTTCTATTGCAAATAGTGCAACCACTTCTGTAACCGATGAGATTTCCAACATTGGAACCAATCTGCTAACGATTCGTATAGTGGATAATAAAGAGAACCCGTTAAAGTTATCCGAGCTTTCCGATTTTACGGACAATGATGAGATTGCGCTGGCGGCACCTGTTGCCCAAAGCAGCGTGACGGCAAAAAGCGGATATACCAGCAGTACGGTAACCACATATGGCACAACCGGGTCCTATCTGGATATACAGGGAAAGGAACTGGCATACGGACGATTCTTAAAAGCAGCAGATATTGATAACCATTCAAATGTGGTAGTATTAAATGAGGATGCGGCTACCGAAATCATCGGGCGTGCCAATGCAGTAGGAGAGAGTATTTCCCTGGACGGCAGAAGTTTTTTGATCATCGGGATTATAAAGAGTGACGAGACCAGCAGCAAATCTTCATCCAGATCAAGTGGAGGTTCAGGTTCAGGCAGAAGTAATTCCTCATCCAAAAGCAGTACTTCCAGTAGCTCTTCCAGTTCCTCTTATACCAGCCTGGATGCATATATACCCTATACCACACTGACCAGGATGGCAAGCAATGTTTCATCAGAGATTACAACTTTTTATGCTACTGCCACCAGTGAAGACAGCCTGGATGCAGCAGAGGAAGCAATGTCAGATATGCTGTTAGAGCGCTTTGGTCAGGACGAGGATGCTTTTACCATTCAAAATCAGTCAACATTGATGGAGACAATGAACAGTGTAACCAATACGCTTGCTTTAATGCTGGGCGGAATTGCTGCAATATCTTTAGTCGTAGGTGGAATTGGAATAATGAATATTATGCTGGTATCCGTAACTGAGCGTACGAAAGAAATCGGTATCCGTAAAGCAATCGGTGCCGGCAGGGGTAGCATTATGCTTCAGTTTATGATGGAAGCATTGATGATCAGCCTTTTAGGATGCCTGTTTGGTATCGTCTTATCTTGGGGAATTTTGCAGGCAGCAGGGATGATCATGGATTCCATGAGCTTCCAGTTGTCCAACCAGGTTGTATGGATTGCCGTAGGGTTCTCTAGTATTATCGGAGTAATCTTTGGGATTTATCCGGCAAATAAGGCTGCTAAAAAGCATCCGATAGAAGCTCTGAGGTATTCCGGCTGATGATGGGATCGTGCAATGCAGAATAAGGAAAGAAACTGTAAATAAA
>UQCR01000105.1 GCA_900539655.1 uncultured Robinsoniella sp.
AGCGAATGCCCGCGTGCCGCCAAAAAGGGCTTCGGGAAGGTTAGAAAATGCCAGTTCTGCGGTAAGCCTTCCAAACCAATGTCCTGGTCCGCCCCCTTCTCTTTCCGTACACTACCTCCATCTACAAAGCGTCCTTCCTCAGCTAAACCCCAATTTATTCACAAAAGTGTGACGCTCAGCTACCAGAAAGCAATTTTAAAACACGCTTCAGAGCCAACAAAAAAAGAACCAGTACAATATCATAACCGATACTGTATTGATTCCTTTTCTGATTTTATAATAAACTATGACCTAAATAAACAATAATCTAACTTTGCCAGTCTGCCGGATAAACAAAATATGCAAATCTGGCTTTCTCCTGGCTTTGGAAATGAATATGGCTGTTCTTTGGAATAAAGATGATATCTCCTGCGTGTCCCGTTACCACACGCCCGTCAATTTCTATTTCCAGTGTTCCTTCTATTATGTAATCAAATTCATCATAAGTGAGAGTCCATTCAAAACTGGTATGGTCTACTTCCATAATTCCCGCTCCCATTCGTGGGCTTTCATCCAAGGTAACGATATCCTTTAGCGATACGCCTCTGGCTCCCTGAAATGGTTCTGTCTGAACTGTATTGCAGGAAACTGCCAGTATCCCGCTTGGATCCTTCTCTTTTTTAAAGTCTGTATTTTCTTTGGAAACCATAGACTGTTTTACGACTTTTTCTACAATTTCCCGGATGGCTGCTTCGCTGATACTCATTATATAACCTTCTTTCTAAAACGAATCTATCATCGTTTTTTATTTCTTCTGCTACATTTCTGCCTTTTCTTCGATCTCCTCTTTGCCGCTGCTTGCCTTTATTTTAGCCAGCAGTTTTGGTGCCAAAGCATTGGCTAGAATTAAAGCTGTTATTCCGGCTACCAGTTTGCCAACTACAACCGGGAAAATCATATCCGGATTGGCACCAGCAGTAAACCCAAGGTGGTCTCCGAATACAAACGCTGCTGAAACAGCAAATGCTACATTTAACAATTTCCCTTTGGCATTCATGTTTTCCATGATGTTAAACATTGCGATGTTATTTGCCAGAGAAGCCACTAAACCTGCGGAACCGTCGGCATTCATTTTTAACTTCTCTCCAACTTTCATCAGTGGTTTTTTAAATGTCTTGGTGATCCATTTTACCATAGGGAATGCACCGATTAAGACACATGCAATTGTTCCCACTACCTTGATGCCTTCTTCCAGAGGAATGGTACCGCCGTTTTTGTTGGGATCAACCATAATATCAAACAACGGAAGACGAATTCCTGTTTCATACTGGAATACAGCGATAGCGGTAAAGATGGTAATCAATATCGTAACCCCGTTGCCAAAATGGTTAAATCCTTTCATCATCTGAGTTGGCTTAAACCATAATCCTATGGCGATCAAACCGGCTACGATTATAACAGGAATTAAATTCTGTAAGATAGTAATGATGTCAATTTTATTTGGCGTCATATTCATAACCAGTCCGCCTGCGATACAGCCGATTGGAATGGTAATTAAACCAGCCAGTACTCCTGCCGCAAGAAACGGCCTGTCTTTGGGCTTAATGATGGACAGCGCCACCGGAATGGTAAATACAATGGTCGGCCCCATCATAGATCCTAAGATTAACCCGGCAAAGTTACCAATCGCCGTATTGTCTCCCGCCAATTGCACAGCAAGCGGATATCCGCCCATGTCGTTTGCCAGAAGTGTCGTTGCGAACATAGCCGGAGATGCTCCGAATAATTCGTAAATCGGTGCAATAATCGGCTGCAGAATTACCCGCAGTACCGGTGCTGCTGCAACTACGCCCATCATGGCAATTGCCAGAGGACCCATTGCATTAAAACCGGCTTCAAATTCTTCACCATAACCAAGTTTATTCCCACGGATACGGTCAATCGCTCCTATTATCATAAAGATCATCATGATTGTAATGATGACAGAATTGATTGATAAGCCGCTGATATACTGTTTGATACTCTCTGTAAATACATCCAGATTCGTTATATTTTCGATTAATTCACTAAACATGTACTCTTTCCCTCCTTTTTTTCATCCCCACACTCTAGAGCGTGTTTTAAAATTGCTTTCTGGAAGCTGTGCGTCACAGTTTGTGGGAGATTTGTCCCGGATGAAGGGCGCGTAGCCGGCTACGTAACCTGAATTCGGGGCAAATATACCGCAAAGTGGGGCGTGCAGATGGCAGGAATGAATTTTCAAACACGCTCTGGCATGGATGCATATGGAACATTAATTATAATCTCCCGCCAGATATTTACACATCATGATGTGAAGTGCACTGGAAAGCCTGTTGAATTCTTCCAGAATATCCTGATGTGTATAATCATTTCCTACCTGATATGCATTGACTGCACTGATCTCACATTCCCTTATCGCTGTACGGATCTGATTCAGTATAGCATACTCTTCACCCATGGTGTAGTGGGGCATAATCATTTGCCGTATATTGTAGAATTTCATTGGATTGTGGGAGTGTTCACGCAGTTCTGCGTGTGTCAGTCCAATGATACGCTCTATGGTAAATGGCTCATCCAGCACATCACAGCGCATGATATTCTGTAAAATCTTCAGGACATCTTCCAGATCCTCAAGCAGCTTTGTGCGCCTGGAATTCTTAGCAATGAAGGACTGATTCAGAATAATGAGTGCCTGAAGTGAATCCAGTTTACCCCGGAATACAATACGCAGATGATTCTTTGGAACCAGCTTATTCCCAGTTAACTGTGTCATATGCTCCGGTTTGGATGTGAAAAATGCTCCTGTGGCGTAATCTACATACGCTGCCTTTTGGATATGGCCGCTATCTGCATCGATCTCCGGACTCTTTTCAGCCGGGATTTCAGATTTCATCCCATTGTCTTTTTCAACGGTACCCAGTTCCTGCTTCTCTATTTTTATTTTATACTGATTCAAATAATCCCGGGCGGAAGGGGATAATAGGCTCCCCTCCGGTACATAAAAGACTTCCGGGCGATTTTCTTTCATGATATCCCGTAAATACGCTTCTGTTATAACATTCAAATGATTGCCCCCTTAAGCCTGCTGCTCTATGTTTCTTACGGTCCGCGCTGTAATTGCCCGGACCTGCCTAATAATAATTACAGCCATTCTAACACTGGGGCAGTATTGTTTCCACATCTCCGTGGGGTCTTGGAATTACATGCATGGAAATCAATTCTCCAACCCGTTCCGCTGCTGCTGCGCCGGCATCTGTAGCTGCCTTCACCGCTCCTACGTCACCTCTCACTAATACAGTAACTAATCCGCTTCCAATACGTTCTTTACCAATTAATTTTACATCTGCCGCTTTTGTCATCGCATCCGCTGCTTCAATTGCACCAATTAAACCTTTTGTCTCAATCATTCCTAATGCCTGCATAACCGCCATTTTATAGTCCTCCTGATTTTAATCTTTATTAATCTTTTTTAATCTTTTTTTGACTTTGCCTATTCTGCCGTTTCAGCTTTAACCGGAAGAATGCTCTCCACATCCTTATGGGGTCTTGGTATAACATGAACGGATACAACTTCTCCCACTGCAGCACCTGCCGCCGCTCCTGATTCCGTTGCAGCCTTTACAGCGCCCACATCACCCCGAACCATAATGGTCACAAGCCCGCTTCCTATATATTCTTTACCGATTAAAGATACGTCAGCGGATTTCACCATTGCATCTGCTGCTTCAATTGCTGCGATTAACCCTCTTGTTTCGATTAATCCCAATGCCTGTAAATTAGCCATTGTAATTCCTCCTGCCTGTTCTATTATTTTTCCGGTTCTAATACTTTTCCAGGTCTTTTACTTTCCCTGTTCTATTACTATTGCCAGGTCTATTACTGTTCCCGGTTCTATTACTTTTCCCGGTTCTATTACTTTCCCGGTTCTATTATTGTTCCCAGGTCTATTACTGTTCCCGAATCTATTACTGTTCCCGGTTCTATTACTTTCCCTGTTCTATTACTGTTCCCAGGTCTATTACTGTTCCCGGTTCTATTACTTTCCCAGGTCTATTACTGTTCCCGGTTCTATTACTTTTCCCGGTGTATTACTTTCCCAGGTCTATCGTAATATCTTTCCTGCTATAGCCTACCGGAAAGTTAAATGCTGACATTTGCATGCTCTAATTCTTTTAAAATCTTCTCAACTATTAAATCAATATTGATCTCGCAAGGCTCGGATGCCGGTACCGCCAGATCTGCCTCTTTGCGGATCTCATCCAATTCCTTCGTTCCATAAGCCACTTTCCGGATATTCAGCAGATTCATCGGTCCGATATTATCCGATGTTGCACTTCCTCCAACTGCACCGCATCCCAATGTAAAAGCAGGCATTAAAGAAGTTGCGGCACCGACTCCGCCCAGGGCTCCCGGTGCATTTACCAGAAAACGGGAAACCGGAATTCTCCTGGCAAAATAGCTGATAATTTCCTGGTTTTCAGAATGGATAATAAAGGTGTGTCCTGCTCCTTCATAGTGGAGAATCTGCTGGCATCTTTCACAGATCTTCTGATAATTATCTTCTACATAAAATCCCAGAATTGGTGCCAGTTTTTCATTGGAGTAAGGATGTCCGTTACCTACGCCATCTTCTTCGGCTACCAGTACTCTTGCTTCTGCCGGAACCTTAAGTCCTGCCAGGTCAGCAATATGCTGAACATTTTTACCCACAATCATCGGATTCATGGTTCCGTTGGCACGAAGAATAAATTTACCCAGTTTTTCGGATTCTTCTGCACTTAAGAAATAGGCTCCCTGTGCCTGCATTTCGGCTTTCACGGCTTCTTTGCGGTCACGCTCTGTAATGACGGACTGTTCGGAAGCGCAAATCGTACCATTGTCAAAAGTCTTGCTGTCCATAATGCGTTTTACTGCTTTTTTAAGGTCTGCGGAACGTTCAATATAAGCAGGTCCGTTTCCAGGTCCAACACCAATTGCCGGCGTTCCCGAAGAATATGCAGCACGGACCATAGCACTTCCTCCTGTGGCAAGGATCAGTGAAATATCCGGATGGCGCATCAGCGAATCTGTAGACTGTATCGTCGGGATCGTAACCACAGATACCAGATCCTCAGGGCCTTCTGCTTCCGCAATTGCCTGACGAATTACCTTAACCGTTTCCAAAATCGCTTCTTTTGCATTTGGATGTGGGGAAAAGATAATGGAATTGCCGGCTTTAATTGCAATTTCCGATTTATACAAAACCGTTGATGTAGGGTTTGTGGAAGGAATCAGCCCGGCAATTACACCTACCGGAACGGCAATATCCTTTGTTCCCGCTTTTTCATCCTCTGCAATAACCCCGATGGTTTTCATGTCTTTGATGTATTCAAATACGCTTTTGCTGGCGAAGATATTTTTGATTACCTTATCTTCCATGATACCAAAGCCCGTCTCATCGTGAGCCATTTGTGCAAGCCTTCTGGCATTTCTCACACCGGCATTTGCAATGCTCTGGACAATTCTGTCAACCTGGCTCTGGGACATCTCCAGTAATTTTTCCTGCGCTGCTTTTGAGCGCTCTACTAATTCTCTTACTTCCTGTACGGATAACAGGTCTTTATCATAAAGCTGCATAATTACCTCCCATTTTGTATTTTCTGTATGAAATTATAATGCCAGTGGATTATCCGCTACAAATTCAACAGCAGCAGCAAACGCTTCACATGCTGCCTTGCATGCTGACTGGCTGCCCGTAAGCAAAGCTCCGCCGAAGTTCGTCTCAGATGGCGGGGCATACAGTTCACACAGGGTTACATCTGCCGCTTTTAAAGCTGCATCCAGGGCAAACAGGGCTTCCAGAGGAGGCGCAATCAGATAAGCCAGAGCCTGTCCTTCTTTAATGCCTGCTGACTTTGATAAATAACTTCCTGTCCTTGCAATACAATGGGCATAGTAAGGAATGGAATCATCTTCGTTGGCACTTACAAACCAGGCACCGTTTTCAATGGTATCTATGACAGCGTCCAGTCCGCTTTTTACTTCCGCCGGATTGGTTCCCGCGATAATGCCGATCACTTCTCCCGCCAGCTTTGTGCTGGCATTTCCGGCACCGCCGTAAAAGCTTTTTGCATAGACCACCTGGACATCCGCTGCCTTGGTTGCCTCATCCAGTGCCGTATAAGTAACATCATCGCAATCTGCTGTTACCATTCCGATGGATTTTTGTTTTGGTGACAATCCCAGGCTCTTAGCCAGATCCGGCGAGACATTGGGAATCATTTTTGTGCTGAGCACCTTTGCTTTTAATGGATCTCTTTTCATGTTTCATTACACCTCTCTCTCAATTAGAGTTTTAAATCCGTTCCGCTTGCTTTTTTCTCTAACATAATCTTAATGATTTCTGCGATATGGGCACCTGCTTCTACCGGAACCGTACCGGCTTTATGTATATTGGATAATACAGTTCTTCTGGCTTCCGGCATGTCCATCGTAGCTTTATAAGCAATATACGCGCTCATGGACTCCGCTGTAATGAGTCCCGGGCGTTCACCGATCAATACGCAAGTAACGTCTGCTCCGGTAATTTCTGATACCTGGTCCATAACCCCCACTCTGCCGTATTTCACGAAAAACGGCGTTCCCACATCGATCTGATAGCTTTCCAGCCCCTGCAGAATAGCCGGCAGCAAATCCCCAACATTTGCCGCAACCGCAGCGGAACTTAAACCATCTGATACATAGACCTGAACCGTAGGATGTTTTTTACATTTTTCCTGAACTGCTTTTACGCCTTCTTCATTCAGCCTTCTGCCAAGGTCCGGACGGGTCAGGTATACATCTTTGTTTTCGCACTTCGTCTGAATGCTGAACAAGTTCATCTTCTCTACAAAAGCTTCATCCACGTTAGAGAATACCGCATCCTGCGCTGCAGAATGGTCGGCACGGAAGCGCAGCCAGGTAGAGGTCATGTATCTTGCTCCGGCTTTCCAGATACCAAGGCGGCAGGGCGCATACTGCTTTAGCTCATAATACGCCTCCCCATTTACCGGATTTGGTACCAGATACTGTTTTTTAATATCAATCTCTGTAATATCCTCCAGACACCCGTCTTCAATCACCGGAGGTTCTTTTACATTTGCAGAATATTCCGGCTGTTCATATTTACTCAAAGCCGGTATGTTTGCCTTTTCTGCCGATGTTTCTACTGTGGATACCGGCTTGGAAGCACTCTGGCTATCTCCTGTGACACCTGAGGCAGGCGTACTTTTTGTCACCTGCATTTCCACTAATACCTGCTCTATTATTCGTTTTAAATCCTTCTGGTCAATCATAAATATCTCCTTTCTCTCTTAAGGCATGTCTCAAAATTCATTCCCGCCATCTGCACGCCCCACTTCGCGGTATATTTGCTCCATATTCAGATTCCATAGCCCGCATCATTCACTGATTCTATTTCATAAATACGGATGCATCACCTGCAAGAGAGGTCAGTTTTCCGTCTTTTGAAAATCCCATTTTTTCCAGCCACATATCAAACTCTTTAATCGGACGAAGTCCCAGAATCTCACGGAATGCCGCAGCATCATGATATCCGGTACACTGGTACATCAGCATACAGTCGTCCCCGTGAGGAACTCCCATAATGTAATTACATCCAGCCGCTGATAAGAGCATGCCAAGATTTTCAACATCATTCTGGTCTGTTTTCATGTGGTTTGTGTAACAGCAGTCACATCCCATTGGGATTCCCGTAAGCTTGCCCATGAAATGGTCTTCCAATCCGGCACGGATCACCTGTTTGCTGTCGTAGAGATATTCCGGTCCGATAAATCCTACAACGGTATTTACAAGGAATGGATTATATTTCTTCGCCAATCCGTAACAACGTGCTTCCATTACCACCTGGTCACAGCCGTAATGGGCATCTGAGGAAAGCTCTGAACCCTGTCCTGTCTCAAAGTACATATAATTCGGTCCGGTTGAAGTTCCATGCTGAACCATCATCTGATGGCCTTCGTCTAACATTGCTCCATTTAATCCAAAAGCCTCATTCCCCTTCTGGGAACCTGCAATTGACTGGAACATCAGGTCGATCGGTGCATTATGCTTCGTAATTGCTTCCATCTGGGTGCTGACATGGGCAAGAACGCAGATCTGTGTGGGAATGTCCCATTTATTTTTAAACTCGTCGAAACTCTTTAAGATTCTGGCAACGCTTTCCGCAGTATCGTCTACCGGATTCAATCCCAATACTGCATCACCGCAGCCCAGGCTGAAGCCTTCCATTGCAGATGCAATAATTCCCTTGGGGTTATCAGTTGTATGGTTTGGCTGTAACCTGGATGAAAAAGTGCCCGGAAGCCCGATCGTGGTGTTACAGTGTGCCGTTACCACAATTTTTTTTGCCGCATAGATCAGATCCAGATTCCCCATTAATTTCGTAACTGCCGCAACGATTTCACTTGTGATTCCACGGCTGGCACGGCGGATCATCTCACCCGTTGTGCTGGTATCCAGCAGCCATTCCCGGAATTCGGCAACGGTCATATTCTTAAATTCATTGTAAATAGGTTCATTTACCGCATCCTGGATGATTCTTGTCACTTCATCGATTTCATAAGGAACTGCCGGTGAATTTCTTAATTCCCCCAAAGTTATCTGTGATAATACTACCTTTGCCGCAACTCGTTCTTCCGCTGATTCTGCCGCAATTCCGGCTAATTTATCACCGGATTTTTCTTCATTCGCTTTTGCCATAACCTCCTTCAATGATTTAAACTCATAAGTATGGCCGAATAATTTTGTTTTTAATATCATGACTTTCACCTCGTATCTTTTCTTTAAGAATTAAAAATTAGTGTCTTGATGACGACAGGCACTACCCGTCCTTCACCGATTGGTTCTCCGATATCAATGTAATCACCGCTTTGTGTCCTGATACCGTCGATGCAGATGACCTCCTTACTGTGCTTTAGTTTTACATTCAGAGCATGTCCCAAGGCTTTTGCGATATCGTGCTCTGCCACAATCAGCAGCGGATACTTAAGCCGTATCAGCACCTTCGCCCCATTGATAATCGCCTGGGCCAGTTCCTGGATATCCGCAAAACCAGAATATCCCGTTCCCTCAAATGAAATAGCAATTTGTACGGCTTCCCCTTCGGAAATATACAAAGGGATCTGCCGCCTGATGGACTCTTCAATTCCCATACAGGTTTTTTCTTCCTCTTCGCTGATTTTCAAAATTGGTATATTTTTCATCGGAAGCTGATTTTTTTCATAGGAAATCGTACTTCCGCTGATTTCTGTGGTATGGGTCCCGGCTCCCACTACGGTCGCCCGGATAGTTTCTATAGCCTGGTACAGCTCTAGCTGCTGCATAAAGCAGTTCTTTCTGATTTCCTGCCCCAGTATAATGCCGATATCCCCATACTGAAACAGGTCACTGCCGGCCTCCTGGTAGATGTAATCTGCAACGCCTCCGGAAAAGGTAACTGCTTTTGGAATGACTTCCTCCTTCAGGCCATTTCCTCCGTTTGTAAATATTTCATTATAGCAGGCGCTCTTTGGCAGAATATGGAGGGATTGACCGATGAGATCCGCCATTAAAGTACAGATTTTTCGTATTTTGCTTACATCTGCAATATCACCCACTGAAACGGGAACTCCCTCATGCGCGGCAAGTTTCTGTATCTTGGAATATATGTAGGTAATCCGCTTTGTCTCCCTGTCCACTTTAATGAGCCTGCCGCCGATATCCAGACAGGTGGTTCCAATCAGGCTTCCATGGTCAAACACCGCAATATTGCTGGTGCCGCCGCCCACGTCCACATTTGCAACTGCTGTCCTTTTCTCCTTGGAAAACGTATCCGCCCCTGCTCCTCTGCCGGATAGAACCGACTCCAGATCCGGACCGGCTGTGGCAACTACAAAGTCACCTGCCAGACCGCTTAAGGTTTCCAGCACCACATTCGCATTTTCTTTTCTGGCTGTCTCTCCGGTAATAATCACCGCCCCGGTTTTTACATCCTCTGGCTTCACCCCTGCCTTTCGGTATTGGCTTTCCAGGATTTGTTTGACTGCTTCCCCATCAATCTCTGTCTGGGACAATAAAGGAGTAAAGAAGATTTCACTTCGGAAAATAACTTTCTTATCTACAATGCTGATTCTTGGGACCGTGTAACTGGTTGCCTGATTTTCTATGGTCAGTTCGCTGAATACCAGCTGTGTGGTTGATGTCCCGATATCAATGCCCACACTTAAGATTACTTCATGCATGATCTGCCTCCCTTATCATGTATCTTTAATTCCTGCCGGCAGTGTGCCGGAAGAACGTCTCCGTTGTCCCCTTTTAACAATAAAAAAGCCCAGGTGCAGAATTTTCTGCTCCCAAGCTTCAACGCTTTTCCGGCAGCCCTGCATCGGACTGCCCTATTCAATTGTACATTTTAAAATCAAAACTTGCTCTGGTCCCTTCCGGTCCCGATTTTATCTTGAACTTGCCGTGGAGTTTTTCTCTCACCACACTGTCTACGATATATAATCCGAGGCTCTTTCTTTTCACCTCGTCAACTGAAAATCCCTTGCCGTTATCTGTAATACTCACCTGGGAATACATCTTCCCGTGGGTAATTTCGATAACAATATGCCCGGCTGATACATCCGTAAAGGCATATTTAAAAGAGTTTTGCAGCAATTCATTAATTACCAGGGTAACCGATGATGCCACATCTGCATTGAGCTTAAACTCATCTCCGATAACATCTATGTTAACTTCCAGATCCGGATAGATATAAGATCTTAACAAATCTCTTTTGATACTCTCAACTACTTCATAGATATTTACATTGTCATCCTCACCCTGTAAGATCAGTTCATGGGTTACGGAAATAGATAAGAGACGGTTAATCGTATCCTCCAGCACTTCCTTAACCTCCGCATTGTCACTTCTTCTGCTCTGCATGCGTAAAATGCTGGCTATCATCTGAAAATTGTTTTTAATCCGATGGTGCATTTCTTTTAATGCAACTGATTTATTAACCAGTTCCTTTTCTTTTTCCCTTAGGTGGGTTATATCACTTAAAACTATTGCAAACTGTATCCCGTTTTTATCCAGAGGAATCTGCTTGACACGGAGAAAATACTTCCCCACAGTTGCCTCTACACCGGCTTTTTCAAGTTCGCCAGGCTGGTATTCCCGCTCCGGCTGGTGTAAAAGAATATTTTTATATGGCATATCCAGAATATCTCCGCCGTAACCAAGCTTAGCATAAAGTTCCTTTGCCATCATATTTCGAAAACATACTTTTCCTTTATCATCCACCATAATCAGCGCTTCATCTATGTATTGCATAAGCCAGTCATACTCGTGAATTAAATTATCAAATACATTCACCTGTCTTGGCTTTTCATTTTCTATGGATTCGTTTTCTTCTCCCGCACGTTTCTCTGTAATTAATACGCCGATAATGCGGTTATCATTAAATATAGGTTCTACATTCTGCATTACTTCTGTTCTCTCCTGGGTCACTGCCTTCACATATTTCGTCCCAATCCCCAGTCGAATTGTACGCTCTACTGCGGGCTCGTCTTCTTTTCTTGCAAGCATTCCCACTACGCTTTTGGCATAAGCAGAAGGTACATTTTCAGGATTTGCCTCGCAGACTACAATGGCAGTGGATTTATCTTCCGTAATACAGTCAATAAATACGTCACATCCCACCATATTTGCAATCAGCTGCAGGCTTGGCTGCATCGCTTCAATTACCTGAATATCCGAATCGGTAAGCGGGGTGCATTCTTTGCACAATTCATATATTCCGGAACTCACGCATGTCCACCTGCCTTTAACAGAATCATTTCCGCCACGCGCTTCATGGACAGTTTTTTCGCCTGGCTCAGGCTTCGGATGTAATCATAAGCTTCCTGCTCTGATATTTTTTTCTCCTGCATAATATACCCTTTTGCCTTCTCAATAATTTTTCTGCTTTCCAGTTGTTTTTTAGCCTGCGTCCCTTCCTGCTTTAACTGCTTCATCTGTGCACTCTGTACAAGTGCAACTTCAATAGCGGGGATCATCGTCCTGACAGCCACCGGTTTTACAATATAACCGGACACGCCGATCTCTTTTGCCTTTCGGATACATTCTTTATCACTATAAGCTGTCAACATGATAACGGTATCCACAATATCCTCTTCTTTTAATACCTTTGCCGCACAAAATCCATCTAAAAGCGGCATTTCCACATCCATTAATACCAGATCAGGTTTTACTGCCTTACAAACTTCTATTGCATCGAAACCATCGGATGCTTCTCCGACCACTTCGTAATTCTGATCCTCCAACAGTTCCTTCAGGTCCATTCTGGTAATCGGCTCGTCATCTGCAATTACCACCCTTACTTTTGATTCTTCCATTTGTACCTCCGCATTATACCTCACATTACTTCTGTCGATTATGCTTTTTTATCCGGATCACTTATGACCGCTCTAGAGCGTGTTTTAAAATTGCTTTCTGTCAGCTGTGCGTCCTAGTTTGTGGGAGATTTGTCCCGAATGAAGGGCACGTAGCGGGCTACGTAACCTGAATTCGGGGCAAATATGCCGCAAAGTGGGGCGTGCAGATGGCGGGAATGAATTTTAAAACACGCTCTAGTGATCCTCCAGGTATCGAATAACGTCTTCCATACCTTTTCCCGCAACTGCACTTGTTAAAAAAATCTTTTTTGCCCCTGCACTTTCCAAATATTTTTCCGCCAGAGCAATCTGTTCTTTGGAAGCCGCATCGCATTTTGTTACGATTCCGATAACCGGCTTCGTAAACATAGATGTGAACATGGGTGCAAACATACTGCCGTCCGCAGTCGCATCCTGCACAAATATGATCACATCTGCCTCAGCCGAGGTTACCTGCAGTGCACGGTAAAGTCCCCGCCGCTCCAGGTATTCTCCCGGGGTATCAATGAGTTCTTTCCCCAAAATCTCGATTGCCTGCGTCTTTTTATATTTGATTGCCTCACCTCTAAGATACTGGCAAAGCGTAGTTTTACCGGCATATGTCCTGCCTACTAGCATCACTTTCTTCATAGTACGTACACTCCTGTAACCATCAGGTTCTTGTTATTTTAGAAGGAGTGAAATCCAGCATGTCGCCTAACACATTCATAATTTCATGCAAAGATGCATCCACTGCCGCAATATCACCGGTAATGACCAGGGAACCGCTGAAACGGTCCACAAATCCAATCTTTACATCCGCCGCCTTGGTTGCTACATCTGCGCCTATTATGGCACCTTCACTGGGTGTGATGGTTAAAATACCGATTGCCCCTCGACCATCAACCAGACCCAGTTTTGTATACAGGTCTTCATCCGGGTTAGCTATTAAATGTGCCAGTGTCACCTGCTTCCCCGGAACAAACTCCTGGATAATCCTCTTTTTCTCATCTAATTCTATCATATTTTTACTCCTTATGCAGTAAAATATCCTGTAAAAGCGCAAAAAACCCCCAGAAATAAGATTTCCGGAAGCTTCATCACTTCGTAAAACACCGCAGGTCATTACGTCACAACCCGCTTATTCAGTTAGAAAGATCTCTCTTTTTACTTATCTGCATACTTTCCTGTATACTTTATTGATCATATGTATCCGTAATTTCAGGTTTATCGTAATCCCGCTTACAATATGTCTGATACCGGATTGAATATGTTCACATCGTGAAAACTATTACTTATTATATTTTCACACTTACTTCTATAAGCGACTATACACTATTTTATACAGTTTTGTCAACACTTTTTGTCAATTATATGTTATTTTTTACCATTGTATTGCCCCATTACTCCATTGGTAATTATAACCTTATGTATTTGCTTTTGCCATAATACGCTTCCCTGAAAACGGCTTCTATTTCCTCAGGCAGGCACTTTCTCGGATTGGTGGCTGTGCATCTGTCTTCACAGGCAATTTGTGACATCTCAGCTGCGGATGCTTCAAA
This sequence comes from uncultured Robinsoniella sp., assembly GCA_900539655.1. Classification (GTDB taxonomy): domain Bacteria; phylum Bacillota; class Clostridia; order Lachnospirales; family Lachnospiraceae; genus Robinsoniella. Next base: position 13,979 of record UQCR01000105.1, read on the forward strand.
CGCCCCCTGATCCTTCCAGACATCCTGTATCTGCAGGGGCATCTTAAACTCTTTACACAGTTTCTCCATGCCATGAATCAGGTTCACCACACCGGAACGTACACTGTAGCATTCATAACCAGCCAGCTTTGCAAGCCTTGCATATTTTTTTGCCGCCCTGGTTTCTTTTTCACTGCCTGCATCCTGAATCCCCGCATTGTAAGCGATAACGTAAGGCAGCAGAACTGCATTAGCACGTCCGTGGGGCAGGGACGCACGGATGCCCAGAATATGAGCCATCCCGTGATTTATCCCAAGGGATACACTGTCAAATGCCATTCCTGCAAGACAGGAGGCATGATGCATATTTTCCCTGGCTTCCAGATCGTCTCCATGATGGTAAGCTCTTCGCAGGCTGTCAAATGCCATCTTAAATGCCTTTTCCGCCAGGGCATCCGAAAAATCAGTTGCATTGACGGATACATAGGCCTCCATGGCATGGGTTAATACATCCATTCCCGTATCAGCCGTAATAGCCGGCGGCACACTCACAGTCAGATGGGCATCCAGTACAGCCATATCCGGCAGAAGGCTGTCATCCACCAGGGGATACTTAATATTTTTTTCATGGTCTGAAATAATGGAAAACCTTGTAACTTCAGATCCCGTACCGCTGGTAGTTGGAATTGCGATGGATAAGCACCGCGGCAGCCCAGCCGTTTTCACTGCAAAATACATCATTCCTTTCGCTGCATCAATAGCTGAACCCCCGCCAAAAGAAATCACCGTGTCGGGTTTGAACTCATCGATAATCGAAATGCCCTTCATAACCAGTTCGATATCCGGATTTGGCACCACATCTGAAAACACATGATACAAGATACCTGCTGCCTCCAGTTTTTCTGTTACATAAGCGATTCTGCCGCTTTCCACCAAGAACTTATCGGTTACAATAAAAACCCGCTTCGTGTCAGGGCAAACACTGGATATATCCAGTTCTCCCATAAAAATTTCTGTACCCAGCTGAAATGTTTTCATCTTCAATTCCTTATCCTCCATATTCTTCATATCCGTTTGTGTAATGCCTTTATGCTGCACCGCCAATAAAGGATTCATTCAATTCCGGAAATCTGCTGAAATGCCCGGGCAACGCAAAAAATGCCTCGGATAAAATTATCCAAGACACTTCAACGTACCTTTAAGCTCTATGTGCTGCGCCGCACATAAAATATTCTGAAATCAATTATACCTATCAAAATCACAAAAGTCAAGAAATTTATGGCAAACAGTCATTTTTTCAAAAACTCGCTGGACCTGTACCGGTCCCGATACTGCTGGGGCGTTACCCCATTGCATTTTTTAAAGACGCTTCCAAAATGGCTCTGAGAATTAAAACAGACATAGCTACTGATTTCCGTCAGTGTTGCATCGGAATATTTCAGTAAATTTTCCGCCCTTTTTACACGGACGCTATTCATATATTCATTCATGGTTATCCCTTCTTCTTTTTTGAAGAGATGGGACAGATAGTTTTTATTGATGCCAATTGCATCCGCCACTTCTACCAGCCGGATCTTGTACTGATAATGGTTTATGATATAATCCTTACACTGTTCAATGTAATTGGACCTGGCTTTTTCTTTCCTTGCTTCTTTAACCTGCCTTGTAAATTCCATCGTGCTGAGCCTGCGCAGTTCAATTAACTGCCCCAGATCACTGCACTTATCAATTTTATCAATATAAACATCACTTAGAATATAGGCTTCCGCCGGAGTAACCCCGCTGTCCATTGCAGCCCTGGTAGCCAGTGTAACTGCACAGATCGCAAGATTCCTTTGGTGATTCAGTTCCTTGCCCGACAGCTTACCAGCATTTTCAGCCAGAGAATCGCACATTTCCTTCGCTTTTATCTCATCCCCGTTTTTGATGCAGTTAATCCACTGCATTTCTTCCATATAGGTATGGTGATATGCTTCCTCTTCCACCTTGCCGATTCGAAAGGACGCCTTATCCCGCTCCAGCTCTTCCGGATCCACGTATGCCAGTTTATTTTCTTTTAACAGCATTTCCTCATCACATATTTCACCGGTTATAGTGGTAAAGATCAGGCTGATCAGTGACAGCATCTGCATAAACCCAAGCCTCGCAGGTGCCTTTTGCTGGATATTCTCCATTTTGTGAAGCTTATAAAAACGATGTATCTCCACATTGGAAAGATATTGGGAACACATAGGGCCTACCAGGATATACTGGCTGCCCCCAGCACTTACGGCACTGAAATAGACTGCTTTATTTTCCGAAACCACCGCCGGACCGCTTATGCTGCGGCACTGGTCGATCAGCCTGCGTGCCAGAGACGGGTCTGCCCCCAGCGGATTCTCTTTTTTATCAAAATTTCCAAAGCACTCCGTAATCCCGGTACCTTCCTCATAAAAAAACAGGGGAATATTCGATAACAGGCACAGCTTTTGCATACCGTACTTCTTCTTTTTATCTATGACAAACACCTCTTTTTATCTTTTATAACCGGTATCTGCAATTCCGTCAGCCACTGCTTGGGGTCTTCTGCATTCCAGATGCCGTCAATATAACTCTCCCTTGGATGGCCAGCGACAATAAATCCATTTTCTTCTACCCACTTAAATAAATAAGCGTATGCTTTGGGCAGTTCTTCATAAGGGCCCTTATGAATCACGGATGCCACCACCACAGGCTCCATTTTCTTAAATATAACGCCTTCGATTTCTTTGCCAAATCGGTTGACCGCTTCACAAAACTCAATATTTATATCTTTTTCCCGGTATTCACCATCCAGATATTCGCAGAAGCAGTATTCCGGTGTGGCACATTTCAAATCGGGATTGGCTTCCTGTACCGCCGCTCCAATCCCGGGTATGATTTGGAAGTAAGAACTGTATCCGGGAATTGTTAGTTTCTTGGAATACACAATGCATTCCGGTATCTCTTTCACAATCCCCTGATACTGCCTCATATTTTCTTCTTCCCTGCCGGACAGCATAAATTCAATACGGGTGATCTGCTCCCTGCCCTCATCTAATTCTTTTTCTATTTCCCGTTTTCTATTCTGCAGTATCCTTTCCATACCGTGTCCGTCCTGAATTAATTTGATTTCACTGATGGACAGTCCAATCTGGCGCAGTGCCTGGATATGATGCAGTTCCAGAATCTGCTTAGCTGCATAAAAACGGTATTTTGTTTCATCATCAATATACTCCGGTTTCAGAAGTCCTACCTCGTCATAATAACGCAGTGTTTTTATCGTTGTCTTGCAAAGCTTGGAAAATTCTCCGATCCGGAACATATGCTTCCCCCCTGTATATACTCAGATGTATTTTTCATTATTATACATCCTCCCTTAAGGGGAGAGTCAAGTATTTTTCAAAAAAGAATGATCCGTCGCCCGATTCCCTCTGTCACTGTCTGATACCGGTGAGATTATGACTCTGTCATCTACTGCCAGACCTTCTTTAATCTCCGTCATTTTCTCAGAGCAAATACCGGTCTTCACTATTTTTCTGGTGACCAGCCCATTCTCAATGGTATAGACATAGTCATTATCTGCATCTGAATACACTGCTTCCACGGGTACCGTCATGACCGAATCTCTGGAAGCGGCAAATATATCCACATCAGCCTCTGCTCCAAGGTACAGTCCAGAGCCTTCATTTTTTATCTTCATTTGAACGGTTACTTTTGGCTTTCCGCTGGTTTTAACTGCCAGCCGGGAAATCTGGGACACCTCTCCGTCATAGTCTGTGTCATTACTGGTAATGACTGCTTTCTGCCCCTTCTCCAGATTTGTGGCGTCTTTGGTAGATATCTCTGCTTCTAAATACAGGTCTTTTGCGCTCTCTAATGTAAACAGCGGGCTGCCCTGTGTGGCATATGCCCCTTCCGTAACATTGCACTGGGTTATGATTCCGTCAAAATCAGCTGCCAGGGTTTCCGGCTCCTGCTCACCTTCATCTGTTTTCACCCCTTCAAATGCAAGCATCTGTTTTCCCTGTGACACACTGTCTCCTGTCCGGATATCCAGTGACTTTATTACAGATGATGTATCGCTATAATAAGTTTTTTGCTTTCCGCTGCTTATAATTCCTGTTTCACTGATAATTTCCTGTATGTCACTTTTTGCAACCCTTGCTGTTTCGTAATATCCAGGCGCCGCCAAAGCGTATCCCACACCTGCTGCCCCCGCCAGAATTACTGCCGTAATTATCACATTTCGCACTGTTTTATTTCTTTTTTTCATTGCAATCCCTCCTCTGTTCTGCGTCTTATAACGCACTCTATTCAGCGCCTTTTAGCGCACTAACCATGTCAATTTCTTTTACTTTTCTGGAAAATAATACATTTACACTCACAGACACTATCATTGTTATGGCAACGCTGATCCCAATGCTCAGTAAACTAATCTCTGTCATCATATCGAAATTGTCACCCAGCATACCGCACATCAGGTCTATAATCCATTTTCCCAATAAATATCCCGGGATTAAACCAATTGCACTGAGCCATATGTTCTGGCGAAGCATCAGAATCCGAATTTTCTCAGATTTAAAACCAAGTACCCGAAGTGTTGCAAATTCTCTCAGTTTTTCCGTAAAGGAAAGGACTCCCAGATTGTAAAGCACCACTACCGCCATTAAAACCGCAGCCGCCACCATGATATAGATAATAGAATACATGGTATCCATCATTTCTGTGACAGAAGACTTCAGCTTTTCAATATTCCAAACTGTATAGGATACAGAATCGGGATCTATGTTTGCCTTTGTCAAAAATGAGGTGGGCTGGTAATTATATCCCTGCTCTTCAAAATACTCCTCATACATGGTTATCCCCTGGGCAACCGGATCCCGGTACACCGCCTTTATTCTTGAATTTACCCACTTGCTTTCCCCATAGAGATGCCATGAGACTTCATCTCCCACATCAACACCCAGGATATCCGCCATATGGTAACTGATGGATACTCCATTTACCGGGAGTTTTTGCTCATTTCTTCTGCTGTCTGTAAACACAATAAGGCCGGATTCTGGTTCCAAAACAGTTATCCCTGTTGTTTTCTTAATTCCGTTGGCACGCAGTTCAATACTCCCCTCCTGGATAGTCTCCCCCGGATAGGGGATATCCGAAGCCGACAGATCTTCGGTAATTAAAACCTTATTCCGATACTGGGTGAGCTGTCCATATTTCCATTCATTAATGTTATTCAGCGAATCCACCATCCCAAGTGCACAGGTAAGAAGGCTCATACATCCTGTAATTCCTACAATTGCCATAATGCTTCTTACCTTGCTTCTAAACGTATCCCTTAGATTCCACTGGAAATCAAAACCTGTCTGTTTCCACCAGGCGGTTTTTTCAAACCACATATGCCTGGAAATACGGGGAGGCTTCGTCCGCAGGGCATCCGCCGGCTTTTCCTTTAAAATCTTATTGCAGGCAATCCAGGTCACCAGGGCACACGCCGCCACTGCCGCTCCCGCCGCGAAAACCGCCTGGGGCAGTAAAACCACAGTAAGAGGAGGAAGGGAATACAAGCCCGACTGCATGTTGAAAAACAACGGCGTAAGTGTAACCGGACCCACGATCAGACCAAGCAAAGCACCTGCAAGTGAAGGTATCGTCCCGTAACAGATAAAATGCCTCATAATCTTCTTATCCTTGTATCCCAATGCTTTCAATGTTCCGATCTGTGTTCTCTGGTTATTGATGATCCTGCTCATTGTAGTCAGTATCGTGAGCAGCGCCACTGCAATAAATACAAAGGGAAAAAGATCTCCCATTGCCTTATTCTGCAGAATTTCTTCCCGGAACTGCTGATAACTGCCCTGTCCATCCCTGGACAGGAATACGCTGTATGTACCATCTAGCTGCTTCTCTATCTGCTCTTCCGTTTTCTGGTAATCCGTTGTACTGAGAAGAGCTGTAATCTGATTGTATACTCTGGGGAATTCCTTGGGAAGCAAATCCATTCCTCCATATACCACTCCAATGTTGCTGGGATTTGCCATGCTGTCAAATGAGGCTGAAGCATAGACATATTCCGGGCTTATCATAATCCCCAGGATCTTTTTGCTGATTACAACACCCTCCACCTGCATATCCAGAGTATCTCCCACTGACAACCCTCTTGCCTCAGCAAATTTATCACTCAGCCATATCCCGTCTGCGGCAGGATCGAAGCTGTCTCCGCTAATCACTTTGCAGGAGGAAATCCCCTCCTCATCCATAAGCAGAATTTCCAGTTCCGGATCTCCGCTTAAATCAGCTGTACCTTCCAGATGAAGACGCTTTTTAGCATCCTCCACCCCATCCGCTTTCAGCAGCCTGGATACGTCGCTATCCGTAAATGACTTTCCGTAAAGCCAGATATCAGCCAGATTGGTTTCGGAATAATAATTATCGATTCCCTTTTGAAAGGTATACCATTCACTACCGATTCCCGCATATACAAAGATTGCCAGAAATGTCATCAGCCCAATGGAGATAAACTGCATTTTATTATTTTTCATATCCCGTAACATTTTTCGAAACAGCATTACCACTCCACCTCACTTACGGATTTGGGATTTTCATTTACTGTGATACTGCGGATCTTACCATTTTTAATCCGTATTACTTTATCTGCCGCCTCCGCAAGGGCACTGTTATGGGTTACAATAATAACCGTTCTCTTATGTTCCCGGCTCATATTCTGGAGCATGGATAAAATCAAAACACCTGTTTCGGAATCCAATGCCCCGGTAGGTTCATCACACAACAGCATTTTGGGATTTTTGCAAACTGCCCTGGCAATGGATACCCTCTGCTGCTCTCCCCCTGACAGCTGTGTGGGGAACTTATCCTGATGTTCCAATAGCCCAACAGACTGCAGCATTTCACCCGGGTCCAGACTGTTCTTTGCAATCTCCTTTACAAGGGCAACATTTTCATAAACGGTCAATGTAGGTATTAAATTATAAAACTGAAAAACGAATCCCACATCTTCTGCCCGGTACTCTGATAGTTCTTCTGCCCTCAATTCTGAGATCTCCCGTCCGCCTACCACTATTTTTCCACTGGTTACCTGGTCCATACCTCCCAGAAGATTTAACAGAGTTGATTTTCCCGCACCGCTGGGGCCCAGTATGATTACAAATTCGCCTTCATCAATCGTAAAATTTAACTGATTGGCTGCATACAGAACTTTATCCCCTATGGGATAACTTTTTACTACCTCCTCAAATGCAATTAACCGGCTCATAAATTTCTCCTCTCAATGGTTTTTCTAATCCATTTCCAAAACTTGAAATATCTTTCATGTTTTGAATTTTACCATCCCTCCAGCCATTTGTCAACAAAACATGAAACTTTTTTCTCCTTATTTGACAACCTGTTCACTAGCGGTTATACTATACAGAAATACCATAATATCTATGTAAAGAGAGGCTTTTCGAATGAGTGATGTAATTAAAACCCCTGTTCAGCAGCGCTCTATTGATAAAAAAAATCGTTTACTCAAAGCTGGCCTTGATCTTATGCGGGAACGAGGTTATTATCATGTAAATGCTGCTGAAATAGCGAAAGAAGCAGGTGTATCCACCGGCATTTTTTATCGTTATTTTAAAAATAAATTGGATCTTGTATTAGAAATCATGAATCAGATCGTAAATGACAGCATTAAGCCGCTGATCCAGGAATTCATCAAGAAAGATATGGATCAGACTAATTTTATTGCTTTTATCAGTAAATTATTAGATGAACTCAGTGAAATACATGAAGGGCTTGGAATCCTTCATAATGATGTGAACACCCTACTGAGTACGGACAAAACGATAGGTAACATCTGGATGACATTAGAAGACCATATTATGCAATTATTTATTACTGCGGCGCAACAAAGCAATCTGGAGATGGAAAATCCGGAAGAAAAAGTCAACATCGCCTATAATCTGGTGGAATCCTATTGCCATGAGAAAGCATTTCATAAGCATGCTTATATCGATTATGATGTACTAAAGCAGGAAATCATAAAAACTCTGGTCTATGTGATAATTAACCCAAGTACGTAGGAAAAATGCTGGATTTATGAACTAAAATGTAAAAAACGGTATATCCTATACTATAGCGTGTTTGAAAATTCATACTATAATTAAAAGAGGAGGGATGACTGCTATGAAAAAAGAACTGCCTTATTTTAATATCGGGGACTCTTTTGGCGGTAATCAGGACTGGTTCCACAATTTTCTAATGCACATGGGCGGATGTGCTGCCGCAACTGCCTGTGACAGCTGCATTTATTTTGCACTGCACCGGGACTTCAGGGTTCTCTATCCATTTGATGTGAAACAGATTACCAAAGAAGATTACGAAGCATTTGCCATGAAGATGAAACCCTATCTGCGCCCCAGAGCCGGCGGCATAAAAAAAACGTCAATCTACATTGACGGATTTGGCGAATATTTGAAAAGTCTGGGAGAACAGGATCTTATCTCCATGGAAGGATTCTCCGGTGATCGTTCTTTTGAAGAGTCAGCCTCATTTATAGTTGACAGGATAGACCAGGGTTACCCCATTCCCTATCTGATGCTGAAACATACAGATTGCAAATTTAAGGATTACTCCTGGCACTGGTTCCTGCTGGTTGGATATGAACAAACAGAGTCCGATGTGCTGGTAACTCTGGCAACCTACGGCAAAGCAACTGTTTTTTCCCTCCGGGAATTATGGCATACCGGCTATGAAGAAAAGGGCGGCATGATACGGTATCAATTGAATGAAACGGTATGATTTATTTTACAGCGATAATCACAGTATGGTTTTATCTTTGTAATGGAAAACATCGCAGAATGGTTTTATTTTAAACACAATTATCGCAGCATGGTAATAATATACCTGCTGCGATTTTATTGTTCTTAGTGGGGATGTCGTCTATATAAGAGGTAGATTATTCCTGTATGAACGGTATATTTGATGCTAGAGCGAACGTTTTGTAATGTTCTATTAAATGCATTAAATTTGGGTTTTGCTGAGGAAAGACGCTTTGTAAATGATAGGTAGTGTGCGGAAAAATGGGGGTGGGAAACTGATATGGGCTCCGTCAGCTTGCCGCAGAACTGGTATTTTCTAACCTTTGCGGAGCGCTTTTTGGCGGCACGCGGGCATTCGCTCCGAAATCCTGATGCATTTCGCAGCTCAGTGCCCGCTTAGTATCCGCTGGGAGCCAGTCGAATACTATCCGCCAAAAA
>UQCR01000106.1 GCA_900539655.1 uncultured Robinsoniella sp.
AAGCGGAGAGTGTAAATAATGGCAAGCCGGGAAATAGGAAAGCAGAGAGTGTTAATAAAGGAAAGGGTGTAAGAACGGCGGCAGAGAAGGAAGTAATGAAGGGGAGCAAGGGATCCGGGGTAAAGAGAGAAGAATGGAATAACAAAAAGACGAAAGCCAGACAGGATGGAGATCGCAGAGAAGATAGAAAACAGGGATCTGCGTGGGAAAATAAAAATCCCAGAGCAGTGGCAGGTAATAGAGAAAATAAAAATTCCGGCGCAACACAGGGAAAGAAACAAGGTGGTATTAAAAAGGTAAACGGTGTAGAGGTTTGTCCTGTATCTAAGAAATGCGGAGGTTGTCAGTATCAGGGAATCCCATACCAGGAACAATTAAAATTAAAAGAAAAAGAAATTCGGAAGTGGATCGGAAAGTTCTGTAAAGTAAATGCTGTGATTGGAATGGACAATCCATACCATTATCGGAATAAGGTTCACGCAGTATTTGACAGGGATAAAAGAGGGAATCCCATCTGCGGTGTTTACCAGGCGGGAACGCATAATGTTGTGCCAATAGAATCATGCATGATCGAAGACCAGAAAGCAGATGAGATCATTCAGAGTATCCGGGGGCTTTTAAAATCATTCAAAATCAGAACATACGACGAAGATACGGGATATGGACTCTTGCGCCATGTTCTTGTAAAACGTGGATTTACGACAAACGAAATCATGGTCGTACTGGTGACCGCTTCCCCGGTATTCCCTTCCAAAAACAATTTTGTGGGTGCGATTCGGAAAATTCATCCGGAGATTACGACCATTATCCAGAATGTAAATGCCAGAGGTACCAGTATGGTACTTGGGGATAAGGAAAAAACATTATTTGGCAAAGGATACATCGAGGATGTACTCTGCGGCTGCACATTCCGAATTTCTTCGAAATCCTTCTATCAGGTAAATCCGGTGCAGACGGAAGTTCTGTACAAAAAAGCCATCGATGCAGCAGGACTCACCGGAAATGAACTGGTAATTGATGCATATTGCGGCATTGGAACCATCGGTTTAATTGCTAGTAAAAAAGCAAAGCAGGTAATAGGTGTGGAGCTTAACAAAGATGCTGTCCGAGACGCAGTAACCAACGCCAAGCGTAATGAGATAGAAAATGTAAGATTTTATTGTGCTGATGCAGGAGATTTCATGGCGGATATGGCTGCAAAGGGCGAAAAAGCTGACGTAGTATTTATGGATCCGCCCAGAAGTGGAAGCACAGAGCAATTTATAGATTCCATGGTGCAGATGGGGCCTGAAAAAGTGGTCTATGTTTCCTGTAATCCGGAGACATTAGGCAGGGATTTAGAGTATTTGACGAAGAAAGGGTATGGATGTAAGGGTAGTTGGGGCGTGGATATGTTTGCATGGACGGGGCATGTGGAGACAGTAGTATTGATGTCAAGGGTAAAAAAATAAAAGCCGAGAATGGCTTGTAATAGAGAGATTACCGTGATTTGAGGCTTGAAAAATATTTTGGCGCGAAATGCCGTTTAGCTTATCTGGAAACATATCTACGCCTTTTATCTATGGGGTTGAGTTGACAGGATGAAAACGGGTAGGGTTGCGGAGATAGGATTGTTATTGTGCATAGGCCCCGTTGATAATATGATTGAAATAGGATAATTATCATTTGAAGAAAACTGTCAATTGATGATTAGGCAATGATGGGAGGGAATATAAATGCAGGAAAATTCAAAAATACATTTCATACCTCCGATGTCAAAACGAGAAAAGCGTGTTGACATATATAGCCGTGTCAGCACAAATTGTGCAGAACAATTACAAAGCTTGACAGTTTAAGTATTACATTTGACGAGAATTATAGCTGCCACACCTCAATGGCTTTTGTCAGATGTTTATATGGATATCGCAACGAGTAAAATTGGTTCTTCGCGCAAGGAATTCAATCGCATGATTGATGACTGCAATAATAAGAAGTTGGATATAGTCATAACGAAGAGCATTAGCAGATTCGGAAGAGACACCGTTGAGATTTTAGATGATGTAAAGCTGTATCTTAGTGGGCAGAGCGTTTTAGGCATCATCAGAGAATTGGAGAGAAGAAAAATTTCATCACCAACCAGAAAAGAGAAATGGTGTAAAAGAACAATTGATGTCATGTTGAGCAATGAAAAATATAGCGGTGATGTTCGTCTTCTGAAATCCAGGGAGAGTGAAACTCAGTATTTGTCATCAGATAATAATCCGGAAATTGTATCAAAGGAAACTTTTGGGGCAGTGCAGATTGAGAAGGCGAAGCGGAGTAATGTTTCTGACGGGAAAAATGAAAAACAGCGCAAAGATAGGAAATATAGTTCGAAAAGAGAAAAAGATTAATATTCAGACATGGAGGTTTAATATGAATGTTTTTTCAATAGGAAATGGAGAAAAAGGAATTGAACTCACAACAGATAATTTTGTGGAAAAGACACGAAAGAGTTTTCCATTTTATCAAGATCCTAAAAAGTATAAAAAACCATATTTTGCGATATGCCCAGAATGTAATAATCCTATACAAATAATAAATTTATATGGAGCAAAATACGAAGAAGAGAATACTGGGAAAGTGGCAATCCATGGAAGGCATTTTCCACACAATGTGAAAGGGCTTCCTGATTATAATAAAGATAAATATGACAATTGCCCATTGCATAATCCTATAGCTTTTCATATAGTGGAAATTCGAAATGATACTACATATAATGAGGAAATATTGGAAATTGTCAAGGAAAACAAAAACGCAATAGCTAGAGATATAAGAGAAATTACAGGTATTTTATTAAAAAATGAAAAAACGTTTAAAATTATCGATGATTACATTACAGCAAATGATTATTGTTATACACACACTAATAAGTATAATATCCCTTATAGTATTTTATATACAAGGGAAGCACCAAGTTTATTTGGACAAAGAATTGCTGAAACACCTTTAGGTATGAGAATAAGAGACGCTATTGCAACTGAAAGCCAGCTTTTTCAAATTAATGAGGGACGTATCGTAAAAAAAGGCGATGAGTTTGCCAATATTATTCTTCGTATAAGTAATCATAGAGTGAGAGATAAAAAACAATATATGACAATGATAATAGAGGAAGAACATAAACCGAATGTGTCAATTATATTTCAAGAAGATATTGAATTGAAACAATGTGCTTATTAGTTCCTAAATTGTGCAGTGTTCAATTTGCAGAATAATAAAGTAGATAAACTAATAGGAAGAAGGTACATTTATGCCTAAAAAACCAATAAAAGAAACAATTCATGCAAAGGGAATTGATATTGGAATTTACACAAATGATTTTCAAAACGAATTCATTTCACTGACAGACATAGCGAAGTATAGAAGCGATGATCCGAATGCGACTATTTGCAATTGGATGCGAAACAGAGATACTTTGGAGTTCTTGGGTTTATGGGAAAGTCTTCACAATCCGGATTTTAAACCCCTCGAATTCGAGGGGTTTAGAAGTCAAGCAGGACTTAATGCTTTTACAATGTCCCCATCTAAGTGGATAAACAATGTTTCAGCAATAGGAATCGTATCAAAAGCCGGACGTTATGGCGGAACATATGCACATTCAGATATCGCTTTTGAATTTGCATCATGGATATCGGCTGAGTTTAAGTTATATATTATTAAGGATTACCAGAGAATTAAAACAGATGAAAATAGTAGATTGTCATTAAACTGGAATCTTAATAGGGAAATATCAAAATTAAATTATCGTATTCATACAGATGCCATTAAGGAGAATCTTATTCCGCCGGAATTAACAAAAGAGCAGATTGCTTATACATATGCTAACGAAGCGGATATGTTGAATGTTGCTTTGTTTGGAATAACTGCAAAGCAATGGCGTGAAATGAATCCTGATAAAAAGGGAAATATGCGTGATGATGCAAATCTTAATCAGCTGCTGGTGTTGTCAAATATGGAGAGCTATAATGCTGTATTGATTGAACAGGGAAAAACACAGTCAGAGCGATTGATATTGCTGCGTGATTTGGCAATTAAACAGTTGAAAACTATGGAATCTTTAACGATGACGGGATTAACTATACTTACAAAAAAGGAAGATGAATAACCATGTTGTTTCAGATGTTATTAAAATAGCCTAATCAAAACACTAATTGCTGAGTTGATAAGATTGTTGAAAAACGCTTAAATACAGGGAATATTCGCATATCTTATAAAAGTGTAGAAAAGCCTAACAATCAAACCGAAGGATCAAGGCAGGTGAATCGTGAGGTTATCCACTATAATCTTCAGATTATCGCTGTCGGATTTAAAGTCAACAACGGACGCGCGGTGCGTTTTCGTAAATGGTCAGGGCTAAATCGTAAAGTGACTGGGAGGATTGATATTTTGCAGGAAAGAGGATTTACTGAAAAGGACTGGAAGCTTTTTAGAAGTAAGATAGCGAATTGGCAGGAAGTCTATATGGACAGACTCAATAAGGAATACATAGCATTACTGAGTGGAGGCGGGAATCCGTCCTATAAATTTTGGAATCTGGAGAATCGGATAAAAAAAGATAAGAAGAAAACTGGTGTCAGAGCAGAAATGAGCAGGTCGAACCTGATTTATAATATTATTTCCCTTATGTATGAAGGTGCAATTAGTTTTGAGGATCTTGAAGAATTTAGTGATCAACTAAAAGAAACGGTAAGAGCCTTTACTGGAAAATAAATGAGATTTGCAAAATTTTGAATTGGAATGCAGCAGGAATAGACAAGCGGAATTGCAGGAGGCGGTTATGGATTACAAAATTAGAAGAATATTAGAGGGAGAAGATAGTCTGCTTGAAGAATTTTTATACGAAGCTATCTTTGTGCCAGAGGCAATGCCTGCACCTCCCAAATCAATTATCAATCAGCCGGAATTGCAGGTATATATAGCTGACTTTGGGAAGAAAAAAGACGATATGGGTTTGGTAGCGGAAGTTGATAAAAAGGCTGTCGGTGCTGTTTGGGTACGCATTATGAATGATTACGGACATATAGACAACGAAACACCGTCCTTTGCCATTTCCTTAGATAAAGATTATCGGGGATTTGGTATTGGTACTGCTTTGATGAAAGAAATGCTTCGTATTCTGAAAGACAGAGGGTATAAACAAGCGTCACTTGCTGTACAAAAAGATAATTATGCTGTAAAAATGTATCAAAAAACAGGATTTGAAATTGTTGATGAAAACGAGGAAGAATATATCATGCTCTGTCGTTTGTGATAAAACAGATTTTAGCTTGCCAAGATGTTTACGAAAATAGAACTTTTCTTGCTGTGACGAATTGAGTTGGACGGTGTGATAAGAAAAACGAACATTTTAGCAAAAGATCCGGATACTAATAAATAAGGTTTAGCTGCAAAATAAATTTAATTTTAGAGGCGGGAAAAGATAATGGCAAAAGAAAAGGTTTTATTCCAGGCGTTCCTATCGGCGGTTGCACCGGAACACCAGGGGTTTGTGGTGCAACTTAATGACAAACTCATAGAACAGGGCTGTGACCTTGTAATCAAGGAAGTAAAAAATGGTTACACTGCTTCCTATCAGGTAGAGAAGAAAACAGTAATGAATTGGGTGTTTCGTAAAGCGGGTATTTTGGCACGGATTTATGGTGACAATGCCGACAAGTATGAGGATGTAATCACGTCTCTGCCTGACGATATGAAAAAGAAAATGACTGCTTCTCGTGATTGCAAGAGACTTATTGACTCTAATGCCTGCAGCCCTACTTGTGTGAAAGGTTTTGTTTATTCCTTGAATGGAGTTGCACATAAAAAATGCCGTAATGATGGAATGTTTTTTCTGCTCACTAATGAAACTGCGGAACATATTGAGGGGCTGGTCTGTGCAGAAGTAATTGTGCGTAAATCTGATTTTGAACGACAGAAAAGTTAAAACTAATAAGTGAAAACCACACATAGAATGGAGAAACAAGTGAACATAGGACAAAAAACAAAATCTTTGCGAAAACACCCGCTTATAGAATTATTAAAACATAACAAAGGAAATCCAAGAACGCTAATATTAATGGAACCGCTATGGGGGATTCCATACAATTTGATTGCACCTTTTGCCACATTATATATGTACTCACAGGGAATAACGGACGTACAAATCGGACTGATTTTGTCTATAGCCATGTTTGTTCAGGTGTTTTTTTCCTTCTTTGGCGGTATTATTACAGATAAGATGGGGCGGAAATTTACTACCATAATGGGTGATTTCTTTGGCTGGACTGTTGCTTGCCTGATATGGAGCATATCGGGTAACTTCTGGCTTTTCTTAATTGCAGTCCTATTCAATAGCTTTGAGCAGATCAATCAGACCGCATGGTATTGCTTATTGATTGAAGACGCAGAGCCAAAAGACTTATTGGGTATATATACTTGGGTAAATATAGGTGGTTTAATTGCAATCTTTTTTGCACCAATTTCTGGCTTGCTGATTAATTCATTTACTGTGGTTCCTGTGGTCCGTGTTTTATATTTGGTTTTTGCTGTAAATATGCTGATTAAGGTAATTGTTACTTTTCGGTATTGTAAAGAAACCAGTCAAGGCAAGATTCGGATGGCGGAGACAAAAGATACCCCTGTTTTACAAATGTTATACGAATATAAGTATTTAATCCCTAAAGTGCTGAAGAATAAAGAGATTATGAAAGTGCTTATTGTCTCCGTAATATTATATATCACGAATTTGGTCAGCACCAATTTCTTTAGTTTGTATGTAACACAAGAGTTAGGTGTAGAATCACGCTATCTGGCTTTTTTTCCCATTTTGAACGCCGCTGTGATGTTGATATTCCTGATTGGAATTCAGCACCGATTGGAATTCGTGAAATTCCGCATACCGATGTGGAGTGGTTTGGTATTGTACGCTGCAGCAGCGATTCTTCTGATACTGGCTCCGAGTGGTAATATAGTGTTTATTATTATTTATGTCTTTGTTGTGGCGGTGGCCGGATCCCTTGTTATGCCTCGTAAGGATGCATTGATTCAGCTAAGCATTAATCCGGAGGAGCGGGCTCGTATTAATGCTTTGATTATGTCCTTCACGATTGCTTTTTCTTCACCATTCGGTTATTTTGCTGGGTGGTTATCAAGCATTGACCGCCGTCTGCCTTTTGTGTTTACCTTTAGTATATTTATTGTAGCAATCATTATCGTGGGCAGTATCCGTGATCCGGAATTCACAAAGAAGCATGGGGAGGCTCATGATTAATAGGGTATGAATATAAAATGGGTTTTGTCAGGTGGAAATTAACACAGGCAAAACCCATATTTTTGATCAAAAGCGAGTGGTTAAGCTAAGACCATGTACAGATTATGCCATCAAAAGTAAGTTATTATTATAGACGGTTAATCTGAAATATAGTAAACTTAGTTTAATGAGAGTTAGAATTTGCAGCAGGGACTATATGGTATTGAAAAGCAATCTATGACAGTTATGTTGATTAATTACAATGAAGATTGGGGGAGTTAAAGTGGAACAGAGAACGATTGATGAGCAAATTATGGAAGAGGATAACAAGGAAGTGGAAACGACTACAACGACTGCTAAAAATGCTTTGCAGTTAACTTGCGAGATTGATGATGTTCTGACTTATGCTGTTGTTCATAATGGTGCGCATGTTGTCAGAGATGTTTGCGTGAAAAATATTTCCGAGGCAGATTTGGAAAATCTGATTGTTAAAATCAGTGCAAATATTGAATTGGCAGACAACTTTAAATTTGGTATTGAGAAGATAAAGCCAAATGAAGAACTGCATTTTAAGAATCTGGATGTTCCGATTAATGCAGATTACCTGGCATCTCTTACGGAAAGAAGCTCTTTCCATTTGACGGTGGGGATATATTTTGAAGAGATCCAGCTTGTATCTCAGACTGTTACCATTACGGCGCTTGCTTTTGATCAATGGCCGGGACTTCAGTATACGCCAGAACTGTTGGCGGCATTTTCCATGCCGAATCATCCTGTGGTTACGAGTATAATTCAGCTTGCGTCTAAATATCTGGAAAAATGGACAGATGATCCTTCGCTTGCGGGATATCAGTTCCAGGATCCGAATCGGGTTAAAAATATGGCGGCTGCAGCGTATGCGGCAATTCAACAGAAAAATATTACTTATGCAGAACCACCCTCAAGCTTTGAGGTGTTTGGCCAGCGAATACGCCTGGCCGATGCTGTTTTAGATCAGCATCTGGGAACCTGCATGGATATGACTTTACTATATGTGGCGTGCCTGGAAGCCATGGGATTGAATCCGATTATGGTGATGATGAAAGGACACATATTTGCAGGTGTCTGGCTTCTTGAAGAGTCTTTTTCAGATATGATTATGGATGATCCTTCCCAATTGGAAAAACGTATGTCCAAGGGCATTTATGAGATGATTGTTGTTGAATGTACGGCCATGTGCGCCGGAAAAAGCAGAAGCTTTGATGAAGCGGTAACAGCGGCAGAGAATACAGTGTCGAATTATGGTAATTTTGCTTTTGTTATCGATGTAAAACGTGCCAGAAGCATGGGAATAAGGCCTCTTCCTGTTCGGGTAAAGACGGCAGGCGGTTTTGAGGTTCAGCATGAAGAACGCAAAGAGAATGATATTACAAATGCACCGAAAGCGATTGGAGACACTTTTGAACTGCCTGATTATACACAGAAGGTAAACGTTACAAAGCTGACTCAGTGGGAGCGAAAGCTTTTGGATCTGAGCTTGCGAAATATGCTGATTAATATGCGTATGACGAAGGCGGTGGTTCCTCTGCTGTCTTCCGATGTTAGCATATTGGAGGATGCTCTGTCAGATGGAGAAGAGTTTCAGGTTATGCCAAGGCCCGCAGATATGTCTATCGCAGGAGATGGAGGTGTTCCGGTAGAAGCACTGGGAGAGCTGGGGCCTTTTGCGGATTTTATTGCATTGGAGAGTAAGCACCGACGGCTGCATTCGCTGTATGCAGAAAAGGAGTTAATCAGCTGTCTGACCAAAATGTACCGATCGGCAAAAACGTCTATGGAAGAAAATGGTGCCAGCACATTGTATCTTGCCTTGGGTTTACTCCGTTGGTTTGAAGGTAAAAAGAGCGCCACGGTAAGATATGCACCGATTGTATTGGTTCCTATTGATATCGTTCGTAAATCCGCAAGCAAAGGCT
The DNA here is from genome assembly GCA_900539655.1 of uncultured Robinsoniella sp. GTDB lineage: Bacteria > Bacillota > Clostridia > Lachnospirales > Lachnospiraceae > Robinsoniella. The sequence continues at coordinate 9,202 of UQCR01000106.1, forward strand.
ATGCTATGCGTATGCGGGATGAAGATGCACAGATTAATATCACTCTTTTAGAATTTTTAAAGCAGAGCTATGATACTCAAATTCCTGGATTAAATCCGCCGCCTATGGATGAGCATGGATTGGATCTTCCAAAGATATTTGCGATTATTCGGCATGCAGTGATGAACCTTCCTATGTGGGATGTGGTGGAAGCCGGTTTTATCGGAAATTTTTCATTTTCACAGTTTGTAATGTGGAATGATATACATAGCGATAATGCTTTCCTTAAAAATAACAAAATTGTTCATAGTCTGATGAACGGAGCAGTGGATTGGGATTGTCAGATACCCGAAGGCGTAGATTCAGATGAAGCTTATCTGCCAGTTACAGTGGATTCCTCACAGCTGCGGGCAATTAATATGGCAGCAGCAGGTGTCAGCTTTGTGCTGCATGGACCACCCGGTACCGGAAAATCACAGACTATAACAGCCATGGTTGCAAATGCACTTACAAAGGGTAAGACGGTTCTTTTTGTGGCGGAGAAAATGGCAGCGCTTGAGGTTGTACAAAAGAGACTGGCAGCTCTTGGAATTCAGGATTTTTGTCTGGAGCTTCATTCGAATAAAGCGACCAAGAAGGCTGTGCTGGATCAGCTGAAAAGAGGTTTGGAGATTGGAGTATGGGGTCTTACAACGGACTACGATAAGAAAATCCAGGATATCCGAAAAATGCGTGGGGATCTGGATGCCTATGTAAAGGCACTTCATGTAAAGCGGACATTCGGAAAGACTCTTCGCCAGTTAATGGATATTTATGAAATGATTCCAGAGTTGGAAAAGAGTGTTCGATTTGATCATGCTTATGCCAGTTCCCTAACTGAGAGTGAGCTGGATCATCAGGTTCACAGTCTGGAGCGGCTGATAGCTGCCGGCAAAGGAATTGGACACCCTCATAACCACCCATTGGCTGCAGTACAGCAGACTGTATACAATCAACGGCTTAAGTTTGAACTGGAAGGTGTTGTAGGTACATATGCTTCTGCTCTGGAAACGTTCAGGAATGATGGGTTATCCTTTGTAGAAATGATGGGTATTGAGCCTCCGGTAACAGAGGATCAGTGGAATAATATTTGCAATTATGCTAAAATTGTGATTGCATCTGAGGAAATACCTGTATTTTTGAAGCAGGCTGCTGATCTTGATCAGGCATTTACTGATCCAATGATGTACCTGGCACGTCAGCTTAAATTTTCAGTAAAAGAAGCCGAATTCCATACTCAGTGGAATGAGAATTTTTTGCGTATGAATATGGACAGCTTTCGAGAAAAATATGATCAGGCAAATAAAAAATTCTTTGGGAAAGGTAAAGCATTTGCTGCATTAACTTCTGAAATTCAGGCTTATGCATCCTTTCAGGTAGAAACGGATCGAATTCCGGTATATCTGACAGACATAACATTCTATCAGCAGGAGAAGAAGGAAGTCTCTGATAAGGAGGCTGCACTGCCATATGAGTGGAAGAAAATATTGCAGGATTATCCGTCTACATCTTCATTGCAGGAATATAAGGAAAGCGTGAAAAAACAGATGAAAGTGATGGAGCAGTTCACAGTTCAGATCCAGAAACCCTGTATTCAAATGGCTCAGAGTTTGGCCGGTGATTTACAGGCAGTGAAGAATGGGGAGAAGGAAGCCGCGGAACTGCTTAATCTGAAGTTTGCAGATAATGAGCAGAATTGGATGGAAAGCCGTCTTAAGTTGTGTGCATGTATCCTTGAAAATGCCTCTTCGATTAAAGATTGGATTATATACAGACAGTTTTCTGCCGAGTGCAGAGAGCTGGGCCTGGCACCAGTATGTGAGGCATATGAAGCAGGATTGCCTCATGAAGAGGTTATGACGGTTTATCTGCGGTCTATTTACAGAACTATTATTCTGGCAGTGATTGAGAATGAACCGGTTTTGAATAGCTTTACGGGAATTGGATTTAATGAGAAGATTGCCCAGTTTAAGAAGCTGGATCAGGAGTTTATGGAATTAACGAAAGAGGAGATGTATTATAAACTGACTCATCAGCTTCCCACAACGTATGATAGTGTGGAGGTTAGTAAGGAGTTGAATATACTAAGAAGAGCAATCAGCAGCAATGGAAGAGGATTATCCGTCCGGACATTGTTTGAGCAGATTCCTCACATTCTTACCAGATTGTGCCCGTGTATGCTGATGAGTCCGATTTCTGCGGCACAGTATTTGAAAGCGGAAAATGATTTATTCGATATTGTAATCTTTGACGAAGCATCCCAGCTGCCTACCTGCAAAGCAGTAGGTGTTCTGGCACGTGGTAAAAATGCTGTTATTGTAGGGGACCCGAATCAGATGCCGCCTACCAGCTTTTTTGCCGGAAATACTGTAGATGAAGATAATCTGGATATTGAGGATCTGGATAGTATCCTGGATGACTGTTTGGCACTTGGCATGCATTCTGCATATCTGCATTGGCATTATCGGAGCAGACATGAAAGTCTGATTGCTTTCAGTAATCAGGAATTTTATGAAAATTCAATGTATACCTTCCCGTCAGTAAATGACCGGGAAAAGAGAGTGAGTCTGGTTAAGGCAGATGGCTTTTTTGATCGTGGAAAGGGGCGTGTAAATGAGGGAGAAGCAAGGACAATTGTTACGGAGGTAATAAGAAGATATCAGAATCCGGAATTGAGAAATCAGACAATTGGAATTGTCACATTTAATATCAGCCAGCAGACATTGATTGAAGATCTGCTTCAGGAAGAGTATCAGAAGGATGCAGAATTTGATAGATGGGCAAATGTTGGTGAGGAAACCATGTTTGTTAAGAATCTTGAAAATGTTCAGGGTGATGAGCGTGATGTTATCTTGTTTTCAATTGCTTTTGGTACGGATGCAGACGGAAAGCTGTCCTTGAACTTTGGACCATTGAATAAGGATGGTGGATGGAAAAGACTGAACGTTGCGGTATCACGTGCAAGAACGGAAATGGTGGTATTTACAACTATGACTGCTGATATGATTGATCTGAAACGTACAAAATCCAAGGGAGTTGAATCCTTGAAAGGTTTCCTGGAATTCGCGCAGAAGGGACGTCTGCAGGGAGAATATGTGGAGACCAGGGTTCAAAAGGCTCAGGGGATTATGGAACATATCTGCCAGCGTATTTCAGCTGATGGTTATAAGTATCAGAAAGCTGTAGGACATTCCAGATTTAAGGTTGATATTGCCGTGATCAATCCATATAATGAGAAAGAATATTTGCTTGGCATCATGCTGGATGGAGAATCTTATCGCCAGTCTTCCAACACAAAGGATCGGGAAGTTGCACAGATCAGTATTTTAAACGGACTTGGCTGGGAGCTGCACCGTATCTGGACGCTGGATTGGTGGGATAATCGAGATAAGGAACTCTCTAAACTGATGCAGATTCTCAAGGAAAAGAAGGCAGTGGCATATCAGCTGTATCAGGAGCATCACACGGATGATGTAATGAATGATGATGGAGTGGAGGAGACAATCAGTAGCACGGTGGAACCGGAAGATACTTCTTCTGAGACACAGGCAGCAGATCCCACAGAAAATGATGAGAAAAATGTTGAGAAGAAGGTTGCAGAGCAGATTCCAGCGATTGAGAGGAAAGAACATTTTGTGATTAAGAATCCTGTTATTGAAGCTGCTGACGTCAAAGTGGCTGCCGGGAAAATGGAATCAGCCAGTACGATCACGCAGATTGAACATACAGAACTGGAATATTGCATAGAGGAATATGTATCTGCAGAAGTTGAGCTGACAGATCTGTCTACGATGGATTATGTCAAGAAAGAAAACCTGAATCTAATCACAGAAAAGTTGCAGCAACTCATCGATATAGAGGCTCCAATTACCTATGATAGGTTGGTGAAGAAGACTCTTAGGGCATTTCATATTTCCCGATCAAGTACACAGACGCTGGAAGCAACCGATAAGGCGCTGAAAAAGGCTTCATCTAAAATGAATAAACAATCAGGTATTAAGTTCTACTGGCGTAAAGATCAGGAACCGGACAGTTATCGGAAGTATCGCATTGACAGCAGTTCGGCGGACAGGCGGTCTGCAGATGATATCTGTCAGCAGGAGCTGAAGAACGCAGTATGCGTTACATTAAGAGAAAAGGGGGCTTTGGATAAGGAAAGTCTTATCAGGGAAACCTTACGTATGATGGGATATTCCAGAAGCAGCGCTGCATTGATTGCCGCAGTTGAAAGAGGCCTTAAATATGGGCGAAAAACTGGAGAGATCGTGCAGGATGTGGAGAACCGGCTTGTGCTGAATGAAAAGATGTAAAATGTAAAAAAATATAGATTAATAGTATAAAAATAAATGCTGCAGGAGGTATATATGATTAAGGTTCAAAACCTGTCCTACTCATATCAACAAAAAGATTTATATAAAAAGGTTTCATTTACGATAGAGGATAACAAGCATTGTGCATTAATAGGTGCCAATGGAACAGGAAAGAGTACGCTGCTGAATCTGCTGATGAACTCAGAAGAGTATCTGTACGATGGAAAAATTGAAATAGAAGGCGCAGGCAGGATAGGGTATGTAAGCCAGTTTTCACAAACAGATAAAAAAGAGGATTTGACGGTTTTTCAGTATCTCAGTGAAGAGTTTGTGAAGCTTGAGCAGAAAATTGTTGATTACTGTAAGGAAATGGAAACGGCTGCCAATCTGGAAAATATTTTTGAGGAATATCAGAAAGTACTGGATGAATTTAATGCAATTGATGGAGATTTTTACGAAAGTAATATTAAAAAGCAGCTTAAAATAGCTGATTTGCAAAAGTTAGAGGGACAGAAGATCAGCTGCCTGAGTGGAGGAGAATTTAAGCTGGTTCAGGTGATCAGAGAGATGATGCAAAGCCCGGGGCTATTGATAATGGATGAACCTGATGTATTTTTAGACTTTGACCATCTGAATGCTTTGAGCAATCTGATTAACACACATAAAGGGACCCTTCTCATTATCACCCATAACCGGTATCTGTTAAACCATTGCTTTAATAAGATACTTCATATGGAAAATATGGATGTACAGGAATTTGATGGAACCTATATAGAATATAATTATGAACTTCTCGCCACCAAGATTGATCTGGAGGCGGCAGCTGCTGCAGACCAGGCAGAGATAGACCGTCAAAGTAAAATCTTAGAAAAGGCCAGAGTGAAAGCATCGTCAATGGATAACGCATCTCTGGGTAAAGCTGTACATGCAAGACAGACTTTGGTTGACCGGTTAAAAACCAGAAAAACAAAGGCTCCTTTTGTAGACATTAAGTATCCGGAGATTCGTTTTGAGCTGGAAGAGGAAGCAGCGGATGAATATATACTGGAATTGACTGATTATAGCGTTGCATTTGATGAGCAGCTTTTAGAGCATGTGGATTTTGTAATGAAACCGCAGGATCACGTTGCAATTGTTGGAAATAATGGAACCGGTAAAACAACCTTGCTTCGTGAAATCTATGAAAATAAAAAAGGCGAGATCAGAGTTAGTGAGCATGCAAAAACAGATATATTTTCTCAGATTACTGGCCCTTTATATGATGATACAAAAACGCTGCTTGAAATTTTTGAAGAAAAAGGCGTTGATTCCAGACAGGATGCTGAGGATTATCTGAAAAAATATGGGTTTGAAGGAGATACACTTCATCAAAAAGTAAGTGAATTATCTGGCGGAGAAAAAGATTTGTTTCAATTAGCCGTGATCTCATTAGGAAAGGCTAACTTTCTTCTGTTGGATGAACCCACGGGACACCTGGATGTATATGCACAGATTGCATTGGAGCAGGCAATTTCAGCTTATAAAGGCGCAATTCTTATGGTGTCTCATGACTTTTATACCGTTGCCAATTGCGTAGACTATGTATTATTGGTGGAAAACAATACTGTACGGAGAATGTCTATCCGTAAATTCCGACAGATGATTTATGCCAATCATTTTGACAAGGATTACCTGCTGTTGGAACAAGAAAAGAAAGAGACAGAAACCAGAGTTCAACAGCTGCTTCAAATAAATGAATTTGAAAAGGCGAGGGATTTGATGGAATTATTAGGTGAATTGATTAAAAAAATGAATAAATTAGTTTAAACGGAACTTATTGGACAAAGAAAAAGACGAATGAATAGACAGAAGGGGAAGGAACTTATGAGGATGAAAAAGGATTATTTATGCAAATAATCATTCCAAAAGAGGGGGTGAAAGTATGCAATCTGGGGCATTTAAAACAGAAAAAGAATAAGGTTTAAATGCAATAAGTATATCCTGATATAGTATTATGTGCAACTTATGATATAAAATATCAGTGTTTTAGCAGGTATTTTGTATACATTTTTTATAAATAAGCCTTAAAATAGCAGCTTAGAGCTTAATAATGATCAACATTCATAAATTTTACATTATTTTTATATTTAAAGCTATTGACTTTTTATTCACAAAGTGAGATGATAGAAACAAATTCGAAAAAATGAAAGTGAGGAAATAAAGATGAGTAATATTGATTTAACGCAATATGGCATTAATGGGGTAACAGAAATTGTTCGCAATCCTTCTTTTGATATGTTATTTGAGGAGGAGACAAAACCAACCTTAGAAGGTTTTGAAAAAGGCCAGGTAAGTGAACTGGGTGCTGTTAATGTTATGACTGGTATTTATACAGGTCGTTCTCCTCAGGACAAGTACATAGTTATGGATGAAAACTCCAAAGATAACGTATGGTGGACTTCTAGTGAATACAAGAATGATAATCATCCGGCTAGCCAGGAAGCATGGGATACAGTTAAAAAACTTGCTCAGGAAGTACTTTCAAACAAAAGACTTTTCGTAGTAGATGCATTCTGTGGTGCTAACGAAGATACTCGTATGGCTATCCGTTTCATCGTAGAGGTTGCTTGGCAGGCTCATTTCGTTACAAATATGTTTATCCAGCCTACAGCTGAAGAACTTGAAAACTTTGAACCAGATTTCATCGTATATAATGCTTCTAAAGCAAAAGTTGAAAATTACAAAGAATTAGGCCTGAACTCTGAGACTGCAGTTATGTTCAACATTTCCAGTCGCGAACAGGTTATCGTAAATACATGGTACGGCGGAGAAATGAAAAAAGGTATGTTCTCAATGATGAACTACTACCTGCCACTGAAAGGTATTGCTTCTATGCACTGCTCAGCAAATACTGATCTGAACGGCGAAAATACAGCTATTTTCTTCGGACTTTCCGGAACAGGTAAAACAACTCTGTCAACAGATCCTAAGAGACTTCTGATCGGTGATGACGAGCATGGCTGGGATGACCAGGGTATCTTCAACTTTGAAGGTGGATGCTACGCTAAAGTTATCAACCTTGACAAAGAATCTGAGCCAGATATCTTCAATGCAATTAAAAGAGATGCTCTTCTTGAAAATGTTACTCTTGATTCTGAAGGCAAGATCGATTTTGATGATAAGAGTGTAACAGAGAATACACGTGTTTCTTACCCAATTAACCACATTAACAATATCGTACGTCCAGTTTCCACAGCTCCGGCTGCAAAAGATGTAATCTTCTTATCAGCAGATGCATTTGGCGTACTTCCTCCAGTTTCTGTATTAACTCCAGAGCAGACACAGTACTACTTCCTGTCTGGATTTACAGCAAAACTTGCTGGTACAGAGCGTGGAATTACAGAACCTACACCTACCTTCTCAGCTTGCTTCGGACAGGCATTCCTGGAACTGCATCCTACAAAATATGCAGAGGAACTTGTTAAGAGAATGCAGATGAGCGGCGCTAAAGCATATCTTGTAAATACAGGATGGAATGGTTCCGGAAAACGTATCTCTATCCGTGATACACGTGGTATCATTGATGCGATTTTAGATGGTTCTATTGCAAAAGCACCAATGAAAAATCTTCCATACTTTAACTTTGAAATTCCTACAGAGCTTCCAGGTGTTGATCCTAAGATTCTGGATCCTCGCGACACATATGCTGATGCTTCCGAATGGGAGACAAAAGCAGTAGATCTTGCTCAGCGTTTTGTAAAGAACTTTGCAAAATATGAAGGTAATGAAGCTGGAAAAGCATTAGTTTCTGCAGGACCTCAGTTATAAGATTTAACCGCAATAGCTTATTAAAAGTAAACGGTGAAATAATATAATAGAAATATAACCAGGATCGGGCTAACAAACCTTAAGGTTTGGCAGCCCGGTTCTTTTTTGATGTGCAAAACTTGTAATAAATATTCTAGACTGTTTGAATGAAATATAGTAAACTCAAATTAGTACAATATGGTAATTGGAATAAGGTAAGTATTAACGCAGATATGAAAAGGCAATCCGTTATGAATCATAAAAAATTTTATAAAATATATTTCTTTAAAATATAAACTACGCAGAAAAAAGGAGCAATTGAATGAGAGGAATAACGTGGCAGATGAAATTAAAAATCAATACAAAAAGATTTTTTGGTATATTAATAGCGGCAACGGCAGTGGTTGTTTTCATATGTATTTTATTTGTACTTCAGATCAGACAGACGACTGCGGATGAAACAGACCGCTACTTAAGTGAACTGTCTTCCAGCGTGGTATATTCTGTAGATGCCCGATTGCAGGCGAATTTAGATGCTCTGGAGTCAATTGCCCTTACTTATGTGGAACAAAAGAATAACAGACAGACTATTGATATGGCTTATCTTCAAAAAAAGGCAGAGGTTCACAAATTTGTAAATGTATTTGTGATGGAAAAGGATGGAACAGCGATAGGGTCTGACGGAAACAACCATAATTTTTCTGGTGTGGAACAGATTATGGATGCATTAGATGGGAATAGAGTTGTTATGGATGATGCACTTGTTTATGGTGAAACAAAAAATGGATTTGCTTATGCTGTACCAATTTATGAGGAGGAGCAGATAACAGGGGCTTTGGTTGCCTGTAATTCAACAGAGTGGATTAAAAGCCTATTGTCACAGACCTATTTTGATGGAAATGGTTTTTTTCATATTATAAATGCAGATGGCAATTTTATTGTGAAGTCGAATAATCCCTATGCAATGTTAGAAAAAAAGAACTTTTTCCGTGGTTTAGAAGAGGGGGGCCACTTTAATTATAGCTCTTCATTGGATGAATTAAAAGAATTGGTAGCCAGCAATGAAATGGGTACCGTTTATTTTACAATGAATTCTGATCATATACCAAAGATTGGAAAAGTGATTCCCTTAAGTTATTCTGGATTTTATCTGTTTTTAGTTGTAACGGAGGAAGCAGCCAGCCGGCAGTTTGATACACTTCTGCATAAAGCAGTTTTAAATAATGTAATTATTGCAATGCTGTTTGTGGGTTTAGTTGTAATTTTATTTGTGATTAATAACCGCAATAATAAACAGTTATCCACGCTTGCATTTGTTGATCCGGTAACAAAGGGTTATAGCCAGATTCGTTTTGAAGAAGAGGCCTGGAAAAATATTCAGGCAGCGGGTCCCGGAATGTATACATTCATGTCCCTTAATGTAGCAAACTTCAAACTAATCAATGATACATTTGGAACTCATGACGGAGACCTTATTTTAAAGCACATTCATGATGTTTGTAAAAGTTTATTGAAACAAGACGAATTAATATGCCGGTCTTTTTCTGATAATTTTGATTTACTTCTCAAAACGGATTCTCAGGATAAGATGTTGGAATTTTTAAGTAAAGTGACACAAGAATTAAATGCTTTTAATAATCATTCAATCAAAAAATATTATCTGCTTTTGACTGCGGGTGTTTATCAGATCACAGATCCGGACCTTTCAATTGTTCATATCCGGGACCGTGCAAATGTAGCACGTAAAAGCGGTAAAATTGCCATCGGGTTTGATTTGTTTGTCTGTGTATTTTATTCTGAACTGGAGCGGCAGAAGCAGCACAGATCCAAAAATCTGGAAAATAAGATGAATGATGCGTTGGTAAATGATCGGTTTGTGGTTTATTTTCAACCAAAAGTCCGGCTAAAAGACAAGAAAATTGTTGGAGCAGAAGCGCTGGTCCGCTGGGATGATCCTGAATGGGGATTGGTTCCGCCAAATGAGTTTATACCTTTTTTTGAACAAAATCATTTTATAATTCAGATAGATTTATATGTATTTGAACAAGTTTGTAAATATATGAGGGGGTGGCTGGATGCTGGCCTGAATCCGGTTCCGATTTCGGTTAATTTATCAAAGGTTCATCTGAATGAGAAGGATTTTTTGCAAAAATTTATCAATATCCGGAAGAAGTATGGAATACCTCCGCAATATCTGGAGATGGAACTGACAGAAACTATTTTATCAGAAAATGCAGACTTGGTTATCAATGTGGTTCAACAAATACATCAATTGGGTTTGGAATGTTCCATAGATGATTTTGGGAGTGGATATTCATCTTTAAATCTGCTAAAGGATATTAACGCTGATACGCTGAAGCTGGATAAAGCATTTTTCTCTTCTCCAAAGGCAGACGTTCCCAGGGAGCGGGTAATTATTGAATCTGTAGTTAATTTAGCTAAAAAGTTAAGCATGAAGACTGTTGCCGAAGGAGTGGAGACTTTGGAGCAAATGGAGTTTTTAGAGGAAATCAACTGCGATATGGTACAGGGTTATGTGATCTCGAAGCCTGTAGATGTCAGTCATTTTGAAAAATTATTATTTGGACGGTAGTTTTATAAAAAGCACATATCTTTTCATTCTTTCATATAATATTACAAATTCTGGTCATGATACAGCCAGCATATGAAGGTTTAAATGAAATATGTTTATTGAAAATATATGCAGTAAAGTTATATTGCCGTTCTGTTCTGATTATAACAGGAAAAGACAGATCTTTAACAGATCCATTCAGAAGTATCCTTCAGCCATTGTTTATTGTGAAAATGCGCAGGATGTAAAAGAGGTTGTACGCTATGCCGTTCGCCATGATATGGAGATTCGTGTAAGGTCAGGCGGGCATAATTATGAAGGATTTTGCATTGGAAATAAGAGATTGCTTATTGATACCAGTCGTTTAAAGGACAAGAGTATTTGCGAAGAAACCCATACGGTACGAATTGGCAGCGGTGTAAATAACAGAGAACTTTATCAATTTGTGGCTCAATATGGTTACCCTTTCCCCAGTGGTACTTGTCCTACTGTAATGGCAGTAGGTCTGACCCAGGGAGGTGGATGGGGACATTCTTCCAGGATGTTTGGACTCACATGTGACTTACTTGTGGAGGCTGAACTTGTGGATCCCGGTGGAAACATGATTGTCGCCAATGAGAGGGAACATTCGGATCTCTTTTGGGCGCTGCGGGGTGGAGGCGGTGGGAATTTTGGCGTAATTACTTCCCTGACATATCATCTTTTGCCTAAGGTTGATAAGGTTACCTATGTGGATATTCAGTATTCTGAAGTGAAAGATGAAACAGCCCTTCAATTTTTTCGGACCTGGCAGAAGTGGGTTCAGAAGAAAGAGAACCGATTTACGCCTAACAGCCGAATCTTTAATTCAGAAAAGGAAGGGATGGGGATATTCTTACGAGGGTTTTTTTACGGGACTCCGGAAGAAGCAGCTGCCTCGGTACAGCCTTTTTTAAATATATACGGAGCAAAATCGTCCTTTCGTTATGTTACTTTTTTGGAGGCAACTGAGATAGACGCGTCCGTTTATCCGCCATTTGAAAAGTTTCGCTTTGCAGGACGTTTTGCGTGCACCAGTTACTCTAACAGGCAGATAGAAGCTATCCTTCGCATGGTGAGAAAAAGAGCCAGGGGCTCAACCTATGCTTCTGTTGCACTTTATGCCCTTGGTGGCAAGGTTCGTGATATGCCACCCTGTGACACCGCCTTTTATTACAGAAAAGCAAACTTTATTATAGGAATAGAAACCATATGGAAAATACCGGAGGCCCAGCGGGAAAATCTGTCATGGATCCATTCCCGCTTCAGATGCCTGTGCTCTCTGACAGTGGGTTCCTATATTAATTTTCCGTATCTCTGTACAGGAAATTATATGAAAGCCTATTATGGGGGAAATGCTAAACGTCTCATGTGTATTAAGAATAAGTATGATCCATGTAATTTGTTCCGTTTTGCTCAGAGTATTAAGCCTTGCCAACCAGTGAGAATATCTAAAATCCGGGGAAAAGATTAGGGCAATTATAAAGCATGCCCAAAATCCGAAACAAGATATCATAAAAATTTAGCATATAAAAACATATCAGAAATCGAATCTGGATCTCTGATATGTTTTTTAATTTAGCGGAACCGGATATTAGCCGGTCCCGCTGTTTTAATTAGCTGAGTCTGATAACTTCCAGAAAAGCACCATTGCCTGAACGAAGTACTGCTGTGTCTAAAAGACCGAACATCTCAAGCTGCAGCGTGTCACCTGCAGTAAGAGTGGCAAAGAGTGAAGCAGTAAACAAAGTTGTAGGCAGAGACGGAGTTACGGTAGATCCATCAAGGGGTGAGCCATTTAATAATATCTGTGTGGATATCAGTAAAGCGGCTGTTGTGGCTGCCTGATATGAGATCATATACGTTCCGGTTTCCGGAACTGTGAATGTTTCGTTTGCTACGTCTACTGTAAAACTGTCTAAAATCTGGTTGTCGGGAAGAGGCACTGGGGTTCCGCCAACCACAACGTTAATGGTGGAACTGGATGTGTTAAGTGCGCTCATACTGTTAATGGTAGTGGAAGTTCCGGTAGCACCGGTGGGACCTGTCGTTCCGTTTGCTCCAGTAGCTCCTGTAGGCCCGATGTCTCCGTCAGCACCGGTAGGTCCGGTAGCGCCGGTAGCACCAGTAGGTCCGTCAGCTCCATCAGCTCCGGTAGCGCCAGTGGAGCCGGTGGGACCAGTAGCACCGGTAGTGCCGGTGGCACCAGTAGGTCCGGTGGCACCAGTAGAGCCGGTTGCCCCAACTCCTGTAGCGCCGGTAGGCCCCGTAGCCCCGGTAGTGCCGGCAGCGCCGGTAGGTCCCGTAGCTCCGGTGATTCCGGTCGGTCCGTCTGCGCCGGTAGGTCCGGTAGCGCCAGTAGCGCCGGTAATGCCATCAGCACCTGTAGCTCCGGTGCTGCCAGTAGCGCCAGTAGGTCCGGTAACGCCGTCTGCTCCAGTATTGCCAGTAGCACCGGTCGGTCCGGTAATGCCATCAGCGCCAGTAGGTCCGGTAGCTCCAACGGCTCCGGTGGCACCTGCAGCGCCAGTAGGTCCAGTAGCGCCAGTGGCTCCGTTAGCGCCTGTGGCGCCGTCAATGCCAGTAGCGCCGGTAGGTCCGGTAGCCCCTGTTATTCCGGATGCACCAGTAGCCCCAGTGGCACCAGTAGGTCCTGTATCTCCGGCAGCGCCGGTAAATCCCGTAGCACCAGTGATTCCGGTTGGCCCGGTAGGTCCTATAATTCCATTTGCGCCGGTAGGCCCGGTAGCGCCGGTAGTGCCGGTAGCGCCAGTAGCGCCAGTGGTACCAGTAGGTCCGGTGGCACCAGTAGGACCGGTGTCGCCTTCAATTCCGGTAGAACCCGTAGCGCCGGTAGCGCCAGTAGATCCGGTGGTTCCGGTAGGTCCAGTAGCGCCAGCAGCGCCGGTAGGTCCAGTAGCACCGCTGATACCCGTAGCGCCAGTCGGTCCCGTAGCGCCGGTTACGCCGGTAAGTCCGGTAGTCCCGGTAGGTCCTGTAGCGCCAACAGCGCCGGTAGCACCAGTGTTGCCGGTGATACCAGTAGCGCCGGCAGGTCCTGTAGCGCCGCTAATACCCGTAGCGCCGGTAGCACCCGTAGCGCCGGTAAATCCGGTAGCACCTGTGGCGCCAGCAGCACCGTTTGCACCGGCAGGTCCGGTAGCGCCAGTAGCCCCTGTAGCA
>UQCR01000107.1 GCA_900539655.1 uncultured Robinsoniella sp.
TCGGAAGTATCAGTGAAAGCATTAAACACGAGATAGTTTACTACAAGCTTTATTAATGGTTATAGATGCAGGAAAGGGGACAAGCCATGTCTAATAAAATACAGAATGATATCGAGGCTAAGATAATCAGGCTGCGTGAGTTGGAAGAAAAACAGAAGCAAAATATTAAAGGAGAAAAGCAAAGAAAAAAAGGAATCCTAGGGATTGGAATCATGTTAATAATTGTTCTACTTATATTTTCAATCATTCAGGTTACTTATATTGCAGGACAATACTATACTTTGAAGCGTCAAATCAATATTCTGGATGATCAAATCAAACAATTGGCGTCGGATATGCGGCTACAGGAGAGCAGAATAGAAGAAAGGAATATAATTAAGAATGGGGAAAAGAAAGATGAATAAAGATAAAATATTTACTTCTGCAAGAAAAATTTTTAAATCTGGAGAGGAACTAAAACAGGAAGAAGTTCTGGATATTGAACAACAGGATATAGCGCAGGAAATCGAGCAGTTAAGAGCCGAAATTAAAGCTTTCTACCTGGAACATCCGGATAAGGATCCTTCTATGCCAGATAAAATATATGTAAAAGATATGAATGAGCTGGAAGAAAAGATAACAGAGCACATTCCAAAAAAAGTAGTAGAGGATGAAATAATTATAAAAAATATAATTGAACAGGAAGGATCGGGGGGATCAGGTCCTTTGGATTTCAGCAGGATGAAAGAATACGACCTGCCGGATGAATACAGAAGCCAGGTTTTTTCGCCGAATATAGCAGATGATGTAACAAAGGATGAGCGTGATACAGTAGTAGATTACATAGATAGAAAATCAGATACTGATACAGTTAAAGAATTATTTGGTGAAGAATTATCCAAAGATATGCAAAGTATAGATGGGGAAGAAACTGCTGAAATTGAAGATGCAGAGTTAAATGAAGTTCAGGTTGATCTTAGTTTATTAAAAGAAAGTCTGGATTCAGATTTGCTGCAACAATTACAGGAACAACGAAAGGAGAACGAGCAGGAGGCGGAGCTTAAAAATAGAATATTTACTCACCAGGGTTTTGCTAAAGAAGATAACTATATTATAACAGAAGAAGCCGGTACGAAAAATTCTCACCAGGAAGAGAAATTACAGGAACAGGGAAATGATGATACTAAGAATATGAGCGATTTGTTAAGTAAGCTTTTGTCAGAAGGAAAATTAGAAGCGGATCTATATAATGAGGAAAATCAGGAAGGAAGTACAGATGAATATATACCGGGACTCAATGTAGAAAATGTAGAGGAAACAAATATTGAAGGAGATAATATAGATATTGCCAATTCTGGTGATGAAGAGAGTTTAACAAGTAGAAATGAAGAAGAGACTCGAGAAAATCATGATAGTAATCTTTCAGATTTATTAAGTGATTTGTTATCCAGTAACCCAAATAACGTCGATAAAGAACAGATGGCGGACGAGGATCCCGACACAGAGGACTATCATAACAGAGTATTTATATCTTCAGTCAAAGCAGCTAAGCAATTACCTGGCTTAGAAGAACAATCCATTGAGGATAATCAAAAAGAAGATAAGAAAGATGAGTACAAACCTGGAGAAAAGGTTATTTTCCAGGAATACGGAGAAGATGATGAGGAAGCTATAGAGATCAATCTTAATAATCTTATCAAAGAAGATTCTGATATAAAGGTTGATAATCCTGGCATGGTAGAAAATCAACAGGATCATACACCTATTGATAATAATAATCGGTTGGAAGACAACTTAAAATCACATTCAGTTCCGGATAATGAGAGTTTGAAAAGTCTTCTGAATTCAGAGAATTTAGAAGAAAATGACTTGGATTTAAGAAAGGAAATAGATGACACTTCAATAGAGCGGCAAGATCAAGAATCTAATATAAATAATTTAAAGCAGCAAATAAATACAGATGAAGATAGAGTATCGGCTTTAGAGGAGCTGGAAGATGAGTTAAAAGAAGATTTTGATTATGACGATAAAACAATCTTAGAATCAGAACAAGAAGAAATTGTAGAACAAGATAAAGTGAAAATTTTGCAAGATAAGAAATCTGCTGAACAGGACAATATAGAGAATATTCTAAACTCGTTAT
Organism: uncultured Robinsoniella sp.; assembly: GCA_900539655.1. Taxonomy (GTDB): domain Bacteria; phylum Bacillota; class Clostridia; order Lachnospirales; family Lachnospiraceae; genus Robinsoniella. The sequence continues at coordinate 2,123 of UQCR01000107.1, forward strand.
TAGATGATTCCGATAGTAATATAGAAAAAGATAGTGTTAAAGATGAAAATGACATATTGGCACAAGTTATGGAATCTACAGACAATACTGGATTTGTAAAAGATCAGACAGCAGCTATTCCAATAGAAAATAAAGGAATACTGTTAAATGAAACTCCTATCGAAAAGCAGGATAATATAGAAAATATACTTGATTCATTATTGCAAGTTACAGGTTCTGATTCAATTGGAATACAGGAGAAAGGATCATTGGCAAATGAAAGTGTGAAACAGTCAGAACGGAGGGGTGAAACAATATTTTCAGACAGCCAGAAAATAATACAAAAAAAGAAGGCAGATCCGATTAATTCCGTTTTGCCAGAGGAGAAGAAAAAAGTAGAAAAAATTACTAGAAGAGAAAATACAAAAAAATCCACTGAAAATAAAAAAATAGCTACAGAATTATTAAAAACCGACCACTCCATTCATGCTGTTAAAGTTTTGGCAGAAGAAAAAAGGCAAAGTCTGTTTGCCAGACTCTTGCAGAAGCTAAAGGATATGTTCAGGAAAAAACCTAAAATGGAGATCATCAGTCAAGAAGCGGCCATAGATGAAAGCAATGTATATAAAAGTCAGGAAAAAGAAACATTTATTAATGGATTAATTACAGGTTCAGTAAGCGGAGATAACGTAACACTAAATCCGTTGGCAGTTGTTAAGAAAGATGTTATTGCTCAGGGAAAAGTCCTCTGTCTTTCGGGTGCTGCAATCATGGGGAAGGTGAACTGTGAATCCATTATTGTGGAAGGGACAGTATTTGGTGAGATTGAAGCGAGAGGAAAGGTAATAATTAAGAATGATGCGCTGGTGTTAGGAAATATTTATTCATCTGATGTACGTATAACTCAGGGTGCGATGGTTCAGGGAGACATCTTTTTTAAAAATCCGGAAAGAAAGGGGAAATAGTTTATGGCAAAATTTCGATATACAGCTAGAGATGTAGAAGGAAAAGTTGTAAAGAAATATGTGGAAGCAACGAATTATGCAGATGTTTACGACAATATTGAAAAAAATGGATTGCAGCCAGTCAAAATTATTCAACTCGATAAACAGGAAAAACAAACTAAATCGAAAAAGCTTTCTCTGAAAACAGTAACTTTGTTCTGTAAGCAGTTTGGATCCATGCTATCCGCGGGTATTCCGTTGGTTAAGGCATTTGATATTTTGACAGTGCAGGCTAAACAAACGGGCCAAAGGCAGTTGTACAGAATATATAAGAATATATATCAGAATATTCAAAAGGGTATGTCTTTGAATGAATGTATGAGAGTTGAGGGGGATGTATTTCCCTCTATGTTAGTTAATATGGTAAAAGCAGGAGAAGCCAGTGGTAATCTTGATGTTGTTATTCAAAAATGCGGTGTTTATTTTGAAGCTCAGCATAAGTTAAAGAACAAAATTAAATCAGGTTTATTATATCCTAAAATTTTGCTGGTTTTATTAGTTTGCATTGTTGTAGGTTTGTTTACGTTTATTCTTCCTAAATTTTTTGATGTATTCACTCAATTGGATATGGAACTGCCTGCAGTCACACAAGTCGTTGTATCTATTAGTAATTTTTTTATTTCAAAATGGCTGTATATTGTAATTGTAATTGTAGCTATCTGGTTATTATTTACCATATTAATGACAAATTATCAATTTGCTTTTTATATAGACCAAATAAAAACTCAATTACCTGCTATTAAAGTAGCAACTGAAAAAGTAGCGATTGCTAATTTTAGCAGCACCATGGCAGTACTTTATGGAAGTGGGGTATCCATGTTGGATTCACTGGAAATAGCATCTTCTATATTATCTAATAGATATTATGAAGATCGGTTTAAGTCTGTGATCAAAGCAGTAGAATCCGGAAAAATGCTATCCGCGTCTCTGGATAAAGAAAATATATTTGAACCAATGTTTACGTCATTGATGTACGTAGGTGAAGAAGCCGGTAATTTGGAGCAAATTTTACAAGATATATCTGAATTTTATATGAGTGAGGCGGAAGAAGCTATTGCAAGAATGGTTACATTAATTGAACCGATAATATTAGTGGTAATAGGTTTATTACTGCTTGTCGTTGTGGCTGCAGTTATATTACCATCCTTTTCTCTTGCTTCACAGGTTACTGAGATGGCACAAAATAATTAAGGAGGCATTATATGATCGGAATCGAAATGACAGGCAATAGTATTCATATTGTATCCGGATTTCTAACAGGAAAGGGTGTTAGAATATCAGATGCATTCAGCATACCTACTCCATGGGGAGCTCTTAGAAATGGTTATATAAAAAATGCCAAAGGATTGTCTGCAGAATTAAAGGGGGCATTGCTGGATCACAATCTTATTAAGGAAAAACAGGTTTGTTTTGTTGTAGATGGCACAGCGTTAAAGAGAAAAGAAGTAGAAGTGCCTGTTGAAAAACGGGAAATTATATTACAGATAATGCAACGGGAAATGGGAGAATTGATTGCCGATGAAGACCATGTTATTGACTACATAGTAAAAGATGTATTTAAAAAAAACAATAAAAGGTATATGAGATGTATATTATATGCTATTCCCAAAATTTTTTTGAGAGATTATATGGGGCTTTGTGAAGAAAGCAGTTTAAATTTAAAAAATATAGATACTTTGAACGAATCAATTATAAAGCAAATAGATAAAAAAGATAAAGGCATTATAAAAGAACAAACTTTCTCAGTGAAAAAGAAAAAAGTGAAAAAAACAAATAAAAAGAAATTGGAGTCAATTGACAATTTTGAGAGTGGATCAGAGGTTGAAACAGACGAATATAAACGTGTTAGCATTGAAGGTAAAGTGAAAATATGGATTGGGCTATATTATGAAAAGATCAAGATAATGACAAATGGAATTGACGGTGATATTTTTACAAAAACAATCATGTTGGAAGGATTGAATGTGAATCTTGGAGAAGATACAGAATATGAATCAGAAATTGAAGCTGAAAAAAACATGATGATTCTTTATATCAAAGAGATTAAACAGTTTATTGCATTTCAGAAAAGTGTTTTGCCGGATCAGCCTGTAGAAAGTATATATCTGTATGGAGAATTTTCGATGCTTGCTAAAATGTGTGAGCTGACAGAGGCTATGCTGAATCTTCCAACTATTTTTATTAGTATTCCTAAAGCAGTTAAGGGAATCTCTAATATAGATTATCCTAAGTATGCAGGGGCAATCGGCTGCCTGTTAAGGAGTTGAAATTATGAGAATAAATCGAAGAGACAGGGATATAAATTTTTATATTAGCTTACATGAAAGTGAAAATCCGGAAAAGTTAAAAGCGCGTCGTTCAAGTAATGCAGTGTTTCTTGTATGTGCATTAATGTTAGGAAGCGTTATGATTATTTATGCAATGGCATGGAATCAAAACCTACAGGTTGAGCGGCAAATCGCTAGTACTAGAGCTTATATACAGGATGAAAATAATTTAAAGCAGTATAATGAGAAACTGGCAATTAAAGCGAAGGCAAAGAAGATAGAAGACTATAATAATGCATCCGCACGATATTTAAAACAGTTAGAAAACAGTGCCCGTTTTTCAAATAAGTGGGTTGATTTTTTTACAACAGAAATGGCTAAGACAATTGGCAGCGAAAGCGAAATTATTAATTATGGTTATACTGGTAATATACTCTCTTTAAAGTGTAGAACGTATGATGAAAAAAATCCAAAATTGTTTGCCCAGCATTTAAGTGAGATGAAAAAGGAAAACGGCACAATCATGTTCTCAGATGTAGAATATACAGGTTTTGATTATCAAAAGGGAAACTTTGGTGAAATGACATATAATTTTGACCTAAAGATTACACTTTGGCAGGTAGAAGCGGCTACCACAGAAGAATCCCAACCTGAAGCAGCAGCAACACCAAATCAATCAGAGTCCGAACAGTAGAAAAGGGGGTATTAAATAATGAATTTCTCTGTCACTGAAAGTCAAAAAAAGCTTATAATGCTTCTTTTTACAATTATGTTCAGCGTCTTGATCATTACCTTGGGGGTACAATCAGTCTACGATAAAATCAAAGTAAACAAGGAAGAACTGACAACATTAAAAGATCAAGAAGATGGGATTCGTGGAGTTATAGAGGATGTTACAATTGAGTCCAATTATGAAAAATTAAAAAAAGAAAGTAAAATGACTTTTGAACAGAATTACAAGAGTTTTAAAGCAAATGAAAAAATAGAAGAAATAGTTACCGGATTGGGACTGAAATTGAACTCAATTAATATTACACCTTATATTGGTGTGGATTCAGTTACTTATGAACAAAGTATTGTGCAACCTAAAAATAAGAAAGAATATACAGAAATGCAGACAGATATGTCCGGAGAATTAATTAATCTTTTTCTGGTATCACAAATATCAATTAAGTTGGATGTTAATGATGACCAGTGTTTACAAGTAATTAATGCTATTAATAATATACCTCCGGAAGGTCTTGGGGAAAAAAATAAAGAACGGTACTGCCTTCAGATACCTTCTGTTGAATATGAACCCCAGGGAGATGTAGTACGGGAAGTGTCTTTACAGGTAAATATGTATGGTATGACACCGCCCCCTATTGAGGAGGAAGCACAGTGATTGATTTAAGTTATATTATTTTATATGCAGTTATTGCGGGAATTATAGTCGGTAGTTTCTTGAATGTATGTATATACAGAATACCCAGAGATATTTCTATTAATGGAAATCATGGTAGGTCCATGTGCACGAACTGTAAAAAGACATTGAGATGGTTCGATCTGATTCCGGTCATCAGTTATTGTATTTTAGGAGGAAAATGCAGATTTTGTAAAAAGCATATTTCTCTTCGTTATCCGGTCATTGAACTTCTAAATGGAGTTCTATGGGGAGTTGCTTCTTATATTTGGGGAAAGAGTTGGAATACAGTTTTATACTGTATTTTCTTTTCTGTTTTAATAATAGTATGTATGATTGACTGGGATACAATGGAAATTCCTTATCGATTTGAATTTATTATATTCGGACTTGGAGTGGCATCTATATTAATTAATGGGACAGATAGTATATTAGATCATATCATTGGCATTTTTGCAATCAGTGTGCCTATGATTCTTATAACCTTAATATGTGGGGGATTTGGAGGAGGAGATATTCAGCTAATGGCAGTTTCGGGTTTTCTATTGGGATGGAAAGCTAATATCGTTGCAATGATGGTAGCTGTGATTTTTGCAGGGCTCTATGGTATTGTTATTATCATTCATAAGAAAAAAAGAAAATTGAAGATACCTTTTGGTCCATTTCTATCTGTAGGTCTTATATTTGCTTCTATCTGGGGAAATAAGATTTTTGAATGGTATATCAGTCTATATTAAAGGAGTTAAATTTATGGATAATGAACAAAACAAAAGTTTGGAAATGATACTGGTTAAGATGGGTCTTTTGAATGAAGAGGGATTATTAAAAGCAGTAGAAGCAAAAAAAGCGAATCCTCGAAAAACATTGAGTGCCATTTTATTAGAAAAAAGTATTATTTCGGAATTTGATTATATCAGGGCTATGGGAGTCAAATATAATTTGCCTCTCGTTAATCTTGCTGCACAGAAAATATCGCCGGCGATCCTGCGTTATATATCAGAAGAAGATGCAAAAAAAAATGTAATTATACCTGTACATGAAACAGAATACTTACTTCATGTTGCAACAGATAATCCATTTAAACAGGTACTATTTGAAAAACTCAGTCAACTTTGTGGTAAGCAGGTCTCTGTTTTGCTGGCAACCAAAAATGATATTGAAGAAGCAATCCGGCAAAACTATATTCAGCAAAGTGTAAATAATATTATGGCACAGATTGAGGAAGAGTTTGGTAAAGTAGAAGAGGCAGAGGAAGAAATTTTTACATTTGATGATGATAGTCTTCAAAACGATTCAATTGTGAAAGCTGTAGGGGTAATTCTGGAACAGGGTTATCAGAGGAAGGCAAGTGATATTCATATTGAGCCTATTGAAAATTATGTGACTGTCAGACTTCGAATTGACGGCGAACTAATAGAAACTATGTCTTTTGCGAAAACAGCATTTGGTCATCTGCTAAGCCGCTTTAAGGTTCTTGGCGGGCTGGATATCGCAGAGAAACGTCTGCCGCAGGATGGTAGGATGAATGTTCTTTTGGATGGAGAAAAGGTGAATATGAGAATATCTACTCTCCCTACGATATTCGGGGAGAAGATAGTTATCCGTATCCTTGGAACGAGTAATCCGGAAGATATCCTGGGGATAGAAGATCTGCATATGGGACTGAACCAAACTAAATTTGAAAAAGCATTAAAAGCCCCAAATGGTATTGTATTAATTACGGGACCTACTGGCAGCGGAAAGACAACTACAGTATATGCTGCACTAAAAATGATAGCAAAATCCACTATAAATGTAATTACGGTAGAGGATCCGGTAGAGAAGATTTTGCCCCATATTAATCAGGTGCAGGTAAATACAAAAAGTGGGCTTACTTTTGCTACGGGTCTTCGCTCTATTCTCAGACAGGATCCTGATATAGTAATGATAGGCGAAATTCGTGATGCGGAAACTGCCGAGATCGGAGCAAGGGCAGCGATTACCGGTCATCTGGTTATTGCAACCATGCATACCAATGATGCTGCATCAGCATTTATGCGCTTGATCGATATGGGGGTGGAACCGTATATGGTTGCATCCTCAATTGTATGTGTGGTAGCACAGAGGCTTGTAAAAAAAATTTGCAAGTATTGTAAGGAAGAGTATACTCCCGAACCGGAGGAGTTGGTGGAGTGGGAAGGAGAACTTCCGGAAAAATTACATCATGGAAGAGGATGCCCTATGTGCAATAATACTGGATATCTGGGCAGAATGGCAGTTTATGAAATCGTAGAGATGGACAATAAAGTTAAAAGATTTGTTGTACAAAAGGCTGAGAGTTATGTTATTAAAGAATACCTTAAGGAGGAAAAGGGATTTCTTGATTTGGGGCTTCATATGCAGGAATTAGTGAAACAAGGCATAACTACCACTCATGAATTGAAAAAAATAAAAACATCATTAGATTAAAAGGGGTTGGGATCATGAATAACGAAATTGAGAAAAGGCAGATAATTGATATTCTTCTGGAAACTTGCAGGGATTGGAAAGTATCGGATCTACATTTTACAAAAGGACTTCCACCTATTATGCGCATTCATGGAAGTCTTGAAAAAATGAAAGAAGTAGGTATATTAAATGAAAACCAGATACAGGCATTGGCAGATTCTATGTTAATGCAAGTGAAAAAGAGATATGCATTTGGCCAGGATGTGGATTTTTGTTATGTTTCTGCAGACGGTAACAGGAACCGTGTAAATATTTATACGCAATATGGAAGTCCGGGCATAGCAATACGTTTGCTAAATGATACCATACCTACTATGGATGAATTGAATCTACCAGAATTATTTAAAAAACTTGCTATGTATCCTAGAGGGCTTTTACTTGTGACGGGTCCAACTGGAAGTGGTAAGTCAACAACATTGGCTTCGATCATTAATTATATAAATATGAATAAACAATGCCATATTTTAACCTTTGAAGATCCTATCGAGTATAAGCATGAACACAAGAGATCTATGGTTAATCAGAGGGAAGTGGGTAGAGATGTAGATACATTTGCTGGCGCTTTAAAGAGTGCTCTTCGAGAAGATCCCGATGTGATTCAAGTTGGAGAAATGCGTGATCTGGAAACTACTTCTGCGGCAATTACGGCAGCCGAGACTGGGCATTATGTTCTTTCTACATTACATACGACAGGTGCAGCCAGCACCTTGGATCGTATTATTGACCAGTATCCGGCGAGCCAGCAGGATGAGGTTAGAATTCTTTTGGCACAGGTTTTAAGAGGGGTAATTACCCAGACTTTAATCCCGAAAGCAGATGGTACTGGGCGAATAGCTGCATTTGAAATCTTATTATGTAATGATGCCGTATCAAATATGATACGTGAAAATAAGTGCCATCAGATTGCATCAGTATTGCAGACAGGTCAGAAAGCAGGAATGCAGTCATTGGATTTTCATATAGCAAAATTAATACAGACAAATATTATTACTTATGATGCAGGTATTGAACGGTGTGTTGATAAGCAAATGGTTAACAAATATCTGGTTAATAAGTAAAAAAACGTCCGTATTTGCTTTCTGAGATATAAAATTGATGGTTTTATGTCGAAAATACAACCTTTTAATACATGGACAATAAAAACATTACACTTTTTAAGCGATTGAATACAAAAATGGTAATAAATCCGTTTTTTTTGTTATTTTATATGAGTAGCTAGCAGTAATAATTTACTGAAGCAAAAAAGTATCTGTAAAGAAAATGGAGGGAGGAAAAGATAAAGATTAGCAGGTACAAACTATTATAAATTAAAAAACGGAGGATAAGAAATGCAAAAATTAAGAGAAAAACTTAAAAACAAAAAAGGTTTCACATTGGTTGAAATGATCGTAGTATTAGCAATTATTGGTATATTAATTGCTTTAGTAGCGCCTAATGTTGCGAGAATTATTAAAGATGGTCAGGAAACTGCTGATTCTGCAAGAGCGAAGAACTTTATGACATCTGCTCAGGCATTTGCTACACGTAATGTAGCGGCTGGACGTGCTATTGATGTTGCTGGTGGTACTCTTTATACAGGGACAACGGTTTATACAGTTCAGCTTGATGCTACTGATCTGGATGCTAACTTATTGACATTCTTTAGTGTAGTTCCTGTGGCACCAGCCACTGCTGTTCCGGCAAAAGATCATTTTATTGCAGCCGGCGGAGATGCATATTTTACCCCAAATGATTTGAAAGGCACAGATGAAATCTATTTATATATTACAAGTGAAGGTGCTATTATGGGGGCTGTATATGCTAATGGCGGAGTTGTAAAAGGTGTTTCAGGCGTATCACCAGATACAACAGTGACTGAATTTAATACGGCAACAATGAGAAATGGTACAATTGCAGCTACAGGTATTATTACACCTGCACCGTAATTAAAAAAACAAAGAGATTAATATCATTAATAACAGCAAGCGACTTCTGGCGCAACACCCAGAAGTCACTTGCTGGCTTTAAATGAATGCTTCGCAAATCTTCCCCTTTCTCCCTGAACTACGGGAGGGCGGAGCATTCATTTAAAGCCAGCAACTCAAGTGTAACAAAATGGCATGTGACAGAATTTATCAGCATCTAAAAAATGCAGCGCTGACTGCTTTGAAAGGGGGTGACTGTATATGATGCCATTTATGCACAGGTACAAAAAAAGGGTTAGAAATAAAAAAGGCTTTACAATTACTGAATTAGCTGTAGTTTTAGGTGTGCTTAGTATATTGATTGGTATAGTTGCATTTAATGCAGTGAGAATCGCCAATCAGGCATACATGGCGAGGGCAGATGATACTGCTCAGGTAATTTATATGGCGATGCAGTCTTCGCTGACAGATCTGAAGGTTCAGGGCAAGTTTGATGAGGAGTTTTCGGATGCAAACCGGGGAACGGAATTCTATGATGTTCCTGAGGAGGCAATTAAAGGAGGTACCACTGGGGATGGAGTTGATTATCCCGGCGTGACATTTCCTGGAGTCCCCGAAGGCAGTGCAGATGAAACTGCTAAAAAGCAAGAACTGATCGATTCAAAAAATTTAGTTTACATGGAATTGAGCAAAGATGACTCGGATGAATCTGCTTTGCTTTACCGTCTGTTAGAACCTTATATCAGTGATAAGAGTATTCTCGATTACAGTATTCTTGTAGAAGTTAATCTAAATAATAAAACGGTTCGTTGTGCATTTTATTCGGAACGTACAGACAGTTTTTCTTATGATGAAACAAATTTAAGTAAAAGCGTGTTGTATAGTAAAGAAAATGTACTTCTGAGGGACCGGGGTGCCCTGGAGGATAAAAGACAGGGCTACTATGGCGCTCAGGGGATTGGAGAACCGGAAAACTTAGGACTTTTAGAGAATGCATATGTAAAAGTTAATAATGATGATATGCTTACTATTGAATGGGGTGAAATCGGTCCGGAAAATGATGCAGGTGGAGTAACGGATGATAAGAGGAAAAAATTCACCAAAATGACTTATGATATATCCATTGTAAATGCTGTGGATACGTCGAAGGTCTATTATAAGATAAAAGATATTAGCGCATATAACAGCGGAGAAGGTTATATTACGCCTGGAAGTACTGTAACAACAGGAGCGTCCGGCAGTGTCCGTAGTCCAATGCCAGTTTATGATCTATATTCTTATGATAAAAATAAAGGCGTGAATAACGCTTTGAAATCAAATTTAATGGTTCCTTTTTATACAGAAGAACTCCAGGGAGACGGAACAATGAAGAGCTATGACGGCTCTGATGACTCCAGTACCTTCAAACACCGGCTGTCATATTATGTACCTGCGGATAAAGCAGGGGAGAAACAATACGGAGTATTCCGGCTTGTTCTGGACAGTATAACGGATGGCAGTAATGATGAATTATCGGTCAATAAAAGATATCCCTCAATACCATGGAGTGAAAACTTTAAGGTCATAGTAGAAGGAAAGTATAAAGGAGAAGGATTTACCGGATCCATGAGTGTTTCATCCGGAGAAGAAAATGCCTATACGGAAGCAAAGACTGTCAATCCCGCAGAAAACATCTATGTAACAGGTGTGCGGGGCGGCACGTTCTGGGAAGAAGCAAAAGCGTATCTGGCTAACAGGGAGAACCGAAACTTATCTAACATGTGGTACGGTTTAGGGTATGCAAGACACCTGAGTAATCTTCGGTACATACTAAATGATAAAGCAGATCCGACAGATCCGGCTTATGTGCAAAATAAAGCCGGCAATTTCCAGAACTTCATGCTGAATGATGACATTGACTGGAGTTTACAAAAGCTTGGAAGAGAAGAGGTTATACAGCCCGGAGGTGGTACCAAAGTGTATCACCGGCTGGTAGTGTCAAATGCGTCGGGAAATGATCTGACCACAACAGATGTCTTGAAACTACGGATTTTACAGCCGATTTCGGCAAATGAACATGATGCGTTAGAGGCAGACAGAACTAGAGGGTTTGAAGGATCATTTACTTCCACGGTTAAAAAAGATACTGCCGGGAAGATCGAATACCAGAAGAAGGCAGACGGAAATTATCTTGAGATTGAAGTTCCGAATTCTCTAGGTGTGGGACAAAAGGAAAAGATTCCTGTTTATCAAAACTATAAATTATCAAACTTAAAAATAAGTAATACATATACAGATCCGGATAATCCGGCTGATACAGCAAAGGAAAACAGAGTAGGCCTTTTTGAAATTGTTGGACAAAATGCATCTGTTAAGAATTTTACCATTGAAGGCATCACGGCTAAGGGAAATGATTATGTAGGCAGTGTTGCCGGCGAATTTCAGGGATTTGGAAAGAATATTACTCTCCTGAAAAATGAAAAGAATAATTATCATATGAAAATGGTAGAATCGGCAGATGGAGAAAAAAGTGAAGAACGACTGAAAGATAGCAGTGGAAACGCAATTGTTTTAAAGCCTTATGCATATGGAGCATCTGATCCTGGATTTAACGGCAATACCATAAAAGCAACTGGTAATTATGCCGGAGGAATTGCAGGCATGCTTGCAATAGGAATTGAGGACACAGTTCCCGGTGATGCAAAATCAGGAATGTTGGTAGATACTGCAAACGGAACCCGTTTTATCAGTCTATATGACGGTAAGATTAACGAAGTGAATCAAACCCAGAATCCTGCTCTTGGAAATGCCAGCCGAAAAGATTTGAATGGTATATCCGTAAAGGCAGATAATAATGCCGGAGGAATCGCCGGTGTTGCTGACAAAAAGACAGTCATAACGAAAGCAGTCAATACTGGAGAAGTTACAGCTGAGCATTATAATGCGGGAGGAATTGCAGGAAGTCTGGAAGAAGGAAGCACTTTTTCAGGACTGGATAAAGCAGCGGGTTCAACTAATGAGCAATATGTTATCCGGGATTACGAATATGTTACGAGTGCCGGAATGACAGCAGTAAAGACTTACAAAAGTGAATATTCCAATTATGGAATTATTCAGTCTAATATAAATGCCGGAGGAATTACAGGTTCTGCAGAAGGACCGTTGAATTCAAAACCGCATTATGATGTAGTAATAGAAAATACAGCAAATGCCGGTCCGGTGCTGGCAACAGGCAGTTATGCCGGAGGAATTGCCGGACAGATACAGGGTTATCAGGTAAGCCTGCAGAACGTAGTAAATAAGGCCGATGTGGCTGCTGTTGATTCGCCAGTTACCGGTGGAGCCGGAATAAAAGGGTATGCCGGGGGTATTACAGCTGCGGCAGGAAATGAGTTTAAATTAAGCGGAGCTGTAAATCTGAAAACGGAAACAGGTAAGATCATTGAAGATATTAAAATCGGAACAGTGCCTGTTATGAAGCCTGGTATTTCAGCGGCATCGTATGCTGGAGGAATTATAGGATTGGCAGATGATCAGGTGGAAATATCAAACCTTTCTTTACCTTATAATATTGGAAATCTGACAAAAGATACTATTATTCAGGTCAGCAATAGTGGGAATGTAACCACTCAGGGCAGTTATGCCGGAGGAATCGCCGGTGCTTTGACAAAAGAGGTAAAACTTAATGTGGGGACTACTCAGGTGCAGGAAAAACCGGTCTATAATGAAGGAACGGTTAGTGCCGGAGGCAGTTATGCCGGAGGAATCACAGGTGTGGCAGCCGGAAAAGTTGAGATTCAAAATGTGGAGAACCGTTATAATACGGTGACCACACCTAAGATTGAAGCTGCTGGCAGTTATGCCGGAGGAATCGCAGGCAGTGTCACTTCCGAAGCAGATGCAGGTTTGTTCCCGGGGGACATCGAATTACCAGATACGGAAGTAAAGATTACTATCGTAAAAAAAATCGCAAGCAATTTGATAGATCCGATAACAGATAAAGTAAAGGATCCTGTTCCCGGTTATTACACAAATACAATGCCGGTTAGTGCAACCGGTATATCCGTAATCAATGCTGGAAATAATGCAGGAGGTATTGTAGGTAAACTCAATACCACAAAAGAAATCAAAAATGTGTTTAATGCAGGAACCGTATCCGCATCACAGGCAAATGCAGGTGGAATAGCCGGTTATATTAATTCAGCAGCAAAGATTACATATGATGATGACTTAATTGAAGCCAGAATGAATCATACCAACTCCATGGCCACAAATGAAGGATCAGTAAAGGCATCCAGAAATGCCGGAGGAATCGCAGGAAATATTTCAGATGGGAATGCAGTTATTCATAATGCATTTAACCGGGGAAATATTACAGCAACTAGTGAAGATGCCGGAGGAATTGCAGGGCTGATTCAGGTGAGGCAGCCAGGGGGGGCCACTGCGCAGCAGGACAAATTTATACTGGCATACAGCCAGAATATCTTAGATCATGTTGTGATACCTGCAGACGCGGGCAAAGGAATTTTTTATACAAACAGCGGCTCAGTTCAGGCGGCAAATAACGCCGGAGGAATTATTGGAGACTCACATACAGATGTGAAGAATGTGTTTAACCGCGGAGCGGTAACAGCACGAAACGGAGATAATGCCGGAGGAATAGTCGGCAATATGAACAAAGACTCCGATACTGATGCAATGGTTATTTCAAATGATACCGAGATTGCAAAAAGAATGATCTCGCATATAACTACCGCGGTTACGCCTATATATAACAATGCAGGTACAATCTGGTCTTATAAGGATAATGCTGGCGGAGTTGCCGGTCATGGTGAAAATACCGATATTATAAATATGTTCAACCAGGGGGCAGTAACTGCCAACAACAACGATAACGCCGGAGGAATCGCGGGAAGTATTGCCAAAGGTAATATCAAACATGATCAACCCGTAGCCGCGGAAGTATTTGCAGGTATGATCTACAGCAACCAGGGAAATGTCACAGCAGGTGCTGATAATGCCGGCGGTGTGATCGGAACTGGTGTGGATGTTAATATCAGTAATGTATTTAACAGGGGCAGGGTAACAGCGTCAACTGGCAGTAACGCCGGAGGAATTGCCGGAAATCTTCAGGGAAATGCGCAAACTGTTGTGATAAGTATAGATGGCAATATTGCATCCAATATGATCGCAAACAGTATGTATACAAATCTGGGAGATGTTAAGGCATGGATCAGCAATGCCGGAGGTGTGATTGGTACCGGTGCAGATATTCATATAACAAATGTATTTAACAGAGGTGCAGTTACAGCTGAAATCGGAGATAATGCCGGAGGAATCGCCGGTAACTTACAGGCGAATACGCAAGATGCTGCTGTCAGCAGTGAAGCAGCGATTGCATTGGACATGGTTGCTAACAAGATGTATACCAACCAGGGAAATGTAATAGCCGGTGGCAGTAATGCCGGTGGAATCACAGGCAGGGCTACAAATGTTGTTTCCATTACAGATGCTTATAACAGCGGTACTGTGACAGCAAGAAACAATAGCAATGCCGGTGGAATTGCAGGGCAGGTGATTGGGGAAATACATATCGAAAGCAGAGAAGCTACGGCTAAGAAATCTGTGGAAGAAAAAGTATGTACCAATCAGGGAAATGTAACTGCTTCTAGGGATAACGCCGGAGGGATTGCCGGAAGTGCTGAAGGAAATGTAACGATAAAGGATGTATTTAACCGTGGAACTGTAAATGCACGATACGGAAATAACGCCGGAGGCGTGGCAGGATTCTTGAGCGGAAAAGGTACCATTGAGCACAGTAAGAACGTCGTGATCGATGGAGCCCATAATGTAATAAAGGATTACTTCATGACCAACCAGGCAAGCGTCACCGCAGGCGGAGACAATGCCGGAGGAATAGTAGGTAAGGTAGTCGGCTTTGGTTCAGCAGATGGAGACAGAGCGATCATAAAAGATGTCTACAGCGGAATTTCAACAGCAGCAGGAGCTTTGCCTCTTACCGTTAATGCCCGAAACAATGCAGGCGGGATGGCTGGAAGATTAGTCGATACGGATATCACAAATGAAGTCAGTGTAGATACAGCAATCAATAAAGGAATTTACACAAATAACTCAACTGTAACTGCAGCACGCAGCAATGCCGGAGGAATTGTCGGCAATGCGGATGGCAGGGACAGGGCAGATGACAGATTTAATAGTATTTCTTATGCGTCCATAGACAGCATCAAGACAGGTTCCGGCCTGGAACAGAACAGCTTTAACATCTCGGATGTCTATAACGCAGGAAATGTTACAGCTGAAAGAATGAATGCCGGGGGTATCTTCGGTATAGGCGGTGACGGAAAATACAGTAATAAGGACAATCGTGTGGTAAACATGATTGCAAAGGGTATGAGTACGAATACAGGAAATGTCTGGGCGAAGCTTGCAAATGCCGGAGGGATTTTCGGTTATGCAAGTGAAAAGTTTGAGATTTCCACAACCGCAAAAGACTATCAGGGAAATAATACAGATGCAGATATCACCGATGTATTTAACAGAGGAAGCATCAGGGCACAGTACAATGCCGGAGGAGTAGCAGGAAAAGCGGTAAAGCTGGATCTGAAATATTCCAGGAAAGTACTGACAGATGCTATGAATGCGAATGATCCTGATAATTTCCTTTTTACGAATATAAATCGGGTAACCGCAGATTATGACAATGCCGGGGGAATCCTTGGCGATGCGAGCATTTGTATTTTACAGGATGTATTTAACAGCGGAATGACAGGAACTTATGAACAGGTACAAAATAGCGGTACCCAGGGAGTGATCAGTGCCGGCCAGGACAATGCCGGAGGTCTGGTGGGAAGAGCAGATGCAATGAGCATTTCTTATTCCAAATTAATATCAGACCAGATCATAAATAACCGCGCTTATATCTATACCAACCTGGCTAATATACATGCAGGAAGGGACAATGCCGGAGGAATTATCGGCAACGGCAGAGGAAGCGTACAGTTGCTGGATACCTATAATATGGGCCAGATCACCGCAGGAAGAAATAATGCCGGAGGAATTGCCGGACAATTATATGATAAGGGAACCGGAGATATTGTCAGCGATAAAAAAGACAGTGCAGACAAAGATGTTGCAGACTTAAGCGGAATTGATGTGAAATTAAATCAGACTGTGAAGGCAGAAGATACTAACATAGGCGGTATTGCCGTGAAGGATCTGAAAAAAGCCAAAAAAGTCAGCTATATTACTTATCAGACGATTACGACAGGTCCGGATACACCGGATGCACCTTATCAGAACCGTTATACCAATGCGCCAAAAGCCGCAACTGTAAAAGCATCGGTGGAGGACAATATAACGGCTTACAACGATAATGCCGGAGGAATCGCAGGATTCGTTACCGGTAATCCGGGAAATATACGCGTTGAAAACACCTTTAACACAGGTGCAGAGAAAAGCGGTAATGCAATCTGCGGCATTCGTGCGAAAAACAACAATGCCGGAGGTTTGGTAGGAAATTCAGTTTATGCTGATATTACCTACACATTTGATATTAATCCCGGACCGTCGAATCTGAATACGACGGATAAAGGCGATCACAGTACATTTGCACCGGCATTCAACGATGAAGAAGTGCGTAAAGATCCATATGCGATCCCTATTGGAGGGAGCATGACCGGACTTCACATGGTTGCCAACAATGCCCAGGTAAGGGCAAGCTCCATAGATAAGGGTGCCAGCCAGACAACGGCTCAGGGCTTGGTTGACTTTAGCACAGGTGACCAGTATAACCTGACCAGCCAGAATGCAGGCGGTGCAGTCGGATATATGGAAGGCGGCAGAATTGAACGAGTTTATTCGCTGAAAGGAGAAGTTGTTTCTCCGGAAAATGTAGGCGGAGTGGTAGGATTTGCAAAAAATGCACTTGTGAAACAGGTTACCAGAATGGATGGAGAAGACATTTCCCTTGGGACAAAAGTTGCAAAGGGAAGCGGAAACTTTATTCAGAGGGGAAGCAGGAATGTAGGCGGAATAATCGGCTATGCCTATGATGGAACACAGGTACTGGATACCCGGAATTACAACAGCGTAACCGGAAGAACAAATGTAGGCGGTATCATTGGATATGCCGGAACAAGTGTGGAAGTTACACTTGCCCAGAATCTGAAAGCCGTTACCGGTAAGGCGTACGGTGCAGAAGATTTAAAAACGGATACTGCTTCCATAACTTTGCCGGGTTACGAATCTGCACAGCTTGATAAAAGTAATGTAGACGGAAGCTATATCGGTGGAATCGTGGGCAGGGGTGACAATAGTGTTATTGTTACCATGAGTAAAAATGACCCGCTCATAACCGAAGAATTTAAAGATTTACAGGAAGATGCGAAGTTTGCCGGAAAGTATACCCTTGGCGGCAACCAATCTAACGCAGTCAGTGGAAAAAGCTATGTAGGCGGTATCACAGGAGCATACGGTATTATCAATTATACAGTCAATACCGGACAGATATCTGCGGTGCAGCGTGCAGGCGGTATCAGCGGAAGCGGATACCGAATCACAAATACATACAACACGGGCGATGTGGTTGGTGAAAACAGGGTGATCTACATTCATGATGTAGGACATGTTCCGGGGAATTCCACATTGACAGAATATACACAGGCAACGCATATCGGCGGTATAGCCGGCGAGCTTGGTGAACGTTCCGGAACCGGAATTGTTCAAAAGCCGGAGACAGGGGTTTATGTCCAGAGTGTATTCAACAGTTCGCAGATTGTCAGAGGAGCCAGTTACGTAGGCGGTATTGCAGGTTATGCAGTCGGTCCTGTGGATGTATCTTACAACAGTGCGACCATATCTGCAAAGCAGACGGATACCGGACTGGATGACTTAGGAGTATCCGGTACAAAAGTAGGCGGGCTGGTAGGCGTAATGGCCCAGGACCGCAGCAAGACCATTAAAATAACAAACAGCTATAGCACAGGAGAGATAATAGGTACCAACGACCGGGGAACCCTGATTGGATTCCTGGAAGGATATACCGATGAAGTAATTAAATCAGAACGTATTGAAAACAGTTATTATCTTAGTGACAACGAACTGAAGTATTGGAACAGTTCCACGTCACAGATCGACTCCACTTTTAACTATGGTTTAAAACCACTTTCACTGCCAAGCAGTACTGATTACGGTACATTTGTACAAAAAACGCAGCAGTTGAAAAAGGATGGAGATCCGGCAGATAATACTACTCCGTTGGATGAAAAGAGAACGGACAGCGAATATGGACTGCGAAATTACAGCAATATGGTACGCCAGTATGCAAAGGTAAATTCCAGCGTCAGCGTATCTATGGAATATCCGGCAAAAGGGGAAGAAAATTTAAAAACCCCTCTTAACAATAAAATTACGGGAACCGGCTCGGCGAATGTGGCAGCTTCTTCAGGCAGCCTTGCAGCCCAAAAGGCAAGATCGGCTAAATTTGTTTATCCATGGACAGAGGATGAATTAACACTGGGAATGGATTATGAGTTTCCACAGCTGGATCTGGCAGGTGCTTCTACGGATGACAGCGGTATATCCGAGGTCAGCCTGGGCAGTTTTACAACAAACGGAGGACAGGCACTGCCGGGTAATAACCAGTCGTTTACGTCTCTGGACAATACGAAGGTTTCCTATTATTACAACTATTGGCCAACGAAAGCTGTTGATTATATGCAGTCTTCCGTAGAATATGATGACGGAGGAAACAATGATAACTCTGCATATACAGACGGTACCTGGACTGGGGATAACACCAATAATACCGGAATAGCAATTAAATTCAGAGATAATGATAAATACCCGGTGAAAAGAGTTACCCAGGAAAATATAGATTTAGTAGCCAGGTTCAAACTGAGCAGCGGCGCATTGCCAAATTATATGAACTTCTCCGTTTATGACGGACACAGCAGAGGAACTTATAATTATAATAATACAGTCTTTACAAATACGATATTGCCTAAATCACCGGTTAAGGTTTATACACTGGCTAAGGCATCCAGTTATGAGTATGATATTCCAAATAAAAAGCAGGATATCATGGTTAATGGAGAATTGTATTATTTCTATGCAAAAGATACGGCAGGAAATGATCCGAATAAATTTGATTCTGTAGATGATATTACGGTATCCGTAAATCTCTCAGGAGCAACTAATATGACCATTCGGATAAATCTTCCTTGTGAAGAGATGGATTCCTATCTGCCGGCTTCCAGCGGTTATTTTACATTGGAGGCAACCAAGATTTATGATAAGGAATTAGGAATCAAGCCGGAAAATTTACCGGCATATGACAGAACCAGCAGAATGTTCAGTATGCATTTTTCAAACACTGAAATAGATGATGTTCATAATGACAGTATACTGGATGAAATTCCGTCCATTGATTTTGATGATCTGGATGATTTGGAATATTATCCGCAGACAACAGCGGCATTGGGAAGCACATTGCTTGCAGAAGATGAGGCAGCAGCCCAGCCGGATACATACCGGGTAGAGACAGAGAATAAGCTGCAGATCCGGAATGAACGTCATTTATATAACATGAACCTGGGTGAAAACATGGGTTATGCAGCGATTGGAAGTTCCTATCTGAAGTATCTCACAAGGGATATTGAACTTATGAATAATATCCAGTTATCAACAAGTGATGACGGATACAATGGATTTGTAATTGGTGCATCCAATAAACGTATGTACCGTATGACGGGATCTCTGGACGGCAATGGTTATACCATTGGAAGAATCAGAGTAAACCGTATACAGAATCCCGGTAATTTCGAAACCGGGGCATCCATACCGAATACACATTATGCTCTGATTTATGATTTGAGCGGCGGTGTGGTTAAGAATTTAAATATCGGAAGTGACAGCAAAATTGTTGCCGATGAAGCAGCAGGGCTGGCATATTACGTAAGTAATGGCAGGACGGCCAGGAACCCGGATCCTTATCAGGATTATGACAATGCTTTATTTGAGAACTTAAGCCCGCAGCTGCCGATGGAAACCGGCGCAGATGCAAAAATCTATGATACAAGGGTATCTGCAAGGATAAGTGCCAGCAGGGCAGGAGGTTTTGCACTGTATACGGCAAGGCGTTTCAGCGGAAGCGGGGATGTTCCTACAACAGCATCCGGAAGAGAGGCAGTTAAAAAAGCGGTTACTTTTACAGATGATACTTTTGCCGGAAAGATTAACGGTATTTATGGAGGGAATGATCCATTTATGAATGCCGGAGATGCACTGGCAAGAAACTCATCCAGATCAGCAGGTATCTTAGTATTTGTTTCCGGTACCCGTAAGTCAGAAGATATTGACGAGACGAAGCCAGGTTTGAATCTGTATCAGAATTACAGAACCGAGGCGGAAGTAAATGGGTGCCAGGTAGACAGAGAAGGATATGTATTTGCAAATAATGTATCAGCCGGAATGATCTGCGAAGCATTATATCCCCAAAATCGGGTGGGACAGATTGGAACAATTCGTAAATCATCTAATAATGGGGCAGTCGTAGCCCATGAACAGGCTAACGGCATCACGCAGGGTATTGTCAGCTTTGGTACAGGTGACACGGTACAGCAGGCAGACTGCAGAAATGAAAGTAGGATACAGGTTACTTATTCTTATAATAACGGTATCGTACAGACGCCGGACGGCAACGGACTGGCAAGCGGAATCGGAAACTATGTAAGTGAAGCTTCTTATTGTACGAATAATGGAAGTGTATTTGGAAAAATTGCTTCC
Source organism: uncultured Robinsoniella sp. (assembly GCA_900539655.1). Lineage (GTDB taxonomy): Bacteria > Bacillota > Clostridia > Lachnospirales > Lachnospiraceae > Robinsoniella. Next base: position 22,950 of record UQCR01000107.1, read on the forward strand.
GGAATCAGTAACTATGGAGATAAACATACCGTGGTTGACCTCTGTGTAAATAATGGTTATGTACAGGGAACGCTGGCAGCAGCAGGTATTGTGGCAGGTTCCTCCCGGGATGGCGGGAAAGACGCATTGATATAGT
>UQCR01000108.1 GCA_900539655.1 uncultured Robinsoniella sp.
GTTCTGCGGCAAGCTGACGGAGTCCATATCAGTTTCCCACCCCCATCTTTCCGCACACTACCTATATTACACAAAGCGTCCCTTCCTCAGCTAAACCCAAATATAAGTCATTTTACAGCCCCCTATAAAACCTTCGCTATAATACTAAAGCATGTTTTAAATATTCATCCTAAATGAAGATCGCATATCTGGTGTATTACATCCATGCCCAGATCCTGAACCGATCTCACAGGCTGCGGCTTTCTCTGTCCATCATTTAAGGATTTTTCAAACCACATCACATCATGCCATTTTCCAAATTTATATCCTGTATGGTGATAGACACCCAGAAGTTCAAATCCAAAATGCCGATGGAGACTTTCACTTCTTTCATTTGGATAAGTGACTCCGGCATAGACATTTCGCATATTCTGCCGTTTTAGAATCTCTAACAAAGTACCGTATAACGCTTTTCCAATGCCCTTTCCCTTAGCTTCTTTATCCACATACACGGACAACTCTGTATTCCACTGATAGGCAGCCCGTTCCATCTGCCGGTGGGCATATGCATATCCACAGATTTTCCCTTCTGCTTCATATACCAGATAGGGATAAAAACTGGCTATTTCCCGGATTCTATCTGCAAATTCGTGAAGAGACGGCATTTCATATTCAAAGGTAATAACAGTATGTTCAATATATGGTCCGTATATTTTAAAAATGGATTCTGCATCTCCTGGCTCCGCTATCCGTATCTTGTAATCTGTCATTTTAATCACTCCTGTTCCCAATGGTAAGTCTGGGTTGATTATAATATAGGAAGACATTGAATGCAACTGCATATACGGAGGAATTTCCCTATCTTTCTTCTGAATTTGCTTTTTTAATATGATATTTTATGATAAAATAAGAGATAATATTTTCTGTTATTTTTTTACAGCGGGAAAATAAAGCATTTTACATACAAGGCAGGTAAAAGTCATGAAAAGAAACAAGATACTTATAGTTGACGATATGGAAATAAACCGGGCTATTTTGTGCGAGCTCTTCCACATGGATTACGATGTACTGGAGGCGGAAAACGGACTGGAAGCGCTGAATCTTCTGCACCAGCATCAGGATAGCATTGCTATCATTCTCCTGGATATTATTATGCCTGTCATGGACGGCTTTCAGGTAATGGAACACCTCCAGTCCGAAGGCATTATGAAGAAAATCCCGGTTATCCTGATCACTGCTGATACTTATCAGGAAAATGAAATTAAGGCATTGAACCTGGGCGCTTCGGATATTATATTAAAACCTTTTAATGCTCATATCGTTAAAAAACGTGTGGAAAACAGTATTGAACTTTACCGGCACAAAAATCATTTGGAGGATCTGGTAGAACACCAAACAAAAAAACTAACGGAAACCAATGATTTTATTATTGATGCCCTGAGTACCGTAATCGAATACCGCAGCCTGGAATCCGGGCAGCATATAAGACGTATCCGGGTGTTAACAAAAACCCTGGCATCCTGTGTGCAGCGTGTGTATCCGGAATATAAGCTGACACCACGGCTGATTGATACCATCGCCAGTGCTTCCGCCATGCATGATATCGGTAAGATTGCTATTCCGGATTCCATCCTGCTAAAACCCGGAAGGTTAACTTCCGATGAATTTGAGGTCATGAAAACCCACACCATAAAGGGTTGTGAAATTCTCCAGACTTTTCAGCGTATGGACGATAAAGTTTATTTGCATTATTGCTATGATATCTGCCGCTTCCACCATGAACGCTGGGATGGAAAGGGCTATCCGGACGGCCTGAAAGGGGATGAGATCCCCGTCTGTGCCCAGATTGTATCCATCGCAGATGTTTACGACGCGCTTACAAGCGACCGTGTATACAAACCGGCATACTCCCATGAGGAGGCCGTTGAAATGATATTAAATTGTGAATGCGGTACATTCTCTGATCAGATGATTACCTGCTTAAAGCAAGTATCCGGCATATTTAAAGAAATAAGCGCCACTTATAAGGATGGGGCTATAGAAGATAATATTTCCGCTACTTTTCTTCCGGATCTAACCAAGCTCTCAGATACAACAGTCAAGGACCCTTCCCTAATTGCCAGAGAATTACAGGAAGCATCTACTGCATTGCAAAAAGAAACCCTGGAGCGGGATGCACTGATTAACGCCATTCCGGGGGGTGTTGCAAAAGTCGCCGTAGATGACGAGTTTCGTATACTTCTAGCTTCGGAAGGATTTTATAAATTAACCGGATATACCAGAAATGAATATCACGCTGCTCCCATAGAAGGAAAAGGAATCCGGCTGATTCTGGAAGAAGATATTCCCGGTCTGTCCGAATCCATCAGCCAACAAATGAAAGAAGGCGCTCCCATCTCTGTTGAATACCGTATTCGAAAAAAAGATGGTGGCATTGCCTGGATTGATGTCCATGGCTCAGCAGTGGAAATCGAAGATGGCATTTCCATTGTGCAGGCAGTTTTTATAGATCAGACACTTTCCAAAAAAACGGAAAATATGTTATTGATGAATGAGGAGCGGTATCGGATCATTGTAGAGCAGGCACAAGATATTATTTTTGAATGGGATATGATAAACAGTACCATGTATCATTCCCCAGCCTTTGAGAAAAAGTTTAAATATGACCTCCCCATACACGATTTCTGGAAAACCATATGTTCAACAGATATTGTCCATGAAGACGACAAGAAACACTTTGGGGATTTTAAAGAAATACTTCGCAGCGGGCAGTCACATGCCGAACTGGAATTAAGGATTAAGATGAATACCGGAGAGTACATCTGGTGCAGGATCAAAGCAAACGTTATATTTGACCAGAATCATCATCCCATCCGGACTATTGCAACCATATCAGATGTGGACGATTATAAAAAAGAAAACGCCCTTTTGGAAAAAATGGCTCAAAAAGACCTGCTGACCGGTATCTATAATAAACTTACCACTGAAAAGTTAATACAGGATTATCTGTCAGCAGAGGGAAGAGGCAAATGCCATGCGTTGTTTATAATCGATATCGATAACTTTAAGACGGTCAATGATACGTTCGGACATACCATTGGGGATACGGTTCTTCAAAAGATCAGCTCCTGCCTGAAATCCAATTTCCGTTCCCAGGATATTATCGGCCGGGCAGGCGGAGATGAATTTGTGGTATTCTTAAAAAATGTGTCTTCGGATGACCTGATCTATGAAAAAGCAGAATTGCTCCGGGATGCCCTGCAGAATTTTTCCTTATCTGCCAGTGAAACCTTCCCTATTTCCATCAGTATTGGGATTTCACTTTATCCACAAAACGGATGCAAATACTCAGAGTTATTCACAACGGCAGACAAAGCTTTATATAGCTCAAAACGAAATGGTAAAAACCGTTATACTTTTTACAGCCAGGGTTAACCCCTACGCTTTGTAACGGAAAGCCGTCCTGCAAAAAGGGAGGCAGATTTCAACAGTGTGTTGATGAAATCTGCCTCCTCTATTTAATTGTTATATCTCTTGTGACTATTATTACAGTCTCCATAAATCATTACATATCACCGTTTTTATAGACAACCTCACCATCTATGATTGTGTATAATGTCTGTGTAAAAATTTCCAGAGGATTCCCGGAAAAGATAACAATATCTGCATCCTTTCCCGGTTTCAGACTGCCTACCCTGTGGGATACCCCGCATATTATTGCCGGATTAATGGTAATTGCCTTTAATCCTTCTTCCATAGGCAGCCCCTGCTTAACCGAAAGCCCGGCACATAAGGGAAGGTACCGGATCATGGATACCGGATGATCGGTTGTAATCGCCACCAGAACTCCATTCTCCTGCAGGATTTTATCCGTCTTAAAACTTAAATTCTCAATTTCTATTTTTGATTTGGAGGTCAAATCAGGACCAACAATACAGGGAAAACCGGATTCCACTATTTTTTCTGTAATCAGATGTCCTTCTGTACAATGATCCAGGGTTAGATCCAATCCGTACTCTTTTGCGATGCGAATTGCCGTCAGTATATCATCAGCTCTGTGAACATGTGCCTTTAAGGGGATCTCTTTACGGAAAACCGGCATCCAGGATTCCATTTGAAAATCTTCCTCCTCTAACTCTCCTGCCTCTTTTTTCAGATAATACTGCCGTGCCTGAAATAGTGTTTCCCGAAGGAGAGAAGCAATTCCCATCCTTGTAGCGGGACATATATCCTTGTCCCCGTAATTCGTCTTGGGATTTTCTCCAAAAGCAATTTTCATTGCTGCCGGCTGCAGGATCACCATGTCATCGATACATCTCCCATGAGTTTTCAGGAATGCAAACTGTCCGCCCACCACATTAGAACTGCCAGGCCCTGCCATGACAGACGTAATACCAGCCATAATTGCTTCATGGAATGCCGGGTCTAACGGATCAATTGCATCCATTGCACGCAGCGCCGGGGTAACGGGATCCGTTACCTCATTGCTGTCATCTCCCATGCTTCCATGCTTTTCTTCTGTAATTCCAATGTGGCAATGAGATTCAATGATACCGGGCATTACCCAGTTTCCCCCGGCATCTATAATCTCATCCACTCCGCTAAGTGGAAACAGATCTTCCATGCTTCCCACTTCCACTATTTTACTTCCACTGGTCCGAACGTAGCCATTTTCATATGTCTGGCCTTCCATCGTATGGATTATTCCTTTTATAATTAACAAATAATATCCCTCTTTCTATTGCAAATGCTTTTTATCAAAAATATACATGATATATATTCTTTCGCAATTATTTGTTATTATTCAAAAATTATCCATTTTTTTAGCAGGGCGTCGATTACGCCCTGCTAAATGTTTTTTCATATTTAATCCAAATGATAAACTTCTTCCATCCCGGACCAGAATTCATTCTCTTTCCTGTCATCCAGGGGCTGCATCAGAGGCTTAACCAAATCCCACCACTTTTGTGTTGCAGGGTCAGCTGCAACTTTTTCCATATCAGCATCGAAGTCTTCTCCCACATATTCATAATATGCAAACATGTAGTCTCCTCTTTGATAAATGGAGTAGTTCTGAATATTGCATGCTTTCAGGATTTCATTTACTCCCGGAAGGGGGTTTGCATGATATGCTTTATACTGTTTTAGACCTTCCGGTTTTATTTTGATCATTTCACCAATTCTTTTCATGTTTTCCCTTTCTGTATCAATTCTACTCTTCTTAATAAATTTTCTGGGCTTCATCAAACAGGGCCTTTATGTTTGCCGGAGGAACATCCGGCATTATCGCTTCATGGCTTGGTGAAATAATTAAGCCAGTTGGAAAGATGGTTCTTAAGTCTTTTACCTTCCTGCACACTTCCTCCGGTGTTCCATTTACCAGCAGATCCTGAGTATCCACGCCGCCGCAGAAGGAAACCTTTCCTTCAAATTTTTCTTTCAGGAATTCCGGCTGCATTCCGGCTGCAAGTGCCTGTATTGGATGTACAATATCTACCCCTGCTTCTATTAAATCAGGAATGACATCCGCAATAGAACCGCAGGAATGGTAAATGACTTTTAACCCATAACTGTGTGCCTGTTCTACCAGTTTCTTGCACCCGGGTATGATAAACTCTTTTACCATTGCCGGAGAAAGCATCAGCCCCCTCTGGCTTCCCATGTCATTGCCGATCAGCACTGCATTTAATTTTCCTTTTGTTGCTTCATAAAAGATTTCATTTGCCTTCAAATAGAAATCTACGATCTTATCATTTACTGCTTCATATACTTCGGGATTGGCAATCATATTCATAAGTGCTGTTTCCATTCCAAAGGACGCACATGCATCCTGAAAGTGTGCTGACCACATCATACCCAGTACAACTTTTCCCTCTGGTGCAAGCTCTACTCTGCGTCTGCATTCTTCCACATCAATATATTTGGCCGGATCCGGCCACTCAAAGAAATCCAGGTCTTCCAGATCTTCTGCATCTTTAAAGCATCCGTCTGCCGTTAAGGTTCGGTCCTCTGCATCCACATTTCCATCCATATACCAGTCAAATGCTGCATATATAGCACTTGCCGTTGGGGACTGATAGGGTACTTCTACCGCATAGAAGTCATCTCCCACCGCCAGTTTTAATTCGTGCATATTTTTTACGCCGTAATATTCGAATAACGCCGGCTGTGCAAAAATATCCGGCATGCCAAGCCATGCCGCCGGTCTGTCTACCGGCTTTCTGTCTACCGTTGCATAAAAACGTTCTAAACTGTTCATCCTTCATTCCTCCAAATTTACTCTCTTAGTTATACGCAATCCTGTTCCGTGGATTACAGAATTCGTACTTTTCTGGCTCCCCTACGCCTGGCTTCTCTTCTGGATACTGTTGATAATAACCGCACCAAAGATAACAAGACCCTTAATAACGCTCTGCATATACGCATTTACACCTAATAATACCATGCCATTGCTTAATATTCCAACAAATAGTAAACCGATAATGGTACCGCCAAGTTTTCCTTCGCCACCCATCATATTCGTTCCACCGATGATTGCTCCTGCGATGGTATCCATTTCCCAGCCGTTTGCACAAGTGGGATCACCGGAACGGACTTTGGATGTTAACAACACGCCTGCAACACCACAGAGCATAGATGAAATAACGAAAACCATTGTTTTTACTTTTTCAACGTTAATACCGGATAGTCTGGCTGATTCCTGATTTCCGCCTATTGCATAAATGGATCTGCCAAATGCCGTATATTTCATAATGTAAATAAAGACTGCGTAAAAAATAATCATATAAATAACCAGATAAGGAACCGGACCAATGGAACCGGATGCTATTTTTCCAAATGAATCTGGAAGTCCGGCAACCGGATATCCACCGGTGATGGTCTGTGCAAGCCCTCTGAATGCCTGCATGAGAGCCAGTGTTACCAGAAAGGAGTGGAGCTTTAATTTTGCAGTAACTCCACCGGAGATAAAACCTAACACACCTGCAACTAAAACGGTGAGAATAATTGCAACAGGGATTGGCATCCCAGCGTTCATCATCATTGCTGCACATACAGAAGCAAATGCTACGATGGAACCTACACTCAAGTCAATATTACCGGTTATAATAATCATTGTCATACCAATTGCTACGATGGACTGTATGGAGATCTGTTTTACAATCGTCATTAAATTGGCTGTAGTTAAAAACTTGTCACTGGCAACTGCCATAATAATACACATTAAAATCAAAACAAAATACATAATATATTTCATTAAAAATGCTTTTATATCAAAATTTTTTGCTTTCGCATTCATCTTTCTATCCTCCTGAATTTTCCATAAACGTGTCTGAAATATTCTTTCATAATCCGCATTACACGCCTGCGACTGTCTTTTGGCTGGTTGCATAATCAAGCAGTACTTCTTGTGTCAAATCTTTATTAACTAACTCTCCCGTGACTTTGCCAGCCGCTAAAACCAAAATACGGTTTGATACCTGCAGCACTTCCGGAAGGTCTGAGGAAATCATGATGATCCCGATTCCCTGTTTTGCCAGATCGTTGATCAGGGCATAGATCTGATTTTTACTCCCTATGTCTATCCCTCTGGTGGGTTCGTCCATAATCAGTATTTTGGGTTCTGTAGCCAGCCATTTTGCAATTACAACCTTCTGCTGATTTCCGCCGCTTAAATCCAGTGCTCTTTGATTACCGTCACGGCATTTGATACTAAGGGATTTGATATATCCATTCATCAGATCCACTTCTTTATGCAAATCCAGTCCGATTTTCTTCTTTAATTTATCCAGAATGGTCATGCCCACATTTGTATGCAGATCCATATTCAGTATCAGGCCTTCTTCTTTTCGATCTTCTGTAACAAACCCGATTCCGGCTTTTTTGGCATCCCTTGGGGATTTAATATGTATTTCTTTTCCTTCCATGAAGACTTCTCCGGAATCCCTTGGGTCAGCCCCGAACAGCGCTCTTACAAATTCTGTTCTTCCAGCTCCTGCAAGGCCTGCAATTCCCAGTATTTCCCCTCTGTGAAGTTTCATATTTACATTGTTGAACTTCTTTCCCGAAGAAAAATTCCTGACTTCCAGTAAAACTTCGTTTGTTGCACAATTTGCCTGCTCCGTGACGGTCATATTCTTTCCAACCATGTTTTCAATAATTACGTTTTTCGGGGCATCCTCTATATCTAAAGTTTTAATGTATTTTCCATCTCTGTATACCGAGATCCTGTCACAGATAATCGGCAGTTCTTCCAGCCTGTGGGAGACATAAATAATACTGATTCCTTTTTCCCTCAGTCCTTTTACAACCTTAAACATATTTTCAATATCATTGTCCGATAAGGAGGCTGTTGGTTCATCCATAATCAGCACCTTTATCTCATTTGAGAGTGCCTTTGCAATCTCTACCATCTGCTTTTGCGCCACACTGAGTGTCCCCACAATAGCATCCGGTCTGATATTACACTCTAATAAATCCAGAATTTTCTGAGCCTCATCATTTATTTTTTTCCAGTCAATTTGATTCACAGGACCTAATTTCTTCTTTAATAACTTACCCATATAAATGTTTTCCGCTACGGATACGGTGTTAATTAAACTAAACTCCTGATAAACAGCACTAATTCCTAAAGCACGCGCTTCAAATGTTGACTTTACATTGATTTCGCCGCCATCCAGATAAATTTTTCCTTCATCATTTGTATAAGCGCCTGTAATAATTTTGATCAGAGTACTTTTTCCTGCCCCGTTTGCACCTACCAGAGCATGCACCTCTCCTTTTCTTAGTTCCAGACCAGCGTTTTCCAAAGCGATGATTCCACCGAATTTTTTCGTTACGCCCTCCGCCTTTAATATAATGTCAGACACTTCCTTCACCTTCGCCTTCTTTTATTCTGCTATTAACCTGCTCCTCATGCAGGCTGCTGCTTTCCCGCCACAGCAGCCTGTGTTATACTTGTAACTCTGCTTATTTAACTAAATCTTTATGCTCATCGATGTAGGTCTGGACTTCGTCTGCATTATCTTTGGTATATGTTTTTAAAGGAACCAGCGTTTCTTTATCGATTGCCTCACCTTTTGCTGCTTTCACTGCATTTTCAACAGCCTTATATCCGATATCATATGGCATCTGTGTTGTGATTGCCTGTAATTTTACGTTGTCACTTTGCATATCCTTCGCAAGATCCACGCTCATATCTGTTCCCATAACTACCACATCTGTATTTCCGGCATTCTGAAGTGCTGCAACACATCCTAACAGGGATGTCTGGTTCCATGCCCAGATTAACTGTACGTCCGGGTTTGCAGTTAAGATCTGCTCTGTAATATCAAGTCCTTCTTCCTGAAGCTCTGCATCCTGTTCCGCTACTACCTCAAGGCCTGCAACATCCTGGATGGCATCCTTAAAACCTTTACATCTCTCAACGCCTACTTCATAGCTGCTGTTGCCGATGATTGCCATCTTACATCCGTCCGGGAAATTCTTCTCTACATATTCTTTAACATATTCTCCGGTCTTTCCACCCAGATCGTAGTTGGAAACCCCTACAAACCCTTCTGTATCTGTATTTACGGTTGTATTCCAGTTTACCACCGGAATGAATGCATCTTTTGCATTTTCCACTGCCGCAACAGATGCATCTACAGAAAGCGGCGAAATAACCAGGGCATCTACCTGCTGTGCCACATAAGTTGCTACATTATCGGATTCCTTGGAAACTTCATTATCAGAGCTTACAATACTGAATTTAACGCCAAGATCTTTTGCTGCTGCTTCCTGTCCTGCGATAACTTCCGCAAACCATTCACCAGATGTATTCATAATAACAGAACCAATAGTCAGGTCTCCGTTTGCAGCAGTGTCTTTGCCGGCTTCACTCTCTGTGCCTGCAGGCGTTTCTGCCCCTTCGGTAGCTGCTGACGTATCTCCTGCTTCCGTAGTTGCTGCCTGGGTTGTACCTGTCTTCGCTGCTTCCGTTGTACCTTTATCGGATGATCCGCATCCTGCCAACATTCCCGCTACCATTGCTGCACAAATTAGTCCGCTTAAAACTTTCTTCTTCATTTGATATCCTCCATATTGTTGTTTTGCTTTTTGCTTCTCTCATAATATAAAACAATCCCATCAAAAAATTAATTCAATTTTTTCATGGGATTGGTCGAAATTTTCACATATGGTATTTTTTTTAATTCTGGTTGGATAGTTCTGTTTCTTCGCTGTCCATAGGATCACGGTAATTTTCTACGTTTTCTTTTGTAATGGTCTGAATCGGGTCTTTATACCACGGCCTTAATGCTTTTCCGTTTGCAATATCTATGGCACAGTAAATGCTGTATGCACCTTCATATACCGGAGGCTGTGTAATAAGCCCATAGATTTTTCCGTCCTTTACTGCCTGCAGGTATTCTTCATCTTCTCCTATTCCTATCAAAATGACATCCGTTCTGTCCAGAGATTTTAACGCTGACCAGGCTCCTAATGCCATATTGCTGTCATGGCAGAAAATTCCTTTAATGTCCGGATTTTTCCTTATCAGATCAATTGTGACCAACATAGCTTTCTCCCTGTTCCAGCCGCCATTGCCGATGCCGGTTATCTCAAACTGGGGATGGGAATTCATCTGCTCTACAAAAGTCTGGGTTCGGTACACCTGCGGATCACTTCCCGGGGCACCTTCTATAATGGCGATTTTCCCTCCCTCTTCCATGGCGTCAACCATCAGATCTGCAGCCAGCGCCGCTTCTTCCGAGCTGCTGGCTCCGATATAGGTGCTGATATATTCAGAAGACATTGCATCTACTTTCATATTCAGGTTGATTACAGGAACCCCTTCTGCTTTTGCCTTTTTCAGGGAGGTAAGCATGGATTTTGCATTTACGGGGCACAGGATAATTACATCTACCTTCTGTCTGATAAATTCTTCCATCTGCTCAATCTGTATTTGCTCACTCCACTTTGCATAACGAATGTCCAGATCAACCTTTTTTTGATTTGCAACATTGACCATAGCCTTACTGACTGACTTCAGGTATGCCGAATCCCCGGATGCAAGTGTTGCTCCTATCACTATCCCGGATTCCTGCGGCTCATTTTTTTCTGTAGGCGCTCCCTCAGATGCTATTCTACTGTCAGATTCGGAAGTGATGCTTTCATTTTGTAACGCATTGGCCCCATTTCCATCTTCCCCGGTAAAGCTGCTGCATCCGGTTAGCAGCAGAAGCAGGCAGACTGCCATCATTATGATACGTTTTTTCATTTTTCTGCCTCCTTTAACCAATGGTTTCTTCTATAATAGGTAATATCAGTTCAGCAGTGGTCCCTTCACCAAGCACGCTGGTATAGCGCAGTCCATATTCTTTTCCGAAATACAATTGTATCCGCTCATTTACATTTTTAACTCCAATTCCGGATCCGCCACTGTTTTCGAATCTGCTGTCCTTTGTGAGGATAGCCTGACAGGTCTCTTCATTCATCCCGTTTCCGTCATCCTGTACACGTATGCAGAGTTTGTCCTTCTCCCTGTAAGCCAGTATATCGATTCTGCCTTTTCCCCGCTTTTTCTTAATACCATGATAAATGCTGTTTTCAGCAATGGGTTGTACAATTAATTTAATCGTCTTGCAATACCGTACCTCATCCCTGATTTCAATATGATAACTAAATTTATCCGTATACCGCATGCTCTGAATTACCAGATAATTGCGCACATGTTCTATCTCATCCTCAATCCGGATAAACTCATTGCCTTTATTCAGGGAAATCCGGAATAATTTCGCCAGTGCTTCCGTCATAGGAACCACATCCGAATTCTTTGCTTCAGCCATCCATATGATGGAATCCAGGGTGTTATAAAGAAAATGGGGATTGATCTGCGCCTGCAATGCCTGCAGTTCATACTTGCGTTTTTCCTCCTGCTCACTGACGACCTCACCCATCAGATTCTCAATACGATCAAGCATCTTGTTAAAACTCTTGGATAATGCACCTGTCTCATTGTGGTTCAGAACCTCTGCCCGCTCACTCAGACGCCCTTCATCTGCCAGATCAATATGTCCTTTCAGACGGAGGATGGGATTTACCACTCCTGTGAGGATTCTGCTCAGTGCCACTGCCAGAATAACCATGAGCAGCACAATTGCTGCAATGACGATAGCCAGTGTATCATACATGGATTCTTTGAGCTTTCCCGTTGATGTAAGGGACAGTACCTTCCAATCTGCTTTTTCAAAAACAGTTGATACCACCTGGTACTCATCCTGGTCTATCCTGGCTATAAAATTATCCTTCCCCGTACTGTTTAGCTTCGCTATGAGCTGCGGCGTAACCTTGTCATAATTTACAGGATAAACAATCTCTCCCTGGTCATTCAAAATGCACAGCGTTCCTTCACCACTTGCATAGAAGGACTCAAATATTTCTGCTATTTTATTCAGGTTTAAATCTATTAAAATAACTCCTAAAAAACTGCCGTCTTCATAACTGCTGATCCTCCTGCTTAAAGAGATCGTCTGTTCCGTATTGTCCTTCAGAAACTCATGCTGCATTGGTCCTGTAATGACAGATGCATTGGGAGACTCTAATGCCTTTTGATACCATTGATAGTCTGCATAATCCTGTACTACCGACCAGAACTGATAGATACTCTTATGCAGCAAGAGGCTTTTTTTACCAAAAATCATCAGCGACGTCACATCTGTACGGCTGTTCATAGAAGAGTCAAATGCTTTAGAACTCATTTCATAATCCTGCATACTCTTGGAATTGGTCAGATTACTGTACCCTTCCACATTATCTTTTTCTGCAATCAGATAATTCTGCAGATAATAATTATAATTTGCTTCATTTGCTATGGATGCTATTTCATCAAAATAATTTTCCAGACGTTTGTTGGCATTTTGCAGCAGCTGCCTGGAATATGTCACATTATCCGCCTCTATCTTTCTTGTAAAAATAAACAAAAACATCCCTATGAAAATCAGCATAAAGAGTATCACGACTGCAAAAACCTGCAGCAAAGTTTTATTCTTTATCCCCATGTAATCATAGCGACGTTTTATTTTATTCAGAACTTTTATTTTCTCCTGCAAGACACATGCCTCCTGACTATCTGTGTTTACTCCGAAAATCTGACGGAGACATACCGGAATATTTTTTAAACGATACGCTAAAGTAATGTGGATTTGAAAATCCTGTCTCATATGCGATCTCATATGTCTTTTTATCGGTATCCCGGATCAGCTCCATTGCCTTTTCCATCCGTATATTCGTCAGGTATTCCACGAAATTAATCTTAGCTTCTTTTTTGAATAATCCGCTTAAATATCCGGTGCTGACGGCAACGTGTTCTGCGACTGTACTGAGTGACAGCTCCTCTTCCCCATAATGGATGCCGATGTAGTCCTTGGCATTCTGTATAATCATCTGCCCGCTGTTCGCCTGAAGCTGCTGCAGTTCCTGGGACACCTTAATGGAAAATGACTGCAGCTTCTTCATAATCTCCTCCGGTGAAGACATATCCTGCAGCTCATTGTAAAGTGCAAATCCCTCTTTCCAAACATCCTTAGATACCTGACGCACGCCTGACAATTCTTTTAATAGGGATGTTATAATCTCAATAAATACCATTTTAATATTAGAACTGGAGAGATTTTTTGAGCGAAGCAGGTCATTATAAATTCCTGCCATAGATTGCTCAATGTTTTCCTTCTGAAGAAATTTAATATTGTAAATCAAATCTTTAATCCCTTCAAATGGATAAAAAAAGGCCTTCTCAATGTAATCCAGATCGCTGATATCATACACCTTGTTGGAGCCAAGAGAGTATTTACAGTCCAATGCCGTACTTGCCTCGTGGTATGAGTGGTACAGGTCTTTCAATTTGCTGACCTCTGATCCCAGCGAGCAGGTGGTATTCACCTTTAACACAGCAGTTACTGCCTTCTGAATAACCTGAAGGGTACTGTATGCAATAAAGTGTCCGTCATCTCCAAAGGAATCCAGATTAAACACAATGATTACCTTATTATTGTTATCATCAAAGATACAGTGCTGGCTGCCGATACAGTCCTGGGTGATATTTTTTTCTGTAAATACAAACAACTCAATGTCTGAATTGGCTGCTTTTGTCAGATCCGCTTCCACGATTCCTACCATATACTTCTGGGAGTGCAGGGGAATCTCAAGGGACTTGATACGGTCTTCTAAATGATCTGACTGACCGTATTGGGTACAGACCATGGTATACAAAAATTTTTCCTGAAGCGCCGGCATGCTTTGATGAATCTGCAATTTCATTTTTGCAATATACTGCTTTTGAGATGCTTCAATGTTCAGCTTTTTACAGATTTCTTTCATTTTAGTATAAAGTGTGGATGCACCCACGGGCTTTAAAATATAATTTTTCACACCCAGATCCACTGATTGTTTGGCATATTCAAAGTCTTCGTGTCCGGTCAAAACCACCACGTGTATCTCGGGAAATTCTTCACTCAAAGCCTTGGACAACTCCAACCCATCCATAAAAGGCATAACAATATCCGTAAGCACCAGATGTATCTGATGCTTACGGCATATTTCAAGGGCCTCCAGGCCATCCTCCGCCTGGTAAATTGTTGTAAATCCTATAGAATCCCAGTCTATAATCGTACTTATTGCGTTTCTAACCAATGGTTCATCATCCACGATTAACAATGTATACATGCTATCCGCCTCGAATTCTGATTATTTCTGTACTGCATCCTCTATCTCTTCTGCCACACCTTCGGTCTCTTCTTCAGAAACTTCCATTGCTTCCGGTACTGCCTCTTCCTGCTCTGCCAGATCTTTCTCTGCTTCCGGTGCTTCTTCCGTATGACCGATGTAAGCTTCCTGCACTTCTTCTGTCTGTCCGCTCAGATCTTCAATCTCAGAAGCTTCGCTTACTTCTGCATTTTCCTGTGCTTCCACTTCATTCTGAAGGTTTGCACCGGTGTATTCATCCCGGAACTTTTTCTTCAGGCTGATACTCAGGACATAAATAACGGCTCCAACCAGACCCACGCTGCCTGCATTGCCAATATTAAAAATGAAAAATGCAATACCTGCATATCCTACAAGATCTGTTCCTGCATATTTATAATATGCTTTCTTCCGGTCTTCCGAAATTCCATCCAGGTCATGTAACAGCCTAGGCTCTATCACATCCAGCAATACCCAATAGATAACCAGGAAAACGGCAATTGCTCCATAAAATACGATCTGCGGTACCTGCTTGCTAAATCCTACGTAGATTAAAAATGCCACCATTGCTAACAACAGGACAATAGAAGCAATCGTAATTTTCTTCCTTATTTTTCTTCTTTCTTCTTTTTGCATGATTCTTCTCCTTTTTATAACATATAGAGGATATTATACATGATTAAATGAGAAAAATATAGGACTTTTATAAAAAAGTCTGAGAAAACATTCCGTTTTCCTTACATTACAAGAGAAATCCGGCGATTCCCGCCGGATTTCTCTTGTATCACTTTTTCTTTTAGGCAAACTGATTCGAATCGGCATCGTAGTAATAATCGATGTTTTCTAATTTGTTTATCAGTTCTTCTTCGTTTAAGCTCAGGCTCTTACACATTTCTTCCAGAGATGGATAAAAATCCCTTAGTTGTGTATTTACATAGCTTAATAGTATAAATGGGTCATTTGGAATCATCTCGTACCTCTAGATTACTTCACCGGACACTTTTACATGTGCCGCCAGCTGGTCATTTTTGGCATCCAGCACGATAGTATCTTCTGCTCCTACGCTGCCTGAGAGAATCAACTTCGCTGCCAGTGTTTCTACATTCTTCTGTAAGAATCGTTTTAATGGCCTTGCCCCGTAGATTGGGTCATAACCGCCTTCTATAATATATTCTTTCGCATCATCTGTCAACTCCAGGCGGATTTCCTGATCAGCCAGACGTTTATTCAGATCTGTCATCATTAAGCTTACAATGCTTCCGATATCCGACTTGGTTAAAGGCTTAAACATGATAATCTCGTCCAGACGATTCAGGAATTCGGGGCGGAAATGGTTACGAAGGTCATTCATCACCATCTCTTCACTTTGCTCATTGACCTCACCCTGTTCATTAATGCCTTCCAGAAGATATGCAGAACCAATATTGGATGTCATAATTAATATGGTATTTTTAAAATCCACAGTCCTTCCCTGGGAATCGGTAATGCGTCCATCGTCCAGTACCTGGAGTAATACGTTGAATACATCGGGATGTGCCTTTTCAATTTCATCAAACAAAACTACCGAGTACGGTTTCCTGCGAACTGCTTCTGTCAGCTGTCCGCCCTCTTCATATCCTACATATCCCGGAGGCGCTCCGATTAATCTGGATACGGAGTATTTCTCCATATACTCACTCATATCGATTCGTACCATATTCTGCTCGTCGTCAAACAGGCTTACCGCAAGGGCTTTTGCAAGTTCTGTCTTACCCACTCCGGTCGGTCCCAGGAATAAGAAGGAACCAATTGGTTTTGTCGGATCCTTAATACCTGCTTTTGACCGGATAATGGCATCGGTTACCCTGGTTACCCCATCGTCCTGTCCGATTACTCTCTGATGCAGTTCTTTGTCCAGTCCCAGGATCTTGCTTCGTTCGCCTTCCGTCAGTTTGGCAACCGGAATTCCGGTCCATCTGGAAATAATTCTGGCGATTTCTTCATCGGTTACGCTTTCATGAACCAGCGCAAGCTCCTGGTTCTTTACACGTTCCTCTTCAATGCTCAACTGATCCTGCAATTTCGGAAGTTCCCCGTACTGCAGCTCAGCCGCACGGTTCAGATTATAATCCCGTTTCGCCATTTCAATTTCTTTATTCAGATTTTCAATCTGTTCACGCAGGCTTGATAAATTTTCCACTGAATGTTTTTCATTATCCCACTGGGCTTTTTTGCTGCTGAAATCATCCCGCAGCTCAGCAAGTTCTTTTTGCAGATTCTCCAGACGGTCCTGGCTTAATTTGTCAGTCTCTTTTTTCAATGCAGCTTCTTCAATTTCCATCTGCATGATCTTTCTTTGGAGTTCGTCCAGCTCTGCCGGCATGGAATCCAGCTCTGTCTTAATCAACGCACAGGCTTCATCCACCAGGTCAATGGCTTTGTCCGGTAAAAAACGGTCCGAAATATACCGGTGTGACAATGTTGCCGCTGCAACTAAAGAGCTGTCTGTAATTTTAACTCCATGGAACACCTCGTAACGGTCCTTGATTCCTCTTAATATAGAAATGGTATCTTCTACCGTGGGCTCATCTACCATTACCGGCTGGAAACGGCGCTCCAGTGCCGCATCTTTTTCTATATATTTGCGGTATTCATCCAGCGTAGTTGCACCGATACAGTGCAGCTCGCCTCTTGCCAGCATTGGTTTTAACATATTGCCTGCATCCATTGCGCCATCTGTCTTACCGGCACCTACAATCAGATGAAGTTCGTCGATAAAAAGGATAATCTGTCCTTCGCTTTTTTTCACCTCTTCCAGTACGGCTTTCAGACGCTCTTCAAATTCCCCGCGGTACTTGGCTCCTGCTACAAGCGCGCCCATATCCAGGGAGAAGATCTTCTTATCCTTTAATCCCTCCGGTACATCCCCCCGTACAATACGCTGTGCCAGTCCTTCTACAACTGCGGTTTTACCAACACCTGGCTCTCCGATCAGTACCGGATTGTTTTTTGTCTTACGGGACAGAATTCGTACTACATTCCTTATCTCACTGTCCCGCCCAATTACGGGATCCAGCTTCTGGTCCCTGGCTTTCTCTACCAGATCCTGACCATATTTATTCAAAGTATCATAAGTTGCTTCCGGGTTATCACTGACTACTCTCTGATTCCCCCTTACCGTAGACAATGCCTGAAGGAAACGGTCCCTTGTGATTCCGTATTCCTTAAACAATGCCTTTATGCCCTCATTAGGATGTTTCAGCAATGCAAGAAACAAATGCTCTACGGATACATATTCATCCCCCATTGCCTTTGCTTCATCTTCCGCACTGACCAGCACCTTATTCAACTTCTGTCCGATAAACAGCTGTCCTCCTGAAACTTTTGGACGCTTGTTCAAAGCATTCTCCAGATTTTTAGCAAAATGCTCCTTGTTTATTTCCATTTTCTCAATTAATTTGAGAATCAGGCTGTCTTCCTGAATTAATAAGCTGTAAAGTAAGTGTTCCTGTTCTATTTCCTGATTTCCATATTCATAAGCTACTTTTTCCAGGTCATTGACTGCCTGTAAAGATTTCTGCGTAAATTTATTAATGTTCATAATCAAACCTCCTCAATCCATTCATGTGCAGACAGCGGGGTAAGTAATTATTTCTCTGTCTGTTCTATAACTACTATAACATACATTTTCAAAATTGCAAGTACTTTTTTAAATATTTTTGAAGTATTTTTTGAAAAATGGTAAATGCTAAAAGAGAACTTGAAGACTCTATATATGGGAGGTTTTAAAATGTTTCCTGATAAAATCTATTATGAACCGGATGTACTGAATTATCCTCTGGGTCAGGAGCTGAAAGCAAAATATGCTTCTGTTCCATGGATCGAAATAGAAAGCCACAACAAAATCGACGAACTGCGCAGCAATGAAAACTCACAATTCGCCAACATGAAAAGACATATTATTATCGGTACCAGAAAAACACACAAGTATGTACCAAACCATAAGGTTTCCGATTACCTGGTTCCTTATACTTCTTCCGGCTGCAGCGCCATGTGCCTGTACTGTTATCTGGTCTGCAATTATAACAAATGCTCGTATCTGAGGCTTTTTGTAAACCGTGAAAAAATGATGGAACGTCTGATAAAAAGTGCTTCTTCCTCTGACCAGGAATTAACCTTTGAGATCGGCAGCAACAGCGATCTTGTCCTTGAAAATACCATAACCAGCAACCTGGAATGGACCATTCCTGCATTTACTGCCCAACCAAGAGGATACCTGACCTTTCCAACAAAGTTTGATATGGTGGATCCCCTGCTAAATCTGCCCCATAAAGGCCGGGTTATCTTCCGTATGAGCCTGAACCCCCAGGAAATCATCAGTAAAATTGAAATTGGTACTTCTTCTCTGAAACGCAGGGTCCAGGCACTTAATAAAATGTGTGACGCTGGCTATAAAGTGGGAATATTGTTTGCACCAATTATCCTCGTTGATGACTGGAAAAAGATATATGCGGAGTTTTTTACACAACTTGCCGACACGCTTTCAGATAAGGTAAAAAAAGAAGCATTTATTGAAATCATTTTTATGACTTACAGTTTTGTTCATCGTGCAATTAATGCGGAAGCGTTTCCAAGCTCCCCTGATCTGTATAATAAGGAAAATATGACTGGCAGAGGAAGGGGAAAGTATTGTTATCAGACGTCTCTTAGAACAGAAGGGGAAAGTTTTCTGAGGGAACAGATAGCAGGTACGTTGGGAGACATGCCGATTCTATATGTTGTTTGATAAAAAACGGCCGGTCCGCAATCCCCCAAAGGATGCGAACCGGCCGATTCCATTTACACATTTATGGTTATTCCTCAATTAATAGTAGATAATGTTCTCAATCGTAATATCGGCTGATGTCGCCTCTTGTCAAATAGTCTAGTCCCATGACCTGGAGCACATTGATCTCGCTGTCTTTCTGTTTAACAATAACATAGGATAACTGCTTATTCACAGCATCGTATGAGGCTGTCACCCGATAGGCTGGGACGTCCTCCATGCTATACACCATCCAGTTATCGCGGTAAAAGACCCAATCAGGCTCAATGTTGACATAACCCACCGGCTTGTCATCGCCGTTGTAAAAGTATAGCATGTGCTGGCCGTCTTCGGTGGCTGTTTGGGAATAACACAGGACTTCACCGTCCTGATCTGTGAATTCATAAGTAGTATACTTACTTTCGTCCGGATTGTGGTCGGAATAGGTGAAAGAGTAAAGGCTCTCCCCTTTGTTCATAAACAGCCACTTCATATTCCAGAGACCCTTATTTTTTACAGTTCCCACACGCTCATCGTTGACATACAGATAGGTAAATTCATTAGTACTTTTCAACACACCTCTCATCTCAATGACATTTGCACTACTCAGAATCTCCATAAATTCGTCACTATCAAGCCTAGCTTCCGGTGAAAGCCAGTTGCCAACAACACCTGTAGACTGCATAAACACAAGAAGCGCCAACAGGACGGTTATTCCAAGCCATCCTGCTCCAGTTCCCGATTTTGACACGGGCTCAGCCGCGTCTGGTATTTCTAAGTTTTCCTCCCAGGAATCCATGGTTCTCTGCTCCTTTTGAGCATTTCTTCCCTTGTCCGCTTTGTTCCAGTGCTCAAAAAGAAGCAGCGAACCACCCGCGATAATCAACGTCGTCGCGCCAATTACGCCGAAATCGCCGTAATCGGTTAACATAAGCTGTATTCCTAACACCACAAGAAGCACACCGGAAAAGATGCGCAGTATTCTTTTAAAAATCATAGTACCTCCTGCTGTTTCACCAACAGACCCTTTTCTTCCAGCTGTCGGTACCTTTTATAACTTCTTATCATTGCTTTTCGCCCGACATTCCAAACAGCTTTCCAAAACCTTTGCCTAACCGGTCAATCAGCGATCCCTCCAACGCAGGGCCCTGGCGGTCTTGCAAATGCCGATACATCATGCCAATGATCCCCCTTGCAGCGGAAGGAATGTTTTGTGCGCTCTCCTTGCTGATCAAAAGATGATTGGTCTGCTTCCCTATCTGATAGCGCAGCAAGACAGCCTCCACCCTATTGCCTTCCAGGTCTTCTCCATCTATAACCCCTCCGGCCGTCACAACATCCAGCACCGGAACAGCGCTGACACAGGGACAGCCGGCGTCGTCCATAATATTGGCATATTCCATACTAATGTCGTTCTCAGTGTACGTAAAGGTTTCCTCTACAAACACCGACGCTGTCCAGGCGTTGCCATCTGCGACACACTGCGCCAGTTTCTTAATATCCCCGCCGCCAAAGAAACCTTTTTTCGCCGCAATTGCGTCGGATAGTGCAGGGCTTACCCTCACAAATTGAAAGCCCTCGATTTGAATAGGGGTACATACCGGCTTTTCACACTTTGGGCAGACTTTCTCTGTTTCTTCCAGCTTTGATCCACAGAATAAACAATTCATTACAAAATCCTCCTATTGTTTTATGATTTATAATTGAGTAAGACTATCTCTGTTTACGGGCGGCGGCCTCCCGCATTTCTGCTGCCATCGGATATTCTCCGCCGTCAGGCAAACGATATACCACTCCCAAATCTGGATAAATTGTGCTTGTTTTTCCTGTTCAGCACAGCAAAACGCCAGTATATGGATCATGCGGCTGCTCCTTTCAGATAGTAAGAAATGTTATCATGAATTAAAAAACGGCATAAAAAAATCAGACCTCTCAAAACTGAAGTCTGGTTATTTTTATGTTATGGATTTTAAAGATGTTTGTCAATAGCTATTGACCGAGTTACACGTTTTTCCACCGAGTTACATGTCAAAGCCCCGATATTTATGCTATAATGGTTTGGACAAATAAAATCTTTGTGATTTGCTCCGAAAAGGAGGGAGGATTTTTATGCTTCAAATTGCCATCGTAGACGATTCGCCGGACGACCGAAGGACGGCGAGAGATATGATAATCGGATATTTTATGCTCGACGCTGATTTTGAAGAGCCCGCTCTTTCCGAGTATGGGAGTGGCGAGGATTTCATACACGCCTTTGCGCCGGGGAAATTTGACATTGTGGTGCTGGATATTTATATGGATACGCTGACGGGTATGGATACTGCCAGGCGTATCCGGGAACGGGACAAGTCCGTCTGCCTCCTGTTTCTCACCACTAGTGAGGAACATGTCTATGTGGGGTATACGGTGCAGGCACTGGGGTATGTTTTAAAGCCTCTTGCCGCCCATGCAGAACAATTTAAAAGCGGACTTGCCGCCTGCATGGAACGTCTGAGACCAGACGGTGCGCTGCTGAGCGTTCATGCAATGAAAATAGCGGCGGACATCCCCTTTCGGGACGTCCTCTTCGCGGACTGCCAACTACGAAACGCCTGCCTGCATCTCTCCGACGGGCGGGCCCTGACCGTGGACGAATCCATCGGAGAGGTCAGCACTACGCTGCTTTCTGACTGCCGCTTTCTGGAGTGCCATCGAAACACCGTGGTAAACATGGCACACATCCGCACCATGAACGATGTGGATTTTGAATTAAAAAACAAAGCGAGGGTTCCCTTTGCCCAGCGCCGTAAGGCGGAGCTTCGCAAGCGGTATATGGACTTCTTCATCGGAAACGGAGAGGAGTGCCCGTGATGTGGTTTTGGTTTCACCTCTCTTTGCCGTGCGTTTTGCTGGTGGGCGTCGTCATGCGGCTTTGCCCCTATTGGACAGAGTTGGGCAAACGGCAAAAAACGCGGTTATTTTTTGGATATGGACTGGTCATTCTGGCGGAGATTGTACTCATCACATTTGCTGCACCGCAGCCTGTCACGCTGACCTCCTATAAACTGATGGTCACCTTTGGCGCTCTGGCAACCTTTTTGGTGGATTCCATCGTGCTGCGCAAGGAGTTTTACGCACGCCTTTTCATCCTTGCCATGCAGGTTTCTGTAACATTTTTCCTGCACTCCGTTCCTGCCTTTTTCATCGGTAAAATGTTCGGGGATACAGTGACAATTCCGCTTTTAACGGCCCAAAGCTTTCTCATGGTGCTGCTGTTTTTAGTATTTTGCTATCCGCTTTATCGCCTGTTTCAAAGGCCGTGCGCCGTATTTCGCCTGTTTGGGCGCGACGGCTATTACTGGAATGTACTGTGGCTGGTTCCTGCGATGGTGTACGTAACCGTCTTCTTACTGACGCTGAACCCAGGCTGGATCGGCTTGAGGGAACTGCTTGCCCGGTTTATGGCTGCGGTCTATAAAATGTCAAGTAAAAGTTCCCACTTCGGATCATATAATAATGGTCACTTTA
>UQCR01000109.1 GCA_900539655.1 uncultured Robinsoniella sp.
CCCCTTCTCTTTCCGTACACTACCTCCATCCACAAAGCGTCCTCACTCAGCGAAACCCCAATATAAAGTATTCGCTATAGTACTAATCCTATACATTATAGAGTAACACTATCCAGCGGCAGCCGAAGTTCAAAAATGGTACCGCCATTTGGATTATCTGATACGGAAATGGTACCATTGTGTTTTTCTACAATAGATTTTACAATAGAAAGTCCAAGTCCGGCCCCGCCCATCTGACGGGATCGGGATTTATCCACCCGGAAAAATGGTTCAAAAATAAGAGCCTGCATATCCTGTGGTATTCCGATACCGTTATCTTTTATGGTGATTATGGTATTTTTCTCATGTGCATTCATGGTAATTTCAACGATACCGTTTTCGGTGTTGTACTTTATTGCATTTTCAATAATATTATAAAAAGCCCTGTGCAGCAGATTTTTGTTGCAAGTCAGAGCGGGTGCACTGCCGGAAACCGTAATATAGATATTTTTATCCTTTGCAAGAGGGGATAATTCCGCCGCAACATCAATCAGAAGTTCTCCTGGTTCAATTTCCTGATCACACACCAAAGCATCCATATTGGTAAGATCTAAGAGATCTTTGACCAAATCAGACATTCTGTCTGTATGGGAAGATATGACAGATAGTAATTTATCATATTCCTCTGTCGTGCGGTCTTTTTTCTTTTTAAATACATCCACTTTTGTTTTAAGTACAGTAAGAGGAGTGCGAAGTTCATGTGCGGCACTTTGGGAAAACCGTTTTTGCATGGCAAAGGCATCATTTAGTTTATTTGACATTTCATTGAATGAACAGGTTAAATCTGCGATTTCATCATGGCTCTTGGGTACTTTTAAATCTTCAGATAGGTTATAGACAGTACAATTTCTCATCTGGCGGCTAAGTATATGCAGGGGCTTTAATGCCTTACCGGAAATATAATAGGTCAGTAGCCCGCCAAGAACCAGCAGCAACACCACATAGATGATACTCTGATATAAAAAGATCTGACGTGCAGATTGGGAACTTTGAACTGGTACAGCAGGTATTGTGTCAGCGCCGCCAGCGATTGTATCGGGTTCCTGTTTTTCCGTTTGGGGTAACTCCGCACCTGGTTCGAATTGTAATGCAGGAGTTACAACACTTGATTCGATAACATTTGCCATCCTGTTTGCTGAAACGTTTAAAATGACTGCCAGGATGACGCAGCAGATGGTGAGTAGAACTACATTCAGGATGGTAAGGCGAAGACGGATAGAAATTTTACCTAACATGATTTATTACCTCCGATCAGAAAATATCCTGCGCCGATTTTAGTTGCAATGGTGTCATAGGACAGTGATGCTTTCAATTTTTTGCGTAAGGAAGCGATATGTACGCGTACTGCATTACTCAGGCTGTCTGCTTCCATATTCCACACATGCTCCATCATTTCCTCCTGGCTGATTACTTTGCCTGGATTAAGCAGGAAATATTCTAGGAGTGCCAGCTCTTTTTTTGTCAAAGCCAGTTCTACACCATTTACGGAAGCGGAGCGCCTTACGGTATCAAGTGCAATGCTTTCCCACACAAGTATGGTATCTTCCTGTATAAATGTCCTCCGAAGCAAACACCGGATTCTGGCTTCTAATTCTTCAAAATCAAATGGCTTTGCAAGATAATCATTAGCGCCTGTATCAAGCCCGGTTACTTTATCAGTAACGCTGCCTCTTGCGGATAAGATCAGTATTTTAATGCTTTTATCCTGACTGCGCACTTTAGCCAGTACGTCCAGGCCATCCATGCCCGGCAGATTTAAATCAAGCACAACAAGGTCATAAGTTTCCGTTGTGATAAGCTCATAAGCTTTTGCCCCATTATAGCAGGTATCCACAGCATAGCCATCGATCTGCAGCCCTTCAGCTATGGAGTCACATAAATCTATTTCATCTTCCACTATTAAAATTCTCATTGATCCACCTCCTGGATTTTATATCATTATATCACGTACACGTAAAATCTTTGTTAAGAAAATTACGGATGTCTTAACAAAGATTTTATGTCAGCCATGCTAATATATTCGTATCAAAACCAAATCCGGGTTAATTTTATAAAAAAACGAAATTTTCCGGTAAACAGAGGAGATTACTATATGTTTGAATTGAAAAATGTTTCAAAGCAGTTTGGGGATGAATTTGCCCTGAGGGGAATTTCGATGACCATCGGCAGAGGCCTTCATTTTATTGTGGGGGCATCCGGAAGCGGTAAGACTACACTGTTAAAAATTATAAGCGGTATGGAACAGGATTTTGAAGGGGAGGTTTTTTACTGCGGACAAAGCATGAAAAATCTTACAGAACTGGATAAGAGCTATTACTATAACAATATTTTTGGATTTGTGTGGCAGGACTTTCATCTCGTGGATGATTTAACTGTATTAGAGAACATTATGATTCCGCGGTATCTGAAAAATAATCCGGATCAAAAGGAAGTGATGAAAGTTCTGGCTGATTTAAAAATCAAGGAGCTGGCAATGCAAAAGGCAGGAAAGCTTTCGGGAGGTCAGAAACAGCGTGTGGCAATTGCCCGGGAGCTTCTGAAAGATCCCCTGGTCATCATTGCGGATGAGCCGACAAGTGCGCTGGATGAAGAATCTTCAAAAATAATTATGAAAATTCTGCGCGATATAGCGAAGAAAAAAACAGTAATAATTGTGACTCATAATGGGGATTTGATTGATCAGAAAGATAAAATACATGAGATAGATAAAGGGGAACTGGTCAGTACGGTTAATGAAACTGACATGGTGGGAAATAAAATTGATTGCAAAGAGAATAAAATATGTAAAGAAAATAAAATCAATTGCGAAGTAAATAAAATTAAGAGCAAAATAGATAAAACTGATTGTAAAAAAAATAAAACAGATTACCATTTAAATAAAACCGCAAAAACAATAAATAATAAGCTGGGATTTCCCAATGCAGTGAGATTAGCTTTCTGTAATATAAAAAATCAATGTGGGAGATTCTCTATACATGTGGTGTCTCTGATTGTAGGGGCAATTTTACTGCTTTGTGCAGTGAGCGGGGTGATTACCGGGACAGGCCAGTCAGCTTTTGATGAACTGTTCCATACATATGGTGACAGTATTTTAGACATCAGCGTTGCTGGCAGTTTTGTAAGTGCCGGAAGTACAAACGGGAATGAAAATGATGAGCCGGCTGCAGATGTGACACAGAATATTGATGGATTGTACGAGAAATATCTGGCAGATGAGCGGATATCCCATATTGTGTTTACGCAGGCTTATAATGACATACAGGTTACCGTTGATGAAAAAGATATAAAAATTGATACAAGTAATTCAGTTCCCTTTATAAACCGCCTGACCGCAGGAGTAATGCCTATGGGCAGTGGCAATGAAATTGTGGTTCCCCAGAGCTTTGTTGAAAAACTGGGATTAAAGGACAAAGAGGCATTGGGTAAGACCGTAACTTTTCAGGGCTCAATATTCAACTGGAACAGCGGAGATCCGGTTTCCATGCCGGTTACATCCCAATGTAAAATAGTAGGCGTCATGGATACGACAGTAAAATACGATGCGGGGGAAGAATTAATAGAATATTCGGTTGAGGATTCCTTCTTCTTTAGCAAATCGGCTACTGATGAAATGCGTGCACAGGCAGGAGTGGAAAATGAAGACGTTAATTTTTCCATCCGGGCAAAAACGCCTGCAGATATGATAGCGATAAAAGACGAAATGAATGCAGACGGTATTGTACCGTTAGGGCGTTTTGAGCTGGTGGAAGATATGGTGCGTTTAAACCAGCAGACTAATCAGCAGTCCGGGGCTGCAATCATTGTGATCGGCATTATGTCTGTCGTTATAATCCTGGCTGTTGCATTTATTACGGCATTTATCCGGAAACGGGAATATGCAATTTATAAAGTCAGCGGCTATTCTGGCAGACATCTGGCACTGCTGTCATTTGCGGAGGGTGTCTTACAGGCAGCAGTATCGGCTGTTTTATTCCTGTGTATATCACCGGCAGCCAATTTGGCAACCAGTGCATACTGGAATGTCAATATTTTAAACGTAAAACTCCTTGGCGTGGGAATTCTAATAATTTTTGGATTTGGCATAATTTCAGGTATCGTAACAACATTGATAAGCTTCTCAACGAAAATAACGAATTCCCTGATGACAGGAGACAGATAGAATGATCAAAATAAATGATATTACAAAAAAATATGGAAGTAACACTATATTTGAACACTGCAGTTATGAATTTCCAAAAACCGGAATTGTGTGTCTCATGGGACCATCCGGAGGAGGAAAAACGACGTTACTTAATCTGCTTGCAGGATTTGATACCGATTATAGTGGTGAGATATCAGTGGGAGGCATTTCGCTCACTAAAATGAATGCAGATGAATTATGTAGATACCGCAGGGATCATGTTGGATTTGTATTTCAAAATTATCATCTGCTGTCTGGATATACTGTTTTGGAAAATGTCTTACTTGCCAGTGAGCTGGGTGGGGATGAGAAAGAACGTCTGAAAAGGGGAAAGGCTATTCTAAAAAGGCTTGGTATGGAAGAAAAAGAAAGTCAATTGTGTGAGACTCTTTCAGGCGGCCAGAAGCAGCGTGCCGCCATTGCCAGAGCTCTGATCAATGACCCTCAGATTATATTTGCAGATGAACCTACCGGAGCATTGGATCGCGGTACCTCTACGGAAATAATGGTTTTACTCAGGGAAATATCCAGGGACAGACTTGTTGTTGTAATCACTCATGATGCTAAAATAAGTGAGTTTGCGGATGAAGTCATACAGATTAAGAACAAAAAAATCATGGAAGACCAGTCGGCAGGCCGGTACATATCCAATGAAAAGCCGCTCCTTCAAAAAGAAGAAACTCCGTATAAGAAATCCAAGAAATCCATGGCATCCCTGGCATTTAAAAACTTCCGTGTTCATTTAAAGCGCTATATTGCTGTTTCACTTGCAATTTCCATTGGAATGCTGGCATTTTTATTTTCCCTTTCTTTTGGAAACGTGATGGAATATTCCATTTCGGAGTTTCAGGAAAAGAACACAGCATTTAATAACGGTTATATCCGGGGAAGTGACGATGGTACAATACTGTCATATCTAAAGTCGGATGAACGGATCGGAAATGTATATTATCAATACAAATTAGAAAATATATCTTTGCATATGGATGGAAACAGCCAGTTTATGGCTGAAAAATTCCCCACCCCGAAAGCAACACAGGGATTGTCTTATGGTGTTATGCCTGGATTAGCCAAGAATGAAATTGCGGTTACGCCAAGTCTGGCAAAGAAAATGGCGGGAGACATTAAATCCCTGGTCGGCAGGGAGCTTACATTGGAGCTGGATGGTCAAAGTTATGAGCTTACCATCAGCGGAATCTATAACGCCGGATACGATGACTTTATCGTCAGCACTGATATCGAGCAGAAGCTCTATGAAAGTATCCAGAAACAGGACAATTATTCCATCAATTATGATGTTAAGGAGTTTTCTGATATTGTTGGGGTTAGCAACCGGCTGGGGCTTCAGGGCGTGAAATCCGACAATGCTTCAGATGAAGTATATGCACTTCAAAATACATTCCAAAGCCTGGGAAAACTTTTTTTCGTATTGTCCATTCTTATTATGGGGATTGGCTTGTTTATCTGTGCCGTTCTCCTGATCAAACTGCAAAATACCAGATACCGGGAAGTCGGGCTATTAGCAGCACTGGGTTATCGCAGGCAGCAGATTACAGGCATGATCCTGCAGGAAAACCTGTTACTATCCATACTGACGACAGTGGTGGAGCTGGGGCTGCTGGGATGCAGTATGATCATTGGGAGACTGTTATCATTGCCATTAATTGTCTCAGGAGTTCAGGCAGCCTGCACCATTATTGCGGCATTTGCTGTGGTCATGGTGATAAGCGGAGGTGCAAGCCTGCCCCTGGTACGTACTGAGCCTGCAGATGCATTACGGAAATAATAATTATACTCCAAACTTCAACAGCTCCAGGTCCAGATTTTGATAAAATTTGGACAGGTGCAGTCCGTCTACCAGCGCATGGTGACATAGGATTGATACAGGCATTAAGACCTGTCCACTCTGCTTCTTATAGCGTCCCCATGTTATTCTGGGATTGCTGTCCGCTGGATTTGGAGTTGGCTGTATAAAAGATTCATAAGTAATCCATGGAAGTGTGGATATAAAAAATAAGGATAAAGCATCTTCCTCATCTTCCACACTTCGTTTGGTTTTTGCACGTTCCTGCATTTGAAGGGCATATGGAATATATGCATCTAGCTGTAAATTACTTTCCAATTTACAGTAACAATAAGTGTTGTTGTCTAAAGCAACTGTGTGGGAAGTCGGACATTTCTGATATTCAATAATTCCCCCATTATAAATTCTCTGCCTTAATTCCGGAACTGAATTGGCAGCATTTGAAACACAGTACAAAAAAGAGAGGAAAAAGGGAAGTCCTTTATCTTTTACCATATTTAAAAAATGAGTAATATCTACGTTTACGGTCACCCCTACATAGGGTTGCGCCATATCTTTAAAATACTCAAAATGTTTTAATCTTGGGTATGATTCCATTGGTATATTTTTGAAAATTATTTCATTATTCATATACATATCCTCCATTTTATGATGTTGTAGTATTAATTTTTCCTCAGAACAGTTATTGCAGCATAATGTAAAATTGTAAAATCTTCAGGAGCTATTTCCTCCAGAAGTTTACGGTGCTCCTGGTCAAACTGTCTGACTTCCTCTGGAGACAGGGAAGCTTCTATGCCGCGGCAGGATTTCATCCGCCCATTCCAGCTTTCACGGTTAAAGGAAACAGAAACATCAAATACCTCCTGGTTTTCCAGCGTGAAATATTCTTTGTAGTCTTCCGGTATGGAAATGGGGTGCCTCATTTCTTTGCATCCTGTCCATACAGGATTATATTTTAAAATAAGAGCTTCACTTTTACCGGCTATCAGATCTTCAAATGGAAGCCATGCCATATACAACACAACGAATCTGCCATTTGGCTTTAACATTTTATGTATCTTAGGTGCAAGTTCTTCATGATTAAAATAGGTAAAACACTGACAGGCAGTCACCACATCAAATGAATCACATGGATAATCAATTTTTTCAGCCGGAACACATTGGAAATCAATAGCCATATCGGACTTTTTCGCCAGCAAAACCGCCTGTTCAATCTGATTTTTGGAAATATCAATGCCTGTAAATTCCGCTCCATACCGGTATAGATTGCGAGGCAGCACTCCGGTACCTGTTCCAATATCCAATACCTTTTGGCGATCCACACACAAATCCATATCTAAAAGCTTCTGATAAAACTCTTTCGGATAAATATCCCTGTATTTGGCATAATCACCGGAGGTACGCCCCCAATCAAACTCTCTTCCATTATCGATTTTTGTGTTCTTAATCATATTGACACCTTCCTTTCGAAAATCAGCGTTTTAGCGTTTTATAGAAATCTATACATTAACTGACAGATGTAAATAAATGTATTATTTGATTATACCATATATTTAAATTAAAATTCTGTTTTTTTCAAGGCTTTATGCATGCCTGGGAGTACTTTATCTGTGAAAACAGCAAGTTCATGAGTAGGCTTTTTATATTGATATATGTGTTGGGAAACAGTATAATATTCTTGTAATTCAAAAGCCAAAAGCGAAGGAGCTTTGAAATGAAAAAATATGAATTTGTTAGTGTTAAATACGATTCTAAACATGTGGTAATGGCGGTGGTTGCAGAACATCGGACAATAATTACAGAGTACGCAGAAAAAGGATTTTCGTATGTTGGTATGATACCAACAGAAGTCAGTGCCAATGGATGTCCAAGAGTAATGGACTTGATTTTTGTAAAAGAGCAGTAAGGTATTGTTGAATTTACATGAAGAGATGACATATAGGATTAACTTAATAATGAGGAGAAATAATTATATGTATGAAAGAATGTTAAATAAACAAGATGTTCCGACATTCTGGCAAATGAGCGCATATTGTGGCGAAAATGCGGAATTGTTTACTCTAATCAATGAATGGTTAACTAGTGAATGTGGTACTGAACAAGATATTGTTTTCCCTTATGGAAATAAATATGGTTGGGCTATTGCTCATAAAAAAGCCAAAAAATTGGTTTGTAATGTTTTTGCAGAAAATAATGCGTTTACAGTAATGATAAGATTAAGTAATAAACAATTTGACTCTGTATATGAAGATATGCAGAAATATACACAGGAATATATAGATAATAAATATCCTTGTAGTGATGGGGGCTGGATACATTATCGCATTACAAATGAAAATCACTTGATGGATATAAAAAAATTAGTAGTCGTAAAGTGTGCATGAACGGAAATATATGGAGGTGAAAATGGAAGAATTC
Source organism: uncultured Robinsoniella sp. (assembly GCA_900539655.1). GTDB lineage: Bacteria > Bacillota > Clostridia > Lachnospirales > Lachnospiraceae > Robinsoniella. Next base: position 8,442 of record UQCR01000109.1, read on the forward strand.
AAGAAACCAATAATTGTTCAATTCCCGCTAAGGGGAGAGTGGTCTGTCCCTAATACACCGGGAACGCGCATTCCCAGCCATGGTACGAATTTATTAGGAACGCGATATGCCTATGATTTTCTTCAGGTAGACTGGAAGCGGAAGGGCAATCCCTGCTATAGCATCAGCCCACTGACCTATCTGCTGGCAGGCGTATCTGTGAATCAGTGTTATTGCTATGGAAGAGAGATCTATGCTCCCTGTGACGGAACAGTGGCAGAAATAGAAGATCATTGCATGGAACGAGAAAAAGCAAGATTATTTTCCGATTTTAAACGTGCTGGCATTAACAGCAAGTTTGATCCGGACAAAGATGAGGTGAAGAATGTAACAGGTAATTACGTTATCATGAAGTGTAGTGATGATGTCTATGCTGCGTTCTGCCATCTGCAGCCTGGCTCTGTTAAAGTGTCGGTGGGACAGTTGTTGAAAAAAGGAGAAATTCTGGGGTGTATTGGACATACCGGGAACTCCATGTTTCCCCATCTTCATTTTCAACTAATGGACAGCGCCGACATTTCTGCAGCAAATGGACTGCCCTGTGCCTTTGAACAATATGAATTGTTTCATCATGGAAAATGGGAAAACATATATGAAGGGATTCCCAGGTCTGAACAAAGAATACGATTTTTTTAAACCACATTCCGGGAATTAAAATACTCACTAGCCACCGCACCGGATATTAGGAATGCGGCTCCAATAAATTGTATTACCGTCAGCTTTTCACCCAGAAATATCCCAGCAAATATTAGGGCAGACAGCGGTTCTAAATATCCGCAAACGGCTACCGTTCCTGCTGACAGTTGTTGAATAGAGGAGAAGTATAGGAAGCAGCCGATTCCGGTGTTTACAATTCCTAAAAACAGCATGGGCAGCAGGTTTTGTGGTTGAATCAAAAATCCTATGCCCTGTTTTGCAAATGTAAAAACTGCCACGGTGAGAAAGCTTACAAGGAGCTGGAGCACTGCATTTTCCAGCCCGGTTATACTTGACGCCATTTTATTGAAGACAACCATAACTGCGTACATCACAGCAGCCAGGACACCGCAGAGTAATCCCACTGAGAACCCATTATGTAAGAAATCCGCACTGTTCGCTAAGAACATTCCTGTGAGAACCGCCGCAAAACCCAATAACTTTGCCTTAGATAACTTTTCCCTGAAAAGCAGGGGAGAAAGTGCCATTACTATAACTGGTCCGCAGTAATAGGCAAGTGTTGCAATACTCACACCGATCTGGTGATAGGCTTCATAGAGCAGCATCCAGCTTAATCCCATGGCTGCCCCAGAGATCAGAATGCAAAAAAGGTGTTTCCGGTTCCTACATGTTGTTCTCTTTCCCTTTCTTTTTGAAAATAAATAAAGTAAAAGAAGAAATAAACTCCCGGTCAGAGTCCGGAAAAAGACAATCTCATAACTGTTCATTTTTATATAGCTTGCAACTACGCCATTTGAGCCAAAAAGAAGTAAAGCCAAAAAATATTTAAAATATGCTTGTTTCATTTTGTTTTCCCATTTTCTTTCCTATTTAATAACTTGTATTTTTTCTGCCTCAAGTGTATCATATCCCTATGAATTACAAAAGCGAATGTTTATCATAAATAGGATAACAAAACCAGATGGATGGGGATAACAATATGGATATGAATATACAAAAATATCTGGCATTAGCCAAAACGGTTGAATACGGAAGTTTTACAAAAGCGGCAGAGATTTTAAATTATTCCCAGTCAGGAATCAGCCGCATGATTAATGATTTGGAAAAGGAATGGAAAGTTTCATTGCTGGAACGGGGAAGAAACGGGGTGCGGTTAACTTCTGACGGCTTGAAATTACTGCCGTATGTGCAAAACGTGTGCAGTGAATACCAGAAATTACAGACACAGGTAGATGAGCTGAATGGTCTGCAGACGGGGCTGATCCGGATAGGTACTATATCCAGTATTGCGACCCATTGGCTTCCTGCTATCATCCAGGAATTTCAAAAGGACTATCCCAATATTGATTACGAGCTGCTGCTGGGGGATTATACGGAAATTGAGAACTGGATTTTAGAGGGACGGGTAGACTGCGGTTTTCTGCGGCTCCCCACCCATGCAGAGTTTGAAACCATTTTCCTAAAACAGGATAAATTACTTGTTGTCCTGCCCCAAAACCATCCCATGGCGGCTTGTGAGAGGTTTCCGGTCAGAGCGTTGTGCGATTATCCTTTCATGCTTCTGGAAAAGGGTGCAAAAGCAGAGGTTTCAGAAATATTTGATAAAAACCATATTTCTCCCAATGTACATTTTACAACCTGGGATGATTATGCCATTATGTCTATGGTAGAAAGCGGTCTGGGCATCAGTATTTTACCCGAGCTGATCTTACAGCGGATTCCTTACCGGATTGTTGCCAGGGAGCTGGATGTCCCCGCGTACCGGAACATTGCCATTGCCCTTCGTGATAAAAAAACGGCGTCCCTGGCTGTGAAACGGTTTTTAGAATATATTTCTACGCTTATTTAAACGGAAGTTTCGATTGTGGTGTTCAGCATGATCTCCATATATTCTGCTATACCGGAATTTTGTGACTTAATAAAGTGATACATTTATTTCATTTTGTGCCAGAAAGGAGATCTTTTGTGAAATTGAAAGAAGAAAATAAAACAAAAAAATTGATTATAGAGGCACTCTTTGATTTACTGAGCCGCAAAGAATACCAGGATATTACGATTGCCCAGATTGTCAATGAAGCAGGATTAGGCAGAAGGACCTTCTACCGCTACTTTAAAACAAAAAATGAGGTTGTGGAATACACGACAAAACTTCTTATGAATGAATTTGCAAATACTATTATTTTAAACCATGCGGATACCCAGGAAAGCATTACAAAATCCTATTTTGAATTCTGGGACAATCATATCGACATTCTGATGTTAATGAATAAAGCACATCTCCTGTATTTTATAGAAGACCATCTGGTGTCGCTAATCTATGAGGTCGCAAAAAAGGTGGGGCATGTACCGGAGCATCTGGAAGAGGAAGAGCTGGAAGCGTATTATAAAAGATATAAATTCGCCTTTGCAGTGAAGCTGGCGGGATTTTGGAAAGCAACGGTTCTGTGGTCAGAGGAAGTCCCCAGAAGAACCCCGGAGGAAATAAGCAAGCTCCTAAACGATATTTTAAAATAAGCTGGTTACAAAAAATTTATTGAAAAATATTTGATTATATAATGATTTTTCACATATCGACAGATTATAAAATTGTGATATAATGGGACTATAAAATTTATTGTTCTTATTAAAAGTGCGTGGGAGGAATCCAAATGGGCCGGAAGGAAAAGAAAAGACCTATTATCAGATTTAACAGTTTGGGAATTTATCGCAGGGTGTTTTTAATATTTTTTATAATTTGTGTTCTCATTACCATATTCAGCTTTCAATATTACAGCCGGCTGTCTTCCACGATTCGAGAAGAAAGCGAAGCTTATTTGCAGGAAATTTCCCGCCGCATAGGAGCAAACGTTGACCGAATTGTCAATGATAATTATGATGTGCTGCACACGATGGCGGCTTCCCTGGAATATTCGGGTACCAGCCAGTTAGAAGAGGCAAAAAAAATGCTCCAGAAGCAAAAAGAAGGGCTGGGATTTGAAAGTATTTTTCTCATTGATAAGAATGGGACAGCTTACGATCTGAGCAATCTACAGACATTTCTGACACTTGATAAATCAGTCCGGAGGGATCTGCTAAGCGGTAAGGATTCCATGTCCACCACCCAGCTTATCCAGAACAAGGAGTACATATTGTTTTCCGTACCGCTGGAGAACATTAATATTGACGATAAAACGATGGTTGCGCTGGCTGTGAGTTATGCGCCGTCCTCATTTGACCAGGTACTGTCTATGTCATCCTTTAACGATCAGGCTTATTCCCAAATCGTTACCATGAAGGGGGCAGTTGTAGTACGTTCCTCTTCCCCGTATGCTTTTAAGAGCGGATACAATATTTTTTCTACGCTGGAGGGCTTAATTGTTGGGGATACAAAACTGACAGATGTTATGGAGGAACTGGCTGACAATGCATCCGGGCAGATCCGGTTTAATTTAGACGGGACGGAGATGTATATGGTCTATACTCCGGTCGCACCGGATAACTGGTACCTGCTGTCTTTCGTTCCGGTTGAAGTAGTGAATGAGAAGTCGGACTTACTGTTAAAGTCCACTCTGATTATCTGCGGATTGATCACGGTTACCTTTGCAGGACTGGCAGCAGCTCTGGTTTACATTTTTAACAATCATAAGCGAAAGCTGGAGCAGATTGCTTATGTGGATGAAATAACCGGCGGAAATACCATTCAGCGTTTTTACGAGCTGGCAGAGGAACTTCTCATATCTAATCATAATGTGCGGTATGCGCTGGTATACACAAATATTGTCAAGTTTAAAGTGCTTAATGACGAGCTGGGACGTATTAACTGTGATGCAATGCTGCGTTTTTTCAGCGAATATTTGAATACGAAGATTTCCGAATCAGAATGCATTGGTAGACAGGCAGCAGATAATTTCTGCATCTTGATACAATTTTCGGATGAATCGGAGTTGTTGGATAAATTCGGGAAATGGCATGAGCAGGCAGAGCAGATTGTATCAGACAAAAACGTAGCTTGGAGTCTGCCCATTATGGAATTTGGCATTTATGTGATTGACAACAATGCGCTGACATTCCCACAGATGATAGACAGGGCAAAGCTGGCATTGCGTGAGACACCACGTACGGTTGACAGTAAGCTTCGATGTGCCTTTTATGATGATGAGGTGCGGCGCCAGCTTCTTCGCGAAAAGCAACTGGAAGACAGGATGGAAGCAGCGCTTAATAACGGAGAATTTGTAGTATTTCTGCAACCAAAATATCGTTTGCCAGAGGAACGGATCGGTGGAGCAGAGGCGCTTGTCAGGTGGAAAAGTACCACAGAGGGCATGATTTTCCCGGATGAGTTTATTCCGCTGTTTGAAAAAAATGGATTTATCATACAATTAGATTTATTTGTATTTGAAACGGTTTGCCGTACACTCCACAGGTGGATTGAACAGGGGATTACGCCTCACAGAATATCCGTAAATTGTTCCCGCCTCCATTTTAAGGATAAGAATTTCCTGACGGAATACATCCGTATTGCCGACCAGTTTCAGATTGACAAATCACTGATTGAGATTGAAGTAACAGAGAGTATGGTGCTGGAAAACAGCGCACGCCTTATCAGTATTATTCGTAAAATTAAAGCGGCAGGATTTGAGTGCTCTATGGATGACTTTGGAAGCGGCTATTCATCCCTGAACCTGATACAGACGATACCGGTTGATGTGCTGAAGCTGGATAAGATCTTTTTCCATGGGGAAGGCGTCGATTTAAGCCGTACAGAAGCTGTGGTAACCAATATTATAAGCATGGCAAAAGCCCTTTCCATGGAAACAGTAGCCGAAGGCGTGGAAGAGCGGGATCAGGTAGACATGCTGAAACGCGCAGGGTGCGATTTTATACAGGGATACGTTTTTGCAAAACCAATGGATATCCCTGCGTTTGAATCTTTAGCAGCAGAGAATGTTAAAGGTTAAGAGGGGGTGCTGATGGGAGTGCTTGAACGATTGCAAAAAATGAAGCGGACAGTGTTAACTGCATTATTAATAATTACACTTTTACTCTGTATGAGCGGATGTGCCGGCAACAGTACAATCAATAGTGATGTTCTAACCCAAAAGGCGACGGCAGAAGGAAAGACCCAGATTACCGTACTGGTGAAATATGCCTTTACAATCAATGAGTTTGAAAAAGCAGTAGAGAAACAGTTTCCTGATATTGATTTGATACAGGTGGGGAATTATACACGTAATATGGGAACGGAGGAATATGCAGCACGGCTGGAGCATGATGATATTCCGGACATCGTCATGACATGGCCTCTGGATGTGGGCAGGGAGTTTTGGAGTGAACGGCTTCTGGACCTCTCCGGCATGGAAATTTCCAGCCGTTACAATACATCCATGTTAAATGATATATCCACAGACGGTAAGCTCTATTATCTGCCCGGACCCGCCCAGGTAAGAGGCATTGTTTATAATAAAACACTGTTTCAGGAAAACGGCTGGGAGGTTCCAAAGGACTATGAAGAATTCCTGAAATTGTGCCAGACAATAGAGGCCAGCGGAATCCGTTCCATTCAATTGGGATTTCAAAATCAGGAAGTGCTGGATACGGCTTTTGTAGGCTATAATTTCGGCAATTACTTCAGCCGTCCTCAGGATCTGGAATGGTTGGATAATTATAATCAGGGGATCGGCAGTTTCGGGCAGCAGTTTGACGGAGCATTAGATGTGTTTCAGGAAATGGCAGATGCCGGAGTCTGGAAAGCCTCTGACTTAGATATTGATTATTCGGAACGGGAGAAAATGCTGTTTAACCGTCAATGCGCTATGGTTGAAGATTCATCCCTCATGGCAAAAATGGGACTTAGCCAAACCGGTACGACAGACGAATTTGCGCTTATGCCGTTTTTTAATCCCGGAAGCAACAACGACTGGGCACGTCTCTATATGGTTTGTTATATTGGACTGAACAAACATTTGGAGGAGCCGGAAAATAAGGAGAAATATGACCAGGTTATGGAACTGATGAGCTATCTGTCAACGGTGGAAGGCCAGAAGATGCTGTCAGCGGATACCGGAGCAATGTATTCCAGCCTGATTGATACAACTCCGCCTGATGTTCCTGAAATAGAAGCGTTGATACCGGCATTGAATCAGGGGCGTTATGCTGTATTTCCTACGTTGGAAAATGCACAGGGAGCATTGCGGGAGGGACTTGCCGGGGTGCTTGCGGGAACGCTTACTAAGGCAGATGTGACCCGTTTGGTAGATGAAGAGAATCTGTCCCCGCCGGTTACGGAATCAGCAAAGCTGCTGGGGCAGGCAAGCAAAAGTTTTTCTCTGACCGACACAGGTAGTTTTGTTGCCGATGCTATGTGCGCCTGGGGAGATTGTGAGCTTGCACTTATTTTGGATAATGGCAAGGATGGCAACTACAATGGCAAGGGAATTAGCGGCTGCATATATGAAGGAGATGTTACAACTTCAGATATAGACCGTATTATGCCAGATTTAAAGGCAAACGACAGTGGAGCATTATGGAAAGCTTCTATTAGTGGAAAAGACCTGCTGCAAGTACTGGAATATTCCGTAAGTGTGGAAAACAATCAGACGGGATGGTTTTATTACGTTTCAGGTCTGAAGCTGGAGTTTGACCCAACGGCAGAGCCGGGCAGACGGGTAAAAAAAATAACATTGGCAGATGGGATGGCAATTGATCCGGGACACAATTATACGATAGTTGTAACGGAAGGTTCTGTACCGGAAGAATATCTGAAGGATTGTACAAAGACAGACATTCTGTCCTATGATATTGTAAGCCAGGCGGTTGAATCGGCAGGTACTATTTCTCCGGCTGAGGACGGACGGTTCATCCTGTATAAATAAAATGGATATAAGAAGAGATAATATAAGCAAGCAGTCCTGCCGTATTAGCTGGCAGGACTTTTGTCTTGCATTTTATGGAATAAGTGCGCATGCCTTTGGTGTAAAATAGTAGTGAGATATGTTGAAGATGAACAGAGAATAGGGGTGAAATCAGTGTCAATAGCGGTGGAAAAAGCAGAATTACCAAATAAAACATATGTCTGTATTGATTTGAAATCTTTCTATGCGTCTGTGGAATGTGTGGAGAGGGGGCTTGATCCTATGACTACCAATCTGGTGGTGGCAGATCCGGAGCGGACGGAGAAGACGATCTGCCTTGCTGTTTCACCGTCCATGAAGAATATGGGAGTTCCGGGCAGATGCCGGGTATTCCAGATACCTGCACAGATAGATTATATAATGGCAACGCCCAGAATGCAGTTATATATGGAGTATTCCGCAGAGATCTATGCCGTCTATCTGAAATATATTGCAAAAGAAGATATCCACGTGTACTCGATTGATGAAGTATTTATGGATGTGACAGATTATCTGGCTATGTATCAGATGACTGCGAAGGAATTGAGCATGCAGATGATGAAGGATATTTTCGAATCTACAGGGATTACTGCCACCTGCGGAATCGGTACGAACCTGTATCTGGCGAAAATTGCCCTGGATATAACAGCAAAACATGTGCCTGACCACATCGGTATGCTGGATGAAGAAACTTACTGCAGGACGCTGGGAAGCCACAGGCCCCTTACGGATTTCTGGAGGATCGGAGCGGGTATAGCAAAACGTCTGGAACGGATGGGAATTTATACGATGCAGCAAATTGCCCGGGCAGATGAGGGAATGCTGTACAAGCTGTTTGGCATTGATGCTGAATTGCTGATTGATCATGCCTGGGGAAGAGAAACCACTACAATGGCTGATATTAAGGCGTATAAATCCAAATCAAATTCCATATCCAGCGGTCAGGTACTGGGGTGTGATTATAATTATGAAAAAGGAATGCTTATCGTAAAAGAAATGGCGGATTTACTCTGTCTGGAATTAGTGGATAAGGGTCTTGTTACCGATTCCATAACCCTTTATGTAGGATATTCAAACCGACTTGAGAAGAAATCGGCCCATGGGACTACAACCTTGACCGTTACAACCAGCTCCGCAAAGAAGATTATAGACTACACACAGGAGCTGTATAAAAAGATCGTGGACAGGCATACCCCTGTGCATAGAGTCTATTTGACTTTTAATAATGTTGTGGATGAGATGTATCAGCAGTATGATTTATTTACGGATCCTGCGGAGCTGGAAAGGGAGCATAAGATGCAGAAAGCAATGCTGGATATTAAAGAAAAGTTTGGAAAAAATGCCATCTTGAAGGGGATGAACCTGCAGGAGGGTGCAACAACAATGGAGCGGAACCGCCAGATCGGGGGACATAAAAGTGGAGTCTAGGATGACCAGAGAAGAACGTGCGAAGCAATTTATGCCCTTTGCCGCATTAAAAGGGTATACAGAAGTTTTAAAGAAAAAAGAAAAAATCGTGGTACCGAAGATCGATCTTTTAGAAGAATATCAGGAAGAACTCAGTCGTAAACTGCGCCAGGTGAAGAAAAATGATATTGTGACGGTCGTTTATTTTTCTAAAAACCAATATCTTAAATTGACGGGGATGGTGTCCAGAGTGGATGATACTGCTAGAATCCTGAAGATTGTAAATACTAAAATATCTTTTGATGATTTGTATGATATTGCAGAAATACAAAGTGAAAAATAAGTGTTTTGTGAAAAACTGACTGGTTTATATTTATCCGGGAACAGGTTTATAGCCTATTCCCGAGTTTTGATAACTGTTCTTAATCTTTTTCAAACCCATTCTTTTTATAAAAAAAGAGAAAGACGAATATGGCAAGGATTACTTCTGCCGCCATTATGGCAATACTGCCATAATTCAAACTATTACCTTCCTTAGATGCAATATTCATCGTGAGATCCATGATGATTCCTGTAAATATAAATTTTGAGATATCCGCTAATATCTCTATGATATTCGAAAATATTGGGATAAAGATCAAAATCATCATTACTGGCGTCATAATCGTACCGGCACTGACCTGGTTCTTTGCAAAAATTCCTAAAATCATGCCGATAATACAGCTTATTAAAGAAGCCATAACGGATACGATGGTAAAAGGTATCAGGCTGCTTCCGGTAATAATAAAACCACTGACCGGCATTAAAACATAATTTAAAATGATTGTTACGATAAATACTGGTAATATACTGCCCAGGAAGAATTCAATTCCGTTTACAGAGGAGGTCATCAGCACTCTCAGCGTTTTTTTCTCTTTTTCTTCCGCAAGCAGGAGACAGGGGCAGTAAATACCTGTCATTCCGATATTCATAACAAGCCCCATACTTAATACATATGCATTTAATGATTCGGGAGAGGAGGCATCCATATTATTGTAAAGAAACCGCATGAGAAGGGTGAATCCTACTGCAAAAAACGGAATAATAATGCAGTTCTTACCCATAAATGCTTTTGTTTTTACCTGTGCAATTGCCAGGATCTTGTTTAAATGGATTGTTTTCATGATAATTCCCTCCCGGTAACTTCTAAGAATACGCTTTCTAATGTCGGTTCACATGAATGAATGGTCTGGATTTTATTTTCGCTCATCCAGCTGTTAATCTGTCCGATACTCTTTTCATTCTGTTCCAACAGATGTTCAGAGCCATCATCCAGCTGAATGCTGTATTTCCGGACTTTGTTGTACTTCAGACAGATTTCTTTTGGTGTGCCATATTCAACAATAGTTCCCTCATTCAGCAATGCCACATGATCGCACATTTTTGTAGCCTCTTCCATATTGTGAGTGGTCAGAAAGATTGCCATGCCCTCATTTTTCATTTGCAGCAGCATTTTATGGATTTCAATTGCTGTGGAGGGATCTAATCCGGATGTGGGCTCATCCAGGAACAGAACCTTTGGCTTGTGGAGAACAGCCCTTGCGAGAACAAGCCGCTGTGTCTGTCCTTTTGATAATTTCCCGGCGGTTTTTTTTCTATGTTCGTATAAGCCTACCTGTTTTAAGACCTCTGTGATTCGCCCTTTTTCCACCTTTAAGATTTTTGCAAAATACTCCAGATTCTGATAAACGCTCAAATACTCGTATATTCCGCTGCTGTCTGTTACAATGCCAATCTGTTCATAGATGGTTTCGTCGATATTATGGGAATTAATGCCCAGAATATAGGCTTCGCCAGACGTCTGTTTTAACTGTCCGGTAAGGATTTTAATGGTAGTCGTTTTACCGGCGCCGCTTGGACCCAGAAATCCCAGGATTTCACCCCGGTATAGTTTGGCATCAATATCCTTTAGCACAAGTCCGTCACTGAACTTTTTTGAAATATGTTCTAACCTGATAAATTCTTGATTCATATTCTTTCCTCCTCTTCGTAACAGGAATATATCATTTTTTGTCAGAACATTGTAGGTTACTTCCTGAATGGTATCTGTGAATTCCTAAATGGTAATGCGTTCCAGCAGCTTCGACTTTTCTTTTCGTGAAATATTGCAGATTTCCCCGCCAACGGTAAGGGTGTTATGTTTTAAATCGATTTCTTCAATTTTACTGACAGCTACCAGATAAGAACGGTGAATCTTAATAAAGCGTTGACCCAGGTCATTTTCGATACTGCCCAGATTTCCCAGAAATTCAATTCTTTGTTTCGTTCCATGAAGAATTATGAAATGGGATTTTGGAGAGGTCTCAAAAAAAAGAATATCATCCAGCGGTACATTTCGTATGCTGTCACCGGTTTTAACGGTGTAATATTCGGTAGGATCCGCTTTTTCCACCTTCAGCCTGTCTGCCAGGGAGAGCAGACAGCGGGATATTGCATTTGACAGTTCCTCCGGATTGTCCTTGACTATATAATCAAAGGCCTCAATATGATACTGAAAGGTCTTATAAGCAAGGTCTCTGAAACTTGTAATGTAGACAATAGTACCGTTTGGATCCATATCCCGGATTTTCTTACCCAGAAGGAAACCGTCATATTCCGGGTGCTTTAACTCTACATCCAGAAAATAGATATTCCTTTTCTGACTTATCTTTTTTAATTCTTCCAATAGGATGACCGGGCTGTCGCAGCTAAGTACAATTTCCATATCATACTGCTCAATCAGAATCTGTTTGTTAATCTGTTCTGCGATTTCATTTCGGATTCTGTCATCGTCATCACATAACAGTATTGGTATCATTTATCTATACTCCTATTCTTAATTCCTGATAAAACCTATCGTTCCGGCAGTCCGTGGAACAACTGGCATTTGCATATTGATTGGCGATCTGCTGATAACTGTACAGTCCCATGCCCCTGTTATCCCCTTTTGTGGAATATCCTTTTTTCCACATCTTTATTAAATCCGGCTGGCCGTTAAGGGAGTTGTTAATCATAAAATCAACGTATTTCGGCTGGGCAGTTATAACAATTTCAATATTCCCAGATGTATTTTCTACCTCTTCTATGGCATTGTCCAACAGAATGCCAATACATCTTAAAAGGTCCTGGATATTCATATTACATTTGCTTACCGGATACATCACTTCAAAATGACAGGGAATATTGAGTGTCTGGATCAGAGCGAGTTTTGTCATAAGAAGGCTTTTCAGTTCAATAATTTCAAGATTCACCATTTGGTTAGCAATTTGAATTTTGGCACCGATACGCTGGTCAAAATTATTTAACATGCCCTGCATATAATTTTCCAGCGCTTCTGTCTTCCCTTCCTTTACATCCAGATACATGCCGGTCATGATATTTCTAAAATCATGTCGGTAAATACGTACATCCTTTTGAATTTCTTCCAGACTTTGAATGTAGGCATTCTGCTGGGCTATAATATTTTTTTGGGATTTCTCATTTTCTTCATGAATAATATTTCTGGTAGCAAACTGATAGAAGACAGCAAACAAAAACAGCAGTCCTAAGCCAATCACTGCTAAAAGGGTATTATAATCTTTAATAATCTGGGAAAGTACCACAAAGTAATTGGAGGATCCAGCCAGTAAAATCCCCGTAATCGCTCCGTAAATACGGTATTTTCTTTTTGCCATGCACCGGCTTAAAAAAGAAACCACATTGAACCTTGTAATCACTTTCCCAATCAATAATGTAAAAATGACCAGAACGGAGCAGGAAATAAACTGATTCATAATGCTGTTATATGCAAACTGCATGGGTACAAATAAAAATGAGATCAGATAAGTCTGATAAAAGATAAAATAGGCGAACGTACCTGAAATGAGGGCTTTAATCAGGTTACGTTCTAATATTATGTATATGGATAAAATATTAATGGAAACCACAGACATATCAAGCAGATAGTACAGTAAATGATCCGGAATTACCGTTTTGAAGTATCCTGACATAAACAGGTACAGGATCGGACAAACTGCAAGATCGATGAGGAAAGATGCTATGAGTATGTAAATCCAGGGGACTTTTCTGCCCAGGATTTTACATCCTAGATAGTGAATGACTAATTCTGTAAAATAACTTGCTGCCATGTAAATGGTTAAACCTGCTATCATGAGGAGTTTTCCGCCTTATCATTTGGTATTTTGATGTCATTATGCCATAATTTGGTATAATTAACAAGAGGCAGTAGAGTGCATATAGAGATAAAAACTTTCTAAAAAAATATCATAAATATTATCCACTTTTGTAAAATGCCTATATAAAACATAGACAAAAAGTAAATAATGATTTACAATGTAATTAATAAATGTATTATATTGGAGGAATTAATTATGGCAAGAGGTCAAAGAAAAACAATTGACGATCAAATCGCAGTTCTGGACGAACAGATTGCAAAAGTGCAAACAAAAATGGATGCTTTGTTAGAACAGAGAAAGGAATTGGAACAGAAGAAAAGAGAAGATGCGCTGGGACATCTCTATGATATGATTCAGGAGAGCGGAAAGTCTGTTGAAGATATTATGTCACTGATTAATATAAAATAAAAATAAGGCATTGAATATTTTTGCATATTCAATGCCTCATTTTATGAAGCAGCTCATTAGGTTCTACATTTCTGATTTTTGTCCCTAAAAACTAACTTTCAATTTCTGAATAATCAATGATAATTTTCTGACACGTTTTACAACAATAGGAATTTGGGATTGTCGCTGCAACGCCTATAAAATTCCTTCTTAATTGAACCCCATCCCCTCTACCCACAATAGCAGATTCAAATTTTTCTTTTCGCCAGGCAATAGCCATTGCATCGGATGTTATATAACCATTTTCCATTTCCTGATTACAGTAAGGGCATTTCATAATATTATCGCCTCCTTGTATACATTAGTAGGTAATTGAATTTTAAATTTAAACCATATTTTAGTACTACAGCGATCGTTTTGTAATGTTCTATTAGATGCATTATCTTTGGGTTTAGCTGAGGAAGGGACGCTTTGTATAATATAGGTAGTGTGCGGTAAGCCTTCCAAATCAATGTCCTGGTCCGCCCCCTTCTCTTTCCGTACACTACCTCCATCTACAAAGCGTCATTTACTCAGCTAAACCCCAATATAA
>UQCR01000110.1 GCA_900539655.1 uncultured Robinsoniella sp.
CTCAGCTAAACCCAAATATAAGTCCTTTAATAGAACCCTATAAAACGTTCGCTGTAGTACTAGGAAACCGGGCTTATATACGTCAAAATAATAAATAACGCTAATCAGCCTGTTGTTCTTGACTCTCACATGATGTCAGGGTATAAAGTAGAAGTATTCCACCAAATAAACCGGAGGCGAAAAAATGTCTAAAGATAACGCAGAATACCTAATCACCCCTATCGGAACTATTTATAAAGAAAACGGGAAACAGCGGATTACCCTGGAAAATAAATATCGCAAGGGAATGAAATTCATTTCCCAATTCAGCCATATCATTATCATCTATAAACCGCTTCATCTCTCCGCAAATATAATCCCAACCTGTCTCTCGCAAAAAACAGTGAAGATCCATGAAGCAGATGAAGAAGCCGGCACACTTTTCATAGATGGTAATGAAATGGGGGAGTCAGTTCTAAAGCTATATGATATAAAGGCTTACTTTCCAAACGAAGATTGTGTCAAAGATTGTTTTATTCCGGATGTCCCTGGTAAATTGGAGACTCCGGCACCTGTGGCATGCAGTGGTTTATTTCCTCTTGGCATCATACATAAGGAAAAGGGGGAATATTTTATTGAAATACCAGAGCATTTCCATTACTATTCCACTCTCTTAAAAGGCTATTCCCATATAAAAATATGCTGGTGGTTTGACAAATTTGATAAACCGGTCTTCCGCAGAACGCTGGAATGCCAGCCGCCTTATGAAAATGCCCCCAAAACCGGTGTATTCGCATCCCGCTCTCCGGTTCGTCCTAATCCAATTGCCTTAACTACCGCCCGCATCTTATCCATAGATGAAGCACGTGGCATGATTAAAGTATCCCAACTGGATTGTTTTGACAAAACTCCTCTCCTGGGTTTTAGCCTGTATCATCCAAAGACAGACAGGGTGGCTGATTGCCGTCTGCCTGACTGGTTAGCCCATTGGCCAAAATGGCTTGACGACAGGAGCTTTGCAAAAGCCGGTGATGTTCATATCGAAGTATCATCCATGGAAATCATAAAGAAATACCTGGATAAACCGGAAACAGAAACTGCTCTTTTACCACACAATATATTCCTGTCTTATGATAATGAGGATAAAGAAGCACATGCCGATGGAATTGTTATAAAAGGTGCCAGGCAAAATAATCTGAAAAACATAGATGTCACGATCCCCTATGGTCAAATTACTGTCATGACTGGGGTGAGCGGAAGTGGTAAATCAAGTCTCGCATTTGATACCATATTTGCAGAAAGCCAGCAGCGTTTCTTTGAAAGTATGTCCCTTTCTGAACGCTCTCAGTTTCAGCTTATGGATAAACCTCAATTTGACCAGATTACCGGTCTTCCGCCTGCCATCGCCATATCACAGCGGAATATAAACAGAAATCCCAGATCCACGGTTGGTACCATGAGCGATATGTATGACCTTCTGCGGTCTTTATTTGCTAATATCGGCGTCCGCCACTGTCCGGAATGCGGAAATGCCATTGAACCGCTTACTTCCTTTGAAATAATCCGTCTGCTGCAAAACTGTACCCCGGGAACGGTTCAGGAAATACGACCCATTCATTCTGAATCTGCATTTGATACATTAATTGTACCTGAATTTCCAGATGCTAAGAACAGCACAGGTTATTATAACAACCGATTAAAATGTGCAGTTGAAAAAGCATTGAAAATGGGCAGAGGTGCCATCACGGTTACGCTCACTTATTCCGGCAATCCCCCAGATGAACTGCTCTTTCAGACTACACAAATGTGCTATCACTGTGACCACGTTCTCTTTGAATTAACTCCAGCCAGCTTTAGTTTCAATAACCCTGAAAGCATGTGCCCCGTATGCAAAGGCCTTGGACGAACCATGTCGGCTGATGTCCATAAAATCATTACCAACCCTGAATTATCCTTATTAGATGGTGCTTCTCCGTTTTGGGGAAATCTGCGAAAATTCATGAAATCTCCTAACGCCAATTGGATGAAAGGCGAGATACTTGCACTAGCTATAGATGAGCATGTAAATCTGGAACTGCCCTGGCAAGACCTTCCTGCGTCATTTAGAGAAAAAGCTATGTTTGGTGCGGGGGATAAAGAGGTTTCTTTTACCTATGAAAACCAGAACGGAAGAAACGGTACTATTACACGAAAGGTGGAAGGTGCTTACCATATCATTCACAGAATGTTTCAGTCCGGCTCCCATGATACGGCAAAACAAATCGAAGAAACCTATATGACCGCCAACATCTGTGATTCCTGTAATGGGGAACGCCTTTGTAAAGAAAGCCGGATGGTTACCATTGGCAATACCAGATTTCCGGATGTCGTTCAAATGTCTATGGAGGAACTTTTAAACTGGATTATAACATTGCCTGACAGACTGGAACCTGCAAAAATGAATTTGTCACTGCCGATTCTGAATGCACTGTACAGGCGGTTATCCAATTATATCAAGGCAGGACTCTCCTATTTAACATTAGACCGTCCGGTGCCCACTTTATCCGGAGGCGAACTGCAGAGACTGCTGCTGGTCGCGCAGCTAAGCAGCGGAATATCCAATATATTATATATCCTAGATGAACCTACAACAGGCCTCCACCCTAAAGATACCAACAGGCTTTTAAATCTTATAAAGAAACTGAGAGATCTGGGAAATACCGTTATCATTGTGGAACATGGTATTCAGGTGATGCTTGCTGCCGATAAAATAATTGATATCGGACCTTTTGCCGGGGAAAAGGGTGGCTATATCACTGCACAGGGTACCCCAAAAGAGCTGATGCAAAATGATACATCCATAACAGGGGCTTACCTCTCCGGTAAAAATGAGGTAAGCATCCCAGGAAGAGTTCTTGCTTCTGAGAAAGATAAATGGGTCTGTCTGGAGGGAGTGAACGGCAATAATCTGAAAAATATCAGTATTTCATTTCCATTACACGCTATTACCTGCATTACAGGAGTCAGCGGATCCGGTAAGAGTACCTTGGTGGAACAAGGTATCCTGCCAGGTATCCAGAATAATCATTTTGATAGAATAATTCATGTCACCCAAAAGCCCATTGGACGGTCCAGCCGTTCCACACCTGCCACATATACGGGAATCATGGATGAGATTCGTATATTATTTGCCCACACAGATGCAGCCAAAGAAAAGCATTTAAAACAGAGTCACTTCAGCTTTAACAGTAAAGACGGACAGTGCCCGGTCTGCCATGGTTATGGATACCAGTCCCTGGACACACAGTTTATGCCTTCCGCATCCGTTGAATGCCCTATGTGCAAAGGCAGGAAATTTCATGACGAAACCCTGTCGGTCACTTATAATGGGAAAAATATAGCTGAAATAATGGATCTGAGTATCGAAGAAGCCTTACCGTTCTTTTCCGGTAATCAGAAACTTTCAGGGATCCTGCAGACGCTGAACGATATCGGGCTGGGATATTTGAAACTAGGCCAGAGCTCCCAGACATTATCCGGCGGTGAAGCCCAGCGGATTAAACTTGCCACCGAACTCTCTGTTAACCTATCTACCAAAGCACTATACCTGCTGGATGAACCCACAACCGGACTTCATTTCAGCGATATCCAGAATTTACTTGTTATGCTTGAGAAAATAGTCCAGAATAAAAATACTGTAATTTTAATCGAACATAACCTGCAGGTGATCAAAAATGCTGACTGGATCATTGACCTGGGCCCGGAAGGCGGTACAAATGGCGGATATGTTGTCTGCCAGGGAACGGTGGCGGAGGTCTCCAGGTGTAAGGAAAGTTATACCGGAGAAATGTTGAACAGAGTGTTTCATAAAGAGCTGTTATAAGCTTTTATTTTCCACCACGAATATCACGCAGTGTGCGCTGTTCCAGAATAACATCCTCAAAATGACGCATACCCCCTTTACCTACCGGTGACTGGGCAACCAAACCTACCTGAATCTTTTTCTGCATGGGGAGAGAGCAAAGTCTTGCCATCATAAAGTTTTCTCCATCCAATGAATAGTGAACCGCGAAGACATTGTCTTTTCTTGCCAACTGGAGCCATACCTGATTTCCGGCTATATTCACGCCATTAGCATCATCCGAAGTCTGGTTTGTCATAACCGTTACTACGGAATGGGTGCCGATGTCAGTATACTCAAAACATGCTTTTGCCCATAAATGCTCATTCTCAAATGCCAGCAGGATGCATGCATCATAAACATCCGTAAAATTATGGCTCACTTTCGAGCGCAGTACAAAATCCCCTTCCACTTCCCGGTAAAAAAATGGTGCATATGTTTCAACACTGCCATCAATGGGATTTACGAAGTAATTAGTCTTTTCCGGTGCGTAAATATGTATTCCGTTTTCATCTGTTGTGCTTTTTGTATCCATGTTCCATTTGAAATTTGAATAGTCCATAATCATCCTCCTGCATATTATAACGTTTTTCTTTCATGATACCGCGTATACCGTTATAATACAATAACAAAAAAGTTAGGTCTTTTTCTATTGTCAGGACCTTACTAATAAAATGTTCTCATTGACTTGCGGTAGCTGACCAGACTGATGAATGCGGCTATGGATAAAATAATTAAGATGTTACTGTAAACATACACGCCTTCTGATACCGGAGCGATATGATGCAGCTTTAAATAATCCACGATCATAAAACGGCTGCATATTGCAACACCAATGGATGAACTGATATTGATTGTCAGGTCGTTGATGCCGATGCCTCTGCCTACTTCGGCAGGAGGCAATGCGCTGGTTACGGTATCCAGCATAGGGGAATAAATCGTATTATACCCTGCAAAAAATAAAACCCCCGCCATACTGAGTACGATTTTACCTTGATTCATGAACAGGGCAGCGCATAGCAGCCCTAAGAAAATCAGGAATGCCCCCAGGCTGATTGTCTTGTATCTGCCAAGCCGCGCCGTAATCTTATCTCCATTCATGCCCACTACTGCTGCTGCAATGTATCCCGGCAGCAGGATGTAGGATACCAGATCCAGGGATTGTGGATATAGGGTATTTACAACGAAGGTACAGATAAAAGCAAATACAAATTGTGACAGGTAAAGGGCAAATACCAATATTACTGTCTTTGTGTATTTTTTATTTTCTCTGAAAAATCCAGGTGTGACAAATGCGTCCCCCTTCTTGCTGATATATATGAAAAATACAGTCAGCATTAAAATTTCAATCCCTGCATAGACAGGCTTGTAATCACTCAGCATCAGCATTATCACCACAATACAGATACTGAATAATCCAATTCCAATTACATCCACATGTTTTATTTTCCCATCATTTTCTACGGGAGCATACTTCCATATAACCGGTAGAAATACCGCTGCTGACAGAGAAATGAAAAACAGTGCTTTCCAATTCACATAGGTGGCAAATACACCGCCCGCCAGTACGCCGCATGCCTGGGCGATCTGGAAGCAGGCTGTGAACCAGGCAAAGTACTTCAGTTTTTCTTTCCCTTTTGTATACCGAGATGTGATGACCAGGTATAAAGAGCTGATCGCCGCCTGGCCTACGGTTTGCAAGACTCTCGCCGCAACTATCATATAAAAATAATTCCGAAACAGCAGTCCGAATGCGGAACCAGCCACAAATACAGAAGTCCCAAAAAGCAGTAGTTTCTTCACCGGAATATAATCCGAAAGAGTCCCATAGATAACGCTGCATACACCAAGGGCTACCGTACTGAGTGTCACAATCATACTTACTTTACTGGCTGAAACCTGAAATTCTACGGCTAGTACAGGAGATACGGTTACGAATGCCTGCACCATCAGATTAGATAGTACAAACAGGATCAGCAGGCAGGGCAATAGTTTTCGAACGTTTTTATCATCAGGAACGTCCATTTTAATCCTCCCGGGCTTTGCCGCAGCGAATAAATAAGTTTTGCAGGGTATCATCCAGGTCTTTTTCCATTGCTTTATCATCTACCCCGATGCAGACTTTTACATTTGGATTTCCCTCCCTCAGTCTTTCCTGGCTGCCAATCGTTCTGCCTGCTGCCTCGCCTTCGGTTACAACCGTCATATGCATAGGAAGCATCTGAAACCATTTAGGATTTTTAGCTGCTGCCACTGCAGAAGGGTCATGAAGAAAACAGCCGCCAACAGAAGAATCATGTTCTCCGATATAATAGTCCACCATGTCTGCAAATACCATGCCGGCAACGCTGCCTGTTTCTCTCCACTTTCCGGTAGATTCTTTTGTGAGAACTGAACGTTGTGTTACATCCAGTCCAACCATCGTGACATCCACTCCGCTTTCAAACAGCAGCTTTGCTGCATAGGGATCCTGTGAGATATTCGCTTCCGCATAAGGGGTTACATTTCCGGGTATCGTAAGCGCTCCGCCCATAATCACTACAGGACCCATCATTTCTATAATTTCCGGAGCCTTTATAATGGCTGATGCCAGATTTGTCATCGGTCCTGTTGCAGCAATTACAAGATCTTTTTTATATTTTTTTACAGCGGATATTAAAAAGTCAACACCAGACAGCTCTTCTTTTCTTCGCTGTGCTTTTTTCATTGAGACCTGACCCACTCCATTTTCCCCATGAATTCTTGCACTTACCTCCAGCCTTAAAAAACCGGATTTTTTAATAGCATGTTTTTCACCTTCATAGACGGGAATAGACGGCGCCTGGCACATCTCCAGAATATTCAATACATTTTGTACTCCATTTTCCGTATACACATTTCCATACGTTCCGACGACTCCAAGCAGTTCAATATCCTCACTTCCCAGGACATAAGCTAACGCCATTCCATCATCAATCCCCGTATCCAAATCCAATATCATCTTCATCTTTTCTTCTCCTTTCATCCATCCTGAGTCCTGTTCGACATTAGCAAATTTCAAACATTCTCTGGTGAATTCTGCATATTATTTGTTTTTTGGCACTATTAAATTGTGCATATTTGTAATATAATATTTTTATAATTTTATTTCACTGACAGTTGTCACTAACAGGAGGATAATTTTGAAATTTATTGAAGATGGAAAACAAAAAAGCAGGTATATGGAAAAATACCAGATTCATAAGATGTTTCAATCCAATCTCATAGAGCATATGCAGTTAGCCGTTTTTCAGGAAAAAGAATATGTCTACCATCAGGGAGATTTATTGCAGGGCCTGTATGTTTTTCTCACTGGTGAGTGGAAAGTATATTATTCTCTTGAAAATGGCAAGGATGCTGTCTTCCGCCTGCTGAACCAGCCCCGTATCGTAGGTGAGATTGAATTCATGCTGAATTCCCCAGCCACAACTACCATTCAGTCCACGAAACTATCCTATGCTTTTTACCTTTCTTACCAGCAGTGCCGCAGCCTGCTAAAAGCAGATGCAGTCTTCCTTTTGAATATCAGCTATAATATGGCCGAAGCACTTTATATTACCAACAACAATGCGTCTATCAACCAATATTATTCTCCCAAAAGCCGTATTGCATCCTTTATTTTATCCATAGAAAAGGACGGTCATTTCTCTTTTAACTATAAACTGCTGCCAGGACTTACCGGGATGAGTGACCGGCATATGTTTCGCATTTTAAATGAATTGATTCAGGATGGCTTCATTAAAAAAGACGGGGATTTTTATACGATACTGGATCACGATGCTTTAGAAGACATATCTTGTGAAGCATACATTTATAAAATTTAAGCATGATAAAACTGCCCTTTATAAGTTAGATAGCAATGCACAATCTGACTTATAAGGGGCAGTTCCTTTTCTGTCTCTTCTTATATACTTAGCTATTTGGAGCGGTTCTTACTAACGACATCAAAGATAACTGCTGCCAGCAATACCAGGCCTTTTACCACTTTCTGATAATTGGCATCCACACCCATGATATTCATTCCCAGGTTGATGACACCCATTAAAGTTGCACCGATAATAACGCCCGGTACCGTACCTGTACCGCCGTATGCAGATGCTCCGCCGATGAAGCAGGATCCTATGGCATCCATTTCATAGTTATTTCCGGCTGTAGGATTAGCAGAATTTAGTCTTGCGATGGTGACCATTGCCGCAACTGCTGCCAGCAGTCCCATGTTCAAATAAGCAATAAAGTACACTTTATTCGTATTGATTCCCGATAACTGGGTTGCCTTTTCATTCCCGCCCACGGCATAGAAGTAACGACCAATTGTTGTCTTGGAAGTGATGTAGGAATAAATCAAAATGACTACCAGGACCCAGATCAAGACATTGGGGATTCCTTTATATTGTGCCAGGCGAAACATAAAAGCCATGATAACAATACAGATAATTGCCGTCTTTACGATTACACCCGCTAACTTTTCTGTCTCGTATCCTTTTTTTATCCTGCCGGCGCGACCTTTAAATACAACAATGATATAGATCAGAGAAGCCAGCACGCCTGCCAGAATACAAATGATATTCACATTTCCGCCAAATGGGTCCGGTATGTAGTTATTGAACAGAGCGAGGTAATTCTCCGGCATTGGCGCTACGGTACGTCCATTTAAAATTACATTGGACAGCCCCCGGAAAACCAGCATGCCTGCAAGCGTTACAATAAACGGAGGGATTCGGACGAAGGCAATCCAGAAGCCCTGCCATGCCCCGATTAAGATACCCACCAGAATCATAATCAGAATTACCAGTGCCATATTCATATTTTTATTGACCATAAAGGTACCGCCCACGGCACCTACAAAGCACACTACCGAACCTACGGACAGGTCAATATTTCCTCCCGTAAGGATACAGAGCAGCATTCCGGTTGCCAGTATGAATACATATGCATTCTGGGCAATCAGATTCGTTACATTCTGGGGAAGAAGCATTTTTCCTCCGGTCTGCCAGGTAAAGAATAAGGTTACCAGAACCAGTACGATTACCATGGTATATTTTTTTATAATTCCTGAGACTTTTGCTTTATCCATTGTCTACTCTCCTTTACTTGATTTTAAAATACATGCCATAATCCGTTCCTGGGTTGCTTCTTGTCTGGTTAACTCACCTGCAATTTTACCTTCGTTCATAACGTAGATACGGTCGGACATGCCAAGCACTTCCGGCAGTTCCGAAGAAATCATGATCACAGACTTTCCCTCAGAAACCAGATCATTGATGATGCAGTAGATTTCATATTTTGCCCCCACATCAATTCCTCTTGTGGGCTCATCCAGAATTAAGATATCCGGTTCTGCAAACATCCATTTTGCCAGCAGGACTTTCTGCTGGTTCCCTCCACTTAAATTCCCCACATTTTGTTCCACGGAAGGGCATTTTGTCTTCAGCCGTTCTTTGTATTCCACGGCAACCTGATATTCCTTATCCTGGTCAATCACTGTTCGTTTGCTGATCGCTGACAGGTTGGCAAGAGTCGTATTTATTTTGATGGGACTAGAAAGAATCAGTCCATTTCCTTTCCGGTCCTCCGTTACATATGCCAGCTTTTTTTGAATTGCATCCCTTACACTGCGCAGATGTACTTCTTCCCCATTCAGGAATAGTTTGCCGGAAATATTAGTTCCGTAGCTTTTGCCAAAAATGCTCATTGCCAGTTCTGTTCTCCCGGCACCCATAAGCCCGGATATGCCTACCACTTCCCCTTTGTGGACCTTAATGGATACCTTGTCACATACCTTGCGCTCCGTATATAGGGGATGATGAACCGTCCAGTCTTTTACCTCCAGAAGAACTTCTTTCTTCACAAACTCCGCCCGCTTTGGAAAACGATCCGTCAGGTCTCTGCCAACCATTCCTTTAATGATACGGTCTTCAGAGATATCATCTTCATTCTTATCCAGTGTCTCTATGGTTGATCCATCCCGGATAACCGTAATTTTATCCGCCACATAGGCAATCTCATTTAGTTTATGAGAAATAATAATCGATGTCATCCCCTGACTTTTAAATTTCAAAAGTAATTCCAGCAGGGCCTGTGAATCTGCTTCATTTAGCGATGCCGTCGGCTCATCCAGGATTAGCAGTTTTGCATTTTTAGCCAGTGCCTTTGCTATTTCCACCAGCTGCTGTTTTCCCACGCCGATATCTTTAATCAAGGTACGCGAGGAATCCTTAAGACCTACCGTTCTTAAATACTTATCCGATTCTCCGTATGTTTCGCTCCAGTCTATAGAGAAACGGTTTCCTTTCTCATTTCCCAGATACATATTTTCCCCAATTGTCATATAGGGAATCAATGCCAGTTCCTGATGTATGATTACAATTCCTTTTCCTTCACTGTCTTTAATTCCGGAAAAATTACAGACCTCCCCGCGGTAAATAATATCTCCTTCATAAGTGCCATGGGGATAGATACCGCTGAGTACATTCATCAAAGTTGATTTTCCTGCCCCGTTTTCACCTACCAGGGCATGGATTTCGCCTTCTTCTACCTTGAGATTAACATGATCCAGGGCCTTCACCCCGGGGAAGGTCTTGGTAATGTCTTTCATTTCCAATAATATATCTGCCAATTGAATCCCTCCTGTTCTTATAGAAAGGGCATTGCCTTAAGAGCGTGATACGCCTTTTGCAACGCCCTTATACATGGCATTTATTTCAGGTCATCTTCCGAATAGTATCCGGAATCTATCAGTAATTCTTTATAGTTATCCGTAGTTGTAACGATAGGGTCACAGAGGAAGGTAGGGATAATGCCGGTTCCGTTATCATAGGATTTTGTGTCATTGACCTCGGCTTCTTTTCCCTGCATGATAGCATCTACCATCTTAACGGTCTGGTTTGCTAATTCTCTGGTATCCTTGAATACGGACATAGATTGTTTGCCTGCAACTAAGTTCTTAACATTGGCGATGTCACAGTCCTGACCGGTTACGATTGGCCATTCTGCCACACCTGCAGCTTCCAGTGCATTTTCTACACCAAGTGCCGTGGAGTCATTGGAACAGAGTACCGCATCTAATTTATTGGATCCATCCGCATAATTGCCGGAGATAATTGTATCCATTCTGTTCTGGGCTGTCTCGGTAGACCAGTTTGCAGTTGCAACCGTAGCAAAGTCAATCTGACCTGATGGTACTACCAGCTTACCGGAATCGATATATGGTTTTAAGACATCCATTGCTCCATTATAGAAGAAGTTTGCGTTATTATCACCGGGATCACCTGTGAAAATCTCCAGGTTAAACGGACCATCTGCATTTTTAAGATCCAGTTTTTCCTCAATGTATTCTCCCTGTTTTGTTCCTACTTTATAATTATCAAAGGTCGCATAATAGCTGACTGCATCAGAATTCATCAGAAGGCGGTCATAAGAGATAACCGGGATCCCTGCTTCTTTTGCCTGACTGAGAGGTGTACCAAGTGATTCTCCGTCGATGGAAGCTATTACCAGCACTTCACACCCGTTAGAAATCATATTTTCCACCTGGGAAACCTGTGTTGCCACATCATTGTTCGCATACTCAATATCAACTTCATAGCCTGCCTTTTTCAGCTGTGCCTCCATATTGGAGCCATCCTGATTCCATCTCTGAAGATCCTTCGTAGGCATTGCCACACCGACCAGCTTACCTCCTCCGGTATTTCCGGCTTCTTCCGCCTGAGTATCTGCATCTGCCTGACTGCTGTCCTGGCTTTCCGCCGCCTTGGTGTCTGACGCCTGGTCCGCTTCACTTGTAGCTGCCGCCGTGTCCTTTGATGTTGCTGCCGTATTATTTGAAGAACCACATCCTGCCAGCATACCTGCTGCTACTAAACCTGCTGCTAAAATACTCACAACTTTTCTTTTCATTCTAATACCTCCCTGGTTATCTGCTTGTTTTTCTTTACACCCATAATATACCACCGGATATACAGGACTTGTTTGCGACATTCTGCAGATTTTTACGATCAAAAAAAATGCCCTGAAAATACAGGACATTTTTGCTGCAAAAAAATACTATATGCTATTCACTTCACATTCAGATAAACATCTTCCGCCGTATGGAAATCCCGGTCAATAATTTCCTGCTGCATGTTATCTTTATTGACGGCAATGGGCATAAGCTTTTTATAAGGTACATTATAGGACCCGTCATAAATCGTCTCATCTGTCTCAATATCTTCTCCTTTCCCCATTTTAACAGCATATTCCGAAGCAGTTTTTGCCAGTAAATCTACATATTTGTATACGGTTGCTGCCTGGGTTCCTTCCACGATTCTCTGACAGGCGCTTAAATCCCCGTCCTGTCCCACAAGAACTACCTTACCTGCCATCCTGTTTTCCGCCAAAGCGCGAAATGCCTGATTTGCCAGGTCGTCATTGCCGCACATGACGCCTACAATATCTCTGTTTTTCTCCAACCCCTTATTTACTTCATCATATGCAATCTCGGAAAGCCACCCATCGCAATTAGCACTGTAGACGATATTCAGTCCGGACCCTTCGATTGCTTCCAGAAATCCTTTGGCTACCATAGAAACGTTATGGTCTGTCTCCGGTCCCTGTATCATAAAAATATTGCCGCCGTCAGGAAGATTTTCTGTCATTGCTTCTCCCATCAGTCTGCCCACCGCTTCGTTATCAAAGGATAAATAGAGATCCACGTCCGCATTTTCAATTAATCGGTCATAGGCTATGATCTTAATTCCCGCATCTTTTGCATTCTGCGTAGCCTCGGAGATTGCTTTTCCATCTACGGCGATAATCACCAGGACATCAACTTTTTTCTTAATGCAGTAATCAATCTGGGCAATCTGCTGCTCTACGTCGCCATTTGCATTCTGAACATTTACTTCTGCCCCCTTCATTCTGGCAAACCGTTCGAATACATCACGGTCTCTGAGCCACCTCTCGATTACAAAGGAATCAAAACAAAATCCAATCTGGATCTTGCTGCTTCCTGAGGACTCCTGCTGTATTTCTTTTGGATTTTTTCCCGCGCACCCTCCAAGCAATATACAGATGCATAAACAAAATGCCAGTAGTTTCATTTCATTTTTTCTCATCCACCTAATCTCTCCCTATATTCACTGGGTGTTACCCCTTCCTGTTTTTTGAAAATACGGCTGAAATAATTAGGATCCCCATATCCTGACATCAGACAGATTTCTTTAATGCTCAAATCAGACATTTTAAGAAATTCTTTCGCATTTCCCATTCTGGTTCTGGTTAAATATTCTATAAAATTTTCTCCGGCTTCCTCTTTGAATACTTTGCTGAAATAATATGGACTAATATTAACTGCTTTGGAGACATCATCCAGAGAAATATCTTTCGCATAATTTTCCTTGATATACTGCTTTGCCTTCCACACCATACTCTCCGTCTGCTCTTCCTGCTTTTTTACAATATTGTGGCAGACTTCTGTGATTTTATCTAAAAACCATCTGCGTAAATCCTGATAATCTTCAAAACCGGTTACCTGGGACAGATAGTCCCGTCGGTAACGGAATCCATATGTCATTCCTCCATGTAAAAATGCTTCTTTTTCTGCAAACATAACAAATTCAAGTACCTTGATCTGAATATCTTCCCGGCATGCCTCGTAGTTTTGCACCATCCAGTCAAAAAAAACATTTGCCTGGGTTCTCGCTCCCCCAAGATCTGCCCTGGCGATCATCTGAAACAGCTTTTTTTCCGTCTCAACCGGATAATCGCCATCGTATTCGCATCCTATAGGAAGATCCTCGATATGTGCAACCCGTCCCTTCCCCTCCTGAAGGGATTTCACTGCTTCTTTGTAGGAATCCTGCAGTTCATCTAATGATTTTACCCTGCCGATTCCCGCTTTAAATCTGGCATCTATGCTCTTTTCCAGGCGCCGGATGAGGTTTCTCATCTTTTCAATAACCTGTATGCGGTCATCATAATCCAGTGACTGCTGGCCCCAGGGAACATACAATGCTATTTTATTCGACATAATGGGTCCTATACAGCACTGAAAATACCCCTTGACTACTTCCCGGAAGTCACCATAAAATCCCTGAGCTTTTACACTCATGCCCACAGCATTGGTAAGTATCCCGTTTTCAATGGATTCGCCAAACTGGATTACCATCATAAACCCATAGTCTTCTTCAATATCCAGCAGTTCCTTATAATTACCTGTATCCGTGGGAAACCCATCCTGCAGCAGCAGGTTGTAAATAAAACCGCTCTCTATGATAGGAATGACTGTCTCCAGCTTCTCCTGAATCTTCAGGTTCTCGCTTCGCTTTTTCCGCTCATCCTCCACCAGTCCCATAGCCCTGACCAGTACATCTATAATTACTTTGCGGTTTACCGGTTTCGTGAGATATTCCAATACGCCAAGATTAATTGATTCCTGAGCGTATCCGAACTTATCATAAGCAGTAATTACGATAAAGATGGTACTGCTGTTGAACTTCTGAATTTCCTTCATCGCCTGTATACCGTTGATTCCGGGCATCTGGATATCCATAAAAGCAATATCCGGCCGGAAAGTTTCTGCCAGTTCGATTACAGCCCTGCCGGTTTTCGCACAGGCGATTTCTACCTGGCCTTTAAAATTAGATTCAATTGTGGTTTTTAGAGATTCCAGCATGATCCCTTCATCATCTGCCAAAAGTATTCTAAACATCCTGTTCCTCCTCTTCCTCCATGCCCCTGCATTGCTTCAGCGGAATATTCAGCGTTATTTCCGTTCCCTGATCAATACCTTCACTATGAATGGACAGTATCCCCTTAGTATTGTAATACAGTTCCAGGCGGTTGATCACATTGTCCAGCCCTATCCCCGTAGAATCCGTTTCCATGCTGCTTCCGGCGGCTTTTTTCTCCATGACTTCACGAATGCGTTCCGGTTCCATTCCCCTTCCGTTATCCATAATGCGAATCCGTATGCCATCTTCTGCACGCTCCACAATCATGCGGATCATTCCTTCCCATTCAATATTTCGGATCCCGTAGTTCACCGCATTTTCCACAATAGGCTGAAGAATCATGCTGGGTATCTTTACATCATGAAAAGATGTATCTACTTCTTTTGTAAAATGTATATCCCCTGCAAACCGTACATTCAGGATATAGATATAGTTGTCCACCGTTTCGATTTCTTCTTCCAGGGTTGCAACCTCTGTCATTTTCCTTACATTGTACCTGAAAAAATCTGCCATGCGCTCAATAAACAGACATGTTTTCTCAGCGTCTTCCATCATCGCCAACTGCGCTCCTGCATTTAAAGAATTAAATAGGAAATGAGGATTGATCTGTGCCTGAAGATATTTAAGCTGCGCATCCTTTAAGTGAGTCTCCATAAGCAGCTCCCGTTCCATCATCTTCTGTTCCTTTTCCATGCTCAGGGTGATTTTCTCTATGTACTCTTTAATGCTGAATACCATCAGATTAAATGCCTTTGTAACAATTCCCACTTCATCATCCCCGGACACTTCCAGCAGAGGTGCATCCAAATTCCCTGCCGCAACTTCATTTGCTGTCTTCGCCAGGCTGGACAGGGGCCGGATGATACTCCGTGTAATTAAAAACAATAAAAAGGTGTTGAATATACAGACTAAAACCAGTATTACCGTACTTACGACCTCCATAAAATTCAAAGATCCCAGCAATACCTGGTAACTGTTAGAATTTGCTTTAAACTGCATGTTATTTAAACTGTAGATATAATCATTGATATATTGGTATAATTTTTGTGTTTCCTGGTAAGAATCCTTGTACTTCTGTGTATTGCTGGCTCGTTTTGCCTGAACGGTAGCATCTACCGCCTTGAGATAGGTGGCAGACATATTTCTTATATTTTTTTCAAGCAGCTTCATTTCATTATCGGTAGTATCTGCATTCAGGCCTCCGATCAGCGCCTGATAGTCCTGATTATTCCGATAATAATCTTCCAGCGCATCAGAACTTCGTGTTTTCAGATATTCATAAATATCGTCCTGCATATTCCCTAATGCCTCCGACAGGTCATTAAGGCTTACATTGCTGGCATAAATGCCGTCAATTTTCTGAATGGTCTCGTTTACTTCTCCATATAGCAGCAGGTTACTGGTCAGAAGTATGACAGAAGTAAATGCAAAGCTCAGTAAAAGCTTCGTTCGGATGGATAAATTTTTAATGATTTGTCTGATCTTCTTCACTTTCCAAATACTCCTGTACGTTATTTTGGTTAATCAGATGCAGGTCTACACTGTTAAATTCACTGACATATCCCATTTTATCATACTCCAGCAACGCATCAATGCATTTTATTCCCATCTGTTTGGTGTCAATTTCAAAAGTAGCAGGAACCACATCCCTTTTAATGGCATTCAGAATCGCCTTCGATGGATAATAGCCTATAATAGCCACTTCTCCAACTTTGTTATAATCAATTACTGCCTGATAGGCACATTCCGTATCCACTTCATCCAGGCATACCAGTATATCCGGAAGCAGATTTTCGTCCCGGAAAATACTTCGGATTGTTTCTTCCGAGTCAAATGCTGTCTGGCTTTTTACCTGATAAGAATCTATTTCGATTTTCGAATCTTTCCCAAATGCGTCCTTTACTGTTGATTTCATTTGTGCAAATACAAGATTTTCATTTCCGTTTTCCGACTCTCCTTTTAATAATACCAGCACCTTTTTGGTATCCTCTTCTATATTCCTTATAATCTCCTTTCCGTACTCTTCTCCCATCTGAATGCTGTTTATGCCTATAAAGCTCCGGCGTTTTGTCTGGGGCGCATCATCCAGTACCGTAACAACGGGTATTGCCTCTGATGTGGCCTTATCAATCAGATTCTCTATCTTGCGGCTTCCATCCGGATGAACTATAATACCATCTGCCTTAGACGCTATTCCTACCTCCATCAGATCCTCTATTTCATAATCCACAGACAAATCCGCACCTGCAAGCTCCAGATAGATTCCGTTTTTTGCCGCCTCTTCCCTTGCACTGTGATAAACCGACTGCCAAAAGGAGGAATTTATATCCTCTGTAATCAGTACATAATGCTTATCGTATGTTTTAAATTCATCTGCCGGATCCAGTTCACTTTGCCGGATCATACGGTTATAGTAAAGCCAGCCTCCTGCTGTCAATGCTCCAAGCAGTACGATTCCCATAACGGCTGCATATATTTGCTTTTTCATAATCTCCTCCGGTAATGCTGTTGAGCGTATTTGAAATTCACATTTATTTACTCATTATACTATATCAAAAAAGAAAAGAAAAGCGCTTATGCCAAACCGCAAAAAACTTGCCGCTTTCCCATAAAGTGTGTATGATATACGCTCCATGGCAAAACGACAAGCCGTCTTAGCTGTTATTTTCATTTCTCTTTTTAATAAGTACCGCCTTCCCTAAGATACTGGGCTATCTGTTCAAACCGAAAATCATGATGCCGGTCTGCTTCCGCAACCCAGCCGAACAGGCGTGCCATATCATAAAATCCTTCCTTTCTTGCGGTATCCGCATATTCATTATAACGCTGTGCCCAGTCAAAATACTCTGTATTATAAGTATCCGCTACATTTTCAAAAGTACCGGGAACAGTGCCCATATTCAGCTGTTCCAGCCAGAGTCTGGCATATTTCAGTTCATCCAATGATGTCTCCCTAAAGGCATCACTGGTTTGATGGTTTCCTTCTGTCTTGGCAATATCGCTGTAAATTCTGTACTTCGAACTGTTTTGTAACTTTTCCTCATAAGCTGTCTGTAGATTTTTATATGTCTGGCTTTCTTTAAATTCCATACTTCCGCCCTAAATCGTGTTTTATATCATTGTATGTATTTAAAATGACTTATTTACAAAAATACAAAAAGTTACAGAAAATTTATTCTCCGCGGAATGTTCGTACGATATCAATCATATTCAGGTAACCCTCTGTAGGAACGTAGTCCGGAATGGAATTTCCCGTTCCTGCAGCAATTCCGCCATGTCCCTGACACTGTTTTAAAATGTCTGTGATATAATCTCTCATCTCTTCTTTGGAAGCGTGGCAGATCATATCCACATCAAATCCTCCGAAATTCCCTATCCTGCTTCCGTAACGTTTTACCCATTCAGGAAATAAGGCAATCTGGTCTTCGTTTGAATGCTTTGCATCAATTCCGATCTTATCAATTAAATCGTCCATCACAGAAAAAATACTGCCGCAGGAGTGCAATAAGAACGGCTTATCGTAGGAATGAACCAGGTCTACAATTGGCTTATAGCGGGGCAGAATTAAAGTTTTAATATCTTCTGCTGATAAAAGGGTATTGCTCTTATAACCCAAATCGTCCCCAAAGCGGAGCACACAATAAATGTCCCCGAATTCTTTCATAAAACGGGTCCAAATCTTATAATTTGTCTCCCCCACTTTTTTGAACAGCTCCTGATAGAGTTCTTCGTCATCAGCCGCTATATAGCATAGTTCCTGAAAACCTGTAACCTCCTGGACACATTCAAAAATCCCGTTTCCCACGCCGCCAATTGCCTTCATTCCTTCCGGCATGCATTTTCTTAAAGCCTGAAAATATCTGCTGTTCTTCTTAAAATAATATTCCGGTATTTCATCCCAGGGATAGCGGTCGAAGTCATCCCTGTCCTTAATAATAGGATCTACCCTGCTGTCGCCCAGGGCACCGCTTCCTGGCATCACAATGCCGATACACGCTTCAAATGTTACCACATCATATCCCTGTTCTTTAAAAAATCCGCAGTATGTGGTAAAGAATTCTTCAATTTCCCTGTCATCTCCGTTATAAAGGCTTTCCATGTCTTTTCCCATGATTTCCCCTATTTTTTTATAGGAGACATTGTGTTCATACAAGGGCAGCCTTGCCGGTTCCTGATTTCTTGCAGCCTGAACGACATATTTATAATTCGGTTGAAATTCCATGTGTTTCTCCTTTTCTGTTTTAATACTGGACTCAAGTCCTTCCGGCAGTTCTTGTTTAAATTCTCAATACATGGGCAGTAAAAATGATTTTTAACAGCCCGCCATATTTTGTGATAGTTTTTCTACAAATAAAGGGCGGGGCTTGTATATTATCATTTATACATTTTGCACAATCTGTGATTCTATTTTTTGATAACATTATTGACTTTTTACAATATTCATTATATGATTATTAAAAAAATAATGCAATCAGTTACATACACTGTACAAAATTAAAGATTGTAAAGGAGCGGATTCATGGTGGAGCCTACTAACTGGATAGATGGATATTACAAATCCGATGTACGTACTGTTTTGGCAAAAGAACAGCTTCAGGTACCCGGGCTACGAATTCTAGCCAAACACACTTTAAGAAAAGCGATCCCCCCGCTTAGCTGGCATTACCATGAAAATGCCTTTGAAATAACCATGTGTACAAAAGGAGCTCTCTCCTTTTCCAGTACTGCTTCCAACTATAAAATTTCCGGGGGCGATGTATTTATTACCTCTTCCAATGAGATTCACAGTACGGATGAAGTTCCTCTTTCGTTGGGGGAAGTATACTGGTTTCAGTTAGAAACAAAGGATCCGTCACGATTTTTATTTTTAGAGACTGCTGCAGCCCAAGAGCTTATTGCGGCTCTTAACGGGATGACTTCCCACGTTGTAAAAATAAATGCAAAAGAGTCAGAGTACCTGATACAGGCTTTTAATTTTGCCCGGACAGAATCCAACCCTTATGTAGTGGCAAGTTTCATCAACCTGTTTTTACATATGCTCATACTTGCCTCAGCGAAAACAAAATTTCAGCTCACCCCGGATATCGGCAGGTCATTAAATTATATTATGGATCACCTGACCTGGGAGCTTTCCCTGGATGAACTTGCAGCGCAGTGTCTGCTCTCCACCTCACAATATAAACAAAAATTCAAAAAGCAAGTGGGTATCTCACCCAGAAACTTTATAAACCAGCAGAAAATTGAACTTGCCAAATCTATGCTGCTGGAAGGAAAATCGATCACAGATACAGCCATGAGCCTTGGGTTTAACACCAGCAGCTATTTTGCTACTGTTTTTAAACGTTATACATTTTATTCACCCACAGATTTTTTAACAAATCAAAAGGGGAAAGAGGAAAGGAGCCATTTATGGGAATGAGAATGTGTGCATAGCAAAGGCTATTGCACGTAACAGACAGCAGTTATCACATATACGTGAGTAATTATAGCCTTTGCAGAGCCTGTTTAAATTGTTATCTGTAAGATTGACAGATGAAGGGATACACTTTAAACACGCTCTATCCTAAAGAATACAAATTTTAGGAGGTGCAAAATGAGCTATCAGAATTCTATTGAATTACTGCCAAAAGAGCTAATCGAACAAATACAGGAATATATAGAAGGCAAAGTGATTTATATACCCAAAAAACAGTCCAATAGAAAAAAATGGGGTGAAAATACGGATACCAGAAAAATTCTTACTGACCGCAACACCCAAATCTACCTGGATTACCAAAATGGATTAGACGTTAAGTCATTATCCGGGAAATATTATTTAACCGAAAAAAGCATTCAAAGAATACTAAAACAGGTTTCTGTTTAAATGGAAATGTGCCGTGATTATATTGCGGCACATTTTTCTTTTAAGAAAGAACATGAGGTTTTCATACCAGTATTATCTTGATACAATGAACAAAACGAATGGAAGAGGAGGAACGGCAATGGCATATTTTAAATATGGAGATAAGAATATTTACTATGAAGAAACTGGTAAAGGTTTTCCTTTGGTTTTGCTGCATGGCAACAGTGTGTCTTCCAAAATGTTTACCGGGGTCATAGATTTATACAAAGATAATTTTAAAGTGATTCTGATCGATTTTCTGGGACATGGAAACTCAGACCGGTTAGCACAATTTCCTGTGGACTTCTGGTATGACCAGGCTATGCAGGTCATAGAGCTGATCACACTTCATCATTATGGCAGTGTAAACTTAATTGGTACCAGCGGCGGTGCATTGACAGCTCTGAATGTTGCATTAGAGAGAAGTGATCTCGTTCATAAGGTAATAGCCGACAGCTTTGAGGGGGAACAGGCTGTCAGCGCCTGGACCAATACTATATCCAAACAAAGGGAAAAAACAAAAAAAATGGAGCAGGTTTGTATGCTATGGGATTACTGTCATGGGAAAGATTGGGAGCATGTTGTTGATTTAGATACAGATGTGGTAATACGGCATGAGAAAACCATTAAAAATTTCTTTCATAAAGATTTATCTCAGCTTACTATTCCTGCCATGTTATCAGTCAGCCTGGAAGATGATGAATATATCAATACGATAGACATAGAACAAACCTATAAGGATCTTCTTAAGAAAATACCAGACGGTACATTACACCTGTTTCCTTCCGGCGGCCACCCCGCAATGTTAACAAACGCCGCAAAGTTTGCAGATTTGGCAAAAGATTTTTTTCGTGATTATCCAGGCATAACTGACGTTTCTTTCAAACACTGTCCAAACAGACGCATTTGAATTGTAATAAGGGGGTTACACATTTTTCGTGTAATCCCCCTTGCTTTTCCTATATCAAGCCTATTCTATCCTGATAGATATGCGGCAAAATGAACCACCACGTAAATAATTCGGATATTTATCTACAACTTATACAATTGACAGCCCTGCGCTAGCATAACCCACTACTGAATTCACTAAAGTTACTCCAGAAGCTGATGCAGAGAAGACAAGCAGCAAACGAGTCTGTGCAGTTACTGCTATATTCAATCCGGTTGTAATACCATTGCTGATACTTCCAACAGAGACAAGCCCCGTTAATGCCGGAGCAAGAGTCACAATTGCGCCCGGTATCGGTGAAAAGATGTTATTCGGTGTAGTTGACTGGTACATCTGTGCCTGGATGGTAACGGTGCTGCCAACCAGTGTAAGTGCAAGTGTAGTACTGAAAAATGCACTCAATGCAGTTATTGTTCCGGCTCTGGGAACTGAGAATGCAAAGTTGGTTAATGTGCCCGCTGCATTCGTCAGATCAATCGTTGCTCCCAAAACGCCGACAGACGGTGCAGATGCTCCAAATCCGATCAGACTTGGAATACCTACCAGGCCTCCTGCGATAGTAGTCATCGTAATCGGGATACCTGATGAAAATGGGATAATAGCCCCATTCCCATTTAAACCGGCTGCTCCTGTTGCCCCGGTTGCTCCCGTGGCTCCAACTGCTCCGGCTACTCCTGTGGCTCCCGTTGCTCCCGTGGCTCCAACTGCTCCGGCTGCTCCCGTTGCTCCGGTGGCTCCAACTGCTCCGGCTGCTCCTGTTGGACCTGTAGGGCCTGTGGCTCCCGTTGGGCCTGTAGGTCCTGTTGGTCCCGTTGCCCCGTCAGCGCCAGTATTTCCTGTGGCTCCTGTGGCACCCGTTGGGCCTGCTGCTCCCCCCGCCCCCGTTGGAGCGACA
>UQCR01000111.1 GCA_900539655.1 uncultured Robinsoniella sp.
TAAAGTGACCATTATTATATGATCCGAAGTGGGAACTTTTACTTGACATTTTATACACATTCTAACCCGCGCAAAAGGAGATACCGTATCCCGATATCTCCCGCCAAATACTAATCATATCAAAGCGTTTTTTCAAATGGTGTAAAAGTGGTGTAAATTACTCCCAATATAATGCGCTAACCCCTGTATTTATAAGGAATATTCTGCTTTTCGTAGATTACACATTTGTAAGCTTAAGAAAACCAAGCGTAAATTTGCCCCCTTTCCCCAGCTCGTTTTCTACCAATATATTCCCTTCATGAACGTTCACTATGGATTTTGCCAGAGGCAGCCCAAGTCCTGTTACCTGGGAATCCTTTGAATCGGCTACGATAGAACCTTAAGATGTGGTGAATATCCTAGGTATACATGCAGCTCCCGGTGTCTTCTACGACAATCTGCTTCACTGCCGGAAGGTGCTTCCGGCATACGTGAACCTGGTCAGTATCACCTGCCTACTTTTTCACCATATCTTAATAATTTGGCGAAATGACTATACCACGTTTTGAATACAATAATTGGCATAGATTTTGCGTGTATTTTAGATAGACATTCAATAAGTGGAGGACTATAATGTTACTAAGAGATATCGAACGTGAATTTTTTGATAGTGTTATTATGAAACATTCCTTTCAAAATAACACTGTAATTGAAACGAACCTGACAATTCTGTTAGATTTTTCAATTGTATGTAAATATGGGGTTTATCTTTGTGATTATTCTTTTTTTATCAATGAATATAGTCACGAAACGCTTCCACCATACACTACTTTTTTCATAGTCAACAGCGACAGCTCTTGTCTAAACCAAATTCTGCCCTCAGATATTACATATTTTTTTTTGAGAATTGATTTTGAAGAATTTTATTCAAGACTTAAACAATTAATATCCAGTAATAATTATATATTAAAAAAATCGAAGCTGTTAACAATGCAACGCACATGGAAAGAAGCTTTAAATGGACAAACAATTGATTATACCAAAACATTTTATCCTTTTGATGAATTTATTGCCTGCATACTTATAGAATCCAATGATGAGCCTCCCCTTTCCGGTTCAGAATTACTACATCTATTATGTTTATTTTCAGATTTTTTTCAGGAGCAAAACACCTTTCCATACAAAGGCAGCATTGTAATTTTATATTCACAAAGTACACGTCCCACATCAGAACTGGACTTTTCCTATATTTCATTTAATAAACTTTTAATTGAATACAAACTTAAGGCATCAATAAGCAATGCCTGTAGATACAAAGAAATGTATCCAACGCTATACCGAACAACCTCTGCTGTACTAAAGTTTTCAAAAGCTCTTTCCAGTAGTCAAAAATACTCATATATCTTGCAGTATAACGAATATAGTATGTATTATATAATTGATTTATGTGCGAAAGAATTTATTAGAACACACCATCATAACGATATTATTTATCTAATCTCTCCTTCAGTAATTGAGTTATACCGTTATGACCAAAATCATCAATGTGATTTACTAAATACACTTTTCCATTATCTGCTTCAAGGAGGAAACGTAGCTGATACCGCAACTGTTTTATTTATGCACAGAAACACTGTATTAAATAAACTAAATAAAATTAATTCCATTATTCATTTACCTTTGGATAATGGTTCCGTTAAATTTACGCTTTTAATGTCTTGCTTTATTGTAAATTACTATGAAAAATACTTGAAAGAAAAATTATAAAGGTGAATTATATGTCCGAACTGATTATGACCATTGAACAGAAACAGAATTTATCTCAAAAAGCAATACAAAATCTGGAGATATTACAAATGGGTGCACAAGATTTAGATATATATCTTAATAATGTTGCATTAGAAAATCCTGTAATTGAGTTGGATCCTGTTTCACCTCCCGAAGAAGAGATTCAGGTGAATGTTACCTATTCCAACGAAGACTATATTAGCTCTACACATAAACTTCATTCTCCTCAAAAAAGCACAAGCACTGTTTTAGAACAAATTTTGACTGATTCTGTGAATTCACTTTCAGATCACTTACTTTTTCAGTTAATTCCATTTTTTAATAACAAAAAAGACAAATCCATTTTTTACTATCTGGTTGAGTCTTTGGATAGTAACGGTTTTCTAACTGTGGACTCAAACACGCTTTGCGAGGTATTTCGAATTTCACAAAATGCAGCACATCAATATATTTCTGCCCTTCAATCTGTTGAACCTACAGGCATAGGTGCATCAACATTAAAAGAATGTCTCCTTTTACAACTGCAACGTTTAAACCACCCATCCAGAAATCTTGCTTTTCAAATCATCAGTAAATACTTTGATGAATTTGCAAATAATCATTTAAAACCGCTTGCTAAATTACTTAATGTAAGTACTAATGAATTATTATCAGCAATTGCACTCATTAAAACATTAAATCCCAAGCCTGCAAATGGCTTTTGCTGCAATGAACTTGCAACATACATACAACCAGATGTGATTATTTTACAGAAGCATGAACATTTCCAGATTAAAATTAATAGAGATTTATCCCCTGGATTCTCGCTCAGTGACAACTATCGACCAATGTTGAATCACTCTAACCAAGAGATTCGCGAATATCTTTACCAAAAATTTCAGCAGGCAGATTGGATTAACAAATGCCTTGAACAACGAAATTCTACGTTGCTGCGTATCACAAAACAGATTTTGATAAATCAAAAACCTTTTTTCTGGAAGGGTCCTGACTTTTTAAGACCTTTAAATCAGTCAACACTCGGACAACAACTAGAGCTTAATGATTCTACAATAAGCAGGGCAATTCATGACAAATACCTAGAATGCTTTTGGGGTGTTTTTCCTTTAAAATATTTCTTTTCTAAAGGTGTTGTAAATAACAACTCTGAAATGACAGTGGAACACTTAAAGAAGATATTAAAAAGAATAATCGACACTGAGGATAAGTTGCATCCTTTAAGCGATCAAAAACTAGCCATCGCGCTAAGCGCCCACGGAATCTCTGTAGCACGAAGAACAATTGCAAAATACAGAAATGATATGCTAATCCCAGACACTTCAAAAAGGCGGATCATCTGATTTCCGCCTTCTGTGTTTCAATCTATATGAATTCAGTATTTCTCAGAGATTTCAAATTCCTTCATTTTTCTCCATAAGGTTGACTTACTAATTCCTAGCATTTTAGATGCACATTCCCTATTGCCATTGGCTTTTCTCAAGGCATTGCAAATGCTAATACGTTCAGCTGTCTTAATATTATTCACACTTTCTGTGATATCTCTCACATTTTCAGTGATCTCTTTTTCCGTTTCAATAGCCCTCTCAAAAATAGCCATTCCCATGACAGCAAGCTGCTCTCTTATGTCACATCCTGCTATTTCGATTTCATCTGCAACAATTACAAGTCGCTCACAAAAATTTCTCAACTGCCGGACATTCCCTTCCCATGAAAAATTCATTAGCTCTTTGTTCGCAGAATCACTTAGCACAATATGCTTTCTATACTCCTCTCCATACTTGTTTATATAAGCATTGGCAATCAGAATGACGTCTTCCTCACGTTCCCGCAACGGTGGAATATTTAATGTAAGAACATTCAAACGATAATAGAGATCTTCACGGAATTTTCCTTCCTTTACCAGTCTAAGGAGATTCTTATTGGATGCAGTTACAACTCTTACATCCACCGGAATCACCTTATCGTCACCAATGCGCATAACACACCGTTCTTCCAGCACACGAAGCAGACGAGTTTGCCCCTGTGTATCCATTTCTGAAATTTCATCTAGAAAAATAGTCCCTTTATGTGCAATTTCAAACAACCCTTTTTTCCCTTTTTTAAGGGCACCTGTAAAAGCACCTTCGACGTACCCAAAAAGCTCACTTTCAAGCAGATTCGCTGGAAGCGAACCGCAATTTACCGCTACAAAAGGTTGGTTCACTCGAAGACCGGCATTATGAATGCTTTGTGCAAATAATTCTTTGCCGCAACCACTTTCTCCATACAAAAGAATATTGGAGTTATATTTGGAAAATCTTTCTGCAAGTTTTTTTGTTTTTTGAATAATCTCAGAAACACCTAAAATGTCCGTAAACTTGTATTTTGCATAATGCCCCTTTTTATAAATTTCACTTTTTACCTGTATTTCCATTTTTTCAATCTGTTGAATTGTTGTAAAATGAACTACAGCGCCATTGGCATCCCTTTCCTTATGATTAGGCGTAATGTTAAGCATTCCCATGTAATTATTTGCATTAATAATTCTGCTGTAAAACGCCTTTCCACTTGTCAGTACTTCAAGAACTTCTTCTTTAGAAACCGCTGGTACCAAATCGTAAAAGAAGTAGCCTGCATATTTCCTATCATTGTTTAATTTAAACATTTGTTCAGACTTTTCATTATACGCAGTGACTCTTCCAGTATTATCCAATATGCATATTGCCTCAAACGAATTGTTTAACATGTTTTCCATTTCTTCCAAGGTCTTTTGAAGTTGGCTGCCTATAGCAACCTGCTGAATTACCTGCTTAATATCCTGTGAAAAGTCAATATATTGATTTACCTGTTCATCGTGAAATGGATGCATACCGCTGTTTCGAACCTTATCTATATATTTAGGTGCGCAGACCACCACTTGATACCCCTCCTTAGCAAATGAATCGAAATAACTCTGGCTCAGTTCATCTTCCCACGGTGGATTAATCAATTCAAAATCAAACATTTCCTCCAATATATCCAAGCGCACACTAATAGGTAAATAGGTTCCTAAAATCACTCGCCGGTAATGTTCTAAATGCCGTTCCTTTAGATACTTTTTCAATGAGTGAAGAATAACACTGGTGTCATAGGCTGTAATTCGAACAGGGTATACTGGTACAAGAGGCTTATAGGACATCATTTGCTCATAATCTTCCCAAGAACATATTATTGCATCCATCTTCTCACGCTCTGCCCATCGGATTTGATTCTCTACTTCCTTGGCATTATTAGTTATGATTCCCTGATGCATTTTAAAATCTATTAATTTTTCAAGATTCTTTGTCTGCTCAACCATTAATTCATTAAACATATTTAGAAAAAATATATTAAACATAAGCCTCTTTTCCCTTCTTACAGTATATTGTTAATCAGATATGCCATGTTTTTTGACAACTGTGCATAATGATCTGTAACATAAATAACCCCGTCGCACTCCGTAACCATGTAATGAACAAGTTCCCTTACAAACCACTCACAGGAAATAAATAATTTCCCCTTTATTCTGACAGCCTCTATTGTCATGGCCCGAAGTTTATTCTCTATTATGCATGCTATATTTCCTTGCGCAAACTGAACCACACGGCAATCCGGCAATAAAACCCATACCTCTTTCTGCTCCTTGTCTTCTATGATTTTTCCACCAAAAACATTACATAAATCCTCAACTGACACCATCAGCGAACGACCTCTAAATATTTTTTCGCCATTCATCCCGTGAAACGAGAAAATTGACCAATAAAATGTATCTTCTATTAATTTCTTTATTTCACCATTTACAAAAACAGTATTCTTACCTTCCGCAAATGCAATAGAAACGCTGTCTCCCTTTTGTGCCCATCCACCTTTGTTATATGTTTTATAACAATCAAAAAGATTTTCCCACAAAATTTCTGCCTCATCTATCGTTTGACCATGATCCCTATTTTTCACTTCTCTAAACATATAATCTGATTTGCCTCTATAATAAGCAATATTATTTTCATTTCGAATTGAGATTTTAGGAATTGCTTCACATTGGTTTACTAAAATCCAATATTGTCTATTTCGCTCTATTACTTCTTGTATTGTTAATTCTGATCCAGGGTTCATCTGATCCAATTCCATGTGACTTTGGCATATCGGTACCTTTCCGCCCGCATTTATAATCTCACTTTTGTTTTTATAGAGTAATGATGGCGCTGCAAGCGCACCCGAAAAGGCAGCTCCTGCAAATCGGTATCCAAAATATCTTGCTAACATGGAAGCCATCAGAGCTCCCATAGACATTCCATGTAAGTAAACTTTTTTGGGATCAATATTATATTTTTCAACTGTGCGATCAATCAACTGTAAAACCATCTGTACATCACAATTGTCATCAATACTGGCAGGCACTTTATTTAAATATAGACCCGTTTCGCTTTCTGATGTCAATCTCTCTTCAAGACTCTGATCATAGTCAATCATCCACATATGTCTATTACCCGCTTCCGGCAGAAGTACAACAAAACCTTCTCTTTCTGCAATCTTTACCCAAGAAGAATAAACAGCCTGTCCCCATCCCTGCATAAGGCCTCCATGAAAGGAAACCAGTAAAACTCTCTCTTCCTTATCAGCCAATTGTTCTGGAACATATTCATACCATGTATCTGTTTTTCCATTTACTATATTTCCCTCATATTTCTGTAGAGAATCTGGATATACGATTGAATTATTCCCATTTTCATTTATGATGATTTTTTTATGAATAATTTCTTTGGGCAGATACTCTATATTACTATAATCTGGCTCGGCAGCCGACAGTTTAATTTTTACTTTTCTTTCCA
This sequence comes from uncultured Robinsoniella sp., assembly GCA_900539655.1. Classification (GTDB taxonomy): domain Bacteria; phylum Bacillota; class Clostridia; order Lachnospirales; family Lachnospiraceae; genus Robinsoniella. Next base: position 6,591 of record UQCR01000111.1, read on the forward strand.
TTTTTCTCTCCATAATTAAAGATAATGATTCCTATGATTAGCAGGATGATACAAAAATAAATACCCTTGAATAACTCCATACTCCTGATTGATATACTATCATAAAAACAGCAGACAGGAAAGAAAATCCGGCTGCTATTAAAAACCTATAATAGAATTGGGCAGATTTCTTCCGCCCAATTCATCCAATATCATTCAAATTTTAATTCTTTTACCAGCACACCATCACGGTTCCACACTTTAAAATTCAAATTATCTTTGAACGCATAAATGTTTGATAATTGTACTAATGTGTATACCGGTACCATATCCTTAACCAATTGGACAGCTTCTATTTCTTTTGCTGTATAGTCCTCTTCTGTTTCAGATCTAATTGCGCTATCGCAAAGTGACATGAATTTATCATATTCAGCCCCACTCCACTGGCTCCAATTCAAGAATCCTAAGAAAGCTTTTAATTTATCAAGTCCATACCCGCTTGGTGATGCCCCCATATTAAGAATTAAATCCCATTGAGATGCATCATCAGCAATATCCCAAATAGTTGCACTGTCGTAATTATTTATTTCTACAGTAAATCCAAGATCTATTAAAGTATTTTGTACAATCTCAGCAATTGCTGTCTCTTGGCTCGAACCATCTGTTGCAATTTTTATATTTCCACCTGATAATCCAGATTTTTTAATCAATGCCTTTGCTTTATCCATATCAAATGTCAAATACATTTCACCGTCAAGCTCTTTTACATAATCTGTCATTTCAGTAGAAAATGGACAAACAGACGGTGTTGCAAGTCCTCCATATGCCACCGTATTGATTGCAGCATTATCAATTGCAAAGCACAGTGCTTGTCTTAAATCTTTATTTTTGAATACAGAGGACTCTGACATATTAAAAAACATCATCATAGACTGTACACCCGGATCCACCAACGTTGTCAGCCCATCTTTGCCATTAATATAATCGACATCACTTGCTTGTAATTTCATTACAAGATCCGCTTCTCCAGTCTCTAATGCTGTAGTTGCCTGTGATGGCTCTGAAATAACATTAAATCTTGCAGTTTGCATTTCGGGCTTCCCACCCCAGTAATCATCTCTTGCTTTTACTTCTGCATAAGATCCACTTACAAAATCAGCTAATACATACGGTCCTGTTCCAACCGGATCTGTAACCATCTTATCCGTACTTGCTTCCCATGCTGCCTGCGTAAACATTTTTACTGTGGATAGGTTCATAAACGTATACATGTTTGGTTCCAGAAAATATAGTTCCAATGTATACTCATCAGAAGCTACGGTTTTTTCAAGATCCACATTTTGTACATATCCTGAGTTTTGTGCATCTTTACCATATTCGTTTAACGTATACACTGCATCCTTTGCTGTAAATTTATTTCCAGCTGAGTCTGTTGCCCCCTGACGAATCTTTAAAGTATAATGTGTAGAGTCAATTTGTTCCCAACTTTCCGCTAAGCCAGGTGTTATTTCCATATCATACCCTGCGTTAAATAATGGTTCATAGATTTGATATGTAACGCTAACTGCCGAGCTGCTTGTACTAAATGGGCTGAAATCGCCAAAGTCGCTTCCTACTGTGATAACTAAGTTATCTTTCTTTTCACTGGAACTAGCCTGCTTGTCACCATCGGTTCCTCCACACCCTGTAATAGTACTAACAGTTAATGTTGTTGCCAATAACATTCCCACTAATGCTCTAAATCTTTTTTTCATAATCTTTTTCCTTTCGTTATGATTGTTTTTCTATCTTCCAACAAGTGACAAAATGATTCTCACCTGTTTGACAGCATTTTTGAGGTTCCAAACATTTTTTCTCTGCGTATATACATCTCGAAGCAAATCTGCATCCCGGTTTTGGGTTAATTGGAGATGTTATTTCACCTTTTAAAAGAATACGTTCTTTTTTTGCATGAACATCCGGTACTGGAATTGCAGATAGTAATGCTTTTGTATATGGATGCTGTGGATTATCAAACAACTCCTCAGCAGGCGCCATTTCTACCATCTGACCAAGGTACATTACCATAACTTCATCTGAAATATATTTCACAACTGATAAATCATGCGTTACAAAAATATACGTTAGCTTTCGCTCTTCCTGCAGATCCTGCATCAGATTCAGAACTTGTGCTTGAATAGATACATCCAGTGCGGATACAGGCTCATCACAAAGAATAAATCGAGGATTCAAAGCCAATGCTCTTGCGATTCCAATCCTTTGTCTGCGCCCTCCATCTAATTCATGCGGATATGCATTAGCAAGCCGGCTTGCCAATCCTACTGTTTCCATTAATTTTTTTGTTTCTTTCTCAATTTGATCTTTAGAGAGTTTACCTTGAATAACTAACGGTTCCATAATTGTCTGACGCACACTCATCCTTGGATTTAATGAAGCAAATGGATCTTGGAAAATCATCTGCATATTTTCACGAACCACTTTCAGCTCTTTTTTATTAACGTTGGTGATATCCTTGCCATCGAAGACAATCTGCCCGGCAGTACTGTCAAGCAAATGTAAGATCGTTCTTCCTAATGTAGATTTTCCACATCCGGATTCACCTACAACACCCAATGTTTTTCCTTCCTCCAACTGAAAGCTAATATCATCTACGGCATGCAGCGTTCCCTTTGGAGTATGAAAATACTTTTTTAAATTTTTGATTTCTAATATTGGCGCCATATTTATACCTCTCCAATTCTGCTGCATAAAGCATAATGTCCATTCTTCAATTGAGTAATCTTTGATGCTTCCTTTTTGCATTGCTCCGTTACATATGGACATCGTTCACTAAATTTACAACCTTTTGGTAATTCTGTAGGATCAGGCATCATTCCCTTTATCGGTTTAAGCCTTGCCTCATTTGAATCCAATTTTGGTAAAGAATGGAACAGCCCTTTCGTATAGGGATGTGCAGTATTGTCAAATACGTCTACTGTTGTTCCATACTCTACAACCTCACCCGCATAAACAACTGCAACTTTTTCGCACATATCTGCTACAATTCCTAGATCATGTGTAATTAGAAGAACTGACGTATTTAGTTCTTTTTTTAATTCATTAATCATTTCTAGTACCTGTGCCTGGATCGTTACATCTAAGGCAGTTGTAGGTTCATCTGCCAACAGAAGCTTTGGTTTACAAGCCAGTGCCATAGCAATAATCACTCTTTGCTTCATTCCCCCTGAGAATTGATGAGGATATTCACCATACCTCTCACCTGGTATTCCAACAAGTTCGAGCATTTTTACAGCTTCGATTTGTGCATCCTTCTTTGATATTTTATTATGCAGACAAATCGTTTCTGATATCTGTTTTCCCACTGTCATAATTGGATTCAACGCTGTCATAGGGTCTTGAAAGATCATGGAAATTTCATTCCCCTTTATATGACTCATTTGCTTATCAGAAAGCTTTAAAATATCTTTGTCTTCAAATAAAATCTCCCCTCCCTTTATTTTAGCCGGCGGATCCGGGAGAATTCTCATAATCGCCTTAGCAATTGTTGTCTTACCCGCTCCTGTTTCTCCAACAAGGCCTAATGTTTCTCCCTTATTCAAATTAAAAGAGACACCATTTACTGCTTCCACTATTTTTTTATTTGCTGCATATTCTACTATGAGATTATTAACACTTAACAATGTACAGTTTTCCATTTCTTATGCCTCCCTAACTTTTTAAACGTGGATCAAGTGCATCTCTTAGACCATCCCCAAGCATATTAAAGGATAATACACTAGCCATAATACAGATACCAGGATAAATAACTAAATATCCATAATCTCGCATATAATTTCTTCCCTCAGAAAGCATTGCTCCCCACTCTGGTGATGGTGGCTGTGCCCCAAGACCAATAAAACTTAATGTTGCTGCCATCAAAATAGAATTTCCTATGTTCATTGTTATTTCTACAATTAGTGGCGCAAATGAATTTGGTAACACATGCTTTGTAATTATTCGAAAATCACTCGCATTAATTGCTTTTGCCGCTTCTATATATTCTTTATCCCGAACTGTCATAATTGACGCCCTGATAATTCTGGCGTAAACTGGTATCGTAGAAATCCCTACAGCCAAAATAGCATTATTTACCCCAGGTCCTAACGAAGCAGCTAATGCAATCGAAAGAAGCATTCCTGGAATAGACTGATAAATATCCAGGAAACGCATCATAAAGTTGTCCGTTTTTCCTCCATAGAATCCTGCAATCGATCCGAGAACAGTTCCCAAAGCCGCTCCAATAGCAACAGAAAACACACCAATTCTTAATGATTGCCTAGCTCCATAGATAAGTCTGCTTAAAATGTCTCGCCCTAGTCTGTCTGTTCCTAATAAATGCTCTTTACAAGGAGATACATACACCGCACTCATATCCTGCTGTGCATAGTTATAAGGAGCAATTAGTGGGGCAAATATTGCAGCCAAAGTCATCAATATTATTACAATAAGCCCTAACATTGCAAGTTTATTTTTTGCAAGTCTTTCTAAAATCTCTAATATTGGAGATTTTGGCTTTTCAGTTCCCTTTTTATTTAACATTTGCTATGCTTCCTTTCCTTTGCTTTTTCTTACGCTTTTGTACTGAGATCGTATGCGCGGATCTACAAATGCAAATACTAAATCCACTAATAAAATACATAGGCAAAAGCATATTGCAATAAATATAACTCCTCCTTGAACAACCGGATAGTCCCTTTGGGAAATTCCAGTCATTAAATATACACCCATACCGGGAATGGAAAAAATCGTTTCAGCTATCAATGCACCTCCAAGTGATCCCCCAAACATATTTCCTACTGTCTGAATAATTGGAATCAGTGCATTCTTTAATGCGTGACCATAAATTACTTGATTTTCTTTTTGACCTTTTGCTCTCGCCGTAGTTATGTAATCTTGTCTTATTACCTCCAACATACTAGAACGCGTCTGCCTTGCAATTGACGCAGCACCGCCAATCGCACAGGATACCACTGGTAATATGTAACTTTTCCAAGATGATATTCCTGAAGATGGAAGTATTCCTAATTTTTGGCTGAAGATCATGACTAATATTAATGCAAACCAGAAATTTGGCATGGATACACAAAATAGTGATCCAAACATAGATAGATTGTCTTTCCATGAATATTGATGTGTAGCAGCAATTACACCAATAGGAATACCGATAATCGTTGCTAACAGTACACTGAACAATGCTATTCTAAATGTATAAGGAAATCTCGCTAATATTTGATCCGTTACACTTTGATTTGTTTGATAAGATTTTCCAAAATCAAAATGAAAAAATACATCTTTACAATAGTTCCCAAATCTTACTAAGAATGGTTTATCCAAACCTAGCTCTTCTGTCTTTTGCTCAATCTGTTCTTCTGTAGCATTTGCTCCAAGCATAATTTTTACTGGATCTCCGGGGGTAAAATACATGATAGTGAATACAAAAAATGTTACCCCCAAAATAACCGGTATCAACCACAAAATTCTTTTTCCTATAAACTTAAACATATTCCTCTCCTTTCTTTTTTGTTTGATAATAAATACATCGCAAGTTTCATGCCAATTCAGTGGATCGATTTGAAAATAAATACCCTTTAGTCATTTTAACTATATTTATATTGAAGCAACACACAAATTCCAGATAAGTGGATACAAATAATATTAGCATTTTCATTTCATTTTTGTAATATCGTTTCATTTTGAAACATAACTATGCATTCTTTTTTGCATTTTATCAATAGATACAACTGGCACATAATTTGCGTACTTTAGTCTATCACATTTAAAGGAGGTAATATAATGTTAAAAAAGACCGAAAAAGCTACTAACCCTTTTTCGTACTACGCAGAGGAAACACAACTATACACTGATACAACTACTCTTTCTCTGTATATCCCAAGTTTTGACAAAACTCTTCTTGCAATACAAGTGACACTTCCTATGGTTTCATCAGATACTTGTTCGCAACAATATCCTGTTATATTTATAGCTAATAGAAAAAACAGAATCGATTCTGATGATCCTGAGATAGTTCTTGGGGAGAGTTTAGTAAAGTATGGATACGCTTTTGTTTCCTTAGAATTACGTGGCTGTGGAGTTTCATTTGGTATTAACAACAGCTTTGGGAGTCAGGAACACTGTAAAGATGTCATTGCTGTAACAGAATGGATTAGCAAACAAAACTGGTATAATGGAAAAATTGGAATGTTAGGCTGTTCAAATCGAGCCTATATCCAGTTATGTACCGCTGCATACAATCCTAAACAGCTTAACACTGTCACACCAGTTGTTGCTGTTTCTGATTTTTATTACCAAAACTACCCGAATGGCGTTTCAGCTGCTCCACATTGGAGATATGGAACTGTTGAACAATTGCTGTCCAAAGAGGATTTCCTTCAAAAGGTAGTACCTGTTGATTCAGATTCTGATGGTTCCATGGCATATCGTGCATTTACAGAATGTCATTTTGGAAACAATAGAGACTTTTTTGAAACACTTTTAATTCCAAACTTAAACCGAGATTCTAAACATCCAAACTACAATGGTGACAAGGTTTTTAAAACACTTCCGCCTTATGGTCGTCTTAGTTCTTTCTTTTCCAGAAAAGATGTAAGACAACATCAGTTTATTGGACAGCTGGAGTCTGGAACTCTCGGTCAACTTGCACATTTTATTGATTTTGGCGGCAGCGTTTGTCTTGGGCCATGGACACATTTTGGTGGATGTATTTGCCAATCTGATTTTCCAAACGGAACATTTGATTTGGTGCAAGCCTATAAAACCTGGTATGATTACTCCTTAAAAGACATGAACAACAGTTTTTCCAATATGCCACCTGTATCCTATTATATGTTTCATGCAGAATCTGGAGATGAATGGCGCTTTTCTGAAAGTTGGCCGCCCGAAAATGAGGTTCGTACTAAACTCTACTTCAATGACATGCCTTCCGGAACATGTAACTCTTGCAATGATGGAACTTTAAGTTTAAAAAAACCCGAAACTACTTCCGTATTAGCCTATCAAGTACGCGATGATATTTGTGTGTTTAAAGACGAAAATGGTAAAAGCACTTATGATCGTTCCAACTTATTTTGGAATGGGGATATGTCCAGCGATGTTGATAATAAAGGAATAACCTTTACATCTGCACCCTTATTTAGAATGTATAACAACGAAATGGCTGGCTGCATCTCTGTGGAGCTATGGGTCTCTTGCTCTTCGAAGGATGTTGATCTTATTGTTTATGCCCAGGAGGTACTACCGGATGGCACTTCCAAGTATATCAAAGATGGCGTCATGCGGGCTTCACATCGAATTTCAGCCCCTAACCCTGCATGGGAAAAGATGGGTGCCACATGGCATACCAGTTTAAGTTCAGATGTAGACAAATGCTTAAACGAAGGACTTAACAAGCCAACATTATTGAAATTCGCAATTGACCCGATTGCCTACCACTTTCAAGCTGAAAGCAGACTAAGAATCACAATCACCTGTGCCAATAACGTTGCTTTCCAACACTATATGTATGAGGAAAACCTTCCGGTTCTTACTTTATACACCGGCGGAGACTATGCATCTAATATCAATGTTCCCTTTTTAGAAACAGAATATAATACGTACAAAGGTTTTCTGTCTAACCCTGACATTCCAGCAACATTATATGCTTTTGACCAAAATGTTTATATCTATAATAATGGCCTGTGGAACAAATATTCAAATAATAACGAGTTTCTCACAAGAGAAAACTCCCTGTATTTAGGAACGGAGAAAGTAATGTTTACTCCAATTGGTAACCCTGAGTGTGTTCCTCATCCCCCATATAAAACAATTTACTCCGATGATGAGCATCCATTTCCAGCATTTCGACGTCAATTTCTCTCCAGTGAACTTGTAGACGAAAGAGAATATGCTTTATTTGTTCCCGGAAGAAAAAATCTTTATATTGATATTTTTAAAGATAGTGACGCTACCATGCAGCCCTGCATCATATATATTCATGGTTATGGTTCCCCTTATTGTGCCCTTCCACCTCAACTAAAATTATTACACAGGCATAAATATGCAATTGCTGCCATTGATGTTAGAAATTATCCGCCAAATACATTTCCAGACTACATCCATGATGCAAAAGGTGCCATTCGTTATCTTCGCGCTAACGCAAATAAATTTGGATTGGATCCAGACAAATTCGCTACATATGGTTTTTCCCTTGGTGGAAATACCTCTCTAATGCTTGCACTTACAGGGGATAATCCCCATTTGGAAGGTTCCGTTGGCGGTAACACCGAATTTTCAAGCCGGGTGCAGGCTTGTGCTGCCGGATTCGCCTGGTCCAGTCTTCTAGATATGGGAAGTGATATTGCGGAGGAATTTCAATCTCTTCCAGATCTTTTGAAAGAACGCATCCGTATGACAGACGGAGAATATTCTCCAAGCTCTGAAGTGATTGCCTTTGCTGGCAAAGGAAAAGGACTGGGTGTCCTTCGCAGCTATCTTGAAAATGGCTGCAGACCAAACAACGAATTATTCAACCAAAAATTACAAGAGGCTTACAATGCCTCTCCTGTAAATGTAGTAAATCCTTCTGTCCCTCCAATCGCATTATTTGGAGGACATGGTATGGATTGCATCAATATTGCATTTAAACAATCTCTAAGAACTTTTGAAGCTTTAAATAACGTAGATGCACTTGTCTTTCTATATGGCAACACGGGGGGAGAATACGGAGAAAAGCAAGAGACACTCTTTGCAATCAAAGCTTTTTATGATGAACAACTGAATGGTATAAAAAAACAGCACATTCTATCTGTTAATGCAGAAGCAGATGTCTATGTATATGACTACGTTTCTCACCCCCTTACAGATTGCGTCCAGGCAGATTCCAATGGGTTCTGGATTAACACAGCAGATATCCTGTGCTATTTACCTGAACGTAAGCAATGCTGCCTCGAAATAAAAGACGAGAAAGCAAACCTATTTAGCCTTATCGGAAAAAATATTCAAAAAAAGTATTATGAACAGTATAAAACTATCATTATTAAAATACAGGAGGACTATTAATGAATTACAAAAATTTATTTACCCCTATTACCATTGGCTCTCTGAAAATAAAGAATCGTTTTGCAATGGCCCCAATGGGACCACTTGGAATGGCAGATGCTGAAGGAGGCTTTAATCAGAGAGGTATTGATTATTACACAGAAAGAGCAAAAGGCGGCACTGGCCTTATCATTACTGGAGTGACTTTTTCAGACTGCGCCGTGGAAACTCAGAGTATGCCAAACTGCCCGAACTCCACTTATAATCCCGTGCACTTTATTCGTACAAGTAAAGAAATGACAGAACGTGTGCATGCATATGGGAGCAAGATATTTTTAATGATGTCAGGCGGCTTTGGACGGGTTACCATTCCTACTAACCTGGGTGAATTCCCTCCCGTTGCTCCTTCTGCAATCCCTCATCGCTGGCTAAATAAAACCTGTCGGCCACTAGAAAAGAAAGAGATCGCCAGTATTGTCAAATCCTTTGGGGATGGAGCTTACAATGCAAGGCGGGGTGGTTTTGACGGAGTGGAAATCCATGCCGTACATGAAGGGTATTTAATGGATCAGTTTGCTATTTCTATGTTTAATCAAAGAACTGATGAATATGGCGGATCGTTAGAAAACCGATTACGTTTTGCGAAAGAAGTTGTATTGGAAATTAAGTCCCGCTGCGGTGATGACTTCCCGGTGGTATTAAGATATAGTGTCAAAAGCATGATTAAGAACTGGCGTGAAGGAGCTCTTCCCGGGGAAGAATTTCAGGAAATGGGACGCGATATCGAAGAAGGCCTGGAGGCTGCAAAACTCCTTGTATCATACGGCTATGATGCCCTGGATACCGATGTTGGAACATACGATGCCTGGTGGTGGAATCACCCGCCAATGTACCAGCAAAAAGGATTATATCGCCCTTATTGCAAAATGGTAAAAGAATCTGTCAGTGTCCCTGTTCTTTGTGCGGGACGTATGGATGACCCTGAAATGGCATCTCACGCATTGGAAAATAGTGAATGTGACATCATAAGTCTTGGCAGACCTCTTTTAGCTGATCCTGATTATGTAAACAAGCTCCGTGGTGGATTTTTAGAAGATATTCGTCCGTGCATTTCCTGCCAAGAAGGCTGTATGGGGCGGATTCAAGAATATTCTATGATAAATTGTGCCGTAAATCCACAGGCAGCAAGAGAACGTGTGACTGCATATGAACCGATTGTAAAAAAGAAGAAAGTTTTAGTTATAGGCGGAGGTGTTTCTGGATGCGAGGCGGCACGTGTGCTTGCTATTCGAGGTCATGAACCTGTACTTTTCGAAAAAACCAATCAACTGGGTGGGAATTTGATACCAGGAGGTGCCCCTGATTTTAAGGAAGACGATATTGCTTTAGCTAACTGGTATACAACTCAGCTAAAAAAATTAAAAGTTGATGTTCACCTGAATCAATTGATTTCGAAAAATGATGCTTTAGATAAAGATTATGACGCTGTAATTGTAGCGACCGGTTCTCAACCAAAGACATTTTCACTGGGTGATGACTCTCGTGTCTATACTGCTGCACAAGTTTTAACTCAAGAAAAAGATTGTGGAGCAAAAACTGTCATTATTGGTGGCGGACTTGTTGGCTGTGAAACTGCACTATGGCTTGCACAACAAGGTAAATCTGTAACAATAATAGAAGCTATGGATAAGATTATGGCAGTGAACGGTCCTACTTGCCATGCAAATAAGGATATGTTAGAACGTCTCTTACCTTATTATGGTGTCGATATAAAGACCAGTACCAAAGTGCAGCAATACCAAAATAATGCTTTATCTGTACAGAATAGCAGTGGTTCTTTTGATATAATGTGCGACAGCGTTATCCTTTCTGTTGGGTATCGTGAAGAAGACAGCCTTTATCATGAACTTGAATATGATATACCCGAAATTTACTTGTTGGGAGATGCAAAAAAAGTATCTAACATTATGTACGCAATATGGGATGCTTTTGAAGTTGCAAACCATATTTAATGAAATACATAATATAAATACTTTTATTGACATACTACCCTCCAATGTGTACCTTCAACTGATACGAACTAAGGATATCTGCTATTTCGTTTATTTTATCTGTTGAAGGTGCAACCAGGAGAAAGTCCTGTTCCGTTCCAAGTGCTTTTCTTTTTGCATCTCCAAGATTGTGATAGGGAAGGATATCTATTCTTGCGTCCTTACCCAAGTTATTTTGTACAAAAGCACCTGTCGCCCTAACGTTGTCTAAATCATCATTGTACCCTGGTACAATTGGGAATCGGATTACAATGGGTTTGCCAAAACACCGGGAAACGTATTGAATATTTGACAGAATCTGCTCGTTTGATACACCTGTATATTGTTTGTGAAGTGCTGGATTCATATGTTTGATATCAATCATTGCAAAATCCAAATCCTGAAACACGGTTTCGACTGTATGTCGTGATGCATAACAGCTCGTTTCAATCGCAGTATGTATCCCGTCTTCATGTGCCATTTTGCAAAGTGCAGATGTATATTGGGGATGAAAAAGCGCTTCCCCGCCACTTATTGTAAGACCACCTCCAGATTCCAGCAAAAATATCTTCTCAGACTTTACTTTCTGGAATACTTCTTCAACTGACATTTGCTTTCCTGCCATTTCTCTAGCTTTCGATTGGCAAATTGGGACACATTTTCCACACCCTGTACATTTTGAGTCAAATGTTTGAACCTTGTTATCCTTAAATGTAATCGCATCCTCCTTACATTCAGATATACAGTTTCCACACCCTGTACATTTTCCTGCATAATACATAAGCTGCATTTGGGGTATGAATGATTCAGGGTTTTGGCACCATCGGCAGCGAAGGGGGCAGCCTTTTAAAAAAACCGTTGTTCTAATTCCCGGACCATCATGGATACAAAAAGACTGGATATCAAAAACCGGAGCCACAAGCGGACTAATATTTGTTTTCATAAATTCTCTCCTCCTCTTACTCATAAATAACAGTGTACTCTTAAATATTATTAAATCAAGTTATTTCATATAAACCTGTGCACAAGAAACATCCCCTTGTGCATTAAGAACAGGAATTTCAAAGATTGCTTAATTTGGTTGCTTTATATCTTCCACGTTTTATAATGAAAATAGTCATGACATTTTGCCGGTAAAAAACTGATAGGAATATGTTAATTTTTACTAAAACCCAACACCAATATATTTAGAAGGAGAAAACAACAATGAATGAACGAGTAAAAAAAATGAAGGCATCCCTGAAAATAAGCAAGTACCCACTTTGTGTAGAACAATTTCGTTTGGCTAATGAATCCCTTGAACAAACAGTGGGGGAACCAATGATTTTACGACGGGCGAAATTACATGCTCATGTTTTAGATAATATAACAATTTTTATTGAAGAGAACGATTTACTATGCGGTTCAGGAGCAAGTAAACCTTTTGGTCTTGAAATGCAATATGAATATGGTGTATGGACAAAAGATGAGGTCGAATCCCTGAAAAGTGAAATTTACACCATTGCACCAGAGGATGAGGCCGAATTATACAGACTTAACGAGAAGTTTCGCAGTAACTCTTTAAACAGCAATCTAGTTGAAACGATGGGAAAATCACTCGGTGAAAACGAACGACTATGGCCATTTATGAAATCCGGCTGTATTTTACCTCCATGGACAGACAAAAAAGGGGGCTCTGGCGGCGGGTTTGCTATGTCCGGTTATGGACTTGGACCAGGGTTTGCTCTTGTCTGCATTGACTATAGCAAGATCCTAACAAAAGGTGCCAAGGCTATTATTGCCGAGGCAAAAGAGTGCCTTAATAATCTCCGTTATGATTCAAGTGACAGTATTGAGAAACGTAATTTCTGGGAAGGAACCATTATTGTATTTGAAGCTTGGGTAGGTTTTGCAAGAAGATATTCTATTTTAGCTGCTGAAATGGCGGCAAAAGAAGAAAGTCCCCAAAGAAAAGCAGAGCTTTTGGAAATGTCACGCATCTGCCAGAAAATACCATACGAACCTGCTGACAACTTTTACGAGGCACTTCAATCATTCTGGTTTACATTCCTGCTCGTGTGTCCTTCCCCCACAGCAACGGCAGGTAGATTTGATCAATATATGTATCCATTCTATAAAAAGGACATTGATAACCATATTACAACAGATGAAGAAATTCTTGAATTATTAGAAATTATGAGATGTAAAGTAATGAAAATAAACAGAGTCTCAGGCAAAGCCAATCGTGCAAAAAATTCAGGTATGGCAAAATGGTACAACTGGACAATTGGCGGTGTAAAAGCAGACGGAAGTGATGCCACCAATGAGCTGACATATCTTCTTTTAGAAGCTGCAAAAGATACCCATCTCCCACATTACACGCTAACTTTACGTATACATAAAAACACTCCTGAAAAACTGATGCTGAAAGCTTTGGAATGTGTAAAAAGCGGCATTGGTTTACCAGCCTTTCTTGGCGATGAAAGTTTTATCAATTTTTTTACAAGCCAGAGCAAAACAAACAAGCTCCCAGTCGAAATTGCGAGAGACTACTGCCCTACAGGATGTGTTGATGGCAACATTCCGGGAATTACCAGAACACAAGTCGCTACTTTTTTTATCATTCCCCAGGCTATGGACATTTGTATGCATCAGGGTCTATGCAGATATACTAATGAAATGGTTGGAAAATCTTATGGCGATATTACTGAAATGACTAACTTTAATGAGTTTAAACATGCTGTATTTGAAGAAATTAAATATCTTATGGAAATGGCAAATGAACGTATTAATGTGGAACTTATTGCAGAACGTGAATTATTCCCTGATGTTTTCCGTTCCGCACTGATGCAGCATGGAGTAAGCGTTGGAAAAGATATGTATTCCAGAAGATTTGATTTTGAAAATGGTGCTGTTCTTGGCGCCGTTGGGGGCGTAAATACTGGTAATGCTCTCTATGCAATAAAAAAACTAATTTATGACGAGAAAAAATATACTATGAAGGAACTCCTGACAGCTCTTGATGCCAACTGGGAAGGTTTTTCTGAAATGCGTATGGCATTTAAAAATGAGCCGAAATATGGAAATAATATACCAGAAGTTGATGAACTTGTTGCAGAGGTATATCAGCTGCATGCTGACACATGCCTTAGTCTTTCTTGTGCCTATGGTGATACATTAAAACCAAATGCCATTTCTATTTCTGCACACCAGCCTGGGGGGGCATGTACTGGTGCCACAGCTGACGGAAGAAAAAGTGGAGAAATACTTGCAGATGCATCGCTTTCACCGGTACAAGGCACTGACGAAAATGGACCTCTTGCTGTTTTTATGAGCGCAATGAAAATACCTCAAGATGCATATCAGGGAACCCTAATGAATATGAAAATTGTTCCTGATACCATAAAAACACAAGAGGACATGAAAAAACTTGCCTCCATGATTAAGACTTATCTCACTCACGGTGGTAAACATATACAATTCAACATTATTAATCAATTAGAAATGAAGGAGGCTAAAATCAATCCTGATGATCACCCTGAACTTATCGTTCGTGTTGCAGGATACAGTGCTTATTTCACGCGACTTACAGAAGAAATACAAGATGAAGTAATTGATCGAACTGCTCAAAGCGTCAACCAATAAGAGATGAATAAGATATTATAAATATTGAAACGAACTGGCAGCTGTGTATCACAGTTTGTGGGAGATTTGTCCCGGATGAAGGACGGCAAGCGTGCTACGTAACCTGAATTCGGGGCAAATATGCCGCAAAGTGGGGCATGCAGATGGAAGGAATGAATTTTAAAACACGCTCTAGTGTACTAACTAGTTATTATTCATAGTTTAGTTGTGTAGAGTATGATTATTACGAAGGCTTAACTTTAGGATAAAGAGACTTCAGATTTATCCTTGCATC
>UQCR01000112.1 GCA_900539655.1 uncultured Robinsoniella sp.
ATTCAGGTTGCGTAGCCCGCTACGCGCCCTTCATCCGGGACAAATCTCCCACAAAGCGTGACGCACAGCTGCCAGAAAGCAATTTTAAAACACGCTCTAGAGCAACTAAAAAGAAACAGCCAATTGACATCCCCCTATGGGGATCCTCAAATTTGACTGTTTCTTTTCATATTAGATGATAAAATTACTGCTCTGAATGCTGTTCAGCTTTCTTTTCTGCATGCTCTTTATGCTCTTTGTTCTCTTTATCTACATCTTTCATACTGAAGCTGATTCTGCCCATTTTATCTTTGCCAAGGCAAATAACTTTAACCATATCTCCAAGAGTCAGAACGTCTTCTACGCGGTTAATTCTCTCTTTTGAGATTTTGGAAATGTGAACCATTCCTTCTTTGCCAGGAGCAAATTCAATAAACGCGCCGAATTCTTTGATGCTTACTACTTTACCAACGAAGAACTGTCCGGCAACAAAATCAGTTGTGATGATTTTGATCATATCGATTGCTTTATCCATGCTGTCTTGATCTACGCCACAGATGGATACTGCACCATCGTCTGTGATATCGATCTTAACACCGGTCTGCTCGATAATCGCATTAATTGTTTTTCCTCTTTGCCCAACAACATCACCTATTTTCTCAGGATCAATTTTGATCTGTACGATCTTTGGTGCAAACTTGCCAACTTCTTGGCGAGGTTCTGCAATTTCTTTATTCATAACTTCATCTAAGATAAAGGTTCTTGCTTCTTTCGTTCTTGCGATTGCTTCTTCAATGATTGGTCTTGTAAGTCCGTGAATTTTGATATCCATCTGGATTGCAGTAATACCATCATGGGTACCTGCTACCTTAAAGTCCATATCTCCAAAGAAATCTTCCAGTCCCTGGATATCGGTTAATACAAGATAATCGTCATCTGAATCACCGGTTACAAGTCCTGCTGAAATACCAGCTACCGCTTTTTTAATCGGTACGCCTGCTGCCATAAGAGACATACTGGATGCACAGATACTAGCCTGAGAGGTAGAACCATTGGATTCAAAGGTCTCAGATACGGTTCTGATCGCATATGGGAATTCTTCTGCACTTGGCAGTACCGGAATCAGGGCACGCTCTGCAAGAGCTCCATGTCCGATTTCACGACGTCCCGGTCCTCTGGATGGCTTTGTCTCCCCTACGGAATAGCTTGGGAAGTTATACTGATGCATGTATCTCTTTGAAGTCTCAGCTTCATCTAAACCATCGATTCTCTGTGCTTCTGATAAAGGAGCCAGTGTGGTAATGGTACAGATCTGTGTCTGCCCACGTGTAAACATGGCAGAACCATGTACTCTTGGGATTAAATCTGTTTCTGCTGCCAATGCCCTGATCTGGTTGATTTCTCTTCCATCCGGACGTTTGTGGTCTTTTAAGATCATCTTACGAACAGTCTTTTTCTGGTACTGGTAAACAGCCTCATCTAATACAGCAAGCCACTCTTCGTTTTCAGCAAAGCTTTCCGTTAATTTATCTTTGATAATACGGATATTGCCTTCTCTGGTCTGCTTGTCATCTGTGAAAACAGCTTCTTCCATCTGCTCTGGTGTAACGATTTCTTTCATTGCTGCAAATAATTCTTCCGGAACTGCACAGCTTGTGTAAGTATGCTTTTCTTTTCCGCATTCAGCAACAATGGTATCAATAAATTTAATGACTTCCTGATTTAATTCATGTGCAGCAAAAATTGCTTCAATCATTTTTGCTTCCTTCACTTCGTTTGCACCTGCTTCAATCATGATTACTTTATCTTTGGTAGAAGCAACTGTTAACTGAAGATCTGATACTGCTTTCTGAGCTGCATTTGGATTAAATACCAGTTCGCCGTCCACAAGTCCCACCTGTGTTGTGGATGTTGGACCGTCAAATGGAATGTCAGATATTGCTGTTGCAATAGCGGAACCTAACATAGCTGTCAATTCCGGGCTGCAATCAGGATCTACTGACATAACCAGGTTATTTAATGTAACATCGTTACGGTAATCTTTGGGAAATAATGGTCTCATTGGTCTGTCGATTACACGGGATGTGAGAATTGCATTTTCAGATGCTTTTCCTTCTCTTTTATTAAATCCTCCCGGAATCTTTCCA
Organism: uncultured Robinsoniella sp.; assembly: GCA_900539655.1. Lineage (GTDB taxonomy): Bacteria > Bacillota > Clostridia > Lachnospirales > Lachnospiraceae > Robinsoniella. Next base: position 2,127 of record UQCR01000112.1, read on the forward strand.
ACAGCATATAATTTTTCTTCATACTCAACACTTAATGGGAAGAAATCTATTCCTTCTCTTGGCTTTTCTGAAGCAGTAGCTGTTGATAATACGGTGGTTTCACCATAGTGCATAAATGCTGCACCATTTGCCTGTGCTGCAACTCTTCCCACGTCTACGGTAAGCGTTCTTCCAGCCAGTTCCATTGAAAAACTTTTGAACATATTTTGTCTCCTTTTAATTTACTGTAGTATACTTTCCGAAACAACTGAAAAACAGACTTTCCGAAAATCTGCTTTTCAGTGGTCTCGGCTTCTGTGATACTACATATTGGTTAATGGTTTACGAGTTGCGAAACAAACTTAAGGGACGGATTCCTCCGCCCCCAACTTTGTCTGAATTATTTTCTGATTCCTAATTTTGCAATCAAAGTACGGTATCCTTCAATATCAGTTTTCTTTAAATAAGCAAGTAAACCACGTCTCTGACCTACCATTTTAAGAAGACCTCTTCTTGAATGATGATCTTTCTGATGCTCTTTTAAATGCTCTGTAAGTTCCTGAATTCTTGCTGTTAAGATTGCGATCTGTACTTCAGGTGATCCTGTATCTCCAGCACTTCTGCCATACTCGTTAATAATTGCTGTTTTCTTTTCTTTTGAAATCATTTTGATTTCCTCCTTATTATTTAATCGCCTGATACTAAGAATATGGTCGGAGTTGTCCAAAATTCTGAATAACGGCTATTTTAGCGCGCATAAGATATACAAAGCTCACTTGTAAGCCCTGTCTTACACACTTCGATAGTATATCACATCTAAATTCTTACGTCAACCTCTCGTTGCAAATAAAAGGAAGGTTATTCCACCCGCAATGCAGAATAAAAATCCCAATAAATATACGGCAGTCAGCAGATAAGACCGTGGATCTTTTTCCAGAATTTTAAAATGATAAGGCTTTTCCAGATTAAAACAGATCTTTAAATGCTGGTTCATTCTAAATTCACTTGGATTGCTCCCCTTTTCATATCGCTCCTTAAAAAGCAGACCATTGGCATAATATGCAATTACCGGATAGTAATAATGATGTATTCCGGCTCTTTCGCCCTCTTCATCCGGTTTATCCATAACCAGATCAACAACCTGTCCGTCCGCACGTCCCTGATATTTTTCCTTTCCCTGAAAATAATATCGGAAAACAGCGGTGCCAAGGATCAGTACAACTCCAATAAAAATGAATACCCCACTTAAAATTAACATCTATTGCTCACCAAAATATTCCTTTCCAAACTCAATATCTCTGTGCATGCACTCTTTTAATTTTTCTAAGGAATCAAATTTCATCTCCGGACGCTCAAACGTATAGAGCAGAATCTCAATTGTCTTACCATAGAGATCCTGGTCAAAATCAAAAATATACGTCTCAACCCCCCGAAATGATTCACCGACTGTAGGCTTATAACCGATATTAGTAATGCCGGGATACATTTTCCCGTCAATTACAGTCTTAGATGCATATACGCCATTGGGCGGCAATAATTTTTCTTTCTCCGGGATCAGATTGGTAGTAGGCATTCCAAGTGTCCTGCCTATCTTCCTTCCATGAAGCACTTCACCAATGATACCGTATGGTCGTCCCAGAAGTTCATTTACAACTCCCATATTGCCTTTTTTTAACTCTTCTTTTACAAATGTACTGCTGATTTCTTTACCTTCGTATTTCTTTTTATGGATCACTTCCACCTGAAATCCGTATTTATCCTGAAGGTTCTGCAGGAGCCTGTAATCTCCTTTTCTCTGATATCCAAAATGAAAATCCGTCCCTACGACCAGATATTTTGCATGAAGGCGGTCCACCAGGATACGGGATACAAACGCTTCCGGCTCCATATGGGATATTTCAGGTACAAAAGGACAGTCGATCAAGCAGGAAAGTCCCTGGTCTTCCAGAAGGGATCTGCGCTCTTCTTCTGTTAACAGTACTTCAGATTTGTTTGAATTCAAAGTGAATACCACACCTTTTAAACCCTCACGCTGCAGCTGTCTGACACGCCGGATTAACCGTTGGTGCCCTCTGTGTAAACTGTCAAATTTACCTAAGGTAACCGCACAATCTTCCTCACAGCTAAATTCTGTCGTTCCTACGATGTACTCCATACTCTTTTGTCCCTCCAGTAGCCTTAAACGTTAAATATCTTGACCGGCTTAAATCTTTTTTCTGCTTTTTCATAACCGTATATAGCAAAAAACTGTCCCCCGGCATCGTAAACCCTTACGGGTCCATCCTGCAAAGGAACCTGCCCTGACAAATGTTTTTCATAAAACATATTGCCATTGTATAATAATTTGTGGAACTCTTCAGTTACATCAACTCTGGGGTATTCAATGAACATTTCGTCTATGGGTGTAATATGATCCATCAGGGTTCCATTATCCCGCAGTTCTTCGATCTGCCCCAGCGTAAAACTATCTGCAATAGCAAAGGCTCCCGCTTTTGTACGGACCAGGCTTTCCATGCAGCCGCCGCAACCAAGTTTTTTACCAATATCATGACACAAAGTACGTATGTATGTTCCCTTTGAGCAGGAAACTGTCATGGTCACACGAGGCAGTGCAGTCTCATCAACTGTGATCTCATGTATATGGACTAATCTTGCCTTTCGTTCAATGACTTTACCTTCTCTTGCCAATTCATACAATTTCTTTCCGTCTACTTTTAATGCTGAGTACATAGGCGGTATCTGTTCATAATCTCCGCTAAAGCTCTGTATCACTTCCAGCACTTCTTGTGTCGTAGATGTAACTTTATTTTCTGACAGGATCTTTCCGCTGGTATCCTGTGTATCTGTCACGGTACCTAGCAACATCACAGCCCGGTAGGTTTTATCCCGGTCCGTAAGCATATCACAGAGTTTTGTGCCTTTGCCCAGGCATACAGGAAGAACACCGGTAGCATCCGGATCTAAAGTACCGGTATGACCGATTTTTTTCTGCCTTAGAATGCCGCGAAGCTTTGCTACAACATCATGGGATGTAAAACCCTGTTCTTTATAAACATTTATAATTCCATGAATCACGATTCTTTCTCCTGAAGCAACTGCTTTTCTATATGTTTTGTCAAATTATTAAGCACATCATGCATTGTCCCCTGCATCGTACATCCTGCAGCACGTACATGTCCGCCGCCGCCGAAATAGGCACCAATTTTACTTACATCCACGATTCCATTGGAACGCATGCTCACCTTGAATTCCTGGTTAGCGATCTCATAGATGAAAATTGCTACTTCCACGCCTTTTGTATTGCGAAGCTGGCTTACAATTCCATCCAGGTCTTTTGGTTCCACTCCATAGAACACCATATCTTTCTGACGGATAGCACTGATAATGCATTGTCCGTTCAGAACCATAATACTCTCTAAGAGCGATCTTCCCAGAATCTGATTCTGTACATAAGTTTTTTTATAATACGTATCATCCAGGATACCGGAAAAATCAATTCCCTTATCCATCAGATCTGCTGCTGCACGCATGGTTTTTGGTGAAGTGCAGCTGTACTGAAAGACTCCCGTATCATGTGCAATTCCCATGTAGAGTGCTTCTGCTATTTCTTTTGTGATCTTATCCTTATCTAACACATCATAAACAAGTTCAGAAGTAGAGCTTGCTTCCGGGACAATATAATCCACATCAGCAAATCCTGAATTGCTGATGTGGTGGTCAATGCACATCCTGCGTTTTGCAGTTTCAAAATAGATTGCAGCATCTCCCAATCGCCCCTTATCGCCGCAGTCCAGGGAAATGAAAAGATCATATTCCATGTTTTTATCACAGGTATTATGAATCTCATCAGTCCCTTGAATAAAGCGGTAAGAGTTCGGAATCGCCTCTAAATATACATCTACATCTGTAATATGCGGGAAGTTTTTCTTTATATAGAGATACATTCCCATGCTGGAACCCACGCAGTCACCGTCCGGCCTGATGTGGCCGGCGATTGCTACCGATTTCACATGATTCAGTTCAGATGCTATGTTATTCATTCTCATCATCCTTTTCTGTCTCTTTGATATCTTTGTTGACATCATCAATAAGTTTCGACATATTCACACCGTATTCAATTGACTGGTCTAAGATAAATCGAACCTCTGGCGTATTGCGAAGATTAATCGTTCTGGCAAGCTGCCTGCGGATATAACCTTCTGCGCTTTTCAGCCCTGCAAGTGTATCTGCCTGGGACTTTTCATCTCCCAGAACACTAATATACGCCTTGCAGCTTTTTAAATCCGGTGCTACTTCAACGGCAACCACAGAAGTCATTGGATTAATCCTGGGATCTTTGATTTCTCCGCGGATTATATTGGATAACTCATGCTGAACTTCTGCATTGACACGTGTATTTTTAATACTGTTTTTTCTCATATTTAAAACTCCGTTCTACTTAACGTGGAACCTCAACCATTGTGTAAGCTTCTACCTGGTCAAACTCTTGCACGTCATTGAATTTTTCAAATACCAGACCACATTCATAACCTGATTTTACTTCTTTAACATCATCTTTAAAACGTTTCAGTGATGCAAGCGGTCCTTCAAAAATCTGATTTCCTTCTCTGGTAATACGTACAGAACAACCTCTCTGGAAAATACCATCCAGCACATAGGAACCGGCAATAGTACCAATACCAGATGCTTTAAATGTCTGGCGTACTTCTGCATGACCCAGTACTTTTTCTTCAAATACAGGATCTAACATGCCCTTCATTGCAGCTTCCACATCAGCGATTGCATCATAAATAACACGGTATAAATTCACATTTACACCTTCGCGTTCTGCAGTAAGCTTAGCAGTTGCATCCGGACGGACATTAAATCCGATAATAATTGCATTGGATGCAGATGCCAGGATAACGTCAGATTCATTGATTGCACCAACTCCGCCATGGATAATCTTAACCACCACTTCATCATTGGAAAGTTTTAAGAGGCTCTGTTTTACTGCTTCTACACTACCCTGTACATCGGCTTTTACGATAATTCCAAATTCTTTTAAATTACCGGCTTTAATCTGTGTAAAGAGATCGTCCAGAGACATTTTTGCTTTTGTATCTTCCAGAAGTTTTTCACGTCCCTGACTGATGAAGGTTTCCGCAAAGCTTCTAGCTTCTTTATCGCTGTCAGTTGCCACAAATATTTCACCTGCATTTGGTACATCGCTTAAACCTAATATTTCAACTGGAGTAGAAGGACCTGCTTCTTTCACTCTTCTGCCCTTGTCATCCATCATAGCACGTACTTTACCATAGCAGGAACCTGCTGCAATCGGATCACCGACTCTTAATGTTCCTTTTTGAACCAGAACAGTTGCTACCGGTCCTTTTCCTTTATCTAACTCTGCCTCGATCACAAGACCTCTGGCTTTTCTCTTTGGATTTGCCTTTAATTCAGCAACTTCTGCTGTTAAGATAATCATCTCCAGCAATTGATCCATACCTTCCTGGGTATGTGCAGAAACCGGTACAAATACTGTACTTCCGCCCCAGTCTTCCGGGATCAGTTCATATTCAGATAATTCCTGTTTTACTCTTTCGATATTAGCACTTGGCTTATCAATTTTATTGATAGCAACGATAATTTCGATTCCGGCTGCTTTTGCATGGTTGATTGCTTCAACAGTCTGAGGCATCACACCATCATCTGCTGCAACCACCAGGATGGCAATATCCGTTGAATTTGCTCCACGCATACGCATGGCAGTAAATGCTTCATGTCCCGGTGTATCCAGGAATGTAATCTTCTGTCCGTCAATATTAACCACATAAGCACCGATATGCTGTGTGATTCCGCCAGCTTCTTTTGCAATAACATGGGTGTTACGAATTGCATCCAGAAGGGATGTTTTACCATGGTCAACGTGACCCATAACACATACTACCGGAGGTCTTGCCACTAATGTTGCATCTTCATCGTCATCCTCTTTTAAGAGTTCTGCGATAACATCTACTTTTACTTCATGCTCTGCAATACAGTTGTATTCCATTGCAATCTCTTCTGCCGTATCATAATCAATTTCATGATTTACCGTAACCATAGTTCCCTGAAGGAATAATTTCTTAACAATGGCAGCTGCCTGGATTTTCATTTTATCCGCAAGTTCTTTGATGGTCATAACATCCGGTAAAATGATTGTCTTGATTTCGTCTTCCTTCTTCTCTACTGGCTGTACAGGCTTAACTGGCTTAGAAGTCTTGTTAATAGTTTTCCCGCCCTTGAAATTACTATTCTTCTGATTTGGACGGTTTCCTTTGTTTTCTTTTGTAAATTTATCAGTCTTATCAGATTTATTGAATTTATCTGCTCTGATTCTGGATTCTTTTGTAACTGGTTTAGCCAGATCTGATTTTGGTGCACTGGAAGCAGCACCATAAGATCCCTGTCCCTGTGAGCGAGGTCCATTATTGTAAGGTCTCTGTCCACCCTGGCCGCCCTGATTGTTGTAAGGTCTCTGTCCACCTTGACCGCCCTGGTTGTTGTAAGGTCTCTGTCCGCCTTGACCACCCTGGTTGTTGTAAGGTCTCTGTCCGCCTTGACCGCCCTGATTGTTATAAGGTCTCTGTCCGCCTTGACCGCCCTGGTTGTTGTAAGGTCTCTGTCCGCCTTGACCACCCTGGTTGTTATAAGGTCTCTGTCCGCCTTGACCGCCCTGGTTGTTATAAGGTCTCTGTCCACCCTGACCACCCTGGTTGTTATAAGGTCTCTGTCCGCCTTGACCGCCCTGGTTGTTGTAAGGTCTCTGTCCGCCTTGACCGCCCTGGTTGTTGTAAGGTCTCTGTCCGCCTTGACCGCCCTGATTGTTGTAAGGTCTCTGACCACCCTGTCCGCCCTGATTGTTGTAAGGCCTCTGACCACCCTGGCTGTTCTGGTTATTATAAGGTCTCTGACCACCCTGGCCGCCCTGGTTATTATAAGTTCTCTGTCCGCCCTGGCTGTTCTGGTTATTATAAGTTCTCTGACCACCCTGGCTGTTCTGGTTATTATAAGTTCTCTGTCCGCCCTGGCTGTTCTGATTATTATAAGTTCTCTGTTCTGTTTCCTGAGGTCTGCTGGTTGGTGCAGCCGGTGCTGCCGGCTGTGATTCCCTGGCAATTGTATTCTGTGCCGGTGCTGCAGCTGGCTGAACGGAAACTGGTTTTGCCTGAACGTCACTTGCAGATGCCGGCTGAACCTGTGGTTTTACCGGAGCTGCTGCCTGTGCCCGTACTTCCGGCACTTCCTGTGCTTTTACTGTCTGCTGACTCTGTGGACGCTGTGCACTACCAGCGGTACCCTGAGGTCTTCTTGCCTGTCCCTGACCCTGCGTACGCTGTTGTCCCGGACGCTGCTGCATTCCTGTGCGGCTGTTCTGGGGACGGAATACCTGTGATATATTCTTTTTCTTTACCGGTTCTCCTGTGGTTTGGTCTTTACCTTCCGGTTTTGTAGCTGTGGATGCTTCCTGTGCCTTTACTTCTCCTGCTCCCGTAGCAGGTTTAGCAGTGCCTTTTCCGATATTTTTCCGGATGTCATCCACCATACCTTCCTCTATTGTACTCATATGGCTCTTTACCGTTATTCCTTTCTCTGTAAGATAATTCATGACTTCTTTATTTTGTTTCCCTAATTCTTTTGCTAACTCATGTACTCTCAATTTTGACATATTACTACCTCCGTTAATTACTGTTACTAAGCTGCTTTTCTATGGCAGTAGATAAACCCTGGTCGGTTACTGCTAAAGATGCCCGAAATTCCTTTCCAATAGCGATTCCCAGATCAATCTTCGTTCCATAAAAATAAATCGGCACTTCATAGTACGTACACATATTCTGAAATTTTTTTCTGGTATTATCGGAGGCTTCTTCGGAGATAATCACAAGGCATGCATGCCCTGATTTCACTGCTTTCTCCGTCGAGAATTCGCCGCTTACAACTTTGCCGGCTTTCATTGCCAAACCAATGAGAGACAGAATTTTATTTTGTTTCAATATGCTCTATCTCCTTTTTTAAACCTTCATATACAGATTGGGGGATACTCATTTTTAATGATCGCTCCAGCCCTTTGCTTTTCACTGCCTTTTCAAAACATTCTTTTGAAAAGCACAGATATGCGCCTCTACCATTTTTTTTACCGGTCGTATCAATGATAAGTTCGTCTTCTGGTGTTTTGAGGACTCTCATCATTTCTTTTTTGTTTTTCATTTCCTGGCATCCAATACATTTACGCATAGGTGCTTTTTTAACCTGGCTCATACTGTACTCCTTCGACTACTGCTCTTTTGGATCCGGACTGCCTTCCAGAGAAGCTTCTTCTTCAAGAACATCCTCATCAAAACTGTCTTCTTCCATCAGTTCATCTTCGTGAAACAATTCATCCTCTGTATATGCTTCCTGGTCTTCCATAATGTTCTGTGCAAATGATTCCTGCTCATCTGCCATCTCATTATAATTTTCTTCTTCAAAGAATCCTTCTTCTGCTTCCTCTTCGAAAATATCTTCTTCGTAAGGATCATCGTAGAAATCACCGGATTCTCTTGCCTGAGTTTCACTCTTGATATCTATCTTAAAACCGGTAAGCCTTGCTGCCAGTCTTGCATTTTGCCCCTCTTTACCGATTGCAAGTGACAATTGGTAATCCGGAACAACTACCTTGGCAGTTTTCTCATCGTTATCAGCGATAACAGAGATTACTTTTGCAGGACTTAAGGCATTTTCAATAAGTATTGCAGGATTCTCATCCCAGTTGATGATATCGATCTTCTCACCTCTGAGTTCATTTACAATGGTATTAACCCTTGCACCGTTTAATCCGACACAAGCACCAACCGGATCTACATCAGAGTTGTTTGACCATACTGCGATTTTTGTTCTGCTTCCTGCTTCTCTTGCGATGCTCTTGATCTCAACGGTTCCGTCTTTCACCTCTGTTACTTCGGATTCGAAAAGGCGTTTTACCAGTTCCGGATGTGTTCTGGAAACCAGAATCTTAGGACCTTTTGGGGTATCCTTTACTTCCAGCACGTATACTTTAATACGTTCCGTCGGTTTAAAGACCTCGCCTTTTACCATTTCATTTTCATTTAAGATGGCGTCAACCTTGCCCATATTGATACTTACATTCTTGCCAAGATATCTTTGAACAATACCGGTAACAACATCTTTTTCTTTGCCATAGTATTGATTAAAGAGAACTTTACGCTCTTCTTCCCGGATTTTCTGTAAAATGACGTTCTTTGCGTTCTGTGTGGCAATACGTCCAAACTCTTTGGATTTTACTTCCACATTTACAATATCACCAATATCATACTTGGAATCAATCATCATTGCATTTACAAGACTGATCTCCATAACGCTGTCTTCCACTTTTTCTACTACTGTCTTTTCCATAAATACATGATACTCACAGGTATCCGGATTGATGGAAACTTTAACATTATCTGCTTTTCCAAAGTGATTTTTGCATGCCTGAATCAGTGATTGTTCGATTGCCTCCAGCAAAGTATCCTTGCTGATGTTCTTCTCCTTTTCCAGAATATTCAGCGCTTCTAACAATTCGTTATTCATGATTATATTTTTCCTCCTTGATTAGAAATCGAACGCCAGCCTGATCAGCGCAATATCCGATTTCTCAAACTTCATTTCTTCTTTGTCTTCTAATTCAATAGTTACGCTATCTTTATCATAGGCACATAAGATTCCGACGAATTCTTTTTGTTTATTAAAAGCACGATAAGTACGGATCTCAACTTCTTCTCCCATACTTCGTACGAAATCTTTTTCCTTCTTCAGCGGCCTTCCTAGTCCGGGAGAACTCACTTCCAGGATATAAGCATCTTCAATAAAATCCTTCTGGTCTAAAATTTCACTTAATGCGCGGCTCACTACTTCACAGTCATCAATTGCGATACCGCCTTCTTTGTCGATATATGCGCGCAGGTACCAGCTTCCACCCTCCTTCACATATTCCACATCAACCAGTTCAAATGCATGTTCCTGCACAATTGGTAAGAGGATTTCTTCTGCTTTCTGCTCATAGATTTCTTTTTTCGTCATCTGCATCGCCTTTCTGTTCTACACAATAAAGATGAGTGGACTTTCGCCCACTCATACTCTAGTAATTTATTCATCATCTTGTTCATTATAGCACCGTGAATTGTAAATTGCAACCCCCAATTTGGGAGAAACTCCCTTATACCGTGTCTTTCAAACGCCTGCACCGTGATATACATACCGGTTTAAGTAGGATGCATGTCCATTACACCCTTATTTTTGTACCCTTGGTATCACGTTTGCCAAGGCGGAGTTTATTCAGCTGCACTTCCTTATCCTTATATTGAATCGTAGTGTCATCCTGAGGCGACAAAAAGTAAACTTCCTGAATGAAATCATTTTCTGACAAACGGATTCCCCGCACGCCTACTGCTCCCTTTTTCTTCTGGGGAACTTCTTCTAATATAAAGCGCAGGAAAATTCCCTGATCTGTCTGTAACACAATCTGAGCACTGTCATCAAGGGTGCATACGGATACCACCTGGTCTTCATCTGCCAGCTTCGTTGCAGCGATAGTTTTCTTAGCCACATCAAATTCCGTACCCTCTACTTTTTTAATCATTCCTGTTTTAGTGGTAAAGATCAGAACAGACATCTTCACCTTCGTCAAAGTCTCAACCAATACAATCTGCTCTTCACTGCTGCTATAATTGCACAGATTGTCAATGGGTTTGCCCTTATCCCGAAACTTCCCATAAGGAACATCCATTACCTTGATCAGATGCTGTTTTCCGGTATCTGTAAAAATACAGATCTTATCCGTATTCATACAGGAAAGAACATATTTATTTTCGCTGTCCGCAGCTTCCTTATTCCGGTCATATGCGGTAACATCGATTGTTTTTGCATAACCAAACCGGTCCATAAGAAAAATTACTTCCATTTCTTCAACTTTTTTCTCTTCATAAACGGCTTCGGCAGCATTTTCAATGGCTGTTCTTCTTGGTCTGGCATATTCTTTTTTAAAGGCATCCAGTTCCTTAATAATCACTTTAGCCATAGACTTATAGTTATTTAAGATATCTTCATAAGATGCTATATTCTTAAGTGTAGCCTCATGTTCTTTTTGCAGGGCCTCAATTTCCAGTCCAATCAGCTTATATAAACGCATCTCTAATATAGCAGTTGCCTGTGTTTCCGTGAAATTAAGTGCTGCTGCTGCCTTTTTGGAAGCTGCAGATTTAAATTTAATTCCTTCTGTCACACCATTTATCAGACACTCTTTTACCTGCTTCTGGTTCTTGCTGCCCCTTAAGATCTCAATAATCAGGTCAATTACATCACAGGCTTTTATTAATCCCTCCTGGATTTCCTTCTTATTTAATTCTTTTGCAAGCAGCGTCTTGTATTTTCTCGTAGCAAGTTCAAACTGAAAATCGATATGATATTCAATAATCGCTTTTATTCCCAGTGTTTCCGGTTTGCCTTCCACTACCGAAAGCATATTTACACCAAACGTGTCTTCTAACCTGGTCTTTTTATAAAGCATATTAACCAGGTTTTCATGATCTGCATTTTTACGCAGTTCCAAAACAATTCGAATGCCATCTTTTGAAGACTGATTGGAAATATCCACGATATCATTGGTTTTTTTTGTTTCCACCAAAGTGGCAACGTCATTGAGGAACTTTCCGATATTTGCCCCCATCATAGTATAGGGAATCTCTGTGATCACCAGTCTGTCTTTTCCATTTTTCCCCGGTTCAAATTCTACTTTTCCTCTGAGTTTTATTTTCCCTGCGCCGGTGGCATATATCTGCAGAAGATCATCTTTGTTTACCACGATACCGCCCGTTGGGAAATCCGGTCCCTGTACATACTCCATGAGTTCTTCTGTTGTGATTTTATTATTTTTAATAGTAGCTTTTACTGCGTCAATCACCTCACCCAGATTATGTGGCGGAATACTGGTTACCATACCAACCGCAATTCCTTCCGCGCCATTTACCAGCAGATTGGGCAGACGCACCGGCAATACCTCCGGCTCTTTTTCTGTACCATCGAAGTTTGGCACAAAATCCACAACATCTTTATCAAGATCATTTAAGTAAGCTTCCTGGGTGATTTTCTGCAGTCTTGCTTCTGTATAACGCATTGCCGCTGCTCCATCCCCTTCAATGGAACCAAAATTTCCGTGCCCGTCTACCAGCGGAAGACCTTTTTTAAATTCCTGTGCCATAACTACCAGGGATTCGTATATGGAACTGTCGCCATGGGGATGATATTTACCCATGGTATCTCCTACGATACGTGCACATTTACGATAAGGCCTGTCATATTTTATTCCCAGCTCATACATATCATATAGCGTTCTTCTCTGAACCGGCTTCAACCCGTCCCTTACATCCGGAATCGCTCTGGCTATAATAACGCTCATTGCATAATCGATGTAAGATTTCTGCATTACATCTGAATATTCTGTTCTGATTATCTGTTCCTGTATATTTTCCATTTAAATGCTCCTTCATCGTTATACTAATTAGTAGTTTGAAAACATTTTTCTTTCAAACTTATATATCCAGTTCCGCGTCTGAAGCGTGCTCATAAATGAATGCCCTTCGTGGCGGGACTTCCGTCCCCATTAAAAGCTCTGTTACATTGGATGCCATTCTGGCATCTTCTATTTCTACCAGCTTCAGTCGGCGTGTAGCTGGGTTTAAGGTCGTTTCCCAAAGCTGGTCCGCATCCATTTCCCCAAGACCTTTATAACGCTGCAGTGTAAATGGTCCTTTATGAGCCCGGCGATATTTTTCCAGTGCTTTGTCGTCGTAGAGATATTCTTCCGCACCTCTGGACGGAACAGCCTTATATAACGGCGGCATAGCAATATACACGTGTCCTTCATAGATCAGATCCGGCATAAAACGATAAAACAGGGTCAACAAAAGCGTACTGATATGTGCCCCATCCACGTCGGCATCTGCCATAATTACGATTTTATTATAACGCAGTTTCGTTATATCAAAATCGTTTCCATAACCTTCGGAAAATCCGCAGCCAAACGCATTAATCATTGTCTTAATCTCTGCATTTGCCAGCACCTTATCTATGCTTGCTTTCTCCACATTTAAAATCTTACCCCTAATGGGCAGAATTGCCTGATAATTACGATCCCTTGCATTTTTGGCGGATCCTCCCGCAGAATCTCCCTCTACAATAAAGATCTCACATTGCTCTGGTTTACGGCTTTCGCAGTTGGAAAGTTTCCCATTGGAATCAAAAGAATATTTTTGCTTTGTGAGCATATTCGTTTTTGCTTTTTCTTCAGATTTTCGAATCTTAGCCGCTTTTTCCGCACAGGAAAGTACACTTTTTAAAGTCTCCAGGTTCCGGTCAAAATACAGCACTACTTCCTCGCCTGTCACTTTGCCGGAAGCTTTAGCCGCATCCTGATTATCCAGTTTGGTTTTCGTCTGTCCTTCAAAACGTGGTGCCGGATGCTTAATTGAAATAACAGCTGTCAATCCATTTCGGATATCCGCTCCGGTAAAGTTAGCATCTTTTTCTTTCAAAATCCCTAATTCTCTTGCGTAGTTATTCATAACGGTAGTAAAGGTTGTCTTAAACCCTGTCAAATGGGTTCCGCCTTCTGCGTTGTAGATGTTATTACAAAAGCCCAGTACGTTTTCATGGAACTCATTGACATACTGGAACGCACATTCAACCGTAATTCCTTCTGATTCTCCTTTAAAATAAATAGGCTCATGCAACGCCTCTTTATGCTGATTCAAATCCTTGACAAATCCAATAATCCCATCGGGCTCATGGAATTCAATATGTTCTGTTTCTGCTCCCCGCCTGTCTTCGAACACAATTGTTAGGGTCGGGTTTAAATAAGCCGTTTCATGAAGACGGCTTTTCACTTCCTCCGCTGCAAAATTAGTTTTTTCAAATATTTCCGGGTCAGGCAGAAAATTAATCAGTGTCCCTGTCTTTCTGGATTTACCTGTGATTGGCAGCAGGCCATTTTCCAACTCAATAACCGGTATTCCTCTTTCATAGCGGTCATGATGAATTGCACCCTCCCTGCTAACCTTAATATCCAGATAAGTAGATAATGCATTTACCACAGAAGAACCTACACCATGCAGTCCGCCGCTTGTCTTATATACAGAATCATCAAATTTCCCTCCGGCATGAAGTGTGGTAAATACCAGACGTTCTGCCGACATTCCTTTCTCGTGCATTCCCACCGGTATACCACGCCCATTGTCATTTACCGTACAGGAGCCGTCACGTTCCAGCGTTACTTCGATCCTGTCACAGTATCCCGCCAGATGCTCGTCCACTGCATTATCCACAATTTCATATATAAGATGATTGAGGCCTTTTCTGGATACACTTCCAATATACATACCCGGTCTCTTTCGAACTGCTTCCAGGCCTTCCAGTACAGAGATGCTGCTTGCATCATATGTCATCGTTTGCTTTGCCATTTTCATTATCCTTTCATAACTTAACATTTACCTAACCGCTATTATAACAACATCCGGATTAAAAATGCAAGTAAAAAACAAATCGCCGCTTCTTTCACGCATCTTCTATTAATCGTATCGGACAGAAAAAAAGAACCCTTACTTATTATAGAAGGGTTCCTAATCTGATAAGAAAGGGTATCCGCTATGGATTGCATCTTTTGCAGGGATCATAACCTTTTCCGATTAAATCATCCCTGCTTCCATTATAATGCTGTTTATTGGATTCATTCATTTGCTTAACAGAGGAACAACCTGGCTTATGGAATTTGCCGGTATTAATATTGATGATATAATCCTGGCCTTTTACCGGAGCCTCTGCAGCAGATTCTGTAGTAGTTTTTTCACTCTGGCTGCTTTTTATATCTTTTGAATTACCTGTTTTATTGTCTTTTTCAGCGCTATACTTCCACTTAATAGTGCTTCCGTCACTGGATGCCACAATCGTTCCCAGCTCATCTGTCCTGAAATACTTAATTTTATTCTTGGTTAACTTCTCCAGGTTTTCTTCATCCGGTAGTCCATAATCATTGTCTTTCCCAACACTGATAACCGCATATTCTGGATTTACCGCTTTTAAAAATGCATCAGTTGTGGATGTTCTGCTGCCATGATGGCTAAGTTTTAATACATCTGCTTTCAGATCGATTTTGGAATCCAGCATATCTTTCTCTGAATCTTTTTCCGCATCTCCACAGAGTACAAAACGATTTTTACCATTCTCCAGTTTAATCCCTACAGACCAGTTATTGTAATTATCACCGTAATCTTTTCCCTTTTCAGGGGACAGGATCGTAAATTCAGAATCACCCAGCTTGTATTTCTTACCCGGAATCGGATCTGTAATATTTAAATGCTTCTTTTCAATTGCCGATACCACATCTTCAAACGTCTTTGTTGTATGGGCTTTTGCCGGCATGATTAATGTATCGATATCATATGTATTAATTATGGTATCCAAAGATCCAATATGATCTTCATGAGGATGCGTACCTATTACATAATCCAGCTTCTTTACTCCCTGCTCTTTCAGATAATCTGATATAGTGTCTGCATCATCATTATTCCCAGCGTCTACCAGCATAAATTTCCCCGCCGATTCCACAAGTATACAATCTGCCTGCCCCACATCGATAAAGTGTACATTCATTCCTTTATTTTTGTCAGAGGAGCCTTTGTTATCGGATGTCTGTTTAGTGGCAGCCGATGCATTTCTTGTCACTGCTTCCGCCTTACTCGCTTCAAGAGCTCCAAGTCCTCCTAAAATAAAAATAATGGCAAACAGCAGCCCTAATATTCTCTTTGACTTCAAACTTTTCATCTTTTCTTCCTCCCTAGAGTGTGTTTTAAAATTGCTATCTGGCAGCTGTGCGTCACAGTTTGTGGGAGATTTGTCCCGGATGAAGGGCGACAAGCGTGCTACGTAACCTGAATTCGGGGCAAATATGCCCCACTTTGCGGATATATTAGTTATCATTTCAGGTAATATAGCCGTAATGCAACCTTCAATCGACAAAACTTCCAAAAAGTGTAACATACAACTGTTACAAAGCAATTTATTCTTTCGTATAAATCTCAGCAAATTTACATTCTGAAATACACAGCTCAATTGCCGCACTCATTTTATTGTTTCTAGATAATATTATACCTACAATTTAATATTAGTTCCAAATCATGGATTTGTCCAGTGCTTTTCAATTGAATTGGGCCATCTGTCAATCACTAAAAAAGCGCTTAAAATCCGCCTTTGATTTTAAAATTGTCGTAATTTGCAAAAAAATTGAAAAAATCAAAAAAAGTACTTGCAAAATTTTCTAAAATGGTATATGATATGCAAGTACCAAGCGATGAGGTCCGTTGGTCAAGCGGTTAAGACGCCGCCCTCTCACGGCGGAAACAGGGGTTCGATTCCCCTACGGACTGCTCTTTGGATTGTGGAAAACCTAGTGTTTACTGGGAGGTTCCACTTTTTTTATGTCTTCATTTTTTGATTGCCCTTGATTGCATAAATCATCTTGTAAATATCTATGCTTTTAGTTTCAGTGCATTTTTCATCTGTTCTTCTGTTTGATTCCTTGTATATCTGTTGAAGCAATAATTTCTGAGCGTTGTCCTTTCGTCTTCATGCCCAACCTGTTTTCTTATCTCGTTTATGTTTATATTGCCATCAAACAATGCAGATATATAAGTCTTTCTTATTTTGTGCATACTCCTGTTTGTTATGTTCAACTTCTTACAGCATGTTAATAATGCGGTTGAAAAAGAATGTAATTGAATTCTTTCTCCATTATCTCTTATGAATAAATACCCCTTTTTCCAGATTCCATTAGCGATATTGATTTTGATGATCTGCTTCACAAGCTTCCTACCAGGCACCACTCGTTGAACGCTTTTGTACTCTTTTTCCCTGTTGGCTTATGTTGTGTCAATATCAATGGCGCTATGTCTAATTTTAAACATTCAATATAAAGTACCTTGATAATTGAATAGACTTTGCACTTTCGATGTGTTACAATACAAATATATTTAAGGTACAAGGAGGTTTATAATATGACCACTGATGAAAAGCTTGATATGTTAATTGATCTAGTAAAAGACAACAATGAACGACTTAAAGCTAATGACAAACGATTCGATGACATTGAAAATCTTGTGAGCGCTAATTATAAGATGACAGAAGAATTCTATGTAGCACAAAAAGAAGCTAACTCTGAATTGTTTGATCAAATAGCAGTAATATCTGGAGAACTTGAAATGCATAATAATCAGATCGCTAGAAATACAGCAGACCTGAGACGGTATAAGTAAATAACCTAACATATAGAAAAGTGTAAAGTCTATTGAATTATCAAGGGCTTTGCACTTTTTTTATGGAGGTACATACTATGACAAGCTATTTTGACCGCATTACTACCCTACAGGAATTGAGAATCCAATACAAGGCACTACTCAAAAAATATCATCCTGACAACGCTGACGGCTCTCTGGAAGTCACAAAAGTAATCAATCTGGAATACGAAAAGCTTTTTCAGCAATTGAAAAATACCCATACCGCTACAGGCAACGCTACAGCATACAATGAGATGCAATATGACTTCTCAGAGGAAGAAAAATTGCGAGAAGTCCTGAACAAAGTTGTTACCCTTGCAGGACTGAATATTGAGATTATAGGCAATTGGATTTGGATAGACGGTTTGACCTACCTGCATAGGAAATACTTAGGTGAAATAGGCTTTAAATAGGCTGGTGAGAAAAAGAAATGGTACTTCCATACAGAAATATTCAGGAAGAAAAGCCGTAAAAAATTGAGTCTTGATGACATCCGCCAGTATTACGGAAGTACAAGCGTGCGTCAAGAAACAAGTCCTCTACTACAGGCATAAAATAAAGGGGTAGCCTACAACTACCCCATTAATCACAATATGCCGTCAAACGCATTTAAACGGTCATACAGGCTGTTTCACCCTTCATATGCACAATTTTACGCTCAATAAATCAGAACGTCAGTTTGTATCATATTATTACTTTGACATGGCTCTCGCATACTCCCCGGGGGTACTTTACATTCTGACGTATGGGTCAGGTGCCCGGTAGCTGCACATGGGTTCTATCCACACGTCACTGATTTTAAATCGAAAACTATCCAATTTCACTAAAAGAAGTCACAACTCCATTTTGTACATAGATATAAGTTGTACGATAACTATACCGGTAAACCCACTGCTCCAAAGCGCCAGAATTGTATCTGTTTATAGTAGAAGGTCTGCCAAAGGTGGTTTGTAAAACCTGATCAGTAGTCATACCGACATAAATACTATTAGATAAATAAATATGTTCATTATGCGATATGATTTTTTGTTTGAATTTATTATATACCGTCAATGTTGTATTACCTACACTTAAATTGGAAACATTAATGGAAAACTGATTCTTTTTATAATTAATTTTTCCTTTGTATTTCTTGCCATTAATATATGCAACGATATAATCCCCTTTTTTTGCTCCTTTTAATGTACCCGAAATTGTTCTGGAGTCTTTTGTTACATAATTTGGCACCTTGATACTCATCTTCGGTTTTTTTACTTTCCAAGTACGCGTAATTCTATTGCCATTTATTGGGGAAGTTGCAGTTATTTTAATTTTAGTTCCTATCTTTAATTGCTTAATTTTAAATTTAAACTTACCCCGTGAATTGGATTTTTTCTTGTACGTCTTTTTCCCTATCTTTAAAACTACGCTTGCTCTTTCATCTGTTTCACCCTTTATATACTGATCATAATAGGTAACTTTATCATGATCAATTATTAAAGTTGGGGGCATTTCACTATGTTCAGCTTCTTTAAAAAATTTCAAATACAAACCCGTTGTTTCGCCCTTTATCTCAATAGTATATGGCGTTCCATCTTTATAATAATACTTGCCCAATTTTACTTTTACGGGTTTTATATCTCTTCCATCTTCTTCTAAAATATTATAAAGATCTCTTC
>UQCR01000113.1 GCA_900539655.1 uncultured Robinsoniella sp.
AAAAAAGGAATCTGAGAGCCTTGAATTTACTGGCTTAGAGATTCCGAGAGATTATATAAAAGCTAAGGAGGTTTTCATGAGGAAAAAGAGGGTAATTAGAAAAATTTTAGCAGTGGGGATCGTTCTGTCAATGACGGTATCGCTAGCAGCATGCAGCGGCGGGAGCAAAAAAAACAGCACGGAACAGAGCACAACGGACAAGGCAGATTCGGTATCAAATGTGTCTAGTCAGAACTCCGTCACATTAGCGGATTATCAGCAGGATAACCAGAGTCTGGCGTTTTCAGATACTTCCTGGAACTATGATGCTGAAAACAATGTATACTGGCAGATTCAGGTGGGGTATTGTTCTATGCCCGCTGCATCTGAATATGAAACAATGGGAATATATGTCCCAGGAGACTATATGGATGGAAAAGAAAATAGTGATGGCACTTATACCTGCACGATTAATGCAAGTAAATCGGTAAATGGTTATACCGCCGACACTGCGCCTATCGTATTTGCAATTAATACAGCAGGTTATTTGGCACAGCAGGCTCCCTCATCATACAGTTACCAGGGGTTATCCCATTATCTGAGTGCAGGTTATATATATGTATATGCCGGAATGCGGGGAAGAAATAATGGGTATGATGATGCTGGAAATCTGGCATATAGTGGCGGAGCACCCTGGGGAGTAACAGATTTAAAGGTAGCAATTCGTTATTACCGATATAATGCGGACCAGCTTCCGGGCGATACAGAACGCATATTTACTTTCGGAATGTCTGGCGGAGGTGCTCAGAGCGCTGTTGCAGGGGCATCAGGAGACAGTGAGTTATATAATCCTTATCTAATGGAAATAGGGGCGGCAATGAAAGACAATGATGGCAATTATATCAGCGATGCAGTTTGCGGTTCTATGTGCTGGTGCCCAATAACCAGTCTGGACTATGCAGATGAAGCCTACGAATGGAATCTGGGGCAGTATGCATCGGAAGGAACACGCGCGGATGGAACCTTTACGGCAGCCCTTTCGGATGATATGTCTATTAAATATGCAGAATACATCAATCAGCTGGGATTAAAAGACAAAGACGGCAATGCTTTAACACTGGAAGAAAGCGAAACGGGAATCTATACTACTGGAAGCTATTACGACTACCTCCTGTCTGTTGTAGAAACTTCACTGAATTATTTCCTAAGCGACACAACCTTCCCATATACTGCAACAGCCGGATTCACAAGACCGGATGGAGGCTTTGCCGGAGGAGATGGTCAGACGCCACCGGAAGGCATCGGTCAGGAAGGCGGCAATAGCAGTAATTCAACCAGTGAACTTTCAGAAGGGGTTACCGGAAAGTCGGAAGTTGGGGAATCTTCACAAAATGAGGGAATACAGCAAGATGGAAATATGCCGAAGGATGGAGAAATGGCGCAGAATGGAGATATGCCGAAGGATGGTGGCAAACCGGAAAATGGTTCAATGCCTGAAATGGGCGCAGGGTCATCCGAAAATGCAGGAACAACTTATGAGACCGTGCAGGATTATATAGCATCATTAAATGCCGAAGAAGAATGGATAACCTATGATCAGGCAACTAACACTGCAAGTATTACCAGTATGGAAGCATTTGTAAAACAGTGTAAATCAGCCAGCAAGGATGTGGGTGCATTTGATGACCTGAACTGCAGCCAGGCGGAGAACATGCTGTTTGGAAATAATGAACAGGATGCCATGCATTTTGATTCTATTATGGCGTCGTTATTAAAGGATAATCAGGAAAAGTATTCTGAATTAAGTAACTGGGATGCATCCTATGCAGAGTCTTATAGTAACGGTATATCAACTACTGATTCACTGGGAAATAGCTCCTCTTATCGCCAGAACATGTATAATCCGATGTATTATCTCAGTGAGTATTATGAGGGATATGGAACTTCAAAACTTGCCCAGAACTGGAGAATCTACACTGGTATAGAGCAAGGAGATACGGCATTGACGGTAGAGACAAACCTGGCGCTGGCACTAGAACAATGTGATGATGTGAAATCTGTTGAATTTGAAACGGTATGGAATCAAGGTCATACAACCGCAGAACGAACCGGTGACAGCACAACTAATTTTATCGCCTGGGTGAATGAGTGCGTGAAATAGTAAAAATGACTCCGAGAGGGTATTAGAGTATCACTTTCTGACAGTGGTGGCCACACTTTGCGGAAGAGTTAGTATAAATTTAAGTGAGTACAGTGGTCTGCGTAACTGAATTTAAAGATAATTTACTGCAAAGTGGAGTAGGATGTACAGGTAGGGGAATAAGTTTCAAGATCAATATTTAGAGTATGGATCTAAGCTGGAAGGAGGGATTAGTGGAGTGTTCTAAAAGTAAATTTACCAGGCGCAGAAAACAGAGAGTATAAGAAAAGCTTGAAGTTACAACGAAAAATGAGAAAATAAGTGGAAGTGATAGAGAAGAGGTGACGGCTGGTAAAAAATGAGAAAATCCTTGATTTTGTGGGGGATATGATTTATAGTGAATGGAAGGAATGTTGGATTTTCGTTGGATTAATAGTAATATGGGATATATTGAAACATCTATCCATACGCATTATTACAAAAAGTCAGTCGATTAATAGTAATATGGGATATATTGAAACAGCTTGTGCCATCCGATCGGAACCTTACTATTCGATTAATAGTAATATGGGATATATTGAAACGATCCAAGCATCGAAGAAGGTGACGTTGCCTATGTGATTAATAGTAATATGGGATATATTGAAACGATATTTGGAAGAATTACGCTCTTCCGTTTTTTGATTAATAGTAATATGGGATATATTGAAACTAGTTTAGACAGTAGGTAATATTCGGATCGTCTGAGGATTAATAGTAATATGGGATATATTGAAACCCCAGATTTTCACCCATCCCAACCTCCCTATAAAGATTAATAGTAATATGGGATATATTGAAACCCTTTATATGCAGGGAGAGACGGATCAACAGCCGGAGATTAATAGTAATATGGGATATATTGAAACCATTATCCGGTACAGTGAGGCTGTCCATGACTTGATGATTAATAGTAATATGGGATATATTGAAACAAGTGTATCTGGGAAATGTGCCCAGTGTACAGATGTGATTAATAGTAATATGGGATATATTGAAACGCTTGGTATGCTTCTAACCTGGTGCTGGCTTCTTTGATTAATAGTAATATGGGATATATTGAAACGTCTGGATGCACCCCCGGATTTGTTTGTCTACCATGATTAATAGTAATATGGGATATATTGAAACCATTCAAAAGCGCCTGGCGCTGCTGCATTACATTGATTAATAGTAATATGGGATATATTGAAACACATCCGGCGGATTATGAGGGCGTTATCAGTGTGGGATTAATAGTAATATGGGATATATTGAAACAAGATCAGAACCTTATGACAGCAGCTATCGATAAAAGATTAATAGTAATATGGGATATATTGAAACGCGGATACTATGAAAAAGTTCTTGAGCTACTTAATGATTAATAGTAATATGGGATATATTGAAACTTAGTTTTGCATCGGGGATTTGAGGGGTTTTGGTGATTAATAGTAATATGGGATATATTGAAACGATTATTATGAACACGGCAAAGGGTACAAAGATCTGGATTAATAGTAATATGGGATATATTGAAACGGTTCTGCCGCAAGTATTTTAATACATGCATAAACGATTAATAGTAATATGGGATATATTGAAACGTAAGTTTCCCTGGTGTCCAGTCTCCCTTGTTGTGATTAATAGTAATATGGGATATATTGAAACTAGAATACAATGAGAAATCGCCATTTGAGGAGGTGATTAATAGTAATATGGGATATATTGAAACGCTGATTCCCGGACAAACTCGATGTCTGCGGTGGATTAATAGTAATATGGGATATATTGAAACCAATCTTTCATCCCTGCCTCCTTAAATTCTAATTTTGATTAATAGTAATATGGGATATATTGAAACTCTAAATTCCCACTGAATACACAGCCAAGTTGTGTAGATTAATAGTAATATGGGATATATTGAAACAAGCTGTATTGAGCATTTTATTGCAAAGATTATTTAGATTAATAGTAATATGGGATATATTGAAACGGGAGTTTGGTCTGTTAATATTGTTCGCCCAGTAGCGATTAATAGTAATATGGGATGTATTGAAACCGTAAAAAGGCTGGTCAAAAAGTCAAGCCGCTTCTGGATTAATAGTAATATGGGAAATATTGAAACTCCGCTTCGTGGTACTTTAGCTTCCCAGTGTATTGATTAATAGTAATATGGGGTATAAGACATATTGAAACAATACAAAAACCCCAATTTCCAGTATGTTGTCTGGCATATTAAGAAATGAACATACATAATAATTAAATAAACTACCTTCACCTTTTCGCAACAACTATTAACCGAGAACTATTTTTATCATAATGGTTCATATCATAATCACCGTATACTTGAATATTTTCAAAACAGGCTCTTTGCAAAAGTTTACGGTAATCATCATCCAACAATATCCGATAAACGATGTCATATTGATTATTTTCCATGCGCTGTGGGCCATGGTATAAATCCAGGATATGAATGGTTTGGAATTTATCAGTATGTTCTTTTATAAAGATTCGTGAAAAATCTTCACGATTTACAACGACCTCGATTGGGGGCAAACCTAATGTATAGTGGGTCGTTCCTGAGGTTAATATAAGCAAGCCCCCCGGATTTAATCTGTTTTTCATTGAAGTGATCGCTAATAACAGATCTTCATCGGTATGTAAATGCGGCAGAGATGTGGTCAGGCATAAAATGGCGTCAAACTTAATGTCAAACACACTCTCTAAGAAACGAAAATCGCATTGATACAATGGTATTTTTTGACCATGAGCCGATAATCTCTCGTTTGCTTTTATCAACATAGATTGGGAATAATCTGATCCCCAAAGTTGATAATCCATTTGAGATAACATATATAGATGTTGTCCTGTACCGCAGGAGCAATCAAGTATAGTATTGACCTCGTGTTCTTTGAAAAGTTTACAGAAAAAATTCTTTTCATCACCTAAAAATTCTTTAATTGATCCAAATTCATCATAGTCATTTGCAAATGATTTGTAATAATCCATCACGCTATTCACGCTCCTTTCATAGCTGCAATTTATCACATAGATATGCTATTCTGCCTGTATGCTTTCATAAATTGCTTTTATCATATTATCTACTAGTCCCATGTCTGCTGGACAAGACATAGTCCATAAATTTTCTATTATATGGTTTAATAATCGCTCAATATTCTGATATAATAATATTTTCTGTTTGATTTCAGATGACTTCTCCGATAGTATATTAAGAGTATTCCGTTGACTCTTTTCAGATTTTTTATCTACATCATTCATTATTGATTTAATTTGTGTTAAGGAGAGTCCCGCATATTTCATGACTTCTACATATTGGAATAGTAGAATGTCTGTTTGGCTGTAAAAGCGGTAATTATTAGTTCCTCTGAGTGGTTTTATCAAACCAATTTTATCGTAATAACGCAGAGTATCTTTGGATATGGATAAAAGTTCAGCCGTATGGCTTATGGTATATTTTTTCAAGAGTATAGAGACCTTTCTTTTAATTGTATATATTATAATGTATTGTAACATTAGAGCAAAGTCCAATGTCAATAGTTAACGTAATATGTACAATTTATATCGTGAAATAAAATTAAGATTACAATCTTTTTACCAATTATTCAATATTAGGTACCAATTACACAAATTCTATTGCTTACTTAAATTAAATGTGATATAAATATGAGAATATCGTTTGGGGTGAAGAGGTTAAATTCGAACAAGAACATGTTGGAATGTAATATAAAAATCACGATGTAGAGAGTAACAATATATTAAGAAGAGCAAGAGATCTATAGTTTATAATGAATAAGTTAGGAGTTAGTACCCTGGCAGCGTTCACAAAAGCTCTGCTCAATTATACAGCATATATTGTTTAATAATCATGAGGTATTAGAAATTGAGGTAATTTAGATATGCATAAAAAAAGATTTATTTTAATTATAATAATAGCTATTATATTTTTAATTAGCAGTACATTATCTTACAACACTACATACCATTTAAATAAGAATGAAGTAAAAGCGATAGAACTTTGGCAAGGTGATCTATTGATAAGAATTACAGATAAGAGTGATATTGCAAAATTAATAGATACACTAAATAATCAGATTTTTATTACGACTATTTTTCCGAGGCAAGAAAAGCAAGGCCTATTGGGTCTGAAATTTTTAAATGCAGAAGGTCAACAAATAAAATGGTTAACATACGACGGGGATGAAAGGCGTTTATATCCTTTAGGGGGTAAGATCTCTGAAAAATCAAAAGGAGTTATAGATAGTATTTTAAATAAATACAATATTCCTTAAATATAATATTCTTCCTCAAATACAATATTCCTTAAATCATCCTGGAGCTTGTTTGAAAATTCATTCCCGCCATCTGCATGCCCCACTTTGCGGCATATTTGCCCCGAATTCAGATTGCATGGTTCGATAACCATCCTTCATTTGGGATTAATCTTTTGCAAACTGTGATGCACAGTGAGAGTAAGCAATTTTAAGGCGCCCTCCAGCAGTCCATGAAGCTAGTACAGCATTGCACAAATAACTGTGAATATAGCATCCGTAGCATCCGCTATCTCCGCCACGTGCACGTCTGCGAAGCTATTCGTAGCCAACTACGCCGGCGCTTCGCAAAAGCACACCTGACACAGATATCAGATAATCTATTCACAGTTATTTACGCAATGCTGTATTAGAGCGTGTTTGAAAATTCATTCCCGCCATCTGTACGCCCCACTTTGCGGTATATTTGTCCCGAATTCAGGTTACGTAGTACGCTTGTCGCCCTTCATCCGGGACAAATCTCCCATAAACTGTGATGCACATCTGCCAGAAAGCAATTTTAAAACACGCGCTAGAATCCTCAATAAATAATTCTCAATCAATGTTTGTCTATTTCCAAACTGCAAGGTTGTCATCATTCGGCGTAACCTGCTACGCTTCATTTCTCCGCCTTGCAGTTTGAAAAATCTCCTGCATTTTTATTGTGAATTCAAATTTTTTGGACTATTAGAGGCTGTTTGAATGAAGCTTGCCGGCTTTATAATACTTTATTCTACTCGCAAAATGATCGATTCTTCACCAAGTCCCTCTGCACGAACCGTTACTTTAATTTCCCCAGGAAAGAATCCGGACCGAATGGCGGCCAGCAGGCGGCCATCATATGTCTTCCAGGATTTGGTATAGTAATGATTGCTGGTATGGGGGTCAGCGCTGCCAAATCCCTGAAGTGTGCCTTCACCATCTACAGAGATATGGATTTCAGTCTCAGACTGCAGATTAAGTGTACCGTTTTTATCCTGCAGTCCAATTGTAATGTATGCCAAATCATTTCCATCAGCGGATAAAACGGTCTGGTCAGCCGACAGGGAAATTCTTGCTGGTATATCTGCGGTTTGCAGGATATCCCTTCCGGTTTCTTTGCCATTTTGATAGCTGACAGCCATAAGCGTTCCGGGTTCATAGGTTATTTCATAAGAAGTGATGAAACCGGCGGCTTTTCCGGCTGGTTTTCTGCCCATGGATATATCATTTAAGAATAATTCCACTTCTTCGCTGGAAGAGAATATGTCCACAACAGCGGGTTTACCCTCGTAGCCCGTCCAGGTCCAGCTGGCGATGTTATCTTTGTGCATCCAGGTGGTTTTCCCCGGCGTCTCCCCATAATGGTTCAATCTTTCTACCGCAAGGAAGGGCGCTGTTCTGAGGCCAAAGACGATTTCCCGCAGATAACTGATGGGCCTGCGGTAACCGGTGATATCGATATCACCGATATATGCAAGGCAGTCCGGAAAATTGTTATCCTGAAAACCATTAATGCCATTGTAATAAAAGATACCGATACCTGCTTCGCCCAGATAGTCATATCCGGTCCAGGTAAAGTCACCGATTACATGGGAATTGCACTCTACGATATCCCAAAGTCTTACAATCTCAGAGGGATAAGTCTCAGTACCGAGAACCAGCCGATTGGGATGCAGTTGTGCTTCCAGTTCGTGGCGGCCGGTAATATAATTAAATCCGGCGATATCCAGACCGCCGCTAAACCCTTCCAGAAGTCTGGTTAAAGTAGAACTGGCGTCTATATAATCCTTTGCAGGCCCTTCCATCAGACTGGCGAAAGCGTTCATAACGGATATGCCGCCTTCACCTGTACCTGAAGTCTGTTCCAAAATGTGGTCCATACCGGTTGCTTTTACGGCTTCTTCCAGCAACTGCTGCATGTCACTTCGCAGGGCCAGGAAGCTGTTGGCAGCATTGGTGGTGTACCTGGAAGAATCTAAAGATTTTATCTTTTCAACAATTCTGCGGTTCATTTCTGCACCGCGTTTGGTTCCCACCTCGGGGATTTCATTTCCGGTACAATACATAATTACAGATGGGTGGTTGTAATCCTTTGCCACCATACGTTCCACTTCATCTTCCCAGAATTCTTCAAAATAATTTCCGAAGTCATGAGGATTTTTACGAATATGCCACATATCGGACAGCTCATCCATGACAAGCATGCCTAGTTTATCACATGCCGCCAGCATAGCTTTACTCATTGCATGATGAGAACTTCTCAGGCAGTTAAAACCTGCTTCCTTCATCTGACGGCAGCGGCGTTCTTCGGCTTTTTCCAGAGTAACCGCACCGATTATCCCATTGTCATGATGAATGCAGGCGCCTCTTAGCTTTACTTCTTTTCCATTGATCCGAAGCCCATGGCGGGAGTCTAACTGCATTTTACGGATACCCAAGGTGGTAACTGCTTCATCCAGTATGGTATTTCCTTCTATGAGTCGTGTTCTGCAGGTGTAAAGGTAAGGAGAGTCACAGTCCCATAATTTAGGATCCCAGACTGGTATACGCTGCAGCGTCTGCACATTTTTATGAGAATACGAAGTGACAACTGTTTGCTCGGAATTTACAATTTTTCCATCCGCATCCAGTATTTCTGTGCTTTGAATCAAATCGTGAGTACGCAGCGTCTCGTTACAGAGTTTTGTTTTAATGCAGAGGACGGCGGTGTCTGCATCTATTTCAGGAGTGTCGATCTGCAGCCCGCCAATCGGGATATAGAGTTTTTCACTGATATAGATATTTACATTTCGATAAATTCCGCTTCCGGAATACCATCTTGTATTTGCTTCACTGCTGTTGTCTGCTGCGACTTCAATTTTATTTTCTTTGCCGGGAATAAGAAATCCGTCAGCCTGTACAGTGAACTGAGAATAGCCGGAATGATGGCTGCCGGCAAAGTCACCGTTAATATATACCAGTGCACTGGGATAAACTCCTTCAAATTCCAGTACAATATTTTTATCCAGCCAGTCATCAGGCACAAAGAACATCTTAGTATAGAGATATGATTTGCCCGGATAGTACCCGGTTTGTTTCCCGTTTTTAGTGTCGGGGGTTTTCTTTTCCAGGATCATAGCATCGTGGGGGAGTGTGACCGGTGTACCCAAATCCTGCTCTCTTGAAAACAAGTTTGTAAATGGCTGGCTGAAACCTTCTTTGATATTCCATCCGGCGTTAAATGATCTTGACAGCATAATGAATCTCCTCTCATAATTGTTTCCGTATTCTGTATCTTAAAATAGACTTATATATCTGTATATGTTATATTCTATATAAAGATAAGGATAATGCAAGGTCAAAAACCGCTTTAAATTTAACTATTGTATCATATACCGACTTTTTTGGATTTACATTTGTGATCAGATAGTTAAGATAGGTTTTTGAATCAGAGGAGGAGTAAAATGGAAACCGTTAACCCGTATGCAAAAGCCAGAAATAATATCGTTGCCATAAACGATTCGGGATCCCAGGATTCACAGTTTTATCTGCTGCAGATGCCCTTTGGGTTGACGTATGAGTGCTGCAGGGTATCGGAAGAGACGAAGCGCATGAAATTAGTAGATCTGGGATTTGGAAAGCATGCTAATATTGAAGTGGATTTAAGTGATTACGATGATTTGGAACCCAGCAAAAGCCCCATGCATCAGCATAATTATTTCGAGTTTATGTATGTATTGAAGGGAGAAGTCTGCCAGCATATTGAAAAGGCAAGCTATCAGTATCAGGCTGGATATGGATGTCTGCTCAATTGTAATACCCGTCATAATGAAGAGTTTTCCACTGATTTTGAGGCAGTATTTTTGTGTATGTCTTCGGAATTTATTGAGGACATTATGAAGAAATGCGGCAGAAAACTCTACCGGAACGGGGAAAAGAAGGAGTCTGTCCTGTTTCATTTCTTTGATGACTGTATCAAAGAGACAAAAAATTATAAAAAAAATTATATTGATCTTGCTCCTGTCAGGTGGGAAGGTATGTCTTTGGTGCATGAACAGATTTTACATTATTTTGATCAGACAGCAGTGGAACTTTTGAATACGAAAACAGGAAGCCTCTTCTTTATACAGGGAATTCTATGCTCCCTATTTGAACTTTTCGAAGATGAGGAAAAGTTTAAGATGAGCCACATACGTTTGGATTCGGGCAAAGAAGACCATCTGTTTGTACGGCTGACACAGTTTTTGGAACAGGAACACCGTGCTGTAAACAGAAACGAAATAGCCGGAGCATTTAATTATCATCCCGACTATCTGAATCGGATTGTAAAAAAGTATACAGGAATGACTCTTGGGGAATACGGCCAGTCTTTTGCTTTAAAAGAGGCACAAAGAATGCTGTCTGAAGAAGGAAGGACAGTCTCTTATGTCATGCAGGAGCTGGGGTTTACCAACCGTAATTACTTTTACCGTGTATTTCAGGAGATGTATAAAATATCTCCGGGTGAAATGCGAAAGAACCGGATTGGTTCTTCCGATTTCAGTTGAGCCGGCTTTTTATGGCTATATATATTGCTGCTTCTTCAATATTCATTGCCAGAACATCCGGTATACTATTATTCAGATAGTGCAGAGAAAGCGCATATTCAAGCATACTGCTAACCTATGATTCACAATTTTGAAAGCATACCGCTGCCCATATGATTCACAATTTTGAAAGCATACTGCTGCCCTATGATTCACAATTTTCAAAGAATGGCTCTATATACTCTCTGATCAGTTCCAGCCGGTCCTTTGCTTTTGGTACAAAAAATGATGCAATCGAAATAACCATATTCTTTTTTCGGTTGAAATAAATTACATTCCCGCCGTCGCCCATGGCTGCACAGGCATGTTCGTCTTCATTGATAATCCACCATAGATATCCATAGTTCAAGTTTTGCTTTTTCCACCGGCTGTGTACGTCTGTGCTTTCCTTTAACCACTCTGCTGATACGATTTGTTTTCCGTTCCACAATCCGTCATTTAAATATAGCTGGCCTATTTTTGCCATGTCCAGTGGTGAGAGAGTCAGTCCCCATCCCCCTGTATTTACGCCCGCTGTGTCAGCAGCCCAGCCGCTGATTGTACTCGATTTATTAAACTCCATTTGTTCTTCCTTAGTATGGAAGATTAAGTTGCGTTCTACTGTAATTCCCATAGGGGAGAAAAGATTTTCAGATGCAAAATCAAATACAGACTGACCGGTTACGCTGACAAGAATGCCGGACAGAAGATCCGGTCCTATGAGAGGTGTGTATCTGAAATCCCCAATCTGCCCTTTTCCGCC
This sequence comes from uncultured Robinsoniella sp., assembly GCA_900539655.1. Classification (GTDB taxonomy): domain Bacteria; phylum Bacillota; class Clostridia; order Lachnospirales; family Lachnospiraceae; genus Robinsoniella. The sequence goes on from UQCR01000113.1 coordinate 11,758, forward strand.
TAATAAATCAAGAGTAAATTTTACACTGTCATCACTGGTAAAATATTTTATATAGGGGGCAATTTTGTATTTATAAGGAGCTGTCATGGTAAGCAGATTCTTAAGTGTAATATTCTGTATGGTTTTTTCATTGTTTTTAACCGTGTAATCCGGAAAGAAATCCAATACTTTCTGATCCAAACTTTTAATTTTTCCCTGATCTGCGGCAATCCCTATCAGAATGGAGACGATACTTTTTGTTACGGAATAGACATGGATTCTGCTGTCAGGATTGCATTCATGAAAGTAATTTTCATAGAGTATTTTCCCGTTTTTTTGTACGATAATACCAGCTGTATTGCCATATTTTTTTTGGATAATATATTCAAATTCTTTTGCTGTTTCATGGTTCATATGTGATTCTCCTTTATTGGTGATTTTATATCAGGGAAAAGTTATATTTTCTTTTTAACCGGATAATAGACCTCGGTGACAAGGGCACTTTCATCTGAAACCTGGGAAGGGTCTGACACATATACTTCATATAGTGCATTGTTGTTCTCATAGCCTTCTTTTTCTGCCCATTCACGCTGTTTTGTATATACGGAAGACAGGTTGGAATAAGAGCCGTGTACAACTGTTTTTAAGCAGAGTCCGGGATGAAAATCCCTTGTCCCCGTAATATATTCCCGGATCGGTACTGCAAACTCAATATCTAAACCAAACGGACTAAAGTCTGCACTGTGGAAAAGTACCATTGGCGGGGCGAGGGCAGTTAATTTGTCATCTGCTATTTTACCGAATATTTTATTGTAGCAATTGCCATATTCTTCAGCAATTTCACACTGCGTAAGCATTTTTCGGATTGACAGAAGATACATCCTGGGAACATCTACAAGCTGTACATCAATATTTTCCAGATAGGACATAATGGATTTACCCTGTTTTAAAATAGAGATATCATCATTTAACTGGTCTAAAGTCTTTTCGAATTCCGTTACCTTTCGTTCTATTTCATTTTTTTTACGGATCAGTTCCTGATAAAGCTTTTCATCCTGCAGTTCATCTGCTTCAAGGACCGCTTTAATTTCCTCTAAAGAAAAATTGTATGATTTCAGGCGGTTGATGAATAACATGGTCTCCAGCTGTTCCACAGAATAATACCGGTAACCATTCTCAGGATTGATTTCATCAGGCAGAATCAGGCCTATTTCAGCATAATAGCGAAGTGTCTTAGTGGATACTTTACATATATTAGAAAACTCTCCAATCGATAACATGGAATATCCTCCTTCCGGCGTTTTATCGCCTGCCTATATATTACACCTTGCCCTAAGGGTAAAGTCAATGTGATAAATTGGGAAATGGAATGAACAAACAGATTAATATTCCCTAAACGGAGGGAGAGCCCTGTACTTAGCGTACAGGGCTGAGTTATGAAAAAGTCTATGTTAACCAATATTGTTGGATAATTGTTAGGCGAAGTCCAACGGCAGTCCACTACTTTTAAGTTAAATTATTATGCTGTGAAACCGCTGTCCTTCATTTGATGTTATTAGTATACCGAATAATTGTGTCCGAAGTATGGCAGGGAAATAAATGATTTATAAAAAAGCTTGTGTTTATATTAAGAAAAGCATAGGGAAATTGAAAATATTGACAGCGAAATCCCAGGATAGGGGATTTGAGGATATAGATTATTTACCATATTTTAGAAAAAGCAATTTCGCTGTATCAGGTAGATATACCACCCATATTATGCTAAAATAGAAAAAAGTAAAAGATAAAAGATAAAAGATGTAATGCGGTGGGGGATGCTGCAGAAGGGGAGATATTTATGGAGATAAGTATGTTGATTGTAGATGATGACAGGCTCGTAACGGAAAAACTGGAAAAAACGGTTCATTTTGAACGTCTTGGGATCAGCAATGTTCTCACAGCCAGTAATATCCGCCAGGCGATGAAGCTGTTAGAGGAAATGCCTATTCAGATTCTGCTGTCGGATATCGAGATGCCCCAGGGAAGCGGTCTGGAATTGCTTGAGTGGGTACGTCACAAACAGCTTCCGGTGGAATGTATTTTTCTAAGCAGTTACGCTTATTTCAGTTATGCCCAAAAAGCGATGCAGTTAAATTCCAGTGAGTATCTGGTTAAACCTGTTACGACAGAAGAACTGGAAATTGCACTGCAAAGAAGCATTAAGCGGGTAGAGGAAAAAGATGGGGATCATGGCGGGGAGAACAGAAATCTGAATCTTTGGGAAACATTTCTGCTGGCACAAAATTCCAGGAGGCAGGCAGAAGCAGAAAAGGAATTACACCGTATATATGGGGATGCAGATTTTAGTTTGAATTTTATACGCATTTTTCTGGACCTTGAACACAATGGAAAAAAAGATGCCGTGCGGTTTCAGATTCTGGTCAGCAGTAATGTGCGAAAGATACTGGAGCGGGGACAGGCTGAAGCCTTGATCCGTGTGGATGCCTGTGAATGGATGTTAATAGTGAAGGAGCCGTCGGGTGTTAGTGTGAAAGAAAAAAAGCAGGAGTTAAGCCGCTGCTTACATAGGGTCATTGCACAGCCGGTCTGCATTTATGCAGGAAGTAAGGGAAAAGTCAACGAGCTGCATCCCAGCCTGGAGCACTTGGAACGGATGGAATCGGAGGCAGTGCCGGGGGATAATCCGGTCTTATGGGAAGGGGACTGGCTGAGGCAGGAATCCTGTGAAGCTGCTGACTGGCTTCTGGATGAGAACTGGTTTGCAGAACTGGAACGGTCCTCAGATTTTATGCATATTCAGCAGGAAATCCTGGAGCGTACCGATGCATATTCCCGGGAAAACATATTGAAGGTTCATACGCTTAAAGAACTTCATAAGAAAATGATGGGACTGATTGAAAGGCATTTGCGGGAGCGCGGGCAGGTATTAGAGTCTATCTTTGAAATGCAGGAGTTTGAAAGCTATGAAAAAGAAGCCTACCGGACTATCGATGGGTGGAGGGCATTTATCCGGTTTCTGTTTGAAAAACTGGAGGGGAACCAGCAAAGTGACTACAGGCAGGAGTCTGTAGCCGATTGTCTGAAGCGGTATATCGAAGAAAATCTAAAAGAAGACTTGTCCAGAAAGACACTGGCAGCGCAGGTCTATCTTTCAGAAGATTATATCTCCCGGATATTTATGAATGCTGCAGGGATGTCCATTACTTCTTATATAGCCTCCAGAAGAATGGAAAAAGCCAGGAAATATCTGGAGGAAACAGCTCTTCCGGTAAGTAAAATAGCGATGGAAGTAGGGTATAGCAATTTTTCCTATTTTAGTAAGACCTTTCGGGATGTAACAGGGGTCACGCCGAATGAGTATCGGATGCGGAAAGCGAAGGAAAGAACAGTGCCTTTGCAGTAAATAATATCAAATGATTAACAAAAAAACGGAATTTTATTAAATATCTGTTATGCAGAATGAAAAGAGGTGGAAAAACCGCCTCTTTTTTGTTAGTGCACAACTTAATAATTACAGAAAATAATCCGCGCATTTTATATAATAAGTTCATCATTGAACAGGGAGGAAAGGAAGATGCGCAAAACAAAAACCGCTGTTTTACCTAAACAAAGGTTTCAGGTTATGAAAAAAGGCATAAAGAGAAGCAAGGCACTATATCTGCTCATGCTGCCGGCGATTATTATTATGCTGCTGTTTATGTATTATCCCATGTACGGAGTAATCATAGCTTTTAAGAATTTTACACCGGCAGGAGGGATTTTAGGAAGTCCGTGGGTTGGACTTAAAAACTTTGAACAGTATTTTAATTCTTATCAATTCTGGCCAACCATAAGAAATACACTTGTAATCAGCCTCTATACGATTGTTGTCACATTTCCGCTGCCGATTGCACTGGCGCTGATGTGCAATCAGATTACCAGGACAAAATTCAGGAAGTTTTTTCAAGTATCCACGTATCTGCCGCATTTTATTTCCACCGTTGTTATGTGCGGTATGATTATTTTATTCTTATCACCAAGTCATGGAATCATTGCCAAACTATTGGGCTATGCAGGAGTTACAATGCCAAATCTCATGGGATCTCCGGGAGCGTTTCCAAGTATCTATGTATGGACGGAGGCATGGCAGCATGTGGGCTGGGACAGTATTCTATACATAGCAGCACTTTCAGCGGTAGACCCGTCTTTATATGAAGCGGCAACTATGGATGGTGCAAGTAAATGGCAGAAATTAAAGCATATTGATATCCCGATGCTCTTGCCCACGGCAACCATTATGTTCATACTTCGTGCCGGCAGTGTGATGGGAATTGGCTTTGAGAAGGTATATCTGCTCCAGAATACGCTGAATAGCGGAACCAGTGAGATTATTGCAACTTATGTATATAAGATGGGATTGGTCAGTAACCAATACAGCCTTTCTGCAGCAATTGGCCTTTTTAATAACGTGATTAACCTAGCTCTTCTGCTTCTGGTGAATCAGATTTCAAAAAAGATGAGCAATACATCGCTGATATAGGAGGGAGATAACATTGACATCAAAAGGAAAAGCAGTAAAACGAATGAAGATCAAAAAGTCAAAAGAGGATAAAATATTTGATATCTTTCTCTATGGAATTGCCATTATTATTTTGATTATTGTACTCTATCCGATGTATTTTATTATCATCGCTTCCTTCAGTAATCCCGCCGAAGTGGCTGCCGGGAATATCACGTTCTTTCCCAAGGGAATTACCTTAAAAGGCTACCGTAAACTGGCGGAGTATTCACAGCTGTGGGTTGGTTATAAGAATACGATTCTCTATACCGTGATCGGAACCTTAATTACGCTGGTAACGAATATACCGGCTGCCTATGCCCTCTCGAGGAAGGACCTTTACGGAAGAAAGTTTTTAACGATATTTTTTCTGATTCCGATGTTTTTTACGGGAGGTTTGATTCCTACATATCTGGCAATCAAACAATTTCAGATGCTGGATAATTTCTGGGTTATGGTTTTGCCATTTTCCGTGGTTACGTATTACATTGTCGTTGCCAGGACATTTTTTGGAAATACCCTTCCGGAGGAACTTTGGGAATCCGCACAGATTGACGGTTGTGGAACACTGACATTTTTCTTCAAAATGGTACTGCCTTTATCGAAAGCAGTATTGGCGGTTATAGCCCTGTGGGCTGCGGTAGGGCAGTGGAATTCTTATTTTAATGCGCTGGTATATCTGCGGAATCCGGATCTTCAGCCATTGCAGCTGGTATTAAGGAATATCCTGATCAGCAACCAGACAATTGTCAGTATGACAACCGGGGCAGCGGCTGTGGAGGCGAAACAGACAGCTGAGTTGATTAAATATGCAATTATTGTTATTTCCAGCCTTCCCATTATGTGTATGTATCCATTCGTGCAGAAGTATTTTAACAAAGGAGTAATGCTGGGGTCTTTGAAAGGATAAAGATCCGGTCCTGGATTCACCGTTAATGATGCAATGCAGTTTGTAGTTCAGAAAGCTATGGGAAAGCAGAAAAAGGCTCCCGCAAGTGAGATATTTGACTTGCAGCCGGGGGAATAAAGAGAAGAGAAAAGGAGAAAAAGTATGAAAGCAAAAAGAGTAATGTGTATGTTATTGGCAGCGGTTCTTGCAGGTTCTATGTTGGCAGGATGCCAGGGAGAGAGTCCCAGGGAATCCGAACAGTCATCGGATAGTGCAAAAAATGATTTCTCTATCGTAACAGTCCGTTGGACAGACACCTGGCCCATTGATTATCTTCATGAGGGAATTATGAAGGAGATGGAAGATAAGGGCGGTGTGAAAATTGACTGGAAGGTTTATTACGATACAGACTGGCAGGAGCAGAAATCCCTGCTGCTGGCTTCCGGAGAACTGCCGGATGCATTCTGGGGAAATATCTGCCTGAAGGATACAGATATTGCGCAGAATAAATCTTATTTTCTGGAATTGTCAGATCTGATAGATCAAAATATGCCTAATCTTAAAAAAGTACTGGAAAAAGAACCGGAACTGAAAGCAAGAATTACCGATCGTGACGGCAAGATTTACAGCTTACCCAAAAAAGCTCCGCTGCGTCCAAAAGTGGATGGAAACTGTATGTATATTAATAAAAAATGGCTGCAGAACCTAAACCTGGAGATGCCGAAAACCTATCAGGAACTGGAAGAGGTTCTCTATAAATTTGTGACAGAAGATGCGGATGGTGACGGAGATAAGGGAAATGAAATCGGAATAACAGGAAATGCAGGGCAGTATGTTGCAAGTAATACCATGCGTGACCTGATGGCACCGTTTGCTACAATTGTAAGCCGTGACAATAATTATGTGGGGCTGGATTCAGAAGGAAAACCAGTTTTTATACCTGCCCAGGAGAATTACAAAGAAGGTATAATGTGGCTTAATGAAATGTATCAGAAGGGAATACTGGATCCTGAATTTTTTACACAGGAAGCTTCTATGGCAACCAGTAAAATCCAGTCTGCAAAAGTAGGATTAATTACCGGCTGGACTGCTGATGCTGTGGCCGGACCTGTGGCTGACCAGTATGAGGTTGTTCCTGCGCTGGAGGGACCTGATGGCGGACATTATGTGGAATATGCACCTAGTTTTCTGGATGTGTCAGATCGGGAACTGGTGTTGACAAAGGATTGCGAAAATCCGGAAAAACTGCTTCAATATGCGGATCAGTTCTATGATGATCAGGTATCGCTGCAGACTTATTACGGATCCATACCGGATCAGATTAAGAAAAATGATGATGGTACCTATGAAGTTCTGGTTCCAACGGATGGAAGTTCCCTGGATACTTCCGCCTGGTCGAATTCCATGCGTGACTTTGGTCCCAAGTATATGAATGAGGATTTTTATTCTAAGGTTGTTCTGCCGGAAGATCAGGGAGACGGGATCAAACTTGCAGAAGATAAGGTCAATGAACAGTATGTAAAGACAGACCGGAACATTGGTTTGCCAATGTTGAAATATACGGAAGATGAACTGACGAAGCTCACCACCATTGGAACGGACATCTACAAATATGTGGAAGCGCAGTTTGCACGCTGGGTAGTGGATGGCGGTATTGAAAATGAATGGGATGCTTATCTGAAGCAATTAGACACTATGGGACTTCAGGATCTGGTGAAGATTCACGATACGGCATTTGAGGCTTATCAGGAAGCAAATAAAGGCTGATTCCACAAAAAGTATGGTGCACAGATGTCAGAAGATAATTTTCAAACACGCTCTTAAGCAGTAATGTTTATGGTATTATAATGAAGTACTTAGCGGGAACACAAAGGTGTTGCTGCTAAGTGCTGTTTTGCGTGTTTGAAGTTTATTTCCGCCATCTGCACGTCTCACTTTGCGTGGATTTGCCCCTAAAATAGACAGCGTAGGAGCGTTTCAATAGGAGAATATTTATGAAGATAACAAAATTACTATTTTTAAAAAAACGGGGAAGTTTTGCAAAAATGACGATGCGGATTCTGATTCCTGTGATCTTGCTTTTACTGGCCGTTCTGGTGATTATGTTCCGGGGGATGCAGCAGGCCAGAACGCTGGCTTATCAATATATCAAGGATACGGCGGAGCTATATGTGACGCAGATAAACCGTGATATCGAACAGATTCATGCGGAACAGATTACACGGATGAGCCGTGGACTTGACATTGCACAGATTCCGGCTGATATCGGACCCACAGACGGGAAGTATTATAGTCTGCTTCTGAGTGTCATGGAGCAGAATCAGATCCTGAAAATCAGATATGCGGAAGCGAGTAACTTCTACGTTTATGACAGTCAGTCAGAGTTGCTGATTCTGGATACGGGAATTTATTATCGTTCCAGTCAAAAAAGTGAAAAAATTGAGAATCTGCTGTCCTTTTTGAAAGCTGACATGGATAAAAATATTGCAAAATGGACTTATTTTAATGATGGAGTGAAGGACTATATTGCAGGACTATGCTATGTAGACGGCGTTGCATCGGGCTGCCTGATTCCAGTGGAAGGAATATTTCATAATCTGACTCAAAAGACGAAGGGGTATCAGGTTATTCCCTTTATACAAAAACCCGATGGGGCTATTATGACAGTGAAGGATTCTCAGAAATATGACTATGACGAATTGATACGAAAATCAATGGCGAAAGATCAAAGGGAACTGTATAGTTATAAAATCGGGTATAGCGGAAGGATATATATGATTATTCATCCGGAGCATGGAATATTGGAAAATGTAATCCAGATGCAGATGTTTCTGACGATTTTTGCAGTCCTTATTGTAGCAGGGCTTTTATTTGGGGCGTATAATTATTACCGCAGAATATTAGTTCCTATGAGGCAGTTTATTGATGGTCTTAAGCGGACTGAAGAAGAACAGTGGATTAATGAAAACGGAACCAACAATATTATTGAACTGGAACAGGCAAGCAATGAATTCAAAGGCCTTTTGAGAAAAATTAAGCAATTGAAAATTGAGATTTATGAAAAGGAACTGGAGAGGCAGAAAATAGAGCTGGACTATATTCAGGAGCAGATCAATCCTCATTTTTTCCTCAATTGCCTAAGCATTATCCATGGTATTGCGGAGGAGGCAAAAGAATCCAGAATAGTCACCATCACGGGAATGCTGTCTGATTATATGCGCTATATTTTCCGGGATGCTTCTTCTAAGCGGACGGTATCGGAGGAACTGAAGCATGTTTTGAACTATATCCGTATACAAAAACTCCGGTATGGGGAGGGGGCATTTGCTTTTGAAGTCATACAGGATGACGATGTAAGTGCCTGTCTGCTGCCGGCACTTCTGCTTCAGACACTGGTCGAAAATGCAGTCATACATGCGGTTTCCCTGGATCAGCATATAGAGATCACGATGTATCTTGCCCTGGAAGAACATGAAGATGGAAAATATATGTATGTAACCCTGTCTGACACCGGAAAGGGCTTTCCGGCTGAAGTCCTGAAAGCGCTGGAAGAAGGAAATAATATTGTCTATGACGGCAGGAGGCATGTTGGGCTTCAAAATGCGGTACAGAGACTGCGGTTAATGTATAAAGATAAAGCACAAATCCATTTTTCTAATATGGACGAAGGATTTGGAGCGGTTACGGAAATTATACTGCCGGTGGAAGAGTTGTGAGCACGCTAGAGCGAACGTTTTATAGTGTTCTATTAGATGAATTATATTTGGGTTTAGCTGAGGAAGGGACGCTTTGTGTAATATGGGTAGTGTGCGGAAAAATGGGGGTGGGAAACTGATATGGACTCCGTCAGCTTGCCGCAGAACTGGTATTTTCTAACCTTTGCGGAGCGCTTTTTGGCGGCACGCGGGCATTCGCTCCGAAATCCTGATGCATTTCGCAGCTCAGTGCCCGCTTAGTATCCG
>UQCR01000114.1 GCA_900539655.1 uncultured Robinsoniella sp.
CAACTGAACTTATCACCGTAATTTGTTTCTTCATTCCAGAAAAAGTAGCAAACTTCATCTCCAATTACGCATAAACAGCCGAAACATACTACGCTGCATCCAATAAAGAACAGCCAGCCACAGCCCAGGGGTTCCAACCTGCTGAGAAAACCATCTTTCCGTACACGACCCATATTACACAAAGCGTCCCTTCCTCAGCAAAACCCAAATATAATGCACTTAATAGAACATTACAAAACGTTCGCTGTAGTATTAGAGCGTGTTTGAAAATTCATTTGCGCCTCAGACGGGAATGCCCCAAAGTTTTTGATTTGTATAAAAATAGATGATTTAATATACATTGAATTCTATTGGAAATCATATGTATTAACAATATAAGTTTCGAATTCTGCAATGAAGATGTCAGATAGATCAGGAAAGATGCAGAATATAGAAATATAAGAAGGGGTGTATGCATGTATTTTTCACGGGATGCATTATACCAATTTATCATTGAGAAATCGAAAAATAAACTTGTTAGGAATGGAATTCTGTCAGCTGCTGTCTGTGTTGTAACTGGAATTTATTTGGGAATCGGAAGTTATTTTTCTTCACACTTTATTTTCTGTTCCACAATCAATGGAATCGAATGCGGCAAAATGACGGCTGCCGAAGCAGAAAAAGAAATGGCGGAAAATCTGTTGGATTATCGGCTGGAACTGATTGAACGGGGCGGAAGAACGGAATATATTACAGGAAGAAAGCTTGGTCTAACCTATTTGCAGGAAGGGCAGGTCGAACAGATTTTAGATAATCAAAACGGTTTTTCCTGGGGGGTATCCCTTGGGAGCAGTAAAGATTACAGCATTGTGCTCCAGGTGGAATATGACCCGGAAGTGTTAAATGACCTGATCGATGGGCTGGATTGTTTTTCACCGGACAAAATGATAGAACCTCAGAATGCAGTCATTGTTGAAAAGGATTACGGATATGAAATACAGCCTGAAATTCTCGGAACTACAATTAACCGGGAACGACTCAGAAAGGCGGTTGAAAATGCAATTGCCACCAGTAAGACAGTTATTGATCTGGATAAATCCGGAATATACGAGTCTCCGGAGATACTTCACAATGACAGAAGTCTGCAGTCAGAAGTAAAGCAGTTAAATGAACTGACCACAGCAGATATTGTTTTTGACTTTACAGACAGAAAAAAGGAGGTTAACCGCAGTGTGATCCGCGAGATGCTTACCAAGGATACGGGCGGAAACTATTTTCTGGATGAAAATAAGGTTGGGGAGTGGGTTTGCCAGTTGGCATATGAAACAGATACATTTGGACTTTCCAGGCAATTTAAAAAGAATGATGGAAATACAATAACCCTCCCAAGAGGGGGTGATTATGGCTGGTGTATCGACCGTCCGGCTACAACGAAGAAATTGTATGAGGCAATTAAAAACGGAATTACCGGAAATATGGACCCTGCCTATCTCTATACCGGGAAAGACAGAGGGAAAAATGACATTGGGGATACATATGTGGAGATTTGCATATCCAAGCAACGGATGTGGTTTTATAAAGACGGAGAAGAGCTGGTAGATACGCCCGTTGTGACAGGCAACCCCAACAAAGGGAATGCAACGCCCTCAAATGGAGTTTGGTCAATTGACGGAGTCATTCACGGACAGATATTACGAGGGGAGGACTATGCACAGCCGGTAACTTATTGGATGCCTTTTAATGGGAATGTAGGAATTCATGATGCAGGTTCTTTTCGTTCAGCGTTTGGATATGATATCTATCTCTGGAATGGGTCCCATGGTTGTATCAATACCCCGGACAAAGCGGCTGCAGTGATCTTCGATAATGTAGAGAGGGGAACGCCTGTAGTGGTATATGATTAAATTTATATGAGGTATGTAAAAGGATACTGCAAAATCCGGAATGGTTTTGCAGTATATTTACTATGTTTTATATGAGTTACCGGGAGTTTCATATTCTTGACTTCTGCTTAAAAACCGTTTATAATTATTGAATGAACGGTTCAATAATATAAAAAAGGTGGTGTAAGATGGAAAACAGACTGGAATATATCTATGAGGCTGCCAGTTATTTATTCATTAACAAAGGGTATGCAAGAACACAGATGAAGGACATTGCCAAAGAGATTGGGTTATCTACAGGAATGCTCTATATTTATTTTAAAGGTAAAAAAGATATCTTGAATTTTATCCTGAAATGTACGATTGATAAAGGATTTATACAGCAGGAATTTACATATCCCATTGATGAGCGTCTGTTCGAAACGCTGGATGATGAAATTGATCTGGTGTTAAAAGAAAGCAGTGCACGGTTTTATGCTCCCCTGAAAGAACGAAATTCAGGATATTCTTTTGAACAAATGGTATCGGATGCCTATGATACCATTTCCCAATATGGTACAGGCTGTCTGGTCATGGAAAAAAATATGGACGCAGTGGGAAAGGCAGGAAGAAGTTATCAGGAGTACAGAAAGATATTCTTTGATCAGGTATTGGAATATGTGAACTTTTATATCGAGAGGGGGGAAGTTCGCCCAATGAAATATCCGGAGTTAAGTGCCCGCCTCATCATTGAAACCCTGGCATGGTGGGGAATGCATGTGATGAATGATGTGTTCCAGGTACAGAAAAATATACCGGCTGAGGCTGCAAAGGAAGTGTGCATGGATAATCTGGTCAGTGCGTATACGAAGAGTCAGGTTAACAATGGATTAACAACGGATAATTATAATAAATGATCACACACGGCGCTTTGAGTGTATTTAAACGCATGGTATTACTGCTATGCCATGCGTGGAATATACCGCTTTCAGTGTCGCTTTTTACAGAATAAATATTGAATGAACGATTCAATCAATGACTAATTTTATGATAGAGAAAGGACGAGGTTATGAAGAATAAAAGAATAAAGTTAATTGGTTTTATGATTTTTACTGTTATGGTTTTGGGAGGCTGTTCTGGTAGCGGACAGCTGAAAGAGGTACTTCAGGAGGAATACAGTGTGGCAGAATTTGAAGAGATCCTGGTGGATTATGATGGGGAAAGTATTTTTATTGGACAAAGCGACCAGGATCAAGTGGTAATAAAGGAACTGATGGATCAAAAGAAGAAGTCATATATTGCTAAAATGGCGATTTCCCATGGGCAGCTTACCATAAAAGAAGGTGCTCGTCCATTAGTGGGCAGCATTCACACTTATCTGGAAATATACCTGCCAAAGGATTTTAATAAAAAAATATCTCTTCACACCACCAGCGGTAAGATCATTTCCAATACAGATCTGATGCTTTCAGAAATAAATGCACAAACGACCAATGGAGAAATCAGTATTTCCGGACTAACTGCTGACGATCTCATGGTAACAACGACCAATGGAGATACACAGTTAGAAAGTATCAATGGCAATCTTCATTACGTATCCACAAATGGAAATCTTACCGGTAGGGGCCTTAATGGATCGGGGGATTTCAAAGTGACCGCAAATGGTAATCTGGATCTGGAATATTTCAGTATAAATCAGGATCTTACGGCATATACAAAAAACGGTGAGATAAAATTGGAGCTTCCATCGGGTTTGAACTTCAAATTTCATGCATTGTCTAAAAATGGTGAAATAAAAACAAATTTTTCAAAACAAATTTCAGGTATCGAATGTGATTTAGAAGGCACAATTGGAGATAATCCAGCTGTTATGGTTAGCCTGGAAACAAAGAATGGAAATATGGATGTCGTATATTTCAACCCAGAATGAGAAAGCTAATGGTATATAGCAGAATGGCTGCTTCATAATATGCATGGGAATCGTTTTTGCAATAATTCAAAATATACCTAAAATTCTTATATTTCTTAAAATTATCGAAAAGTACTTTCTCTAATATGCATAAAATGATATGATAGTAGAAAGCATACTACTAGAGCGTGTTTGAACATTCATTCCTGCCTCTGCACGCCCCACTTTGCGGTATATTTGCCCTGAATTCAGGCTACGTAGCCAGCTGCGTGCCATTCACCCGGGACAAATATTTCGCAAACAATGACGTACATCTGTCAGATAGAATTTTAAAACATGCTCTAAAGTGATTGATGAGGGATGAAAATGAAAAAGGAAAAAAGGGAAGAGCTGGAAAATGAGAAAGTCACCGGAGTTGGAAAAGATGTTAACCATATAAATGAGGAATCCATGGATAAAACACCGGATGCTGTTACTGACACGGGTGGCAGCGAGGAACTAGATAAGCCAGAAGCAGAAAATAAGCAAGGAGATCAGGAACTGCAAGGCGAACAGAAAAAGCAGGAAGATCAAGGAGTGCAAGGTGAGCTGAATAAACAGGCAGATCAGGAACTGCAAGGTGAGTTAAATGAGCAGAAAGACAAGGAACTGCAAGGTGAGTTAAATGAGCAGGAAGATCAGGAACCGCAAGGAGCGCTAAATAAGCAGGAAGATTTAGGACAGCAAGGCGAACAGAATAAACAGGCAGATCAGGAGCCGCAAGGTGATCAGAATAAACAGAAAGAACAAGAACCGCAAGGTGAGTTAAATATGCGGGAAGAACTAGATCCGCAAGGCGAACAAAATAAGCAGAAAGATGAAGAACCGCAAGGCGATCAAAATAAGCAGAAAGATCAGGAACAGCAAGACGAACAGAATACACAGGAACCGCAAGCTGATAAGAACCAGGAAGCTGAGCACATAGATCAGGAACCAGGACAGCAGCAAGAACATGAGGTTCAGGAAGCCGGACAAATAGAAGCAGAGGTGACAGATGCAGCGCCAATCTCTGAACCAGAGCAGTCCGCTCAGTTAGAAAGTCCGGTTCAGCCAGTGAGTAATTTACAGACTGAGGATGATACAGGTACCGTTCCGCCAAAGAAAAAGGGGCGGTTTTGGAAAAAAATTCTGATTGGTTTCGGATGCTTTGTGCTGCTGTGCATTTTTGGAGTATATATTGGAGGGGCAGTTTATTTTCAGGATAAATTCTTTTTCAATACCAAAGTAAATGGTATGGATGTATCCAAACAGACAGTTGAGATGGTAGACAATACTATTGCAAATAATATCCATAAGTACACAATTACCTTATCAGAAAGAGGTAAGAAAAAGGAGAAGATAACAGCAGACCAGATCGGATATCACTATGTATCAAATGGTGAGGTTCAGGGATTTAAGGATCAGCAGAATCCATACACCTGGCCCATGGCCTTATGGGAGAATTATAGATATAAATTCCAATCCAGTACCACTTTTGATAAGAAAAAATTAACGAAGACCCTTAAGGCGCTGGATTGCATGAATGAAAAAAATGTTGTGGAACCAAAAGACGCATTTCTAAAATTTGGTGAAACTACTTATGAAATTGAACCGGAAGTAGAAGGCAATACAGTTGATTATGATAAATTGGCAGCGCTTGTGACGAATTTGATTGAACATGGAGAAAAAAAGGCATCTCTTGAGAAGAATGACTGTTATGTGCAGCCTGCAGTCCGCTCAGATAATGAGCCGCTGAATCTACTGATGAATAACCTGAATCAGTATTGCAGAACCAGCATCACCTATGCATTTGGGGAGAAGAGAGAAGTTCTGGATGGGAAAACGATCAAAGACTGGGTCACATACGACGAAGCAGGTACGGTTACTTTTGATGAAGAGCAGGTACGCAATTATGTAAATGTGCTGGCTGAACAATACGATACTTATGACAGGCCCAGGGAATTTAAAACAAATGACGGATCTATGGTAACGGTAAAAGGCGGAAGCTATGGTTGGATGATTGACCAGGAACAGGAAATTGTAGATTTGACTAAACTGATTCAATTGGGCGCGGTACAGGAAAGAACCCCGGCTTTTGCACAGACGGCGGTGAGTTTTGAAAACAGCGATCTGGGACAGGATTATATAGAGATTGATTTGTCAAGACAGCATTTGTGGATGTATATTGGTGGACAGGTAGCAGTTTCCAGTGATTTTGTGTCTGGAAGCATGGTAAAAGCAGGGTGCGCAACTCCAGGTGGTACCTATACGCTGTATTATAAGAAATCCCCCGATGTATTAAGAAGTGACAAGCCGGGAGACAGCTATGCAACACCGGTAACTTACTGGATGCCGTTTAATGGTGGAATCGGGCTTCACGATGCCAACTGGAGGGGAAGCTTTGGTGGCAGCATCTATCAGTACAATGGATCTCATGGCTGTATTAATCTGCCTACCGAAGCGGCAAGACAGATTTACGAACAGATTTATAAGGGATTTCCAATTATCTGTTACTATCGATAAAGTAGAAGCTGTAAAAGTTTGGAAGAAAAGTGGGTATAATATGCAATATGAAAATATGGAAAGGGGAATCTTTTTAGACAGACCCAACCGTTTTATTGCGAATGTAGAGATCAGGGGCGTTAAAGAAGTCTGCCATGTGAAGAACACAGGTCGGTGCAGGGAGCTTTTAACGCCCCGTGCCAGTGTGTACGTTCAAAAAAGCAATAATCCGGACCGAAAAACGAAATATGATTTGATTGGTGTAATAAAAGGAGATATAATGATCAATATGGATTCCCAGGCGCCGAACAAAGTTGTTGGGGAGTGGATACAGGAAAGTGGTTATTTTAAAAATGTAACCTATATCAAACCGGAGATGAAATATGGAAATTCCAGGTTTGACTTTTATGTGGAAGCAGATGGGAAAAAGATTTTTATGGAAGTAAAAGGTGTCACTCTTGAAGAAAACGGCATCGCCAGATTTCCAGATGCGCCTACGCTGCGCGGAGTCAAACACATCCTGGAATTAAAAGAATGTTTAGAAGAGGGATATGAGGCATATATCTTTTTTGTGATTCAAATGAAGCATATACAGGAACTAAGGCCAAATGATTTAACACACCCGGAATTTGGTGATGCACTCCGCCAGGCGAAACAGGCAGGGGTACATATACTGGCATATGACAGTATTGTAACAGAGGACAGTATAAAAATAGATAGAGAGATTAAAGTTATTTTATAGTTAATTGTAGGAGAATATATGTTAAATGAGATTGTGGAACCGCTGCTTGTGTGGTTCCTTGCAAATGCCAGGGTTTTACCCTGGAGGGAAGATAAGGCGGCATATCGGATCTGGGTATCGGAGATAATGCTGCAGCAGACAAGAGTGGAAGCTGTGAAACCATTTTTTGAACGATTTACAAAGGCGTTGCCGGATGTAGAGGCATTGGCGGTATGTGAAGAAGATAAACTGCTGAAATTGTGGGAAGGCCTGGGATATTATAACCGGGTAAGGAATATGCAGACGGCGGCTAAAACCATTGTGGAAGAGTTTGGCGGAAAGCTTCCGGCTGACTATGATGCATTACTGTCTTTAAAAGGAATTGGAAATTACACTGCAGGAGCAGTTGCTTCTATTGCTTATAATATTCCGGTACCGGCAGTAGACGGGAATGTGCTGCGTGTAATCTCACGAGTAACCGCTAGTGAAGAGGATATAATGAAACCGTCTGTACGTAAGAAGATGGAAGAGGATATCAAAGCTATCATGCCAGAAGAATGTCCGGGAGACTTTAATCAGGCATTGATGGAACTGGGGGCTACAGTCTGTGTTCCAAATGGAATGGCTAAATGCGATATCTGCCCCCTTGCAGCGATCTGTAAAGCAAGGAAACTGGATATTGTAATGGAATTACCTAAAAAGGCAAAGCAAAAGCCAAGACGAATCGAAGAAAGAACAGTGCTGGTGATTAAAGACGGGGATAAAGCCGCGATAAGGAAACGGCCAAAAAAGGGACTTCTGGCAGGGCTTTATGAATTGCCTAACCTGGAAGGACATTTGACGGTGGATGAAGTACTGACGTATCTGAAAGAACGAAATCTTGCACCCATACGGATCAGGGAGCTAAGGGAATCAAAACATATATTCAGTCATGTGGAATGGAGAATGACGGGATATGTTATTCAGGTAGAGGAGCTGGAAAATGCAAAAGATACGGGAATGCTGTTTGTTGAGCCCTGGAAGACCCAGGAAGAATATCCAATCCCGGCAGCTTTTGGAGCATATGCAGATTATCTGCAAATTAAACTAGGACAGGAAAAATACGAAGTATAGGGGAAAATAACATGAAATTATTATCAATTGCAATTCCATGCTACAATGCGCAGGAGTACATGAGAAAATGTATTGAGTCACTGCTGGTAGGTGGAGAAGATGTGGAAATTCTGGTAGTAGATGATGGTTCCAAAGATGATACTGCAGCAATTGCAGATGAATATGAAAAAGAATACCCTACCATAGTGAAAGCAATTCATCAGGAAAACGGAGGTCATGGTGAAGCAGTAAATGCCGGACTGCGCAATGCCACAGGTGTCTATTTTAAAGTAGTAGACAGCGATGACTGGGTAGATCCGGACGCATATCATACTATTCTCAGAAAAATAGCGGATATGATCGGAGGCCCCAATACCGTGGATATGATTATCAGTAACTTTATCTACGATAAAGTAGGGGTGCGCAGAAAGAAAGTAATGCAGTACCGTTCTGCATTTCCACAGAACGAAATTTTTACCTGGAATGAAGTGCACAATCTCAGAAAGGGACACTATATCCTGATGCATTCTGTTATTTACAGAACCCAGCTTTTAAAAGCCTGTGGGCTGGAGCTGCCCAAGCATACGTTTTATGTAGATAACCTGTTTGTATTCCAGCCGCTGCCTTATGTGAAAAATATGTATTATCTGGATGTAAACTTCTATCATTATTTTATAGGAAGAGATGACCAGTCCGTAAATGAAGAAGTTATGATACGCAGAATTGATCAGCAGATTCGGGTAAATAAAATCATGATTGATACAATGGCTTCTGCTAAAGTATCAAATAAGAAGCTTCGTAAATATATGCTGAATTATCTGGATATTATTATGACGGTGTCTTCCATTATGCTGATTCGTTCCGAAACAGATGAAAATTTTGAAAAGAAAAAAGAACTGTGGTCCTATTTAAAGAAAGTGGACAGAAGGCTATATATAAAAATACGTACCGGTCTGCTTGGACGTACCGTAAATCTTCCCGGAAAGAGCGGAAGAAACGTATCAGTTGCAGCATATAAATTAACCAGAAAATTTTTTGGTTTTAATTAATTGAATGAAAGATATGGCTCTCCCTTTTACAAGGATAGTAAAGCTCTCCTTTATCCTCGGATAAAGGAGAGCTTTTTTGATTCTAAAGAAATTTCGATATCAGATCGAAAATCAAAAGATTCACCGTCAGCATGAACTGCGAGGGGGACTTCAGTCTGTATCCGTGCCTGATGGCAGCGGAAAATATGTACGCCTTTTGCACCTGTATGCTTTCCGAAAAATGCAGTGGGAAGCAGTAAAAGTACTTTCAGTTTGGACATTTTTTCGATTACGCAGATATCCAGGATATCATCACAGGCATCCGCTTTTGGGCAGAATTTAAAGCCGCCCCCTTCATACTGGGTGTTCATAGCTGCTATAAAATATACATTTTTGTAGAAATGTTTCCGTTTATCATCCATTGTCAGAGTCATGGATGCGGGCTTTAGCACGAACAGCTGCTTCAGTGCGATACCAAGATAAGTCAGTTTACCAAGTTTGACCTTATTCAAAGCTTTTTTCATGTTGGAGTGCAGAGCCTCATGGCAGACAGCCGCATCAAATCCGATACCGGTACTGACGATAAAGTTCCTGCATTCCTGCATACTTTGGTTTACACCGATACTGACTTTTTGAATAATGGACGGGTACAGAACTGCGTTTAAGGCATCCAGGGGATTCTTAGGGAGCTGCAGACCTCTCGCAAGATCATTGCTGGAACCGGTTGGAATATAGCCAAATACGATGGAGTCCAGATTCTTAAGCCCATTGATCACTTCATTGGCGGTTCCGTCTCCGCCTACAGCAGTAATCGTGCAGGGATTTTTGGTTGTGGATATTAATTCAGCCAGCCGAAGGGCATGGTTTTTCTTCTTAGTAAAATAAACGGTATATTTAATTTTACGTTCTCTCAATTCTCTTTCCAGCATATTCCAGATCTTCCGGCCTTTACCGGAACTGGATTTTGGATTTACAATAAAATAATACATAATAGTTCCCCCAAAGTTGATATAGAAACATCATAATATAATAGAAGAGAAAAGTAAATACCAGCGTTGTAATTTTGAGAAAATTATGGTATTATGAAAAACAGACTATATCCTAGGAGGAAAGACATGGAAAAAGAGATAGTTTCCAAAAATTTTATTGAGCAGATAATTGAAAAAGATTTAGCAGAAGGACATTGCGAGACAGTATGTACCAGATTCCCGCCAGAGCCAAACGGCTATCTTCATATAGGACATGCAAAGTCAATTTTATTGAACTATGGATTGGCACAGGCGTATCATGGCAAGTTTAACATGCGGTTTGATGATACGAACCCTACAAAGGAAAAAGTGGAATTTGTGGAGTCAATTAAAGAAGATATTAAATGGCTTGGTGCTGACTGGGAAGACCGCCTGTTCTTTGCATCTAATTATTTCGAGCAGATGTATGAGTGCGCTGTGAAGCTGATAAAAAAAGGAAAAGCCTATGTCTGCGATTTGAATGCAGAACAGATCAGAGAATATCGCGGGACCCTCAAGGAGCCTGGAAAGAACAGTCCGTTTAGGGACAGAAGCATAGAAGAGAACCTGGAATTATTTGAAAATATGAAAGATGGCAAATATGCAGACGGTGAAAGAGTGCTGAGAGCTAAAATTGATATGTCATCTCCTAATATTAACATGCGTGATCCGATTATTTACCGTGTTGCACATATGACTCACCACAATACCGGAGATCAGTGGTGCATTTATCCCATGTATGACTTTGCCCATCCAATTGAGGATGCAATTGAAGGCATTACACATTCTATCTGTACCCTGGAATTTGAAGACCACAGACCTCTTTACGATTGGGTAGTCCGTGAACTGGAATATCCACATCCTCCAAAGCAGATTGAATTTGCAAAATTGTATCTGACCAATGTAGTAACAGGAAAGCGTTATATCCGCAAACTTGTGGAAGATGGCATAGTAGATGGCTGGGATGATCCGAGACTGGTATCTATTGCAGCTTTAAAACGCCGTGGTTTTACTCCTGAATCAATTAAAATGTTCATGGATCTGTGCGGCGTGAGCAAAAGCCAGAGTTCTGTTGACTATGCGATGCTGGAATACTGCATCCGCGAAGATTTAAAGATGAAGAGACCTCGTATGATGGCAGTATTGGATCCTATTAAGTTAGTAATCGACAATTATCCAGAAGGACAGATCGAATATCTGGATGTCGATAATAACCTGGAAAATGAAAGTCTGGGGAAACGTAAAGTTCCGTTCTGCCGGGAATTATATATTGACAGAGAAGACTTTATGGAAGAGCCTCCAAGGAAATATTTCCGCCTGTTCCCGGGAAATGAAGTGCGCTTAATGAATGCATATTTTGTGAAATGTGAAAGCTTCATAAAGGATGAGGATGGTAAGGTAACAGAGATACACTGTACCTATGATCCTGAGACAAAATGCGGCACCGGATTTACCGGACGTAAAGTAAAAGGTACAATTCACTGGGTTGCAGCACCAACAGCGCTAAAAGCAGAGGTACGCCTCTATGAAAATATCATCGACGAAGAAAAAGGTGTTTATAATGAGGATGGCAGCTTAAACCTGAATCCAAATTCACTGGTTATTTTAAAAGACTGTTTTGTAGAGCCAAATCTTGCAGACGCAAAAGCCTATGAAAGCTTCCAGTTCGTACGCCAGGGATTTTTCTGTGTGGATGCGAAAGATTCCAAACCGGATGCGCTGGTATTTAACCGGATCGTGTCTCTGAAGAGCTCTTTTAAACTGCCGAAATAAGATCCGGCAGCGGGAGAAATATATGAATGAATTAACAATCAGCCTGGATGTCCATTCATCCAGACCCCTGTATGAGCAAATATATGAATATATCAAAAATGATATCCAAAACGGAGGGCTGCCTTTTAAGAAGAGGCTGCCCTCTACCCGCAATCTGGCGAAACACCTCCAGGTCAGCAGAAGTACGGTAGAATTAGCTTATGAACAGCTGCTATCAGAGGGCTATATTGAGTCAGTGCCCTGTAAAGGTTATTTTGTAAGTGACCTGGATGGACTATACCATCTTTCTACAGCTGCACAGATACCAAAAAGTGCTAAAGAGGAAATTGCAGAGCATTATGCATTTGACTTTTCACCCAGCGGAGTGGATTTAAACAGTTTTCCGCACAATGCATGGAGAAAAATTTCAAAAAATATTTTACTGGAAGACAATAAAGATTTTTTTCAGCTTGGTGAACCCAAGGGAGAAAGAGATCTGCGTGAGACGATTGCAGCATACCTGCATCAGGCACGTGGTGTGAACTGCAGTATGGAGCAGATTATAATTGGAGCAGGTAATGATTATCTGCTTATGCTTTTGTGTAATCTTCTGGGCAGGGGCCATATTATCGCCATGGAAAATCCCACTTATAAAAAAGCTTATGATATCTTAAACGCACTTTCAAACGAGATGCTGGTTATCAATATGGATAAGAACGGAATGGATGTGGCGGAGCTTGAAGATTCCAGGGCGGATATTGCCTATGTTATGCCATCCCATCAATATCCACTGGGTACCATTATGCCCATTAAGCGGAGGATGCAGCTTTTAAAATGGGCTTCAGAAGACAGTAAGCGCTATATTATCGAAGATGACTACGACAGTGAATTCAGGTATAAAGGTAAGCCAATACCGGCGTTACAGGGCTATGACAGCCATGACAAGGTTATTTACATCGGAACGTTTTCCAAGTCGATTGCCCCTGCGATTCGTGTGAGTTATCTGGTTCTTCCAAAAAGACTGCTGGCTGTATATGATAAAATCGGTAAAATATTTTCTTCAACTGTGTCCAGAGTGGATCAAATGATTATTTCCAGATTTTTAAATGAGGGTTATTATGAGAGACACTTAAACAAAATGAGGGCTATTTATAAAAGCAGGCATGATGTTTTGCTGGAACAACTCAAAGGATTGGATAGCATTTGTTCCATATCCGGAGAAAATGCAGGCGTTCATATTTTGCTTAGTTTCGTGAATGGGATGTCAGAAGAGGATGCTATTGAGAGGGCTCGCATGGAAGGCGTAAAAGTCTATGGTCTGTCTGCCTACTATGTAGCAGCACCTGGGAATACCACGCTGCCCACGGTAATACTGGGATATGCGAATCTGTGCGAAGAGGATATAGCAGAAGCTGTGACCCGGCTGGTTCATGCATGGGTTAGTTAAGAATCAAAACACCAGCTTAACTGATGATGTTCCGTAAGCTATGAAAAGTTAACTTACAGAACAGATCAATAGGCTGGTGTTATCTTGTATGCCATTTTGTTGGAATTTGGAACACAACGGTCTATTCTTCCGTTGTGTTTTCTTCGTTTTCTTCCGTTACTTCATCATCAGTCTGTCCAGCTGTTTCATCAGTGGAAGCTTCTTCCGGAGTTTTTTCAGGCGTATGAGATTCTTTGGGAATGGTAACATATTCTCTTGCTACAGGAGTAACGTCATCTTCTTCATCCAGATCATCTTCAAAATCATCTTCGAAGTCTTCAAAATCATCCTCCCATGTATCATCTTGTTGTTTACATTTATTTAAGTAATAGATACCTCCTGCGATAGCAACACCTATTACAGCAGCACCAAGTAAGAATTTTCTATTTTTTTTAGCCATAATCCTGACTCCTTTCATAATTTATGACAACATAATTACGTTTATTGTAATACTTTTTTCTGAAAAAGGAAAGGGGTATTTATAAAATTATTCCTCCACATGTTCCAGTCCCTGATTCAGAATCGTAGATACATGGGTATCAGCCAGGGAATAAAAGATTGTTTTTCCTTCTCTGCGGAATTTAACCAGGTGGCTTTGTTTTAGAACCCGCAACTGATGGGAGATAGCGCTCTGACTCATTCCGAGAAGTTCTGCTATGTCACATACACACAGTTCTGAAGCGGACAGTGCATAGAGTATGCGAATCCTGGTTGGATCACCAAAGATTTTGAATAGTTCAGCCAGCCGGTAGAGATCTTCTTCTTCCGGTATAACCGTATTTTGAATTTGATGATGGATGTGGTTGCCATCACAACAGTTTTCTATCATATCCTCGTTGTTCATAATTTCCTCCTATCGTACGTCTGGTAACGCACACACAGACAGATAGAAAAGATAATTCTCTTCTTAATATGCCCGTATTACTTATTTTCTTTCATGTAACCAAAGATTTCATGATATGATCTGAAATCTGAAAAAATAAAAACAGAATTTCCTCTAATACATAGTTTAAAGAAAATCCTGTTTTTTGTCAACGTAATTCTTTGTCGAGACTTTGCGGATCCGTTATTTCTTTTTATAAAGAATTCTTACGGAGTTCAAAACGCACAGCATTGCTACGCCGCTGTCTGCAAATACAGCCATCCACATTGAAGCATATCCCATGAGGCCAAGAATCATTACCAGTATCTTAATTACAAGTGCAAAGATAACGTTCTGCCTGGAAATCAGACCGGTAGCTCGGGCAATGGAAATTGCATCCGGAATAGCAGTTACGCTGGAATTCATAAATACTACATCAGCTGCTTCGATTGCAGCGTCTGCGCCGCTTCCCATAGCTGCACCTACATCAGCACCAGCCAGTACAGGTGCATCATTGATACCGTCACCGACAAACATGACACGTCCGTGGGCATCTCTTATTTTTTGCAGTTCTGTGAGCTTTTCCTGAGGAAGAAGCTTTGCATGGACTTCATCAATACCGGTTTCTTTTGCAACGGCATTCGCACTGTCTAATGCGTCTCCGGTTAACATGGCTGTTGTGATGCCAAGAGATTTAAGCCTTACTATTGCAGGTGCGGCATCTGCTTTAACCGTATCGGATATAACGATATGGCCTGCATAGGTTCCGTTTACAGCCAGCAGTACTTCTGTACCAAAGCTGTCTTTCTGGAAATCTTTCAGAGAAACCTGATACGCGTCCATAAGTTTTTGGTTACCGCAGAGGATATCTTTACCGTCGATGACAGCGTGAATACCTTTACCGGCTAATTCTTCCACTGAAGCAGGGCGGTTTATTTCCAGTTTTTGAATTCTGGCCTGGTTTACAATGCTGGTTCCGATAGGATGTGTGGAATCCAGTTCACAGATGGCTGCAAGCTTCAGGATTTCCTGTGAAGTAAATCCATTTGCCGGAACTGCATTTTGAACCTGGAAGTTACCCTCCGTAATGGTTCCTGTTTTATCCATAATAACGGTAGAAACATCTTTTAATGCTTCCAGTGAAACACCGCCTTTGAAAAGGATGCCCCGTTTGGAACCGGCGCCAATACCTGAGAAAAATGCCAGTGGCACACTGAGCACCAGAGCGCAGGGACAGCTGATTACCAGGAAAGTAAGTGCCGTGTATATCCAGTGATTCCAGTCACCTGTGATAAGAGATGGAATAACAGCGGTACAAACAGCCAGCGCTACTACAAATGGTGTATATATTCTGGCAAAGCGGGTGATAAAACGGTCAATTTTAGGTTTACTTGCAGCAGCATTCTCAACAGAATCCAGTATTCTGGTTACCATGGAATCTTCCAGGACTTTTTCTACCCGGATTTTAATCAGTCCGGAGGTATTCATACAACCGGAAGTTACTTCATCTCCATATCCTGCTTTTACTGGTACCGGTTCGCCGGTTACAGGAGAAGTGTCGATACGGCTTTCCCCTTCTATGACCACCCCGTCTAATGGGATGCGGTCACCGGGACGTACAACCAGAATATCGCCAACCTGGGCATCACCGGCAGGAATAACCTGAACTTCTTCGCCAATAGCGAGATTTACAACTTCAGGCCTCATATCAACAGCGTCCATGATCTGGCTGCGGCTCTTTTCTACGGCGCGGTCTTCAAAATATTCACCTACCCGGTAGAAGAGCATAACACCAATTGCTTCTGCATAATCGCTGATTACAAAGGCACCGATGGTTGCAATACTCATCAGGAAATTCTCATCAAACACATGGCCCTTGGTAATATTTTTAATTGCAGTCCATACAATTTTCCAGCCCAGAACCAGATAGGAAACGGCGTAGACTACAAAAACAGGTGCAGGACCAATATTTTTTGATTCCATTACTTTAGCTGCAATCAGCAGCAGCGCTCCTAAAATGATTTCAATGATAGAACGGTGCTCCCGAAAGAATACAGTTCTCTTTGGCAGATCCGTTACTTTTTTGGATAGAATATCTCTGCCTTTTGGAGTGGTATCTCTCGCGGTTATAACAACATCCGGTTCAATTGATTTTGCTATTCTTTGAATTTCCGGTATTAATTTATCAGGATCTTTTGCGGTTATTCGAAGTTGTTTTGTCGCATAAGTAATGGTTGCACTGGTTACCTCCGGAAGATTGTTGATCATACGTTCAATTTTAGCTGCGCAGTTGGCACAGTCAAGTTCTTCGATGGTATAAGTATTTGTCACCTGGATACCCGGCGTTTTTCCTCCCCTTTGGACAATTTTCACATCCGGTTCAATAGAAGCACATATTTCCTGCATTCTTGGAAGAAGGGCATCGGGGTCAGGGGCAGATACTCTTAATTGTTTTGTAGCGTATGCAATTGCAGCGTATGATACCTCAGGGAGATCTTTAATTTTTCGCTCCATTTTTGCGGCACAATTAGCACAGCCCAGATTTTCCAGAATATAAACTTTTTTCTTGTTGTCCGCATCCGGCATTTTGCAGGTACACTTTGAGAGGCTTTCGCCACAGACATCACAGTACTCTACATGGGGATTGCATAAGTCGCAGGTACAATCCTTGGGATGGCCTGGAGTCTGGATATGCAGGCATTCAAAATGTGTATGCGCTCTGGTGCTTGTTGCCTCATGGTCTGCATCATCATCATGATTATGGTCACAGCCGCATGCGCATTCATCGTGAGAGTGCGGATGCATCGGATGATCTGCATGACCGTGGTGATTAGAATCATGATCACAGCCACAGGAACACTCTTCATGAGAGTGCGGATGATCTGCATGACCGTGGTGATCGGAATCATGGTCACAACCGCATGCGCATTCATTGTGAGAGTGCGGATGAATCGGATGATCTGCATGATCATGATGATCGGAATCATGGTCACAGCCACAGGAACACTCATCGTGAGAGTGCTGATGATCTGCATGACCGTGGTGATCGGAATCATGATCACAGCCGCATGCACAATCATCATGTTGGTCCTGGTGCTGATGTGCGTGACCCACGTGATCATTATCCTGTTCTTTTCCACGACCGCTGGAATGGTCTTCCGGGATATGTGCGTGCCCTTCGTGCAGATGCGTATGGTCTACATGAGAATGTCCGCAACTGCAATGTTCATCATGCTGGTGATCATGATGAATTTTTGTATTCAAAGATTTTCCATTATCTTCTTCTGCATTATGATCTTTCATAACAGGTACCTCCTAAATTGATATTTAGATTAAAACACATGAACAACTATTCATATGTAAATATAATCATATCTTTGGTTAAATGTCAATACTAAATTATTTATATCATAAAATTTAATAAATGTGACAAAAGTCACTGGTGTTTTTTCTAAGAAACGTTTATACTATAGGATAAGAATAAGTAGGATATTAAATGAAGATTCGTTTATTTTCTGATGATAAGCCGGAGAGAAAGGCAGAGGGGAATTTAAGGTGATAGGACATGCGTAAACGTATATCGAATATATTATGGGGAATTGTATTGTTGGTTTTGGGATTGGGGATTGCAGGAGATATGCTGGGAATTTTGAATTTTTCTCCGTTTTTTAATGGATGGTGGACGATGTTTATTATAGTGCCATCTGCTTTGAGCATGATTGAACACAAACCAAGGTCATCTAATGTAATTGGGCTGTGTATTGGCGTGTTCTTCCTGATGAGCTCATGGAACCTCCTTAGCTGGGGAATGGCAGGGCGTTTAATCTGGCCAACGATCCTTGTGGTTGGAGGTGCCGGCTATCTGGTAAAGCGCCAGAGAATCGGATATCAGGAACAGAAACAGGTAGGCGGCGGGTGTAATGGGGCTGCCTGGTATGGCAGACAGGGCAGCGGCAATTACCGTAAATTTGAAAATGATGGAAGAAATCAGGGGTTTGGAACTGGTGGCGGAGCAGGATACCAGAACAGTCAGAATGAGGGCTGGCAGCAGGCACCGGGCGGACAGGGCGGTTACCGGGAACGAAATGACCGTAGAAATGAATACCAGGGTCAGCAGGAATACCGCGGACAGCAAACCTATCAGAGTTACCAGGACAATTACCAGGAGGCGCCAAACAGACAGAATAATCAGAATTACACAGGCGGATTCCAGGGGCAGCAGTCTTATCAGGGTCAAAGGCAGCAGGATCCATCGGAGATACACAGTGTAGAGAAGAGCCAGGGCGGTGCACTCCAGAATATGCCTAGTTTTACAGCATTGTTTTCTTCCAGAAATATAAATTATAACGGTGATATTTTTGATGGAGCGTTGGTGAATGCCGTTTTTGGAGGCGTTGAACTGGATTTGAGAAATGCCATCTTTGAAAGGGATGTAAGAATAGATGTGATGTCTTTATTTGGCGGAATTGAGATTAAAGTACCAGAGTATGTCAATGTAAAGGTTGATGATACGCCGATTCTTGGGGGCGTGTCCAATAAGGCAAGGCTGATGCCCATGCCGGGTGCACCTACTATTTATATCAGAGCAACTTGTATCTTAGGCGGATTAGAGATAAAATAAAAACTGTCGGAGGTTGTGTATATGAGCAAATCATATATCAACTGTCCGGCAGTTTTTTATATCCAAAGTCAGCGGGATATACGGATGCATATGGGAAACTGTTTGAGACTGCCCTGAGAGGCAGATAACACGTGGATCTCGCTGGCAATCAGATCAGACGTTATAGTGCACCCAATACGCTAAAAAAGTACCTGCACAAGAAACATATAAAGCAGGGTACCGCATCCAATGCTGACCAGTGTGTTTCTTTTCCATACGTGAAGTATAACGATAACAATCAGTGCGATTAATTCCGGTATGCCAAAAGGAGCAGAGACAACAGAGACATTTTTAAAACAATATACAACCAGCATGCCGATAATGGCGAAAGGAAGTACTTTACCTAAGTACATAATATAGGCGGGCGTTTTCTTGTTCCCCGGAAATAAAAGGAACGGTAGCGACCGGATAAAGAAGGTAACGCCTGCCATAATCAGAATCATGATAAAAGCTTGTGAATCAGGAATTCTCATTGCTTAGGTCACCTCGCTTTTCCAGTTGTTTGCGAAATACGGTTAACAGAACAGATATGGATACCATGGATGGAATGATAAAGTTACCGCTCCCAAACAGTATCAGGCATATCACTGAGCAGATTACGCCGATCAGGGCAGGTATGTGGTCTTTGCTTGTAAGCCACTGTTCTGTAAATATAACGATAAATAAGGCAGTCATGACAAAGTCTATGCCCTTTGTATTAAAATCAATCAGAGAACCCAATATTGCGCCCAGAGTACATCCAAATATCCAATAACAGTGATCCAATATGGAGATGAATAAATAAAACCACTCCGCGTTTACCCCTTTGGGCGGAACGGCAGAACAGATCAGAGAATAAGTTTCATCTGTGAGTTCATGGATTAATAATGGTTTTTTACGTCCTGCAAAGCGATACTTATCAATTAGTGACAGTCCGTAAAACAGATGCCGTATCTGAATCATTACTGTCATAAAAGCAGTATAAAGAAAAGTAACACCACCGGCGAGTAATTCGATTGCAACATATTGCATGGAACCGGCATAGATAATAATACTCATAAAAAAAGCCCAGATAAAGGAATACCCTTTGCTTTCTAAAAGGATTCCGAATCCCAGACCCAGAAACAGGTAGCCTGCCATAATCGGCAATGTAAATGGAAAGGCCGCCTTAAGCGCTTTGCGTCTCATTTGTATATCTCCTTCCAGCTTTTTATCTGGGATAGTATAGCACGTTAATGTGCGAATGTCAAAATAATGTTAATGATGCCGGGTGGTTTTTCAGAAG
This sequence comes from uncultured Robinsoniella sp., assembly GCA_900539655.1. GTDB lineage: Bacteria > Bacillota > Clostridia > Lachnospirales > Lachnospiraceae > Robinsoniella. Next base: position 20,143 of record UQCR01000114.1, read on the forward strand.
ATGTATAATGGTTTCCAATACGTGGAACTTAGTGCTAAAATATTAGAAAGTAAGAGTGTGAAAATTAAATAATAAATATAGATTAGGAGGAATGGATTTTGAAGAAATTTTATGATAATATAACAGATTTTATCTTTGTAAACAACGAACCGGAGTTGTCGGATCTTATTTTTATTCCGGGGGGAAGTTATGGGGAGATTGCTTTGCATGCGGCCGAGTTATACAAGAGGGGGTATGCGGACCGCATTATGGTCTCCGGGAAATACAGCGTGCTGAAGGGAAAGTTTGAAGGGGCGGATTCTCCTTCTCAATACCGCAGTATGGATTTCCAGACTGAAAGTCAGTTCCTTAGTAAGGTTCTGCTGGATGCGGGGGTAGCAGAAGAATCTATTTATATGGAAGAAGAGGCAACCTTTACTTATGAGAATGCCATCTATTGCAGAAAACTAACAGAAAAATTGGAGATAAAGGTTAATAAAGCTATTATTTCCTGTCAGGCATACCATGCCAGAAGGTGCCTGATGTATTTTCAGCTGCTTTTTCCGGATACGGAATTTTATGTTTGCCCTGTACAGACCCGTGGGATTAACCGGGAAAATTGGTATTTGGAAGATCATAAGATTGATCAGGTGCTGGAGGAGGTAGAACGCTGTGGCAGCCAGTTCCATAAAATAATGCATGATCTGATTAAAAAATAGTACTGGATTTCCTGTTTTATTGTACCAGAGCATGTATGGTGACTGGCTGGAAAAAAGTGCTCAGGAATTACAAAAAACAGTTGACAAAATTGCCAGACAAGAAGTATACTCCTGTCTTTGACAGTTGGAAAGCAATAAAAGTCTCTTACGCCCCATAAACAGGGCGTTTAGAGACTTTTTCTTTTATTCAAATTTGCGTACCTTTTTT
>UQCR01000115.1 GCA_900539655.1 uncultured Robinsoniella sp.
CTGACATACCTCTTTTAAAAATCCTTCTCTGATTTTATGAATCACTTTTTTTATTTTTATCATCATGTACTCCATCATATCTGTTCTGAATTTTCTTTTTAAAACGCTTGTATAATATCTGATTTCCATGAACAAACATATACATTCTGTGCGTCCCAAAAAGGATCATAAAAAAAGAAAGTAAAAAATATCCGGGGCGTTTCCAGACAAATCCTTTTGCTATATAGTCAGAATAGAGTTTCGCCTCTAGCTTTTGATAAGAAATTAAAATATCCAGCTGCTTCGCAATTTTCTCTATTTCCCGATGAACTGCAAAGGCATACGCTCTCCACAAATAATTTCCTCTTTGAAACTTATATGACCAGCTGCCTTTCTCACCGATCAGATACCGATACACAGACATTTGTTCCTGCATACAGCAGACTCTTCCTTCACTCAGTAAAAACAGCGGAATTATTCTGTCAAGGGGAGCATAACGTACCCTGTAAAGCTTCTTCAGGACAGATATATCCGCTTTCCAGAAGTTCCTGGCCATTACGGTAGAAGTCTGCCCTGGAATAAGATAGTTTTCCATATCATTTATCTTATATTCCGTGGAAGCTGTAAACGTAAAGGGTAGTTCTAACTTAGTCCCATGATGATCTATCACCTGGCATCCGTGGAAAACAGCTGCATAATCTCTGTGCTGCTCCAAAAAATCCACCTGCTTTTGCAGTTTCTGACTGTCTGTCCAGTAATCGTCCCCCTCTAAAAAGGCAACATAATCACCCTTACAGGCTTTTAACGTTTCAATACTGTTGATTTTCATCCCCAGATTTTTTTTTCTGAGTAACGGAACTATGCAATCAGAATATTGCTTTTGCAGCTTTTGAATCACTGATTGCGTCCGATCCGTAGAACAGTCATCACTGACTATAATTTCAATTGAAAAGGATGCTTTTTGCTCTAAGACGCTGCGTATGGCTTTCTCTATATATTTTTCGTGATTATAGGTTATAATTGCTACACTTACTTTTTTCACTTTTATCCTTCTATCTCATACATTTACAAATTTTACGAATTAAGTTTTTTTTCTTTATGAGAAAAAACTGATTACATTGGAAAACTCTGCTGGCAATTACCGGATGTTTTACAATTACACGGTAGATCAGCTTTTTCCTTTTATGTATCGATTGTTGTAACTTTACTGACTCTGTATCCAATAACTTTTTTAATCTTTTCCAGACTTTTGTTTTATCTGCCTCTAACATACGGAATAACTGGATACAGATCGTATCCAGATAACTTTCTGTCATTTTAGTCCGAATTTCTTCATATTCCCTTTTCTGGCATATAAAAACCCTTTCCCGAAAAGCTTCTATCATGGAAAGATGACGAATATCCTGTAAAAACTTTTTATCCGTAATACTTCCTGAGCGTTTTCTATAAAAATATAACTGACTGGTCGTAAAAACTGCATACGGGATTTTATCAACCAGATGGTGGATCATTAATTCATCTTCATGCAGCTTTCCAGGAGAAAAGCAACATGTGGAGAACAGTTCTCTTGAAAACAACTTATTACAAGCTATAATAATCGTAGTATTTTTTTCCCTGCACCCTGTATATGCCAGGGATGACATTAGGTCAGTTTTGTCTCTTATTACTATTTTGTTAGAAATTTCTTTCTTCATATCCAGTTCCGTATCCTGTTCAAATACCAGATAGCTGCATATAGAGATTAATGCGTGGCTTTCCATCATATTCTGATATAAAATTTCCAGATATCGTGGATGGACAATATCATCTGAATCAACAAAGCACACATATTCTCCGGAACATTCCAGGAGCCCCCTGTTTCGGGCCGCAGACAATCCTTGATTATCCTGTGAAAAATACTGTATTTTTTCAGATGCTTTTGACAGTTCCCGGCATATTTCACCGGAATGGTCTGTAGATCCGTCATTGATAAGGAGGACTTCAAAATCTGAGTAAGTCTGGTTTAGAAGCGAATCGACACATGCTTTTAAATATGGTTCCACATTGTAGACAGGCACAATTACGCTGATCATTTCATTTCTTCCTTTCCTAATTCGGATATACAAGATGTCATCTTTGAAAATAATGTTCAAGGAAAAATATCCTTTTTTTCATCATCCACATTTTAACTTTCATTTTATTTCTTCTGCTTACTGCATGTTCCAGGTAATATTTAAACTTCGGATTTGTTAACATCTGATATTCCTTTTCCAGTTTTAACTTCCATGAAAATTTTTTATTTCTGCGTACCTCTTTTGAAAACATCAGCATTTTATGTACCAGATCTGCATAATAATGTGACATTTCCATATTGCAGGGAAGCAGGCAAAGTTCAAGTTTTTCTCCTAAAAGCATAATTGCCTGATCTGTATCTTCATGGTATTTCGTCGTTAATGCACCCGGGCGGAAATAGTTATACCGATATAGTGCTTTATCAATTACTTTCAGATACGTTGCAGAGTTGATCAAATCCATTGAAAAAATCAAATCTTCCAAAAACCAAAAATTCTCATGAAACCGAATATTATTTTTTCTTATAAACTCTGTTCTGACCATCTTATTCCAAGGTGCATTTATCAAAAAATCATCATACATCTTCCGAAACCTTGTAGTAACAAATCTGCTTTTTCTTCCTGAAAAGCTCTTTCCTATCTGACAGGATACCAGCTTTCCTTTGCGGTACAAATGAAAACCACAGACTACGAAATCCACATAATCTTCTTCCAGTTCCTTACACATATCTGAACACAAGTCTGACTCCAGGGTATCATCGCTGTCTACAAAAAGTATGTATTTCCCCTGTGAATGATCTATTCCATAATTCCGTGCAGATCCAGGACCCTTATTTCTCTTTTTAAAATAACGTATTCTGGAATCCCTTTTAGCATATTCTGTACATATGTCTTTTGTATTATCAGTACTCCCATCGTCAATACATAGTATCTCAATATTTTTATAATCCTGTTGTAACAGGCTCTCCAAACAACATCCGATGGTTTCATGCGAATTATGGATAGGAATAACTATACTTACCAGTTCTTCTGTCTCCCTCTTCATTCCAATTTCCCTCACCTGCTATATGATATCCACTATTTCTCCCGGATATCTTTTATAATATTTATCAGGTAGTCTCTTTTTAATACTACCGTTAATGCCAATCCAAATACAAACAGATACCGAATAAATCCATTTCCATAAAAAACGTTTATTACTGATATTAGTAATAAAAAAACAAATGAAACCACCAGTAAATATGGTGTACTGAATAAAGGAGACCCGGTATTGGCTTTGACTACTTTATTAACATAAACGTAATGCATGCCTGCAAAAAGCATATAGCAAAACAGTGTTGTGTAACCTGCTGCTGAATATCCAAATCGTGGTATACAATAATAATTCAGTATGACATTGGCCGCTGCCCCTATTGTTGAAATAATCATTGCCGCCTTATTTGCATCATAAAAAAACTCGATATTGCAAAATACACTGTAGAGAAAAACAAAAAACATACTGGCTGCAACTGGCGGAATAACTTTTACCGCATCATAATATTTATCTGAAGCCATCAATTTTATCAGTTCAGGCCCAAATGCGATAAATATAATAAACGCGAATGCCATAATAATACTTGCCGACTGCATTTGACCTGCAACTCTTTTATGCTGGAATTTTTCCAGTTTCCGGTACTGCCAGGGAATCAGCGCATTATTGATACTATTGACAATGATTTTCGTTACAAGTCCCACATTGTAGGCTACACTATATAATGCCGCGGCTTCCAAACCGCACATTTTCTGAATCATAATACGGTCAGATTGGTCTAAGATATAGGATGAAAAGTAATGGGGGATCAATGGGATATTAAATATAATTGCAAATTTAATATACTCCCACTTCCAGATCTTCTTACTCTTGCTTAAATTAACCAGATAAAAAATCAAACCAAAACATACTTGTACCAATACACATGATAGTATCCTGGCAAAACCCTTATCCTTCATAGTCATAACTGCAGCCAAACCGATTAAAAAATTAGCGGCAGACATGGCAGCCGTAATAAAAACTACACCCTTATATTGAAAGTCATACCTCTGCCTTATCATCCAGAAATTCAGAGCAGGCGTAAACAGCAATTCTAAAAACAGAAACAAGGTAATGATTGTACTTAATTCGGTTAAATCATTAATCTGTTTTCGAAATAGCAAATATATCAGGAATGCAGCTATTGTCAGCACCGTGGTAACTCCCTGCATAGATGACGTGTAGTCCTCTTTATTGTTTTGATATTTAGCCATCCCTTTATTAAAGACCCCAAAATCTAACCGGAAAGTGCACACAATGGTAAATACCTGCAGCCATGACAGATAAACACTATAGATTCCAAATTGTTCCTTTGTTAAAAGGCGTGTAAAAACGGGGGTCGTAATAAGTGAAAAACTTTTTTGTATCACGCTGCAGATAACAAACCATATTCCTGCTTTGGCGGCTATGGACAGCGAATTGTATTTTTCCTTTATTTTAAAAATCCTGTTCACATATTTCGCCCCTTATCCACTTTTTCCAAACATCTCCGCCATTTGTTCAGCCATTGTATAAACGCTTTTTTTCCACTCCTTTACCTTCTGCTCAAGCTCCATATTTTCATGGCCGCAGATTAGGGGAATTTTATTAACTATACTCTCTATAGAGATCCTGTCATTTCTATAACAATTATCCTGACAGTCAATTGAATCCATAAAATTATCAATTTTATAATTGTAGGATATTGCAATACTCTCTATATTATATGCGGCTGATATAATTACCGGATGCATTTTAGAACTTATCATAACCTGCCCTTCTGAGAGATATCTGCAAAGTTCACTTACCCTTGGATTTACGATGATTTCATAATCCTCATCCGGTAAACTTTTCGCTATTTTTTTCGTAAAGTTTAAATCAAAATACCAATTTGTGCTCATAACAAATCGAATTTTAAATTTCTGCTGCAAACCCAGAAGTTTCATTATTTTTTTCATCTTAAAGCCGTAAATATAATATTTTAATGTAATCCTTCCCAGGAGTTTATTAAAAAATCGATTTTGAATAAAGTCTCCCTGAATCGCAGTGTACTTGGAATATCCAGCTGCCATGACATTTATGACTGGCTTTTTTATTTTTTTTCCTGAAATATATGTATCTGAAATAATAATTGCGGTGTCTATTCCAAGGGTCACATCTTTATCCGGTAAAAATTCCCGAATCAGATTAAACGTATCCTTGTCCCGGACATTTATATAATCACAGGAATTTATTGCAGTTTTAAAATATCTCCTGTTCACTGCATTTGTTACAGGACCTATGGATTGCCCGATTAATGCAATCTTTGCCTTCCTGCTTTTTGCTATTTCAATTTCCAAAATACGGGCCATAAACTGACGGTTCCACCGGTCATTAAAATACCCTCCTCCAGCCATCACAAATAATGTATTTTCATCAAGGCTCTCTGAAAATTCATCCATCATAAACGCTTTGGGTTCCCTAAGTACATCCTTCATCCTAGATAAAGAATCCAGCCCGCATTGATCTACTTTTTTATGTACGGATTCTAAAGACTTTATTTTATGATGATAATAAAAATTCTGTGGGTTATAAGAAAAAATGGTAAGTTCAAACCGGGGGAAAAAATTTTTTAGTAAGTACATGGTACAGCGGGCGATTGCTTCATCTCCGATATTGCCATAGCTCCATCCGCCAGATAATACTATTTTCATTATGTTTTCTCCCCCCTTAAAAATCTTCCCTGAAGCTGAACTACCGCAATCTTTAAAATTACCGGAACAATCACTCCAACTAATGTATAGCAGATCCACCATAGACCTCCCATCTCTATAACCGGATAATCGGACAGGCGCGTTACCGGCAATTGGTATATGGTGACGATGATTAAACTTACAAGTTTAAATGCCAGAAAATGTAATGCCATTATTTCTAAGGAGCATCTTCCGATCCATATTAATATTTTTTTATTTTGAAACCACCCCTGATATGCAATCAACAGTACCAGGCTGATTCCCATCACGCCGCCTGCTGCAGAAGCTCCTATGTGATTATATACATCACTAAAGTACCCCACCTCATTCATCCAGGCTATGACGCCTAAGGTAGCAGCTGATAATAAAAGAATTATTTTTTTGTACTTACTTAAAATTTTATCCCACCCAAAATAATGATATAGATATCCCAACACATAGAAAAACATTCCCCCTGCAGCTCGTCTAACAATCATAGGTTTCGGTATTTCAGTAATTTTACTGAACATGAAACAGCCAAGTGCCACGGCGGAGATTATTTGGATTTTATACTTTTCCAGCCTTAATTTCAGTAGAAGGAAATTACCCAATGAAAATCCGACTGTTATTATAAATATGGCGATTAAAAACCAAAGCGCGCCTGAAAAATATTCTCTGTGGCATCCGGTTATGATATCTATAAAATGAGCTACGAACTCCTTTAAAGAATATACGCCGCCTCCATTTTCTGCATCTACCAGATGCAGCCAGGCAAAAAGATTATGTAAAATAAGATAACCTATATCATACGCAAGAAAAGGTATATAGTATGCAAGTATGCTTTTCTTAATCCGTAAAAACGGATGTTCTGAATAGTAATCTTTATACAGGTATCCGCTGATGAAATAAAATAAAGGCATCTGAAACATCATGACTGCTGTAACTATAAATGTTGAAGTTCCTGAATGTCCAATACAGACACAAATAATTCCAATTGCTTTGGCTATATCAATAAATTTCAGTCTGTCACTCATTTTTTCTCCTCATATAGCATTTTTATTTATTTCTAACTGACATCAGCATTTCTACCACCAGGGATCTTTTACAGCTATAGTATTTATGGTACATCAAAGATAAGGGAATAATATTCATCCATCTTCTATACTTCAATAGTTCTATACGTAGTCTGACTGATTCCTGGTTTTTTCGGATCATCGCCAGGATGTCAGAATCCAGCTTCTTCATTTTGGCATATTCCAAAGTTTGCCTGTGGCTGACCATCAGCTTATCCAGAAACTGAATTCTTTTATCTAACTGGTGCATTTTCTTTTTTGACACATTGTCCGAATGCAGCCTTCTCTCGAATAATATCCTGTGATAGAGATAACAGGAATTATCACATAAAGAAAGTTTCCATATGAATTCATCATGTGCCCAGCCCGGAGTCCAATAGCCTTTAATCTGCTCATAGAATTGCCTGCGAATACTCATCGCACAGCCTTCGCTGCCGATAAAGATCGTTTTATGGTCGAGATGTATATGTCTGACAGACCCGTCATTTTTCATTCTTTGCATGACTTCACGGGAAAGTTTTGGTGCGTCTCTTGTACATGCATAAGGTTCATAATCACATGCCAGCAGTTTTATATTCGGATTTTTATCCATAAGCTTAACCATGTGCATGACTTTATCACGAAACCAAATATCATCCTGGTCACATAAAAAGATATACTTTCCCTGACACAAATTCATTGCCTGAATAAAATTCCCTGCATATCCGAGATTTTTTTTATTTTGATATACATGCCATGAGTCATTAAGACCTTTCTCGTCAATGAAGGTTTGAGCTGCCTGAACTGTATGATCTGATGAACAGTCATCACATATAATAACCTCATCTACAGCCAGCGACTGATCATAGACAGATTGTAATTGTTCCCTTAAATATCGCTCACCATTATAGGCTGCCAAAGCTACCGATACTTTCATTTCTTTTCCCCTTATTTTGCAATGTAGTATGATCCAATATGATTTCCGTCTGAATAAAACGTGACGGATACTGCATCGCATTCCGGCTCCTCTAAATCAATACGTTCTGTAAGATTCACCGGTTCCCTGGGATAATTAAGAACCTCTCCTGCAAAATTCTGTTTTTCCCCATATTCACTGTATGGAATATATCCAGCTATATCTGTTGCGAATTCCTTCTGTCCCAATTCTTCACCATTTTTTAAATATTTAATTATCCCGTTTACAGACTTGGCATCCGTATTATAATTGTTTAAATGGAACACAAATTCATTTGCTTCAACAGAAATGCTCCCAATTAACGGCATCATATTTCTTGTCGTATTAATTTCCGTCATATTCTCCTGTGAATCCTTATAGTAAACTCCAAACCGGTATCCATCTCCAATAATTGTATTTTGCAGCTTAACATCTGTGATTGTATTCTTCTTTGGAAAGGAATAAATAGTAAAACCTCCTCCATTTAAGATACACCGGTTTAACTCTGTACCTTTCACAGCCCCATAATCCGGCTGAATCATTACACAGGCATTTGACACATGATATCCTGGTATATGCGGCATATCAATTCTGACATTTTCCAGATAGATGCCATGTGCATCCACAGAGTCATATCCTGCTATCTGTATCCCATCAGCATGCGCCTCGGGATTCGTCCCTCCATCCGTAAAGTAACTGTCGTAGATCTTAACGTTATATAATGCATTGACAAAATCACTTTCCGAATCATGCATATACATCTTATCAATTACCATATTGCAGGCTCTTATCAATCCGTTCTCAACCTCTCCGTTTCGAACTGTTATGACAGTATTCTCACCATTATTGCGGTAATCATTGATAATATTCCCATTGCTCAGATAAAAATCATCCAATAATACCGGGGTATTCAAGTTTGTAAAACGTATATTTTCAGAAGTTTTAAACTGTTCAAAAGAATAGCCATATATTTTAGCACTCTTTTCCGTTATTAAGATTCTTCCATCGCTTCCTATACAGTCAGGATACTTCTCTTTAAATTCCTGAAGTTGTTCCGCCGGACTGATAAAACCTGTATTCTTCATATCAGGTATCACATAATTCCAGTCATCACTTGTATTTGCCGCCTTTGTCAGGCTAAGAATTATACTCCCATCTTGTATGCAGCTCTTCATTTCAAATGATTCACCACCAACAATTCTTATCAGCCATCGATATGTAATGCCATCTTCTCCATCTGCAGCGGCTGATCCATACCTTTGGGCAAGATAATGGAGTAAGCTATACCATGCACTATCCGTGTATGCTGCTGTATAATAAGCAGATTCCATCAGACCATCCTGATTAAAATTAAACTCTCCTTCAAAAATCATATCTGCTATACTGACACTGCCGGTAAGCACCTCACCTTTTTGACCAGTCATATTAGAAATCAAACTATAAGCATCCTTAAACTCAGATACTGTGCATCCTATTACAACCTTATCATTATCAGGAAGACTGTAATTGCACTTCCTGTCATTTCCATCGGAATCTAAAGTATCATATTCAGAGTTCTCAGACCTGTTTTCTATTTCCTTATACGGTTTATCTGTATATAGTGCTTTCATTTTCACCGCTCCTATAATGACAAGGATAACAATAATTAATATACCTGCCACTATTGCTGCTTTTTCTTTCATATTATCTCCAACATATGTCTTTTATCACGATCTGCTGCTGCGTAATCCCCACATCATCCCGATCTGATTTAACTTAAGGAATTTATTGCTATCGATATTATTCGTTCTGGTGCCTCTGTATTTTTCTCGTTGGATATTGATCCATAAACCCAGCTTTAAACCGGAGTCTGTCACATAATTTAACGGTACTTTCAGATCACCATATCTCTCATAATATTCTTTAGCTTCCTGATACCAGTCATCCCATTCCCTTTTGATACGTATCTGCCATTTTATACCCAGATGTTCCAGTTTTTTAATCTGACTGGCACTAATCTTTTTTTGCTTATAGCGTTTCCTTTGATAGCATAGCCATTCACCTAACGGAAGGTGTTTATATGTATAATTTTTCGGAATATCCAGGTTTCCATAATGTGAATAATAATAGATACAATAACGATACCAGACGTCCCATTGTGTTCGAATCCCCAGCGTCCATTCCATTCCTATCTGGTTTAGCTTGTATATCTGGTTATCATCAATGATATATGCTCCTTTTTCGTGGTATGCTGCTCTTTGCCGTTCAATCCAGCGTCCTAACAGAAGTCCGTTTTCCGTTTCATATTTGATGGGAATTCTAAGATTCTCATACGAAAGATAATATTCTTTTGCATACTGATACCACTCTTCCCACTCAAGTCGTGTATACCTGCGTTTACTCGTCCTGACCATAAGAATCCACCTTTCATCTAACCTATACTTTGAATACACGCCGCCTGTCTGCCATGATTTTTTCAAATATATCAGACTGTTTTGTGCCCGTCAACGGATATGAGCACAGTGGATATCCATTCCTCACAGAGGTCATCTTTCTTACTGTACGGTCAATATATGATCAAAGCGAATTCCTTACCCGGTTTACTGCAACGGTATCTTTTTTCACAGAGAGGTGTGTTTTATGACGGAGTGGTGGTTGAACTATAAAATCTTCTATATTATAATAAAATTCGACTTTATACTTAATAAGTATAAGTAGTCTTAAATCAGTAGCGAGGTGAAATAAATGAAAATAGCTATCGTTGACGATGTTGTAGCGGATAGGCTGGAAGCCATCAGATACATAACAAGTTATTATAGTACTTATCATCCGGAACTCCCTATTGAATATGTAGAATTCAACAGCGGTGAAAAATTACTGATAACCTTTCGTCCAGGATTGTATGATATTATATTACTTGATGTCTATATGAATGGTAAAAATGGTATCGAGACCGCAAAAGAGATTTATCAAAAAGACCAAACTGCGTGTCTGATGTTTTTTTCAGACAGTGATTTCCACGTATTGGAAAGCTTCTCTGTCCAACCTGTCTACTATATCCTAAAACCCCTCTCAACGCACAGATTTCAATTAGAAGAAGGGCTTCATCTGTGTATTGACAAACTGGAGAAATTAAACGAGAAACCAAAAGCCCTTGAAGTTACTATCAATAAATTCCAAGCGCAGCTGCCGCTTAAAAATATTATTTATGTTGACTGCCAATTGCGCAGAAGCCGTATACATATGGTTAACAACGAAATCATTGTCGTTGCCAACCCCGTGAGTTATTGTATCAATCAGCTTTTAAAAGAAGAGATCTTTATGGAATGCTATCGAGAAGTTGCTGTGAACATGGATTATATAAAAAATATATATAATAATTACATACTGCTGGCAAACGGCGAACAGCTTCCAATTGCCCGGCGTAAAAAGAAAGAATTTCTTAATTTATACGTGAAGCATCTTGTTAATAAAGTAGGTGGTCACCTACTAACTCTATAACTCAGAATTTAAAGATAATATAATGGAGAAAATCTTTTTTTCTATATCTATTTATGGTAAAATAAATTATCAAAAGCAAACGCTTTAAAATAAATTGGGTTAAAGATAGTCTTTTCTGTTGGAAAGGCTATCTTTTAACGCGTCCTTTAAAGGAGATATTATTATGAAATATTGTATGGCAATACTTTTTATTTCCCTTATGCTTGTTTTGTCTACGAAATCCGCAGCTAAGTCCCCTGTTACCGTATCTGCTGCTAAGCAGACCGATAACTTCATTTCTATGGTTTCCATGAATCCTTCTGAGCAGACTGATAACATGGTTACCATGACTTCTTCTGAACAGACCGAAAACATGGCTTTCATTGATCCTTCTGAGCAAACCGATTCACAGGATCCGGCACATGAATCTGAGCAGCCGGATAATCAGGACATCGTGTCTACCGCTGAAGAACTGGATACCTGGCTTCGATCTCATCAGGAAACCGGCGGATCCGTAATTCTGGCTGCCAATATATCCCTGCTTTCTACGGACACCTACTATACCCTTCGGCCAATTACCATTGAGACAGGATCTTATAGCCTGGCAGGAATATCATTTAATGGCCCTTTTACTTTTTGCGGTACCGGTACAGATCAACCCGTTTTGAAATCTGCCAACCGGGACTTTGGACTATCGCTTACACAAAACAACGGTGGATGTACTGTAATCGCACGGGGAACTTTAGAAAAAGGAGGAACTGCCATCTATTCCGACAGTTCCGTATCACTGGATTCCGCCCTCATAACAGCTAACGGACCTGGTTCGATTGCTGTTCATATCCAAAATGGACAATTGAATTGCAAGGCAGGCAGCATTATTGCAGAAGGTGAAAACTCCAGGGCAATATTCTGGGAAAATATAATGAATAGTAATGATAGCATGCTGATGACCTTACAAAACCGGTTGGAATTCAGCCGTATTCATTCATCTGGAAACGGTGCATTATCCATTGATTGTCCCATTTCTTTATCCTGGGGATTAACAGAGAATGATATTTTTCCCGAATTCATTCATCAGAAAAGTAATCTTACTATGATAAAGGCCGATGAGTGGAACAGAAAATCCATTTTTCAATCGGCTTCCAGTCAGTATCTGAATACAGGTCTCTATAATGTTTGGTATGTATCCAGCAACCCCGCAATTCCTACCAAACTGGTATATTTTTCAGTTCCTGTTGAATGGGATGCCCCCTCTCCCACCGATGCCAATGGAAATTATACCATTACTGGCCATCTTGGAAATTACCCTGGAACGGTGTCCGTAGCAGATGAAATAGTTTATCTTACCGTCCGCTCAGATAATCAGCCTGAACTAAGCGCTGCTATCCCCAGTGTAAATGATGACGGTGCCAGTGTTATGTTACGGTGTTCCGGTTATTCTCACACATATGATTTATGGGGTTCTGATAACCAGGGGCTTTCCTGGAAAAAGTACTCATTTGAACCAGTAAATAATTTATCTGAATATATACAGATTGGCAATACTGATAAAAAAACAAATATTCAGTTCGGAAATGAATATATTTTTTTTCTGGAAAACAACCCAGACAGCAGTTCTCCCGGTCTACGCTCGGATCTATTCTATTTCACGATTCATGACAATGGAAACTATATCTGGAACACCGGAGAAAATGCTTCTGTCATAAATAATCTGGATGATCCGGATTATAAAGTTTCTACTATAAAAGAACTGACTGAATGGATTAATTTCCACAACGAAAAAAATACAACGGTACATGTGCAAAACGATCTGATAATTTCCGACATCCAATACCTTGATTCAAATCCCCGTTTTTTTGAAATAGGTACTACTTCAATAGATATGGGCCCTCATTCCATTGTCATTAAAGAAGGGGGAACATTGTTTTTGAACGTAAATGAATTATATGGCGAAGGTGCCAGACAACCGCTGATAAAAGTAAAGAATAAAGGCAGGCTGATTCTCATGCAGTCTTTCAGCGGGCAGGCACCATTTCTACGTGAACCTTACACCATACGGTCAGAAGGTGACGGAATGATCGGTGGGACTACCATTTCTTTGGATCCCGGCAGCACTTTTTCCGCAGAATATGTGGAAATAATAGCAGAAGGTAATCATGCAAAGGCGATTGAAAGCCTTGACCCAAATGGCTTTTCTCTGCCTGCCACTATGTATCTGTCTGTATCCGGTACAGACAGTACTGCACTTTCCTGTGTTGGAACTGCTGATATTTTTTACAGTACTATTACTGCGCGAGGTCAGAATGCCAGATCCGTTGAAGCATTACAGGTAAATGCTGATTCCTCTTATCTGGATCCACTGGAATCTGATTTTATAACAACATACAGTAAATTTGTTGATTTTAATATAGATATTGATCAGCTCAATGTCTTGCCCCTAGACACTAATAGAATCGATGCATGGATTACCGCGCCTGACTATATTTACATTACGGTTGCTAAAGCAGGAGACAGAAAGAACCTAAAATCTATCCCCATAATGTGTAAATATGATTTTACCCAGATTGATACTGAGCGTACAGGAAAATATCCCCTGCCTGTACTTCTGGAAACCATAGCCAATCTGCCGATACATAATCTTCCTAAAAATAAGATCCTGACTGTGGGCGTACAGGACCGATCTATTCCTGATATCAGTTTAATAAAAGTATTTTCTCCCATATGGTCACCATTTGATGATGAATCACTGGCTAAACATAACATTCGCATTGACACTCTTCACCACTACTCATCAAAAAACAGCAAGATCTGGTATTCCACTGATTATGGGTTAACCTGGAAGAATGCTGCCGAAGATTTTTCCGTATTATATAATAATTCCAGTATTTATATCGGCGGCCTGACATCAGAAGTCAATTACCTGCTGCAGCTGGAGGCAGACAATACCTCCAATAACATATCAGAGGAACAAACCCCTAATGGATACTCTATCATTCAGAAGCTTTTTATAGAAAAAGATAATAATATTACCGTTTATAATTGGTTCGGAAGCCGTGGGGATGGCGATCGAACCGATCAGGAATTACCTCCTGTCGTTATTGAAACGGAAAACAAGAGAAAACCGGATATTACTGTAAATACAAAACCGATACCGTCAGTAACAAATACACAGACCATTATTCCAGGTACGATGCTGAACCAGCTTATAAAATTGAATCATGATACGATTTTATTTGAGAAAAAAGGTATTTCCATATATCTACCCAAAGATTTTCTGGAAAATCTTAAACTATCTGAGAATGATATACTGGCTGTTACCATAAAATCTATAAGCGAAAATTCATTTTATTTTGGAGTTACCGTAAATGGTAAAAAACTGAATAAACTAACCAAAATTTCAGTACAGTTACCCACAGGCCTTTCTATATTGAAAAAGGAACTTTACTGCTATGATCAGAACGGCTCTCTCGTATCTGAGGCAATGTCCGATTCCGATCTGGGTATCGTTAGCTTTACAATTACAGATACCGGAACCTTTTACATTCAGGAATCTCCTGACACCACATCGATTCGGAATGCTTCTGGTAAGCCCAGGCTGCAATCCTGTATGACTAAACCCGGTATGATTTCGTTTTTATTTATTATTTTCTTTTTATTATCTTATGTAACAAAAATGAAAAAGCGTTATTAGAACACTATGATTGATCAGCATTCGCTTATAGGAACATATTCGGAGGAAAAAAGATGCATACTAAGCTAATTACAACTTTCTTAAAAAAACCATACGGGAAACAACTAAAATTAATTGTTGTAATACTGGTTACTGTATCATCAGCTGTGTTACTTTTTTATGTCTTATATTATAAGGATAATAAATATACGGATACTGAAAAACAACCTGTTAATGGTATCTTAGACCTTACTAATGGCTTTTCTCCTGAGAAAGGGCTTCGCTTTCTTACTCATGAGTGGGAGTTTTATCCGGGAGTTTTATTATCACCGTCTGATTTTAAAGCCGGTCCTCCTGACCGTTACCGCCAATACATATCTATCGGGCAATATGGGGGGTTTGAAACGGGCAATCCAATTCGTTCTCCCCATGGCAGTGCCACATATCGCTTAACGATTAATCTGCCATCACCCCAACACGATTATGCCCTGGAAATTCCGGAAGTTTATTCTGCATATCGCTTATACATTGACAATGCCCTGATAGCACAGATGGGCAATCCGGATACTGATCAATATGAACCGGGTGTTCAAAATAGAATTTATTATTTTAGTGGTAAAGGAAGCGTACAAATTATCCTGGCTGTTACCGATTATTCCTATTATTATAGCGGACTGGTCTATCCTCCTGCATTTGGTGATCCTTTTTCCGTCAATTTAAGGAAGCAGATAGAGCTCTGTATTTGCATTGCTGTATTCCTCATATCGGTTGGTTGTCTGTTCCTGTCATTTTTTTTAGGTATTCGGGTTCATCACAGACATTCCCTGATATTTTCCGCACTTTGCCTGGCATTAAGCGGATATACCATTTACCCCCTTATCCACACCTTTTTTCTTACATCTATCCAGCCATGGTATACCATAGAGCGTTTAAGCTATTTTTTAATGCTTTTATTAGTTGTAATCCTGCAGAATAAACTTTGTAAAATAAACAGACTAGCGATGAGAATGTCCGTGTCCGCCAGTATCATCCTTTGTGTTCTTTCTCTGGTTTGTGGCATCTTCATGCCTTATTGGAATCTAACTGTATTAAAAGCATGGTCTTATCTGTTTGCTACCACAAAATGGTTTACAGCATGTTACCTGGTTATAATTGTAATATCCGCAATATATCGAAATGTTTTACAAAATTGGTTTATCTTATCCGGCACCTTGTTCTATGCCGTTTCTATCCTGGCAGACCGTATCTTGCCCGCATATGAGCCTATATATGGAGGATATTTTTCTGAATGGGGAGGAGCCATTTTGATTTTGAGCCTGGGATTTCTGTTATGGTTTGAAATACTCGACTCTTACAAGTATCGTATAATTCTTGAAGAAAAACAGTACCATATGGAACAGCAACTTTCTATGCAGCAGGAACATTTCATTCAACTGCAGGAAAAAATTGAAGAAGTTCGGGCTGCAAAACATGATTTGCGCCATAATCTGCGAACCTTCCGTACACTGCTAGACACGGGTAATATACAGGGTATTATGGATTATCTAAACCAATATGAAAAACAGCCAGCTTTACAAATTGCTCCTTTCACATATTGTAATAATTTAACAGCAGATGCCGTTATCCGGTATTATACACAAATAGCCAGGGGGGCACGGATAACTTTTAATGTTTCCCTTTCCCTCCCACAAGATTTTCCCTTGCCGGATTTTGAACTTTGTATCATTCTGTCAAACCTCTTAGAAAATGCTGTTGAAGCCTGCAGCCGCCAGCAAGAACACGAAATACGCTCAATTTGTCTCCAGGGAAAATATACAAATGATCAATTTTATATGATTGTTAATAACTCTTACACCGGTAAACCATATATAAATCATGGCCGCTTTCTTTCTTCAAAACGAAACGAGTATGGTATCGGAATCTCATCCGTCAATAAAATAATTAAAAATTATAACGGAATATGTTCCATACAGACGAAAAACAAAGAATTTCAGGTATCAATTGTTATTCCACTGATAAAGGAAGAATCATCCAATTGAGATATCATTCATTTATAATCAACATTCCTTAAAAAATTGTAAGAAAAATGCAAGGAAAACTCATTCTTTCATTCACAAATACGTATTATACTAATAGAATCAAGAAGAAAGAGGTAAATACGTATGAAGAAAATAAATCTGGTCAGTGGTATTGTTGTTTTATTTGTAATCATAGGAATTGTATTTTTGTATACACATACGGAAGAAGTCATAAACCTCATTAGTCCAAAAAAAGTTTAAATGGCAGACGTAAATGTATTTGGTTAATCTAATTTTAAACAGAAGCAGAGTGCAAATAATTTGCGCTCTGCTTCGTATATTGTTTCTCTATATTCCGTATATTTATAGATCTACTCCGCTTCAAACGATTGTATCAGACTGGCATTTTCTGACTCTGCAAACTCTGCATTTTTATAGATCTACTCCGCTTCAACTGATTGTATGAGACTGGTATTTTCTGACTCTGCTAACTCTGCATTTTTATAGATCTACTCCGCTTCAAACGATTGTATCAGACTGGTATTTTCTGACTCTGCTAACTCTGCTTCGGGTATTGATTCTAATGTTTCCTGCATCATTTCCGATTCCTTTATCCCGGATGCTTTTTCAGCCGTCTCAGAAAGCAAGAGGCTGGCATCATAGATGACACCTTTAAACTTCTTGTCATATCTGGAAAAAGACAACAATGCCCGTTCTCCATTTGTCCCGGTTACCTCAATAGTGATCTCGGGATCATTATTGGAATATCCCTGGCAGCCATATTCCGAAGACACAGCTTTTCCGTTTACAATATTCAGCTTTTCTGCCACTTTCTTTGCCAGCTCCGTATACTCGCCTGGATTCTCCATCAGTTTCTGGTCAAAATCCAGAGAAACTTTCTTATCCAGTGTCCGTGAATAGCCGGCATTAAAACGTTCCCCCGTCACCGCATCGATCATAAATGTATAGCAGGTATCTTCCGGCAATCTGGTTTCTCCAAGCCGGACGTCACCGCTCCAGAAAGCCCTGGGAAAGTTCTCTGTACCTGCATTATATGACATATAGATCGTTGCACCGCTCATCTTTAGTCCAAAAAGCTCCCATAACATCCTGGCACCTATTTCAGCTGCCGCATCCTGCTTCAGATCCTTATCCGTCGGTATACTGTCTTTGGTCAGCGGATCGGAGACTACTTTGTAAATACCTTTCACATAGTCATCTGCCGTCTCTGGCTTTTCAGCCATGATTGTCTTTTCTTCCTGCGTCTCCTTTCCTTCAGGTGCTTCTTCACTGAATGCTTGTTTTGTTTCCGATATTTCTTCTTTTAAAAGATAGCGGGTGGGAACTGCTGCCGTTTTCCCAAGCTCTGCAGCCATGACTGCATCACTCACTCCTCCAAATAAAAACGCGCATACGCCGATTGCTGCAAACGCTCCGGCTATAATTTTAGGAAATTCATTTTTTTTATCTCTTCTATTATCCATATTTACTCCCGTCGTTTCCGGCTAGTGCTCCATCCCGCCAATCTAGTGACAGTGCTGAATATTATGTCAGCCTGCCAGGCGGTGAATGGAGTATTAACCTGCCTTATTTATAGTCTCTGTTCTGTGATCACATAACCTATCTTAGTCCGCTAAAATTATAGAGTTGTAATTAACTTATTACGAAGTTGTAAAAATCACTTTTACTTCCGTTCCTTCCATGGGATCGGATCTTAACTCAAGATACGCGTTATGAAGTTCTGCAATCTGCTCACAGATGGATAAGCCTAATCCGGCTCCGCCTTCCTTGCGGCTTCTGGATTTATCTGCCCGATAAAATGCTTCCTTTACATGACGCAGCTGTCTCTCTGTCATTCCTTTCCCCCAGTCCTTTACGGACAGGATTTTATAATTGTCTTCCTGATAAGCCGTCACTTCAATAGAATCCTTTGGTTTACTGGCTTTGATAGCATTGTCAATCAGGTTAACCAGCAGGCTTTCCAGCAGTTCTGCATTTCCGGTAATACAATCCGTTTCATGGCAGATGGAGACTGTAATTTCTTTTTCAGAAGCTTTTCGCTGAATGGTATTCTTAACGGCTTCCAGTAATACTTTTATTTCTATCTTTTCTTTTTTGATATCATTATTGCGCATCATCGCCAGATCCAGCAACTGGTACGCCATATTTTCCATTCTTTTGCACTCGCTCATAATGTATCCGCAGGACATAATCCTGTCTTCTTCCGTGATGACCGCTTTTTGTATGTACTCTGCATATCCGTAGATTGCAGTTAAGGGAGTGCGCAATTCATGAGCAAAGTTATCGACAAATTGTTGTTTCTGCCTTGCGGCCTCATTCAGATCCGATATTTGTTTTTGGATTTCCATAGCCATGTGATTAAAGCTCTGTGCCATAAATGCTAATTCGTCATTGCCGGAAACAGGAAGCCTTTTTTCATATTCTCCTGCCGCAATCCCCATTGACGCATCTGAAATCTGTTTCAGCGGACGAAAAATCCGGTTCAGCAAAACCAGCAGGCAGAATGCCAGACATATGGATAAAACCGTTCCCGACAGATAAAGCGTATTCTTTAACTGCTTCCAGGAAGTGATAGTCTCTACTATATTATAGCGGTAAACCAGGGCATACCCATCATAAGGAGCAGGAAGCAGACCGGTTACATATACAGACGGCCCACTGCTGTCTTTTATGGATACATAACGCTGTCCGGCCTTCAGGGTATCCATATTGACCCACTCCAAAGCTTCCTGTGCCATATTGGTATAAACCAGCTTTTCTTTTTCGTAAACCGCCAGTCCCATGCCGTTGCCTTTTACAAGGTAAGAATACGGATGCATCAAGCTCTCCATGGACGTGCCAATTTCTACCCCCCGGCTGTCCAGCGCCTGAAAATCTTTTATGACAGATGAAGCAATCACATAATGTTCAGCCAGGCAGCGTTCTTTTATTACCCCCACCTTATCTTTAAAAATAATAGCTGACATTACGGTTATCCCGGCATATAAAAAAAGTAAAAACAAAATAAGCGTTGTAAAAAAAGCCTGTTTTTTCATCTGGCAACCTCCAGGCGATATCCCATCTTATATACGGTCTTTATATAATTTTCCAACTCCAGCTTCTTCCGCAGCCTCTGTATATGTACATCCACCGTCCTGGTATCCCCTTCAAAATCATACCCCCAGACCAGCTCCAGAAGTTTTTCCCTTGAGAGTGCAATGTTTCTGTTCGTAATTAACGTTTCCAGCAGATCATACTCCTTTGGTGTACACTCCGTAAGCAGGCCATTTAAAAATACCTGATGGCTGTCAAAATCTATTCTCACCTTTCCCACGTGAAAGACGGCATTCTGCTTTAATGTCCTGCGCAGAACCGCCTCCACACGTGCCAGCAGCTCCAGCATCTGAAACGGTTTCGTAATATAGTCATCCGCTCCCATTTTTAATCCTTTGACCCGGTCCGATAAACCGGTCCTGGCAGTGAGAAAAATAGTAGGCGTTCCCCTTGATACACCGTACACCTCATATCCGTCAGATCCGGGCAGCATAATATCCAGGATTAACAGATCAAAACGGTTCTGTTCAAGTGCCCGGACTGCCTCCTCACCGTCAAATGCAGACACACATGTATGCCCCACAAGCTGCAGATTCCTCCTGACTAATTCATTGATAGCCAACTCATCTTCTACAATCAGTATTGCCGCCATATTTATACCCATTGCGTAACACAGAGTGCCTGCAATACGCATTTCCCTTTCTTATTTAAATTTGATAAGTATCTGACAATTCGCATTGTATTTGGGTTTTGTTGATTATGGATGCTTTGCAGAATAGAACTATATCATGAGGATGTTACCAAGTTGTAAACTTTTAGGCAGCCTATAAACATAAAGCATGTAACACTTAATGGCAGGCAAAAGTGACGGTTGTGACATATGTCAAAAAACAGAGTCAGCCTCCATAGGCGAATCTGTTTTTATATGAATTGTTCCTAATACTACAGCGAACGTTTTATAGGGTTCTATTAAATGACTTATATTTGGGTTTAGCTGAGGAAGGACGCTTTGT
>UQCR01000116.1 GCA_900539655.1 uncultured Robinsoniella sp.
TCCTGTTGCTTTTTATTGGATGCACCTGCATCATATAATCCATCCTGTGTTTCTCTGGTCATTACTACTGTTACCCCTTTATCAGTTAGTATCTTCTGAAGTTTCTTGGCAATAGCCAGATTCAGATCCTTCTCAAGGGCTTTATTAATCCCAACCTTACCCGGATCATCACCGCCGTGTCCAGGATCCAGAACGATTACTTTATCTGTCTTCGTCTGGCTTCCCTCAGTTTTTCCAGTCCCCGATTCTGCAGTGACTGCCACACTTTTTGCCAGCCTGCTGTCAGCCACCAGGCTTCCGCCCATACTTCCCAGGAAATACGCACCTACCAGCACCATTATTCCCATTCCCAGTTCTATCATATTTTTTTTCATAAAAATATCCCTGTCTCATACACTTATAACCAGTATATGCGGCAGGGATATGCTACATTCTATGACTTCTCTATTTGTTTATAAAACTGTCCCATGGCTGAAGCACAGTTCTATTTTTAATAATTTAAATCACTGTTTTAACTTACGTATTTCAAAATGACGTCCCAGATGCTGTCTCTTTCAAAACCAAGCTTCCAGGCGGCGATTCCACCCAGATTGTATTCCTTTACCAGTTTGGCTTTTTCCTCAATGGACTTTTCGTTTTCCAGCCAGATCTTATAGTTGTTGCCGTCACCACCGGTAAATTCTGCATAGTCCTGCATAGTACCTTCATCCCAGGCTGCCTCCACCCCATTATTTGCAAGTGTCTCGTCTGCCTGATCCATACCTATCGCTTCGCTGGTCAACTCTGTCGAGCCATTCTTATTTGTTGTGGTTTTCCACAATCTGGTATAGAAAGGCACTCCATTTATTACCTTCTCAGCAGGTACTTCTGCAATCGTATCTGTAATTCCAGCCTTTACAAACGGCATGGATGCCACAGATCCGGCCTCTTCAGAGCCAACGTAATGCTCGTCGTAACCCATGATGATCACATAGTCAGCCACAATTCCCTGCTCTTTTCGATTATAGTGAGCAGTAAATGGCTTCGGAACAGGGTCATCTATGGATAGTACAATTCCATTCTTACGGCATTTTACCGATAATTCACGAATGAACTGAATATATCCGTCTGCAGCATCCTCCGGAATTGACTCAAAATCCACATTAATTCCTTCAAAACCATTTTGAATAGCAGATGCAATCAACTGATTTGTAATCTTTTCTCTGGATGCAGTAGAACTTAAAACCTTAGTAGTATCTACCTGCTCATTAAAATTGTCGATCAATGCCCATACCTCCAGATCATTTGCCTGTGCGGTCTTAACATAATCCGCATCAGCCAGACTGGTGATATTGCCATCATTATCAGCAATAGAAAACCAGGTCGGTGAAATAACATTTACTCCTTTCAGCCCCCCAATATCCGTGGCAAGTGCTGCATTCGAGTCTTCATTAGTCACCTGATGCCAGACCAGATTAATCTTATGGTCTCTGACAATGTTCGTATATACCGGTTCTTCAAAATCTCTGCTTGTCTCTTCTTCTCGTGAATTTGTCAGACGCTTATTTTGTACATACCCTATATATCCGTCTTTTGTCATCACCTTTGTCCAGTCATCCATTACTTCCAGGACCGTTACCTGATCACTTTTCTTTACTTCTGTCAGGATCGGACTTTTTATTCCTCCCTGATACCGGACACTTTCTGACTTTTTCAGATCTGCATAAGTAACTTTACCCCATTTATATGTAATAATCATGCGGTTTGGTTCTTTTTCAAGCTTATAATCCATATTCGTGTACTTCTGCACAAAATCTGCTGCCAGGTATACCTTATCCCCATCTACCTTTACTATTTCATAGTTTTCGCTCTGCTTATTTGCAGACACCGTATACTCCTTTTTACCTGCCGGTATCGTTATAATATCCGTAGGCGTAGTATAGATACAGATATTGGCACTTGCATCCCAGTAGAAACGGCTGTTTAGATAATTTTTTACCGCTTCATAATCGATATATGCAATATCACCAGATAAAAATCCCTTATATTCAACCACCTGATCCTGAAGGATCAGCGCCATTTCATTCTCATTTGTAATTCCATAATACTCTTCCACGCTCATCTTTTCGTTTGTAGGCGTGTACTTTTCTACAACTTTTGTAGCTATACCAATTAAAGCAACGATCGCAATCATCACAACTGCGGCTATAACCGGTACAATTTTTTTCTTCATTCATTGCACCTCCTATTATATTTATCTCTCCACCTGTCTAGTATAACACATTTTTACGATTCGTCATTACATAATTCGACATTTTTTATACAATTACTGCCATTTGATTGCAAAGGGGGCCTTGTCTTCAACAGCGTTATATTTTATCGAACCCAATACCATAAATTTCATTACGGTCATTACTGTAATAATCTCTCATATAATTATTTTCTTCTCTCGCTGTGCATGCTCTAGCGATGCTTTCGGGATCACTGGGCTTTCCGTCCAGCCACAGAGAAACCCCTGCTTCATCGTACCTCTCTAATTCCTGATACAGCAGAGCATTAAGCGGAACATTCTTTTTACGCTTTTTATTTTTTTCTGGTTTCATCCTCATCACTCACTTCCTAGACATCTGTACACATCTGAAATTTCCTTAGGTGCATGTGATATATTATTTTCAAATGCGCAGGCTTTTTACAGCTTTCGTCTTTATAATAATCTGTAACATCTAAGAGAAAACAGGGACATAAATCCAGAGTTTATAAAATCATCTTAACAGGTGAATTCAATTTAACTTAATTGGAAAAATGCAATGAATTAATTGCTCGAAATCTGCGAAGAATATCGCTGATTAGATATATCGAAATATAGAATCTAAAAGAATATAAATATTTCCGGGCTCCTCCCCTCCTTTTATCTCTTTTTATGTCCTATATCTTCTCTTAACGTTTATTATATATAATAAGTTATTAAAAATCAAGTAATTTTTTTAAAAAATATAAAATCTAGTGTATTGACTTCTATACAAAGATTGTTTATACTATGGGTTACTCAGTAAAGATACGATTTACCCTGATTTTCTGGTATTGTATGTCCAACGGGCATGATTGATATTGTACAAAAAAGAATAAATAAACCAGTGATTTACTTTACATATTTGTATGTAACAGTATATAATATAAATATAAGAAGACATTAAGTTTTACAAGCGCTTCGACCTTGCGGCTGTTTAACCGGCCTGTAAGAATAACCCGATGTGTTCGTATCATATTTGGATAGGATGTGATTATATGAAGATAGAAAAAATCAACGACAATCAGATACGCTGTACGCTGACAAAAGAAGATCTTATTGATCGCGAATTAAAATTAAGCGAACTTGCCTATGGTACAGATAAAGCAAAATCTCTGTTTCGTGATATGATGCAGCAGGCTGCCTATGAATTTGGATTTGAGGCAAATGACATTCCTCTTATGATAGAGGCAATTCCGGTTTCCCAGGATTCCATTATTCTCATAATTACCAAAGTAGAAGATCCGGAAGAACTGGATACAAGGTTTGCAAAATTTGCACCCACAGACGGCAGCGAAACAGCAGATGCAGCATCACCTGCTTCTCCATCAAAATTGGAAGGTGCCGATGATATTTTAAGCTTATTTAAGAAAATTCAGGAAGCAAAAAAATCCCTGAATGAAAAAGCACCTGCTACTGGAACCAAGAAAAAATCCAAGAAGCAGGAACCGGTAGTAGAAGTACCGTATAACCTGACAAAATTATACAAATTCCCCCAACTTGATTCTGTGATTCGGGTTGCCGGAGTTTTAAATGGCAGCTATGATGGTTACAACTCACTGTACAAAGATGATCATTCCAAAACTTATCATCTGATCATCAGCAAATCCGATCATACCCCGGAAGAATTCAATAAAATCTGTAATATACTTTCTGAATATGGTATGAGCAGTAAATACTCAGCGGCAACCGAAGCTTTTTACACCGAACACATGGAGCAGCTGATTGCAGAAGATGCTTTGCAAAAACTGGCATTACTATAGGATGAACGCTACAGGTACAAAGAATGTTTACACTGGTATGAAATTATAGTTTAGTAATCAAAAGCCGCATCATCCGATGCGGCTTTCTTATGATTAAATCTATTTACTTACGCTGTCCAGATATGCATTCAGTCTAGCTACTAATACATCTGGTTCAATTCCATGAACCATAGCTGCTTCTTCTAAAGATTCAGCCTGTGAAGACGGGCATCCAACACAATGCATTCCACCTTCCATCAGCACAACAGGCATTTGGGGATCTAATCCAATGATTTCGCCAATCAGCATGTCCTTTGTTACTTTTGCCATGTCTATTACCTCCTTCGTCATTTCAGATGTCCCTTATTATAATACTTTTCTTTTTAATATGCAAGGAGGAATATTGATGATAAATTGCAAATTTCTACTATATTTCCTAAAAGATTCCCCACTTTCATCGTAAGGAAGAGACAAACCGCTCATATTTGTCCCCTGCAGTAAACCATAAATCCGTTTTCACCAAACTTACACTATGCTGTTTTTGTCAGATGTACACGAATTGGTGTTCATAATTTATTCACTTATCATTCAAAAAACCTTTACTTAACTAACATTCTTTCTTCATTTCTATTACATATAATATTATTATCAACAGAAACAAAAGACAACTTCTTAAGTATTAAGTTACTATTTTGAATAAACTTTTTCATAATAATGCCAGGTAGGACAGCTACCTGGCATCCTCCCTTTTCAGGGACTTTTTTATGTTTACCCCAAAATGCCGATAACAGAAAATCCTATGGAGAACTATATTCTCCGGGATTATCCTGCTATCGGCTATTTTTTAAGAAGTATTTCTAAACCGCATTCTGACAACTGTAATTCCATTTTCGGGAAATATTTTCCGTAAAGTAAATACGCGGCTCATCGAATACTCTGCCTTTTTTTCGGATGCAAATTCCCATAAAGCGAGAATGGATTCTGTTGGAAATGCGTTACAGAAACCAATAAACCTCAATTAAACCTCAAATAACAAATCACCATAGGATGGCATCGGCCACTCTCCTTTATCCACGATCATCTCTAACTGATCGACTGGAATACGAAGTCTTGCCATTGCTTTATCTACTTCTTCATAATAATACATAGCCTGTTCCTGCCCAGCCGGTTTACTTGCTGCTATTTCTGTCACCTCTTCCAAATGGGTAAGCTCCTTCTTCGTAACCGCAAGTAATTCGGTAGCCTCCTTTAAAAGGACAATGGATACCTGAGCCTCTAAACCAGCCTGAACTACTGCATTAACCGTATCCGCTAAGTTTCTAATATAACGCAGCACTGCTGGAATAATATGTTTGCTGGCTATATCAATCATGGCTCTTGCTTCAATATTGATCGCCTTAGAGTACCCCTCATATTGAATCTCAACTCTTGATTCCAGTTCCGGCTTTGTAAACACATTAAACTTACTGAAGAGTTCTATTGCTTTGTCGGTTATGAGAGCAGGAATTGCTTCTACCATTGATTTAATATTAGGCAGTCCTCTTCTCTCAGCTTCTTTTACCCATTCTTCGGAATAACCGTTACCATTAAATACAATTTTTTCATGTTCACTGGCATATTCTTTTATCAGATCATGTACAGCCAGATCAAAGTCTTCGGCTTTTTCTAATACTTCGCAAGCCTCTGCAAAAGCTTCTGCTACAATAGTATTAATTACTACATTACATTCAGCTACAGAATCTCTTGATCCTACCATACGAAATTCAAATTTATTACCGGTAAAGGCAAATGGTGATGTTCTGTTTCTATCTGTTGCATCCTTGTTAAAGTCGGGTAATGTCTTAACACCTGTATGAAGTCTTCCGCCCTTCAAACTATGCGTTGCAGTACCAGTACTGATCAACTGTGTTAATACATCCTCTAGCTGCTCTCCTAAAAATACAGAAATAATTGCAGGCGGTGCTTCATTTGCTCCTAAACGATGATCATTTCCAACATCTGCTGCAGACTCGCGTAATAAATCCGCATGAATATCCACAGCTTTCAAAATACAAGTTAAAATCAATAAAAACTGTATATTTTCGTGAGGTGTCTTCCCTGGTTCTAAAAGGTTGATTCCATCATCCGTTGTAAGTGACCAATTGTTATGCTTACCTGAACCATTCACGCCCGCAAAAGGTTTTTCATGAAGAAGACACTGCAGGCCCTGTTTTTCAGCCACATGCTTCAAAGTCTCCATAATAATCTGATTGTGATCTGCCGCCACATTGCACTGCGCATAAATAGGCGCAAGCTCATGCTGTGCCGGAGCAACTTCATTATGTTGAGTCTTAGAAGAAACCCCAAGTTTCCACAGTTCTATGTTAACCTCTTTCATAAACTTGGCAATTCTCGGTCTGATAACCCCAAAATAGTGATCATCCAATTCCTGACCTTTTGGAGGCATTGCACCAAATAAGGTTCTTCCTGTAAAAATCAAATCTTTTCTTTTTAGATAATTTTTTCTATCAACGATAAAATATTCCTGTTCAACACCTACAGACGGAGTAACTCTCTTAGATGTGGTATTTCCAAAAAGCCGGATCAGACGAAGTGCCTGTGTCTGTACCGCCTGCATCGAGCGCAAAAGAGGTGTCTTTTGGTCAAGTGCTTCCCCAGTATAGGAGCAAAAGGCAGTTGGAATACATAGAATTGCACCACCTTCATCTTCTCTAACAAAAGCCGGAGACGTACAATCCCAGGCCGTATAACCTCTGGCTTCAAAAGTCGCGCGAAGACCGCCTGAAGGGAAAGAAGATGCATCCGGCTCTCCTTTAATCAGCTCTTTTCCGGAAAACTCCATCAAAATGGAACCGTCTTGGTTTGGAGCAGTAATAAATGAATCGTGTTTTTCTGCAGTAAATCCTGTCAATGGCTGAAACCAGTGAGTATAATGAGTTGCACCTTTTTCTACAGCCCACTCCTTCATGGCTGCCGCAACCACTTCTGCTATCATAGGATCCAGCTCTTTTCCTTCATCAATAGTCTTATGTAACTCTTTATAGACCTTTTTGGGGAGACGCTCCTGCATTACCTTATCATTAAATACATTCTGGCCAAACAATTCAGCTACATTTATATTATCGCTCATCGTGTTCCTCCACTTTTCTATCTTCGCCACAGGAATATGGCATCAATTTATTATTTGCTATACGCATAATACCGTACTTTTAAAAAAATTGCAAGTAAATCGCATGAATTTTGCTTTAGTACAGGGCATTGCAAAATGTAGTATCAAATCAATCCTTCCCCTTAAAGTTCTGCAATTCATTACTTTATAAGCATTAATTAGATAATCTGATACTTCTCAAGTAAATCTGCTCTTTTATCCTGCTCACATGCAAACTCTATAAATTCCTTTACCTTTCCCTCGTCCCACATCTTTTTAGCAAGTCGTCCCATTAGTTCTAAACCTCTGGCCTCTCCAATTTGTTCTCCTTTAAGCTCACCTCTAAGCTCACCTCTAAGTTCCCCCCGTTGCTCCCCTTCTATTATCATTTCATCAATTGCCTTACACATATCCATTCTCCCTTCTTTTGTTCTTGCTATCTTTTCAAAATCCAATAGTTGTTTTTTATGGATGAATACTGCCGCTGCCTCATACGCATCCAATGCCAAATTTCCATACATCTCTTTATTCTCTTCTATGTACTTCTTGAATCCCTGCTTTGAATCCTTATTTTGAATCAATCCTATGACTGCCTTTAAATCGGTTTCAAACTTCTCGTAATCCCTGATCTTGCTTATATTTAGCACTCTGATTGGATAATCCGGTATATACTGCTTTAAGAACTCTTTATCCACTTCGTCTCCAAACATATCAAACAAAGACATTGGTCCATCCCATTCTTTTTCTCCATAATAGATAACTTGTGTTATGACCGGAGAAACTGTATCTGTTTTCATCATCCCGGAGAGATACTCTGCTCCATCCATTTTATCCTTTTGCTTCTTATGCAGTTTCCTCAACGCATTAACCTGATCATTATACGTCAATGCGTCATACAACATGCATCTTAATGGCATTGCATAATGAATGCTCATCTGATTTTCAATCCCTAAGACCATAAACCGAATACCTGTTTTTCTGGAAACTTTTTTTACAATATCCCGGTTACGCTTTAATACCTGTATATCTCCTTCACCTCCTTGCACCGCCATCCCGGAAAGAGGATTGATATCCGACAGTCCTTCAGGGGTGATCTTCATTTCCTTTTTTCCTTGAAATATCTGATGGTTATACAGGTCCGCAAACCGTTCATTATCTGACAAATATTTATTAATGATTACATCATTTTTCAATATACTTCTTTTCCTCCCTATAAAATTTCACCAGATACAGATTTTATCAAACCTGATACTTGTTCTCACACCAAGTTTTCAACAATCAAATCCTTTTCTATACAAATACACTTCATTTTTTCTCCATCGTTTTTCTTTAAAATCCCCAAACAAGCTCAAAATTTTTTTATCCATAAAGTATTATTTGTAGTTGAATTTATAAAACATATAATAATTAAATCACCTATACCTATTACAATTCTTCTTGCACATGAATAGGTATACAGTTTTCAAAACAACTCAGTAAATGTACTTAATTTGAAGTTCTCATAAACCAAGATCTGTACTTATTTATTTAATCTATGCTTAATATAATTATGTACTATATATTTTTAGCTCCTATATCTATTAACATTTTTCTTGACTATTTATCTTTTAATTTTTATTTACGCAAATTCTTCTTTTAACTTGTATATGAAAATTTTGGCAGAAAAGCCGTGAAATAAGATTTAATTTGTAATTAGCATATCATAAATATCTATTTATTTCAAGATTTTTTTAAATAATTTTTATTGCAACTTATTGTATTAGTCATTAAAATTTGATTTATTCTCCAAAACCGGCAGTTTTACTACGTACTTATGCACATACAGACTTTAAAGTATATTTAAAAATTCATTCCTGCCAACTGTACTCCTCATTATTACAGTAAACAATTATCAATTATTAAATACCCTCTGGAGAAATCAGCTAACTTTCATAACCTTGATTGTCTGCCGGCTTTGTATGAATATCTATAGCGAAATGAATCGGGAATTCATTTCTAAGTCAACGCTCCGCCCCATTGGCGCTTTAAAGGCGGAGCATTATGAAGCTTTTTTATACCTCGAAGATTAAGTCTCCGTAGGATGGCATCGGCCATAGCTCTTTATTTACAATCATTTCAAGCTGATCAACAGGAGCACGCAGTGCATCCATAGCAGGCATTACTACATCATGGAAATACCTTGCCTGCTCTTCACCTTCTGATTTTTGTCCGGCGATTAAGGTTGCCGCTGATAATTTATCCAACGCAATCTCTGCCGCTTCGAGAAGGTCACTGGTCTTATCTAATAACCTGGATTGTACCTTCACTTTAGAACCTGCTTCTTTTACGGAAATAATTGTATCCGCAAGTTCTTTTGTATAATGAATGACTGCAGGCAAGATCTGCTTTCCGGCAATGTCAATCATCGTCCTGGCTTCTATATTAATAGCTTTTGCATAAGCCTCATATTGGATCTCTACACGGGATTCCAGCTCTGTCCTGGTAAATACTCCGAATTTTGAAAATAACTCTACTGCCTTATCTGAGACAAGGGCAGGGATTGCATCAACCATAGATTTGATATTGGGCAGCCCCCTGCGTTTGGCTTCCGTTACCCATTCCTCCGAATAACCGTTTCCATTAAAGACGATTCTCTGATGTTCTGTGGCATATTCTTTTATAAGATCATGCACTGCGATATCAAAATCATTAGCTTTTTCCAAAATATCACATGCTTCTGCAAAAGCTTCCGCTACTATAGTATTTAATACAATATTCGGTGAAGCAATGGAATCCCTGGAGCCCACCATTCGAAACTCAAATTTATTACCGGTGAACGCAAAGGGTGAGGTTCTGTTTCGGTCTGTAGCATCTTTTGTAAAATCAGGGAGTGTCTTGACTCCGGTGTGCAGAACCTCTCCTTTAATACTCTTTGTAGCCATCCCAGTGCTGATTAACTGCTCTAACACATCCTCCAGCTGCTCGCCCAGAAAAACGGAAATAATAGCAGGAGGTGCCTCATTTGCACCCAGTCTGTGGTCATTTCCCACATCAGCAGCAGATTCTCTAAGCAGGTCCGCATGTTTGTCTACCGCTTTTAGAATGCAGGTAAGTACCAGTAAGAACTGTATGTTCTCATGAGGTGTTTTCCCAGGATCCAGCAGGTTAATACCGTCATCCGTAGTAATTGACCAGTTATTGTGTTTTCCAGATCCATTTACGCCTGCAAAAGGCTTCTCGTGAAGGAGACACTGCAACCCATGCTGGCAGGCAACCTTTTTTAAAACCTTCATAACTATTTGGTTGTGGTCTACAGCTACATTTGCCTCAGCATAAATTGGCGCTAATTCATGCTGTGCCGGAGCTACTTCATTATGCTGCGTCTTTGATGATACCCCTAGTTTCCACAACTCCTCATTAACATCTTTCATATAAGAGGCCACTCTTTGACGAATTGTTCCAAAATAGTGGTCATCCAGTTCCTGGCCCTTTGGAGGCATTGCTCCAAATAAGGTACGTCCTGTAAAAATTAGGTCTTTTCTCTGTAAATATTTTTGTTTATCTACCAGAAAATATTCCTGTTCCGGTCCAACACAGGCTGTTACTTTCTTAGAAGTAGTATTTCCAAAAAGTTTGAGCAGCCGAATGGCCTGGTCGTTGATCGCCTGCATCGACCTTAACAGCGGTGTTTTTTTATCCAGAGCTTCACCTGTGTAGGAACAAAATGCAGTGGGAATACATAGTATTGCTCCGGCGGCATCTTCCCGGACATATGCCGGAGAAGTACAATCCCATGCCGTATATCCCCTGGCCTCAAAGGTAGCACGCAATCCCCCTGACGGGAAGGAGGATGCATCCGGTTCTCCTTTAATCAGTTCTTTTCCTGAAAACTCCATCAGTACTGATCCGTCACCACGGGGCGCTGTTATAAAAGAATCATGCTTCTCAGCCGTAACTCCTGTCAGCGGATGGAAAATATGCGTATAATGCGTTGCTCCTTTATCCACCGCCCAGTTCTTCATAGCTTCCGCAACCACGTCTGCTACTGCAGGGTCTAACTCCTTCCCCTCATCTATAGTCTTTCTTAGTTCTTTATAGATCTTCTTAGGCAGGCGTTCCTGCATTACCTTATCACTAAAGACATTTTCCCCAAATATCTCTGTTACGTTTATTTGTTTACTCATATTTGATCCTCCACTTTCCAGCCGGTCATAAAAAGCACAAAAAAGGGCACTCCACCTATGGTGGAACACCCTTGTTCACTCTTTAATCGCTATCAATTTTTAATCTGAATATAAAATACCCTACTTTTAGAAAAAATGCAAGGAAAATTTTATAATTTAAAAAAATTTCACAAAGACGGATCGTTTGTAATTGAGATTACGCCTGGTTTACAGATCCGAATAATTCCATTTTTTCTTTCACAGTTGCTTTAATTGCTTCTGTTCCAGGAGCTAATAATTTACGTGGGTCAAATCCTTTTCCCTGTAAATCCTTACCTTCTTCAATGTATTTACGTGTAGCTTCTGCAAAAGAAAGCTGGCATTCTGTATTTACATTGATCTTTGCAACACCTAAATCAATTGCTTTTTTGATCATATCTTCGGGAATGCCTGTACCACCATGAAGAACTAATGGCATAACACCTGTTAATTTCTGAACAGCATCTAATGTTTCAAAGCTTAAGCCTTTCCAGTTTGCAGGGTATTTTCCATGGATATTTCCAATACCAGCTGCTAACATATCTACACCAAGATCTGCAATTCTCTTGCATTCTTCCGGATCCGCACATTCTCCTGCTCCAACAACGCCGTCTTCTTCACCGCCGATTGAGCCGACTTCTGCTTCCAGAGACATTCCTTTTTCTCTACAGATCTCAACTAATTTCTTCGTATTTGCAACATTTTCTTCGATAGGGCTGTGAGAACCATCATACATAATAGATGAGAAACCAGCTTCGATACATTTCATACAACCTTCGAAGCTGCCGTGGTCTAAATGAAGAGCAACCGGTACAGTGATGTTTAATTCTTCCATCATGCCGTTTACCATTCCTACTACAGTCTTGTAACCTGTCATATATTTACCAGCGCCTTCTGACACACCTAAAATAACTGGTGAATTACACTCCTGCGCTGTAACGAGAACTGCCTTTGTCCACTCCAGGTTATTGATATTAAACTGTCCTACTGCGTAGTGGCCTGCTTTTGCTTTGTCTAACATTTCTTTTGCTGATACTAACATCTCTATTACCTCCATATGATATATTTAAAGCCTTATTAAAAAATTGTCTATGCGACCATTATAACCTATCTTAGAATAAAAATAAACTATTATTTTACAATAATGGGAATTGACTGCTTGTGGTTGATGATCTCAACATGCTTGTGATCGCCGCCAAATTCACCATCCAGAGTCCAGGGAATCTCTTCCTCTGCTTCTAAAACAATATGATCTGTTTTAAAAGAATGTATATATTTGGAGTTAACTTCCTTCATCAGCAGGGCTCCAATAATTTCCTGCAGCTCCAACGGATTTTGGGGGGTGCGGATTAACGTCACCTCATAGACTCCATCATTTAACTTAACATGTTTTCCCGTCATGTTCCGGAAGCCGCCAACTGAATCAGAGTTGGTAATCATTCCATAAATAAAATCTCCTTCAATGGTCTCATCATTCGCTTCAATTTTCATTTTATACGATTTGATTCCATAAAGGCGTTTTACACCTTCCAGCACATAAGCCAGATGTCCCAAAATATTCTTTAATTCCTGTCTTGTCTGATAAGATACATCTGTAAAAATACCAAATGCTGCAATGTATACAAAATAATCATCATTAAATGAACCCACATCGCACAAATAAGGCACGCCATCCATAATATCCTGGGCTGCCTTAACCATATTCTTTGAGAGCTTCAGACTATTGGCAAAATCATTGGTGCTTCCTGCCGGAATATACCCTACCGGGCAATTTGCTCCGCTTTCCATCATTCCCGTTATAATCTCGTCCAGCGTTCCGTCTCCTCCGCTGCAGACTACCATGTCATATTCCGCTGCACGTTCCTTAGTCATTTTGCAGGCATCCAGGAAGCTCTGTGTTGTGTAGGAATGTACATCATATCCACCCTTGACAAAGATATCAATTATCTCCAAAAGTTTATTTTTAATAAGACCTTTGCCTGATTTGGGATTGATTATAAATAGCATTTTCTTTTTCATAACATAACACCTCAATACCCCTCTAATGTATGAACCTATTCTACTACCAAAGTTTCAGAGATGCAATCATTTTGTTTTAGGGAGCAAATACTCAACTCTATAGGCTAAATTTTGCGTTTTTTCCCCAACGGACATGTCCGCAGATTGATAAAATGAACGAGAAAACATACTCTGATACAGCAAACCGGTTTTCATTTTCAGCAGTTTATGCTATACTGACCTGTATAAAAGGAGGTGTAATACAATGATTTATAAGACAAAAGGGGTCTGTTCCCAGGCAATTGATTTCGAGTTGGATGGAGATACTATAAAAAAAGTATCTTTTATTGGCGGCTGCTCCGGTAATACGCAAGGCGTTGCTCGTCTGGTGGAAGGAATGAATGTAGATGAAGCCATAAAAAAACTGGAGGGCATTAAATGCGGTCCAAGACCTACATCATGTCCCGATCAGCTTGCAAAAGCTTTAAAGGAAGCAACCGGGAAATAAAATATGAGGCTGTTACCTGAGTTCCCACCAAAGTATGCTGTTCATCAGCATGAATCACTTTTGGTAAGACCCCGGCAACAGTCTCATTTATATTGATAACCGGCAGCCTGCCTGGCATCTCTTATAATACTACATTTCTATCGATCCCATTTATCACACATTGCGTTGATCTGATCTGCAAACTTAGCCAAATCCTTATTAGCTCCACCTTCATTATGCCGGATAACTGTCATCAACCGCTGACCGGCACTGAGTAATCTGGCAAATACCGTATTGACTCTGGCTCCCACTACCGTCGTACTCTCTGTATCTTTTACGATCGGAACCGGATGTGCCTCTTTAACAAACACATTTCTTTCCAAGTCAAAAATTGTACCGCTATACGGTGCTGATGCTTTTAAATGAAGCTCGTCAATCAAACGATTTTTAAATATATCACAGACACTGTCTTCTCCATGTGTCACAAATACTCTGGATGGCTTATTTTCTATTGCCGATACCCATTTGATCAAGCCTTCATTATCCGCGTGTCCGCTAATCCCCTGAAGCCTGCAAATCTCTGCATGCACTTCTATTTCTTCACCGAATAAACGCACAGTCTTTGCACCTTCCAGGATAGCCCTGCCTAAAGTGCCAACCGCCTGATACCCTGCAAATACAATGGTACTGTCCTTACGCCACAGATTATGCTTCAAATGATGCTTAATCCTTCCCGCATCACACATCCCGCTTGCAGACAGAATAACCTTGGGGCTGTTATTAAAGTTAATATCTTTTGATTCATCACTGGTAATCGCTGTCTTTAACCCGTGAAATCCTATCGGATTAATTCCCTGATCCAAAAGGGCAATTGCTTCCTCATCAAAGTCCTCCCTCATCCGTTCACGGAAAATGCTGGTGGCTTCCACTGCCAGCGGACTGTCTACATATACTTCAAATCCTTCGTGGTTTTTAACCATCCGCTCTTCCTTGATTTTACGGATAAAATAAAGGAGTTCCTGAGTTCTGCCTACGGCAAAAGAGGGTACTACCACATTACCGCCCCTGTCAAACGTCCTCTGGATTATTTCAGCAAACTCTCCTACATAATCCAGTCTGCCTCCATGGCTTCTGTCACCATAGGTAGACTCCATAACAACATAATCTGCGTCCTGAATATATTGAGGATCCCGGATTAACGGCTGATTTATATTTCCAATATCACCGGAAAATACGATCTTTTTTTCACAGCCCTTTTCATTAATCCATACTTCAATCGACGACGAACCCAGCAAATGCCCCGCATCAATAAAACGTATTTTTATACCATCTGCAATCGGTATTATTTTATTATATTCGTTTCCGATAAAGCAGCTTATAGCTCCATTTGCATCTTCCATATCATATAAGGGTGCTACTTCTGCCTTCCCTGCCCTTTTTCCTTTTCTGTTCTTCCATTCAGCCTCAAACATCTGAATGTGCGCACTGTCCCGCAGCATAATCTCGCATAAATCCTGGGTAGCCCTGGTAGAAAACACCTGCCCCCGGAATCCTCTCTGGTATAAAAGGGGAATCTTCCCGGAATGATCAATGTGGGCATGTGTTAACAGCAGCATATCAATATCACTGGCTGGAACGGGGATTTCCTGATTTTCGAAACAGTCTGTTCTGGATTCCATGCCACAGTCAATTAAAACCTTTTTTCCGCATGCCTCCAGATAATAGCAGCTCCCTGTTACTTCATGTGTTGCCCCTAAAAAAGTCAGTCTCATAAAAAATGCCTCTCCTTTCGCCCAAACATAGTTGTATAAGAATATTATACTCTGTTTGATGCTATTAAGATAGGCATTTTCTAATTAATATTTAATTGTACTCACGATGCTTGTAATATCCAGAACAGCATAAGCCGAATTCTTTAGAGGTTACTGTAAAATGCTGATATGGGCTGCTCAACCCAATGTCTCTTAATGCTTCTGAGTTACTGACACTGGATGTTGGACCTACAAAATACTGTTTATATCCCTTTGTTCCAATATCCAGTATTCCCTGATTCCACTCAGCCGCATTTCCTCCGTTTGGAATTGCGACAATTCTGATCTTACTCCAAACATCTGCAAAACGCTCTTTGACCGCTTCCAGATTCGACTGGAGATTTACAGTTCCCAAAAGCAAGCTTCCGTCAACGTATTCCTGCTCTCCGGCTCCATTGTGCTTTTTACATAAATCAAAATCATTATATAAACCACACCTCATACCGCAGCTTGGCACACCAAGATTTATACATACACTGCAAGGCTCATTATCGGAAATAAACTTAACCGCCATGACTGTATCTTCCATCTTCTTGTCCATTTTATCTGAACCATGGTACACAACCAATCCTTTTCCAACCCCTTCACCATAGACAGCAAATTCAAAACGCCATCCATTACAGATAAAGGACAAGTCTTTTTCAACTTTACAAATTTCTTCCACACCAATGTGTTTCATAAAATCATATGGATTTCTGATAAAGCTAAGTTCATTTTCGTCAAAGACCTTATCTGCCTCAGCTTGATTTGTAAGCCCTTTCAATTCCTCTAAAGTAAAATCAGGTATAATGACCTTACCGACTTTTGATGTCGTCAGAACTTCCACAGCTTTATGTATTGAAAATGAGCATAAATCTGACAAAATCATAAAGTGATACTCAGGCACTTTATGAAATCTTCTGTCTGGTTCCGTCTTCTTGCATGCCGTATTCAACACTCCACTAATGTAAATAAACTGGCATTTCTCATCTATATAGTTGTCCACGATACTTCCTGTATGGCATATTCCACACTCAATGTTTTGAAATAAAAAGCGATAGTACTTTGCATTCATGATTTTTTTACTCCCCTTTGTCTAATTCGTTGTTTTTATGTATGTTATAGCTATAATATTTAACATTCAAAAAAAGGTAATGTAAAGTGACATTCATTGAATATTATATATTGACTTTTCGTTATACTTTTAATTGATTAAAATACCATTACTATTACTGCTAGTTATCTCTTTACCACCTGCTACTCTTGCAATATGTGTTGCTCTTACTCTGTAGTAATAACCTGGGGTTACTGCCAAAGAAGTACTGTAAGAAGCAATCGATCCATTTGACACCGCTTTACTTCTTGAATCTATATTCACCCAACTTCCATTTACCAAGCGGTCCAAATATATAAATACCTCTACTGAATCGCAAACACGGTTACATACTGTTTGTCCAGATATAGTAGCTATTCCTAAACCTCCTTTAGCTATAGTACATGTACCTGTTGCTAAATATGTACCTCGCGTGATAGCTTGTGAATATCCAGTAGATTCTGATTCATCTGTAAGCAATGTACCATCAACTATATCACCTGGTTTATAATCAGACGCTGATACATTAATAGTCATAAAGCTTAGACATAGCACTAAACATAATACAGTAGAAATTACTTTTTTTACTTTATTCATTTTGTCCTCCTTAATATGTATTAATTTTTACATTACATATATATAAACGAATTAAAAACAAAAATATAACGCTATTTTTAAAAATAAATATTTTTTAGCATTTTTACTACCTCTTCTTTGGGCATAATAGCTGTAATTGAATAATAACACTTGTCCCTACTAAATTGTGCAGCATAAGATATCTCATTATTTGGATTCTCAAGTTCTGTTACTACCATAACATCATCTTTATCGAACTCCACAATAAAATCGTCTCGTATTTGCCCATCAAATACCTGTCCTCTTGAAGATTCTTCCAACATCTTATACATATATACATTAACTATGGTATCATTATACGTATACTGTAATATAACATCTTGTGTTGTCTCATCAAAACTGACAGACAAAAACTCCATCCCTTCTGGTTTATATGAAAACTTTGCCATTTTAATTTCTAACTGCTTTTCTATATTTTTAATTGCTTCATCTTCAGATATTTTAGAATCAATATGATCATTTCCGACATTTTCTACCTGGACATGCAATCCATTGCCACTTAGCGAATTCAACAACGAAAAAATGTAGTCCCTACTAGCCGAACTTGTCATACTAACCCCAAACAAACACAAGCAAACCATAGCCGCAATTCCCGATGCTTTTAAAACCTTAGTCCTTTTGTGCTGTTTTAACTTTCGTCTTCCAATCGCAAGCGCTTTCCGATCCTCATCAGAAAGCATCTCATAAACTTTCTCACGATTCTCATCGCTTTTGATATTTTCCTTCTTTTCATCTCCCATAGTGTTCTCCGTAACATCCTCTTTTCTGACGGAGTTCGTTTCTTCCTCATCAACCCACTTCTTCTCGTCCTTCAGTTTCTGAATAACTGCTTCAAAAAGTTCTGGTGATTCCTCCATTTCATCTATGTAATCCAAACTCGAATCCGAATTTAATATTTTTTCGTATTCATCTGCCGCTTTAATCAATTGCTGTCGGAGAGCCTCATCCATATCATCTACGGATTCTGTATTTTCCGAGAATTTAGGAAAAGGCTCAATTTTATCACTGTTTTTTCTTAGTTTTCCTTCCACTATTTACTCCCCTCTGCACGAGCAACGTTGCGTTTATATCCGATAGCTTTTTTATATAATTATATCCCATCCTGCCCAGTCCTGTCTTGACTTTTTTTCATAACAGTATAATATGTATCTATGATGAACTTTTTGGAGGATGAATATGAAACGAATTATTCTTACAGGTGGCGGCACTGCCGGCCATGTTACACCTAATATTGCACTACTCCCTCGCCTAAAGGAACTTGACTACGATGTTCAATACATTGGTTCCTTTGATGGAATTGAAAAAAAATTAATAGAAGAACTTTCGATTCCCTACTATGGAATCGCTTCCGGTAAATTGAGACGCTATTTTGACCCAAAAAACTTTTCAGATCCTTTTAAAGTAATTAAGGGCTACTTCCAGGCTCGGAAATT
Source organism: uncultured Robinsoniella sp. (assembly GCA_900539655.1). Lineage (GTDB taxonomy): Bacteria > Bacillota > Clostridia > Lachnospirales > Lachnospiraceae > Robinsoniella. The sequence continues at coordinate 18,775 of UQCR01000116.1, forward strand.
GTTAAAACGTCTGAAACCCGATGTTGTTTTTTCCAAAGGTGGATTTGTAGCTGTACCGGTGGTTCTTGCCGCTAAGCACCGTCATATTCCAGTTATTATACATGAGTCAGATATGACACCCGGTCTGGCTAATAAACTCTCGATCCCCTCAGCTAATAAAATATGCTGTAATTTTCCGGAAACTCTGTCCCACCTCCCAGAAGGGAGAGCCTTTTTAACCGGATCTCCCATACGTCAAGAGCTTTTATCCGGTAACAAACTGGCGGCGCTGAAGTTCTGTGGATTTACCGCAAATAAACCTGTCCTGCTCATTATTGGCGGCAGTCTTGGTTCCGCAGCAGTTAACACCGCTATAAGGAATATATTACCACAACTCTTGAAAACTTTCCAGGTAATTCACTTATGTGGAAAAGATAAAATTGATGAATCTCTCGTTAATACGGAAGGCTATGTACAATACGAATATATAAAACAAGAATTGGCGGACCTGTTTGCCCTGGCGGATGTAGTTGTTTCCAGAGCAGGTGCAAATGCTATCTGTGAATTACTTGCACTGCGTAAGCCCAATCTTTTAATCCCACTCTCCGCAGCGGCCAGCCGTGGAGATCAGATTTTAAATGCTGCTTCTTTCAAACGCCAGGGATTCAGCGAAGTGCTGGAAGAAGAAACACTGTCGTCAGAAGCACTGCTTCAAACAATCCAAACACTCTACGAATCCAGACGCACCTACATTGCAGCTATGGAGAAAAGCCAGCAAAATGATGCCATTGGAAAAATTGTATCATTGATCGACCAGGTAACACAAGGAAAGTAGAGGCACACGCCTCTACTTTTCTTTATATTCTTTCAAATATTTCTGCCTTATGTATTTCTTTGCCCTGCATAATCTTGCTCGAAATACGGTAACTGCGATTCCAAGTTTTGCCGCAGCCTCTTCCTGAGTCAAACCATTCACATAGCTTTGATAAATCACTTCGTACCATCTTTCATTCATCTGTTTTAAATCGTCAAAAATTGTAAACAGCAATTGTGAATTTGCCGTTCTGTTTACCAACTCATCAATGGAGTATTCCACTGCGGTATTAATACTCATAGTCGGCATAATAACTTCTCTTCTGACACTTGCTTTTCTGGAATTATCTATAATCGCCCTTTTCGCAGTTATCAAAAGCCACGCCTTGATAAAGTCCGGCGCTACTGTATCCATATTGTCGTAATATTTCCAAAATACATGTTGGCAGACTTCCTGTGCCAACTCAAAATCACCAGTCTGATCCAAAGCTGCCTTTATGACCAGACGATGATACCTGTTATATACATCTGTAAACAATTTATTCTTCATCTTTTGTAGTGTCCTCTTCTCAGCTCATGCTTTAAATTTGGAAAGTATCTCCTCTTTATCTTGCTCCGTCAAGGTTCCGGGTTTCCAGGTTATGCCAACACGGTCTTTTGTCCTGCGCGGTATGAGGTGTATGTGGAAATGAAATACGGTCTGACCTGCTGCCTCCCCATTATTTTGCAGAATGTTGATCCCGTCGCACTCCAGTGTGTCTTTTAACTGAGCTGCCATTTTCTTCGCCAAGGTATAAGCTTTTTGCAGTAATAGATCCGGCATGTCGAAAATATTCGCATAATGTTCCTTTGGAATAATCAGAGCATGCCCTTTGGATGCCGGTCCTAAATCAAGTATTACCTTAAAATCTTCATCTTCATATACTGCGGCTGAAGGAATCTGGCCATTCGCTATTTTACAAAAAATGCAATCATTTTCTTTCATAAACTCTCTCCTTTTTCTTATAATTATTCACCAATATGTTAAACATTTTGTAAAATTATGTCAATAATATGTATTTGCTATTTTTCGAAACCAATGCTATTCTATGGATAGTGTCAAATGATGTATGAAAAACTGAGTCATAAAAAATAGGCTCAAATAGA